>NZ_JBZVWT010000008.1:0-143956 GCF_058629175.1 Priestia sp. MDV22-iso46
TGTTTAAGCAGATTAGAAAGCAACATAAAGTCTTTACAGATGTGAACGAAGTAGAGATTGCTAAGTTTGGTATGGAGACTCTAGATGACTTTATTATGCTACCTCATATAAGCCTGTTCCATGAAGGCATTATGCCACAAACTTCTGAGTTGTTTAAAGTGTGTTACGATCCGATACTCGATAGAGTGCTTTTTCCACACTTCCACTTTGAAAACACAGATGAGATTGTTGGAATCACTGGAAGAACAACAAGAAGCAAAGAGGTTATGGAAGAGTTCAGAATACCTAAATATTTCAACTACATCAAAGGGTATAAGAAGATGTACAACCTTTATGGGTTCAGTCACTCTTTACCATTCGTAATTAAAAATGGAATGCTTATATTGTTTGAAGCTGAGAAGTCAGTACTTAAACATCATACAATGCATCGTAACGAAGGTTTTAGCGCCTCTGTTGGAGGACATGAGTTAAGTGAAGTTCAGGTACAGATTATCCTACAGAATACTCCTCCTGAAACAGAGATTGTTATTGCGTTCGATAAAGATGTAATGACGATGAAAGATGATGATGGCAAAGATATTGGAGAACAGTACTTGATTGACACTTGTAATAAGCTATCTAAATTCAGAAAGGTAAGTTATATCTTTGACAAGTACAACATCATAGGCGAGAAGGATTCTCCAATTGATAAAGGATATAAGATTTGGCAGTATTTATTGAAATATAGAAAGGTGATTAATTAAAGTGGCAGTAAAAGATTATCTCTATCATTACAAGGCTATTATAAGTCGTGTAATTGATGGAGACACGATAGTATTCAAGGAAATTGACATGGGGTTAGATGTGTGGATTAAAAACAAACACGCACGTTTGCTAGGGATTAACACTCCTGAACTACATGATAAAGATGCTGAGACAAGATTCAAGGCAAATGAAGCTAAAGAGTATCTTGCAAATAGATTAACAGAAGATACAGCAGTTATTATTAAAGTTCGTGAATATAATCCACTAGATAGCTTTGGTCGCATCTTAGCAGATGTATACCTTGAAGATGAACTACTAAACGACACGATGCTTGAACTAGGATTCGCTGTTGTTTTCGACAAGTAAACAAAACAAAAGTATTGACAAGGAATGATAATATGAAGATTTATTTCAGATATGGAACGATGGATTCCAGCAAGACAGCAAGGTTACTTATGGATGCCAATGAGTATGTACAGCGTGGAGAGAATCCATTACTTCTTAAACCTGTACAAGATACTCGTTCAAAAACAGGGTTTATTGAGAGTCGAATAGGGCTGAGAGCACCATGTATCGATGTTGAAGCTACAGATAACCTAACTGCATTAGTAACAACGCTTGTTCAGGGCGCAGATATTCCTGACTGTATCTTCATTGATGAGGCTCAATTCTTAACAATGGCACAGGTTATTCAGCTTCGTATCGTAGCAGATGGATATAAGATTCCAGTAATGTGCTATGGACTTAAAACTGACTTCAGAGGATTGCTGTTCGAAGGTAGTAGAGCATTGTTTGAAAATGCTAATCGAGTCGAAGAAGTTAAGACCATCTGCAGAGAAAAAGGCTGTAAGAACAAAGCGATGTACAATGGTCGATTCAAAAATGGATTACCTGTTTTTGATGGCGAGACAGTTGTAGTAGGTGACACTGCGGATAGAACAAATGAAGAGGATGCTTACTATTACATTCCTAAGTGTTCAGTTCATTTCTATAGTGACTTTAGAAAATATCAAAAGGGAGATGCTTAAACATTGGGTAGATTAAGTTATGAACAACTAAATATGATTAAAGAAAAGCTAGGAGTAAAGCAGTTATGGTCTTTCTCTAAGGCATCAACATACACTCAATGTACTTGGCTATTCTATTTGAAATATATTGAGAAGATTCGTGTGAAAGGCGATAACTGTTATACATGGTGGGGAACAGTATCGCATGATTTAATTCAAGGACTATATGATGGCGAACACACTTACAGTGAGATGATTGATAAGTTTGAGAAGAAGGTAGTTGAGTTCAAACTTCTAGGCGATCCTAAGCTTCAGTTCCCTAGCGAAAATGAATTCAAGAACTACGTTGATAATCTTAGACATTACTTCACTAATGTTAGACAAATCCCATACAAAGTAATCAATGAGAGACCTGTGTTAGCAGTCTTCGAAGGTGATGAAAGATATGTGTTCCAAGGATATGTGGATAGTGAGTACCTAGACCCGACAACAGGTAAGTTTGTTATTGTCGATTATAAAACATCATCTATTAGTGGATTCACTGGTAAGAAGCTACTAGAGAAAGCTAGACAGCTTATGATTTACGCTACAGGCATCTCTACGTTTGGTAGAGAGGTTAATGGAGTTAAGCGTACATTCTCTCTAGAAGATATTGTCATTCGTTACGATATGATGAAATACCTTAATATAACATATTTGCAGAAGAATGGTACGCCAAAAACGACAAAAGCTGAACGTAGAGCATGGGTAGGTAAGATTGCTTCTCCATTACGCAAAGACTTAGAAGATGTTCCAAAAGAGATGGAGAAGATTGAGAAAGAGATTAGAAAGCTTGAGCGTAAACATAATGCTAAAGTGAGAACAGAAGAGGAAAGAGTAGTGCTTCGAAAAGAGATTGAAGAGTTAGAAGACCTTCATGGAAGTATGGCTCAATATTTATTTGACCCATTTGAAATCAATGACATGATTGAAGAAGCTATTACTACAAATAGTCTTGCTAAGATGCCTCCATTTGTACAGGAGAAGTATAGCTTAAGTGATTGCTATATTGATATCGAACTGTCAGAAGAGATTTTAGAAGAGTTCAAAGCAGAGTTAATCGATACTCTAAATACTATCACTCGTAAATCAGCAGAGAAGAATAAGCAAGAAGCATTCACTAGAGGACATATTGAAAATGGTGAATCATATTACTGCGTTAACTTATGTGATATGAAGGATCATTGCGAATTTTACGCTGATTACAAGGCTCACCAAGGCATGTTCCTAACAAATAACAATGCACCTTCTGAAGAAGAATTACTAGCTATGCTTGGCTTGTAAGGAGGTGATATTGTGGAAGAGTTACAAAAGTTTATTGTAAGCCATGTGGACGATGGCGATAGCTTCGATGGTCAGTTCATCAAGCCCAATGGTAGCAGAAGTAAAACTGTTACCATTCGTCTTATTGGCGTTGATACACCTGAATCAGACCAAGCACGTTATAAAGAGTTATCTCAGTTAACTCGTAGAACATTACTAGGTAGAGTAATAGACGTTAAGGTCATTTCTAAGGACGTTTATGGACGTTTCTTGGCTGAAGTATATGTTAAGCAAGGCAAAGAGTTAGTAAGCTATAATGACATGCTAGAGGCTAAAGGATTCGTATATATTCGTGGACAACATCATCGTCCTAAATGGGATTATTAAACATCAAAGGAGTAGACTGTTCTACTCCTTTTGTGTTATAATTTAGTAAATTAACCGTATTTAGGAGAGGATTATCATGGCTAAGTTACGTACTAAAATTCTATTCATTTCTTTTGTAAACGTATGTGGGTTCATCTTTGGTGCGATGGGAGGAAGTTGACAGAAAACTTAAACTTCTTTTTTATTAAACAAAAGTATTGACGGTACGAAATAGCCATGATATTATTAGTACATAAGCAAGGGAACACGAGGAGGAAAACGAAATGTACGCAGTTAAAACAGATGAGCAATTCTTCAATCGTTTCAAGGAGATTCAAGAGCAAGTTAAGCAAGTTGCAAGTTACTTTCAAAATTCTGATGAAGCTGGAATGACAGACCTTCAGTGGGATGAATATAATGATAAAGCAAATGAACTAGAAGATGCTGTTATCAGATTACTGCGTGATGCAGATGATCGCATTACATATAAAGAGGAGGTTGATGATTCATGGTTAGCCTAAGAAGCCCTGAGCCAGCAAGAATAACAAATGCCACATTCACTGGATCATTCTTCAAAAGAACCGATGAAGATTATTACGTAGTGGTAGAAGAGAATGATTTTTATCTTATTGGATTGACTTCAGATAATGTGAGGGTTGCAAGCGCAACTGATAAGAGAGTATTTGTTTATCACTGGCATGAGAATATTAAGTTCCCAAGTCTAAAGTTAGCAGAGCAAGTTTGTTATTTGCTTGCAGATGCTTACGAAGATGGATGCACAAACACATATGTGTAATTAAGATTTTATAACAAGGCAAAAGTATTGACAATAAAACTAAAAACAAACAGAGAATAGGAGTAATTTACAATGACTAAATTCAACTTAAACGCAATCACTTTTGGAGCAGAATACACTGACAAGGATAGCGAAATGGATGGATACCCACAATTTGAAAGTGCAATCAAGGCTCGTTTCGAATCAATGGTTAAAGCAGGAGTAAAGTTATTCAGAACTGATGCTACTAATATCTATGAAGCATACCTTGCTAACTTACCAGCTTATGCTCGACAACACTATACTTGTAATGCTTGCGAACACTTCTTTAATCGATTTGGTAGCCTAGTAACAATTGATGACGAGGGAACTGTTGATTCTGTACTTTGGAGTGAATATGAAGTTCCATCATTCTTTGTAGAAGCTGTTAGAGCAATGCGAAGAACAGTCCTAACTTCAAAAGTAGTTGGTGTGTTCTTATCAGATGTTAAGACTTTAGGCATTCCAAAGACAGGTGAATGGACTCATCCTCACGTTTGTCTACCTCGTGAATCAGTACATCGTTCACGCACCCAAAATGCAGGACAAGCAATGGCTGATAAGCAACAAGAGTTTGGAATGGTTAATCGTGCTCTACGTGACTTCTCAATGGATACAGTTGATAAAGCATTGGCACTTGTTAACTCAGAATCTTTATACCGTGGAGATGACAAAGTTAAGCCAACTCTTGAATGGTTCAAAGGGTTGATTGAGAAAGTAGCAACTGTTAACAACTCTGTTCTACGTGCAAATGTAATTTGGTCTGCGATCGCTTCAGCACCAAATGGATTCGCTCACATTCGTGGCAATACTAGTGGCGCTCTATTAAAAGACATTGAAGAAGGCATGCCAACTAGCTTAATCGTTAGTCGATTTGGAGATAGAATGTCAACTTACATGCGTTCACAATCAGCACCATCTGAGAATGCAATCTATCAAGCAGAGAAGCTAGTTGCTGATTTAGGAATTGAGAACTCATTAATGCGTAGATATGCTAAGCGTGAAGAAGTCCCTACGTTTTGGAATCCTAAAGCTGTGACAAAAGTTGAACCAAAACAACCAAATGGTCGAGTGTTCGGTCACTTGTTAGCACAAAGCAAAACTGCTGAAACAATGAACCTACCAACTTCAGTAATGACTTGGGACAAGTTCTCTCGAACAGTTCTTCCTACAGCAGAAGCAATTGAAGTATTAGTTGATAATCCTAACAAGTTCATGGCTCTTGTTACAGCAGTAGATGAGACTGCAGAGAACATTCTACAATGGGATAACCCAACATCTTGGTACTATCACGGTGGTATTGACGCTGAAATGAAGCGAAGAGTAGAAGAGGCTGGCGGTCGTTACGAAGATAATGAAATTCGTGTATCTCTAATGTGGGAAGGCTTAACTGACCTTGACCTACACTGCGTAACTCCACGAGGAGAAGAACTTTACTACCATCATAAATCAGGTCGTTGTGGAGGATTCCTAGACTTAGATATGAATGGTATTGACAAGCACAGCCAAACGCCAGTAGAGAATGTGCGATGGACTAGCAATGCACCTGAAGGTCGATACAAGTTCTTTGTTCATAACTACAATGAAAAGGTTAATCATTTAGAGGGTACTCCATTCAAAGTAGAGTTAGAGATTAATGGTCAAGTTTACCACTACGAAGGTCAACCATTAACAGAGCGAGGGAAGGTTACAGTGTTTGAATTCAACTATGTTAAAGGTCAACAACCTGTTATCAGTGGAACTCAATCATCTCCTAGCGAGGCTTGGAATGTTCAAACAAATAGCTTTGTGAAAGTAAATGGTATTACAACGTCTCCAAACTTATGGAATGCAGAACCTGTGACTCATGCAGGAACTCATATCTTCTTCTTACTAGATGGTGTTAAAGACTTGTCAGAAGGTAAAGGTCGAGGATTTTTCAATGAAATGCTTAAGCCTGAACTAAGACAGATTCGTAAAACACTAGAGTTATTTACTGCTAATACTCCAATTGAAGATGCTGAAGAAGCAACTGCTTGCGGTGTAGGATATAGTAAAGACCAAGAATGGAACTTAACAGTCAAAGTTACTTCAGGAAACTCTTCACGAGTTATCAAGATTGATCGCTGGGACTGATATAGCAAACATGGTTGTGTTCACCTTTAAGGTGGATACAACCTACATAATAACTAGGAGGTAATACAATGGATTTAGTTCATGGACTACACACTGTTCTTAATATGTTAAAAGGTTTTCGTGCAGGATATACTTCGAGAAACGATAGTCAAATGATGATTAGTTACGAGGGTAAGATTTACAAGATTATTATCGAAGAAGTTGATGAAGGTAAGCTGGATATTAAACACCTTCGTCACATCGATGACAAGTAATAAAATCGACATTTCATTAACAATTAGGAGGATTAAAATGAAGATGGTATGGTGGCAAGAAGATGGATTGAAGTTAGCTATGCTTATATACAACAAGTTAGTGGAAGTTGGTCAACTTAACTTTAATGAAATACTTGATATCTTTGATAATTGTGGCTTTCCAGTACTCAGACAAACAGAAGGCGCTGTATGGAGAATACTAGGAAGTATGGACAATATAGAAAGCTTTAAAGATGAAAGAGGCGGTATCTGCCTCAAGCTAAAAGTGGAGGAGTGATCCAAGTGGAACTAAAGATAGAAAGAGATTTTCCTTCAGCAATTGAACTCGAAACACAAATAGCTAATGTACAGCTTGCTATCAGACATACTCGCAAGAGTGTAAGGCTTCATCAAAATAAGAAGAGACTAAACGCTTTGGACAAGAAGCTGGCTCTTAAAATCTATCATCATAATAAGCCTCATATGCTTGAGTATCTTGATTATATTGTCGGGGAGAACATGAAGGTCTATCTTAAAAACTTAGAGTTTGCTGAGATTGGAGACTTATCATGGAAAGAGTAAAGCCATTTACAGAAAGAGATGTACTATCTAATAAGTACACAATCATAGATAACAAGCTGGTTATAACATATACAGAGACTATAGATGATTATGCAAAAAAGGTAACAGAAAGGATGAATGAATATATAGTAGGAGGGCTTTATCTATGGAAATAAATCGTGAAAAAGAAGAAGCATTTCTCAAAGAACTAAACGAGTTAACTAAACGTCATGGATTAGTAATTAGAGGAAGACAAAATGATTCATTCATCTATGACATCTATTATAGTAAAACTGGCTCAGATGTTGTGTTTGACTCTTTTGTAACAGATGAATATAAGTTTGTAAACAACGAAGCTGTAGAGCCTTTTAAACCATTTTGGAAACACTTAATGAGAGGTGACTTATGAGTACTCGTGACCTTGAACATGAAGAGTTTATCAATGGCATGAAAATGGAGATTGAAATGATCCGTAAGCGACAGGATAAATGGTTTAAGTCTATGAGAAAGTCTCTAGACAATTTTGACAAGAACCCACCATTTACAACTGTTTGTAAAGGATATTCAAAAGAAGCAATTACTATCGAGGAGGAATTATTGTGGATGTAAAAGTTGTAGGAAGAGACAAGACAATTAGAGTAGGAGATATTCTTGAGTACGAGAAGTCTTCACATAGACCTCATCCATTCTACATGGTATGTGAGTCAGAAGCAGAAGGATTCTTTGTAATGAGCCTTACAGGTAAGAAAGGTCGAATGAAGTTCTATAATTCATTAAGATATCTTCAAGCAAGCTTAAGAGGAGTCAAAGAGATTTACTCAAGTAAAGAATGGCAATTGAAAATCGACAAAACTATATAAAACAAAAGTATTGACAATAATAGGAGGAATTATCATGTTAAAAGGTTGGACTACATTCGAAAAGGTTTGGTTAACGCTATTCACAGCAATCAATGTTTATTTATTCTTCGCACTAGATGATACACTGCTTGGCTTAGTTTCATCAATCACAGGTATGATTTGCGTTGTGTTAGTTGCGAAAGGGAAGATTTCAAACTACTACTTTGGGATCGTGCAGTCAGCGACTTACGCTTACATCTCTTACACTTATGGATTGTTCGGTGAAGCAATGTTAAATGGTTTATTCTATCTTCCAATTCAATTCATCGGCATTTATCTTTGGAACAAAAACAAGTCATCTGTATCAACAAAAGGCGAAGATGTATCAGTTAAGAAGTTAAGCAAAAAAGGCTGGTTAGTATTAGTAGTTTCAACTGTAGTAGCATCAGTAATTTACGCAGAGTTATTAAAAGTAATTGGTGGTCAACAAGTTCGAATTGATTCATTAGCAGTAGTATTATCGATCGTTGCACAAATCTTAATGCTTAAGCGATTCGCAGAGCAATGGATTTTATGGATTGTAGTAAACATGCTTTCAATCGTGTTATGGATTATCACGTTGGTTAACACAGGTGGAAACAACTGGTCAATGTTAATCATGTGGACAGCGTTCTTATTCAACTCAGTATATGGTTACATCAACTGGATTAAAATGTCCAAAAATCAGGAGGCAAAATAATGAAAATCACTAAAGAATATATTCAAAATCTAATCAACGAGTCAGAGTTTCAAGTAAATAAGATGTTTGACAAGGTAACTGTTGTAGCTTGCAAACTACCAAATGGATTTATAATCACTGAATCATCAGGCTGTGTTGATCCTGCGGATTACAATGAAGAGTTGGGAGTTTACATCTGTAAGAAGAGAATTGAGAATCGCTTGTATGAACTAGAAGGATATAAAGCACACGCTTAATAGGAGGTAAATTGATTATGACTTTAGGTAAAGTAGGGATGTATGGAGGGAAATTTCTTCCCTTCCCACATCTAGGACACGTATACGCAATGATTAAAGCTTCAACATTAGTAGATGAATTACACGTTATCGTTTCTCACGATACTAAGTTTGAAAAGCAATTGCATGATGGTGCAAAGGTAGAACATGTAGATTATAAAATGCGTGTTCGTTGGTGGACTCAGATTACTAAAGATTTATCACATGTTCATATCCATGAGGTTTATGAGGAACAAACAGGAAGCTTCTCAGATTGGGAAAAGGGTAGAGATGGCATCTTAAAAGTGGTAGGGAAGCCGATTGATGTGGTCTTTAGTTCAGAGCATGATTATACGCCTATCTTTGAAAAGCTTTATCCAAACGCAGTTCATCACATCATCGACTCTATGCGTGAGGCTTATAACATCTCAGGAACTAAGATTCGCACAGAAGGTGTCATGAAGCATTGGAATATGATTCCTAAGATTGTACAGCCATACTTCGCTAAGAAGGTTGTCGTGGTAGGAACAGAAAGTTGTGGGAAGAGCACAATGGTTAAGAATCTTGCTACATTATATAACACTTCATATGTAGAAGAATTTGGTCGAACATTCTATGAGCGACTTGGTGGTTGCGAAGGTATTACGATGTTAGAAGATTATGCAGAGATTGCATTCGAGCATAAGTATCACGAGAAGATGGAATTACAAAAGGCTAACAAGGTATTGCTTATTGATACAGAAGCAATTGTTACTCAGTACTTCTCTAAGGCTTATCTAGGAGTATTTCAAGATATTCTAAATGAAGTTATCAAGTTACAAAAGTATGACCTATGGTTATTCTTAGAGCCTGACGTTAAGTGGATTGATGATGGCACTAGAAGCTTTGGTGAGCAAAAGATTAGAGAAGAGAACAATGAGTTATTAAAGAGTCTATTAAGACAGCATAGCGTGAACTATGTAACTATCAGTGGCGATTACAACGATCGCTTAAATGAATGTGTATTTAACATTAATGAATTATTAGATTTCTAGGAGGAATTGTCATGAGCGCAAAAACAGGTTGGGATTTAGTAGTAGAAGTGTTTGGTGAAGTAGCAGAAGATATTATGGATTTGCGTGACATTGAATATGTCTCAGGAGTGACAGAATGGAGTACTGACTTCCTTAACGAAGAGGGTTGGTATTACTACTCTAAAGCAACATTTGTATATAAGAATAAGAAGTATGAATTTGAATACAGAACTCATTCATCAGACAATGTCTGCGACTCAGATTCAGATGTTAATACATTCAAGGAAATTCCAAGAGACCTTTGGATTGTAGTAGCAGTAAAGCCACATTATCCAAGCGTACATCATTTTCATAGCGAGAAAGAAGCTAGAGGCTATTACGAGCATGCAAAAGATAATGGATTCGTAGTTCATATCGCTAAGGTAGAAGAGTATCATTATGATGATGAGTGTCATGGATATGGACAAGAAAGAGAAGATGATATTAAGACATGGGATGTGTACTGGTCATAAAATGTATTTAAGGAGAATTCTAATGGAAATCAGAAAAGAAGTAAAAACCTATCAAGTAAGCTATAAGTGTCCTGAATGCGAAGTAGGGGAACTAAAGGCTAATGGCATGATGAAGCCTTCTAACCCACCTTATTATGGGCATACATGCACTAATAGAGAGTGTAGGCATAAAGAGTATATCTTTGGCGCAACGTACCCTAGAATCGAAGTAGAGGAAGTAGAATGACAAAGTTCTTTATATTCATGGTAGCATTCATTCTCGTAATGATGTTTTACCTAGCAATCTTTAATCTAGCACATTTAACTATTTAGGAGGAATTATATTGAGTCAAATTACAGTACAGCTTAAGAACACACAGGGAGAGGTAGTAGAAGAGAAGGAGATTGTAGTTCGCAAAGGAGATACTTTGATTATGCAATTCCCTGATGAGATGCGTCTTGACCATGCTCATTCCGTATACAAAACTTTGCTGAATGCATTAGAGAACCCAACTACTGGATTAATTGGAATCCCTGATAAAATTAGTTTCCAAGTAATTAGTGTTAAGGAGGCTTAATCATGTGGGAATTCGCTAAATCGTACCCGATCACTTTCGCAGTAATAGTCATTATAGCAATTTGGACTATAGGTAACATTATTGAAAGTTTCTGTAGAATATTCTATTAAGCAAAAGTATTGACAATAACATATGATAACTGGTATGATATTCATATCAGTTATCTGAAAGAGGGGAAATCAACTTTGACTAAAACAGTAGTAAGAACAATTCCATATAATACTTTAAGTTCTAAGTATTATTACACAGCAATTCATCTACACACAGACCTAAGTAATCAAAATATGGTTGAGGTAGTCAATACTTATAAACAGTACATTGACCAAGCTGTAGAATATGGCATGAAGGCTATTGCATTCACTGAGCATGGTAATATTCTAAGTTGGTACAATAAGAAGACATACGCTGAATCTAAAGGGCTTAAGTACATTCATGGTTGTGAAGTTTATGTAACTATGACACTTGAAGAGAAGAAGCGTGATAACTTCCATATGGTTCTCCTAGCTAAGAACTTTGAGGGATTCAAAGAAATCAACAAAATGGTATCAACAGCATTTGAGCGAAAGGGTAATAACTACTACTATAACCCACGTATTAGCTGGGAAGATATCAAGAATACATCTGATAATGTTATCATCTCTACTGCTTGTCTTGGCGGTATCATTTGGCAACTACACAAGAATAGAGCGCAAAGTTCAAACTCTGCAAGCAAGCTGGTTGAGGTTATTAAATGGTTTGCTGAGAATCAACATCGTGCATTCTTAGAAATCCAGCCACATTATCACATCGAGCAAATTCAATACAACAAGCTTCTTAAACAAATCAGCGAAGAGACTGGTGTTAGATTAGTTGCTGGTTCAGATACTCATGCCTTGAATCAAGAGTATGATGAGGCACGTAAGGTACTTCAGAAGGCTAAGAAAATCAAGTTCACAGATGAAGATAGTTTTGACTTAACATTCCATTCATACGACAAGATGTTTGAGATGTTCCAGCGACAAGACATCTTTACAGATGAAGAGATTCATGAGGCAATGCAAATGACTAACGTTATTGCAGACATGGTAGAGCCTTGGGAGATTGATTATAGCAAGAAGTATCCACAATTATACGATGATCCTGAGCGTGTATTCCAAGAGAAGATTGCTGAAGGTATTAAGTATCGTGGAATTGATAAACTGCCTGAAGAAGAGAAGAAGAAGTATGCAGATAGAATCTCTCATGAGTATGAAGTATACAAAGCGAATGATGCGATTAACTATATGTTGCTAGAGGATAATGTTAAATCCTATGCTCGTAAAATGAGTATTCGATATGGATGGGGTCGTGGCTCAGCTTCAGGAAGTATCATTGCATATCTGATGAGAATTACTCAGATGAACAGTATTGATAGAAACCTTAACTTTGCACGTTTCATGTCAAAAGAGCGTATCAGTCTTGCCGACATCGATACAGACTATGAACCTAGCAAACGACACATTATTCAAGACTATGTAATTAATCATCCTAAGTTAAGTTCAGCTAAGATTATCACTTACAACAAGCTTGAGAAGCTAAGCGCTATTCGTGATATTGGACGAGGACTTAATATGCCACTAAATGAGGTAGATGATATTGCTAAGGGCGTAGAAGAGAATGAAGATTATTGGAGAGGTAGATATCCTGAGTTATTCAAATATGTTGACCTAGTTAAAGGTGTAGTAGTTTCTGTAGGAGCACATGCTTGCGGTATCGCTGTATCACCTATTCCATTAGATGAACATATGGGATTAATCACTGTAATTGATAACAAGACTAAAGAACCTGTAACACTAACGCAAATCAACATGAAAGAGATTGATGCACAAAATTTTGTTAAACTTGACCTACTTGGCTTAGACACGGTCGAAGTTTTAAGTCAGACAGTTGATTTTGCTGGATTGAAATGGGAGGATGTATTCCCTGAAAATCTAGACTCAGAAGATGAAAAGGTATGGGAAAGTATCCTAGAAAGCAATATTGGTATCTTCCAATATGAATCTGACTTTGCTCATCAAATCTATAAAGACTTATTCAGCAGAGAGACCATTTGGAAAATCAGACAGAAGCATCCTAACTTCTCATTCATGGACTTATTCTCGCTAGGCAATGCGATCCTTCGACCTTCAGGAGCATCGTATCGTGATTCTGTAGTACAGGGCGAATTCTATGATAATGGACATAAGGCACTGAATGAATTCCTTGCACCAACTTTAGGTAGACTAGTATATCAAGAAGATATCATCAACTTCTTAACTAAGTTCTGTGGGTACTCAGGCGGTGAGGCTGACGTTGTTAGACGAGCCATCGGTAAGAAGCAGAAGGAAGTATTAGAGAAGGTCTTACCTGAAATCAAAGAGAGATTCATTGACACAATGGTATCTAAATATGAAACTAGAAATGTACTGGCTGAGGAAATCTCAGAGCCATTCATCAAGGTAATCATCGATAGTTCTGATTATGGCTTCTCTATCAATCATTCTGATGCTTATAGCTGGTTAGGATACACTTGTGCATACCTACGATACTACTATCCATTAGAGTTCCTTACAGCCAATTTAAACGTTAATATCAATAAGCAAGAGAAGACAACTAAGCTAGTTGAGTATGCTAAGTCTAAGGGCGTTTCATTGAACAGTATTAAGTTCAGATATTCTCGTGCTGGATACATGTTTGACAAGGAAACAAACTCTATTTACCAAGGCATTCAGCCTATTAAATTCCTAAATGCTAACGTAGCAGAAGGGCTATACGACTTGCGTCATAAAGAGTATAGTAACTTTGTAGAGTTATTATTAGATATCAAAGAAGGTCATGTTCTATCCGTGGACGGAAACAATATGACTATGAAGGAACTTCTCGAAAATGAAGAAGAATATAAAACAAAAGTATTGACACAGTTAGAGAAGGATGGTAAAATTGAAATTGTTGGATTGGGCGGTGTACCAATCAACGCAAAACAAATGAAAATCTTAATCATGCTTAACTACTTCAGCGAGTTCGGGAATAACAAGAAGCTTCTAGAAGTATTCGAATACTTTGAGAAGACATATAGTCCTAAACATAAACTGAAAACTAAAAGAGAACGTTGGGCAAAAGTATTGATATTTGAAAAGGAAGCAGAAAATGAGTCGCTTTCATTAGTAGACCAATGTACTGCAGAACTTGAATTCTTAGGTCATATCGAAACCAAGAGTGATACAGCGCCAGCGAACTACATGATTCTAACTGAAGTTAAAGCAATGAAGACTCTGACTAGAGCGAAAGCTTATCAGTTCTGCACAGGGGAGATTAGAGAATTCAAGATGGGCGCTACTTTATACAGACAAGTACCATTCGAAGAAATGGATGTAATCGAAATTAAGAGCGCTGAAATCAAACCTAAGAGCAAGAAGATTGATGGCAGATGGCAACCACATCCTACCGAGAAAGAGGCATGGTTAAAGGATATTAAGTTCATTCGCAGAGGTTCTATAGCAGAAGATTAAACTAAAACACAAACACAATTGGAGGACAATATCATGACACAAAAAACAATCAAATTAGCAAATCAACCAGCAATCGAAACGATCGGCAAGGGTACAGTTTTAAAGTTACGTGGAGACTTGTTCATCGTGGCTGAAATTGAGGCTCGTAAGGAAGTTGATGTAATTACCCAAGCGCTTTCAAATTACAACCGAATGACAAAGCGCTATGCGCTAATCAGCTTCCAAACAGGTGATAATTACTTTAACTCACTTGACCCATTAACAACTTTACATCGTAAGATTTCAGAGAATAAACGATTTGAAGTAGTTCGTGAACTAGAGATTGCTGAGGTTCTTTAATAACTATATTAAGCAAAAGTATTGATAACAAGGAGAGATTACATGACGAAGGTTTATTTAGCAGGAGACATGCTACCAAAAGCCTCACAATTACTTCGAGCGCAAGAACGTGAACAGATTAAAGCCATAGGGTTGGATTTCTACAATCCTATGGACAACAAAGATATTAATGATAAAAGCAAAGTAAGCAACGAAGGCTTAGCTGAAAGAATCGTTAAGGCTGATACAGATGCAATCGTTGAGAGCGACATTGTAGTAATTGAACCACAGCCATTCGCTCTTGGAACAATGGTTGAACTAGGTCAAATCAAAGGTATGAAAGATTTAGCTAAGATGATTCTTGATTTAGTTGATAGTGGAAAGCACAAAGACGATGCGCTTAAAACACTATTTGCAATCTTGGATATCGTAGAGAAAGTCGATAATCAAGTTGTATTTCCTCACTACGAAGATGTTAGACGCTTTGAGGGCGCAGGGAAAGATGAGGAAGGCGATCGCAGAAGCCTAGGTATCAATCAATATGTTTATGGAGTCTGCTTAGACCTGACAAATGGCAGAGGGTTCTATGAATGGAATGAGGTCTTAGAAGAGTTAGAGAAAATCAAGAAAGACCCATCATTGTTGGGCTAAGGAGGTCTTTATGGCAATTGGCGATATCGTTTATGGAGATGTAATTCGTAATATTAATGATTTCGGTGAGTGGGATACAGATGCGCCAGTGAGAACTAGATGGAAAGATGGTTCTCCTGCGTATACAAAATCTCTCATCAATGTTCAAATGAAGTTCGACAATAGCAGTGTTATCTGCCTGTTAACTCAAAAGGTAGTGCCACGTAAAGACCCTGTCCAAGAGATGTTTTGGATTTGGAAGTATAAATCAAATGATGTTAGATTCTTACGAGATTCACTAGGTTGTAAAGTGTGGAATGAGTGGGAGCAAGAAGATGGTACTATTGGCAGAGCCTATGGATGGGTTCTACGCAATAAGAAGCGCAGAGTAAAGATTACTCCTGAATTATTAGAGATGATTGAGAATGGAGAAATCAGAGACCACAAACTGTGTTATAGTGCATTTGGAAAGCATATTCAAAAAGACTATCTAATGCTTGACCAAGTGGATTATTTGATTTACACACTGAAGACTAATCCTCACTCACGTAGAATCAAAACTACTCTATGGTCTGTAGATGATTTAGACCTCATGGCTTTAGAGCCTTGTGTCTATGAGACTCACTGGCAACTATGGGGCGGTAAGCTTCACTTAACAGTTAATATTCGCTCAAACGACATGGGGCTGGGGAATCCTTATAACATCTATCAATATAGCATTTTGCATCGCATGATCGCTCAAGTAACAGGTCATGAAGTGGGAACTATCTGTTTCAACATTGATAATGCTCATGTCTACGACAGACATATGGATGCTTTACTAGAGCAGATTGAGAGACCAATGCACGAAACACCTATCGTTGAAATTAATCCTGAGATTAAGAGTTTCTATGACTTTACAATCGCAGACATTACAGTTAAAAACTATAACCCTGAAAAATCAATCAAGCTAGAAGTAGCTATTTAAAAGGAGAATAATATGACTAAGAATCCAAAGTGGGAAGAAATCATCATCGTAGTAAATCGCAAGAAGTTATTCAATAACGAGGAGTTAGTATTCCAAGGAGTAACTAAAGAACAGAATCTAATAGATGAAATCATGAACAATATTGACATGTATTACAAGTCTATGCGTAGAGGTAATGAGAAAGATTCAACACCAAAGACTCGCAATGCTGAAATTAACACAGACTTCAAACAACCTATTCCATACATTGTTATTCGTAGAGGTAATGAATTGTTTGTAACTGAGCGCTTAGAAGGCGCAGGAGAAGGTCGTTTACATGGTAAGCTATCTCTAGGTGCTGGTGGTCATATGAACCCTCTAGACAGCGATATGTTCTCTTTCCATAACGTTCTTATCGAAAATACAGAACGTGAGTTAGAAGAGGAACTTGAAATTGTTACTGGAAGTGAAGCTTTCCCAAAAGTCATTGGATTAATCAATGATGATTCAGAGCCAGTGTCAAAAGTGCATATTGGTATTCTAGGGATTATTGACTTATCAGAAGAGGATACTGTTACTGTTCGTGAAACAGAGCAACTAGCAGGAAGCTGGTACACACTAGAAGAACTTAAGTCAGAAGAGGTTTATGATCGTCTAGAGAACTGGTCAAAAATTGTAGTAGATATTCTATAATTATGATATAATGGAATAAGTTGCAAAGCAGGGTGCGGTGGCACTTCCCTAAGAAGGGAGGTGTTCTCAGATGAGTACTTACGAGTCTTTAATGTTAATGATAGCATTTGCTACACTAGTCGTAGTAATTATCGATAAAAGAGACAAAAAGTAACCGAACCCTGCACTGGCAAGTGAAATAGGGTAGGTTACTTTTAGAGAAATATACCTTATACATTGAGCCACCGCATCTTGCGGAGCGACTACTGGAAGCGCTGATATGTCCGTATCAGTGCTTCTTTTTTTTATTATACTCCCATTATAAACCAATATGCGTTATAGGGCAAATATTTTAAAGATATGTGTTGACCTTACTATATTAGTGTGTTAGTATATTAGTATCACATGAGAATAGGGGCGACCAAATATGGCAAGTTTTCAAGAGAATCTAAGCGCAAAAGAAATACAGAAGATAATAGATGATGGCGAGAAGGCAATGATGTTCTATCACATACCAAGAAGTGAGGTAGAGAGCAAAGACCTTCGTAGCTTGGATAAGGTAATGAACACTCTTCATACGGTAGGAAAAGGGTGCAAAGAGTCACTGATAATAACGTGTAATGGGTATGATGACACATCAGATGAGTTATATGAAATTAAAGAAGTAAGAGAGTTTGTACAAGCTATATTTAAGAAATATCCACACATCTTGTATTACATAAACTCTGAATTTGAAGCAGAGAAATGGATGTTGCACTGTATAGCAGACGAAGTAGAGACTAGATTTGCAGGAGAGAAGTTATCTCCTATCGAATATCTAAAACGTGGAATTAGAATGGATGAGTATCCAAAAGTAGAATCACACCTTAAGTTTTACGATGGATTATATCCTATCTTCAAAGGTATGCTAAAGCATGGAAAGATGAAAAAAGATGTGAAAGGTGCTAAGCGCATGGTTATAGACTACGCCATCAAGCTTGACACAAGTCAATTAGAGAGACTTAGAATTACTGAGGCTGACTTAATCGAATTCTTAGAATACAAAGAAGGCGAAGAGTAATGCATGATTTCTATGTGAATCTCTTAGGAGGCATGGCGATTGGCGCAGTCACTATCCTGTATATGACTAAAGTGACTGCCAATGTCACTCCTCTCAAAAAGAGAATGAGACTTATTGCTGGCATTGGATTTCCACTTATATTAGTGATGATGGTAATAATGCAAATATCAGTTTACTTTTTGAAAGCGTGGTGGCTGAAGTATGTTTAATATAAGCATTCAGAAGAAAGAGTTACTCTCTGACTTTGAAGTTGGCGATGTATTTATTGTAGAAGAGGACAAGCGTATTATTCGACTCATTAAGCTTGAGGATGGTAAGCTTGCTCTTCTTGATAACACAACAGGGAAACTTATGTACGACAGGGTTGAAGACACTACAGATGCCTATAATTATATAAGGCAGTACTATGGCAAGTGTGAGTTCGCAACGATCAGCGTTAGCTTTTGAAGTAATTAATAAAACCGTGATATTATTAAGATAAATACGGTAGTTTTGGTTGACTTTGGTGTGGCATTCGTGCTACACTATCTATATTGGTCTTAAACAAAAGTATTAACAAATGGAGGAATTAAGATGAACAATTACACAAAGAAAATGGTAGGAATGGATAAAGAGCAAGCAGGATTCTTATTATCAATGGTATTAGCAGATATGCTTGAACATCAAGAAGTAGGCGTTGTAGAGCGCACGTTTAAAAACCCTCAACATATGGCAAAAGTTCTTAAGGCTGTTGGTGGAGTAAGCTACGATCATTTATCAAAAGAAGAACAAGATGAGAAAGTTGCAGGAGTTCTACGTCAGCTTATTTACGCATTCGATTCTTCTTTACTAACTAAGTAAAACAAAAGTATTGACAATAGGAGGTAACAAGATGGCTTTTTCATATCCAATAAATGAAAAGTACAGTGTAATTCAAATATTTAATGAAAGGCTTATTCCTATCAACTCTTCAGCTAAGAGTTATTGGATAGACCTTTCTGAGTTCAACAGGGTAGCGTTAATGGATATAAGTTGGGATATGAGCCAAATAACCCTTGCGCAATCACAGGCAGAACGTGTAGTTCCAGCAATTGAATGGTCTATGGATGGAGTTAATGTCATAGGGTTTGAACCACTCTCAAACCATCTATTCACAAAGGCTAGATACGCTAGAATCAATATCCAAAATCCTAACGACAGATGGATTAGCCTTTCAGCAAAATTAATTAGAATTCGATAGGAGGAATTATATTGGCTACAGTTAAAGGAACAGCAAAGTTAAAGAAAATCATGTATCCAAAAGGTGTTTATTCAACAGGTGGAGGTTGGGCTATCGCATCCTTCGTACCAGTTGAAATGGAAGAAGGAGATGTTGAAGTTCACAAAGACTTTCGCACATTCTCTCTCAAAGGTGATATGCCTCCATTGAAAGAAGGTCAAGAGTATTATTTCATTGCAGAAGAGGGAGAGAGACATCCTACGTTTGGGATAAGCTACGACTTAGCCTTTATGAGACAGAATGTTGACTTAGACACTCAAGATGAAGCATCTGTAAGAGACTTTCTAGAAATCATCTTAACCAAGCGACAAGTAAGTGCATTGTTTGAAGCGCTATCTAATCCTATTGGAGCGATCGAGAACAAAGATATTCAATCGCTTATCAAAGCAAGTGGCGTTGGTATTAAAACTGCAGAGCGCATCATCGAGCACTATGAATCACAAAAGGATTACTCATTCGCATACATCGAATTAGGTAAGTATGATTTAACACCTAAAAGCATTCGTAAGATTACAGACTACTATGGTTCTCCTGAATTGGCTGTATCAAAGGTTAAAGAGAACCCATATGAGTTAATGCGAATCGATGGTTACTCATTCAGGTCTTGCGACAAGATATATTTAAGCCTAGGTAAAGACCCAAGCGCTAGTTTGCGAGTTAAATCATTCTTAATATTTATGTTACAGGAACAAGCTAACAATGGTAACACATGGTCAACTCCAATGGATTTAATTCAAGCTACAGCAGAATTCATTCCTGATGTAGACAAGACTTTGGTAGGTAGAATGCTTCTTGAAGATGGAGAGTTTTATCTAACAGAAGATAAGGGTAGAATCTCTCTACTAGGATTCCAAAGACTTGAATTACTAGTAGCAGACCAGTTAGAGCGCCTTCTTAAAGCAGAGAATGACTTTGACTATGAAGGATGGGAAGAGTTTGTAGATGCAGTAGAAGAGGCTCAGGGATGGAAGTTCACAGAGCAACAGCGTAACGAAGCTATGGTCATGATGTTAGAAAACAACGTGTCAATCCTTCAAGGTTATGGTGGTACAGGTAAAACCACAACTCTTAAAGCAGTAGCAGATATCCTAGAAGAGAAAGGCTATCTATATGCTCAGTGTGCGTTAAGTGGTAAAGCCTCAAACAACTTAGCTTTAGTAACTGGTAAGGAAGGCTCTACGATCAGTCGCTTATTAGGATTCTCTCCAATTGAAGGTGGATTCTATTACAATCAAAAGAACCCATTACCATATGACATTATTATCATCGATGAGATTTCAATGGTAGATGCTCGGCTATTTGGTCACTTACTATTAGCTGTCAGAACAGGCGCTAAGATTATTATGCTTGGAGATAGTGAACAGTTAGAAGCTATTGGTATTCCAATCATGATTCCTATGATTAAGAGTGGCGTAATTCCTACCATGACATTAACTCAGATTCACCGACAAGCACAAAAGTCTGCTGTTGTTACAGATAGTATTGCTATTCGACAAGGCAAACAGATTCTTGGAAGAGAAACAGGTCGTGTTGTCCATGGTGAACTACAGGATTTAGAATATGATTTAGTTGATTCAGACGAGGATATCTTCCTGCATGTTATGAGAGAGTTTTATAAGCATATCAAAACAGAAGATATAATGGATGTTCAAATCCTTACTCAGCAACGTGAGAAAGGTAAAGCATCATGCCTTCTTTTAAATAACGCTTGTCAGAAAATCTACAATCCTGCTAGAGAGGATAAAGAAGAGTATTTCTTAGGCAAGGTAACTAAGAAGAAGAATGAGTTTGGAGAAGAGGTAGAAGAGAAGGTTGGTTATTATCTACGTGAAGGAGATAAGGTAATCAACGTTAAGAACAACTATAACGCTGTCGATGAAGATAATATGTCTTGTCCAGTATTCAATGGCAACGTAGGTACTCTAGAGAGATTTGACTGTGATGAAGAAGATGGCGATAAGTACATGGTTATTAACTTTGAAGGTATTGGTAGAGTTAAGATTTATGAAGGCAACTATCGCTCAATTGAACTTGCATATTGTATCACTGTACACAAGAGTCAGGGATCGTCTAGTAAGATTGTTATTATCGCTTTACCATTCCATTATACTCTTAATACTCGTCAGCTTTTCTATACAGCTATCACACGTACAAGAACTCATTGTGTGGTAATTGCTACCAAGAAGACAATTGTGTCAGCTATTCAGAAAAATGATGTATCCAATAAACGGACATATCTAGCAGAATATCTACAGCAACGACTAAAAGCTTCTTAACAAATTATATTAAACAAAAGTATTGATATTTAAATTTGTGTGTGATATAATTGAATTTATAGTCGTCTTAATACATTCGATTATATCACTAAGCAAAAGTATTGATATAAAACAGAGGTGAGTGCTTGATGTTAGTAGTATACGCATCAATGACAGGTAACGTTAAACGCTTTATAGATAAGATGGGCTTATCAGAGAGCGCTCAGATAGGTGGGTCTTTTCTTTGCGTAAATAAGCCATTCGTTCTTATCACATACACAATAGGCAATGGTGAGACACCAAAAGAAGTAGAACAGTTTCTACAGTATGATTACAACCACAGACATTTAGTTGGTGTAGTTGGAAGTGGCAACAGAAATTGGGGAGACAACTTCTGTAAAGGCGCTAAGAGTATCGCCAACAAATATAATGTACCTTTACTTCATGAGTTTGAATTAAGTGGGTACGACAGCGATGTTGACATCGTTACAAATAAGATTAGAGAATTAGAAGGGATGAAGTAAGTTTGGCAAAATGGATTGAACTGAATAATGAAGTAAAAATTAAAGATGAGAATGGGCAATTTCAATATGATAAGGATATTGAAGCTACTCGCTCCTATTTCGTAGACTATGTTAACAAGAACATGCAATTCTTCCATGACCTAGATGAAATGCTAGAATACATGTTTGAGAATAACTACTACGACAAATCAGTGTTTGATGGTTACAAGCAACGTCAAATCAAAGAGATTTACAAGATGGTGTATGGAGAGAAGTTTCGCTTTAAATCATTCATGTCTGCATTCAAATTCTATAACAACTATGCACTAAAGACAAATGATGGCGCACGATTCCTAGAACGCTACGAGGATCGCATTGTAGTTAATGCTCTTTACCTAGCAAGAGGGGATTATGAATTAGCTAAACGCATTGCTCGTCAGTTAATTAAACAGAACTTCCAGCCAGCAACGCCTACATTTTTAAATGCTGGTCGTGCTCGTGCAGGACGCTTAGTAAGTTGTTTCTTATTACAAATGCCTGATAGTACAGAAGGTATCTTCTACATCAACGAAGCTGTAGCACAATTATCTCGCTTTGGTGGAGGAGTAGCTGTTAACCTATCAATCTTACGTGGTGCTGATGAACCAATCCTAGGCATGGAAGGCGCATCTACATCAGTAGTAGGTATTGCTAAGATTCTAGAAGACATCGCTCTTAAGTTCAACCAATTAGGACAACGAGAAGGCGCTGTAGCAGTATACCTAAACGCATTCCACTCTGATTCTAAGGCTCTATTAAATACTAAGAAGATTAACGCTGATGAGAAAGAGCGACTTAAATCACTTTCTATTGGTATGATTGTTCCTAGCAAACTATATGAGTTAGCAGAGAAAGATGAAAACTGGTTCTCATTCTATCCAAACTCAGTATACAAAGAGTATGGAGTTCACTTAGATGATATGCATATGGATGAAATGTATGAAGAGTTATTAAACAATCCTAACGTTCGTAAGAAGCCAATGGGTTCTGCTCGTGTATTCCTTGAAGAGATTGGTCGTACACAACTAGAAAGTGGATATCCTTACATTCTTAATAGAGATGTAGCTAACAGAGTTCACTTACTAAAAGACATCGGTCAAATCAAAATGTCTAACCTGTGCGTTGAAATCATTCAGCTACAAACAGAGTCAGATGTTCAAAGCTACAAAGGCGTTAACACGTTTGGTTATGATATCTCTTGTAACCTAGGAAGCTTAAACATTGCCAATGTAATGGAAAGCAAAGAGTTTGCTGAGGCTGTAAGAACTGCTGTTGATGCATTAACTGCTGTTACACAATTAACTTCTATTGATGAAGTACCATCTGTTAAGAAGGCTAATGAAGCGTTCCACAGCATTGGATTAGGTGTAATGAACTTACATGGATACTTGGCTAAGAACTTCATTTCATATGAGAGTAGAGAAGCTAAAGACTTTGCTAACACATTCTTCTCAATTATGCGTTATCATGCATTATATCGCTCTATGGAAATTGCTCAGTTACATGGTGCATTCAAAGACTTTGAGAAGTCAGAATACGCTAAAGGTACAGCTTTAACTCGCTATATTGAACAATCACACTTCCCTAGAACAGAGAAGGTAGCCAAGTTATTTGAAGGTATTTATGTTCCTACTCAAGAAGATTGGGCTAGATTAAATGAGTTAATTATGGAGCATGGTATTTACTCAGCGTATCTGATGGCGATCGCTCCGACAGGCTCGATCAGTTACGTGCAAAATTCAACTCCTTCAGTTATGCCAATTACTGAAAAGATTGAGACACGCACATATGGAGATTCTACAACTCACTATCCAATGCCTTTCATGAGTCCACAAACATTTTGGTTCTACAAAGAGGCATACCAAATGGATATGATGAAGCTAATTGACCTTATGTCAGTTATTCAGAAACACGTTGACCAATCTATTTCAACAACGCTATTCGTAGACAGTGCAAACATTACTGATGGAGACTTAGCTAGATACTACATCTATGCACACAAGAAAGGTCTTAAGACACTTTATTACACTCGAACTAAGGTTTCTACTTTAGACGAATGTTTATCTTGTACAGTTTAATTAAACAAAAGTATTGATATTAACATATAAATATGTTATCATGGTAAGAGAGTGTTCGGGTATACCTAACTCTCTTACTAAACAAAAGTATTAACGGAGGAACAGACATTGAAATATAATAATAAGAAACAACCATTTGATATCGTTGGACGCTTTCGCATCCTAGAAGAAGAAGGCTATGTAGAGTACTGCCGAGTTCGATTCTTCAACACAAGAAAAGAACAAGTTGTTCGTGCAGGACTAATCGCAACAGGTGAATTTGAAGATTCAAGTTTAGCAGGAGAAACTACATCATTCGGAGGTAACACAATTGTTACTGGAACTGTTACAGCTAAGCATATTATCGATGCTGAAGATATTGTAACTGCAATCAATGAATCTACTGAAACAGTTGGAGAGCCAGTAGGAGAGATTGACTTAAGTGGCAAGGTAGAAGTCGAGGAAGTTTCAGAAGAGCCTAAAGAAGAAGAGGCTGAAGCATTAGTTGAAACAGATGACTTTGCTGTTAAATACATCGCTACTAATCCTAAAGGTGAAGATATTGAAGTGTACAATCTTGAATCATTTGTAGCTGAAAATGGCTTAGATATGGAGGCAGTACAATCAGTTCTTGATGGAAGCCAAAAAACTCATCGGAAATGGAGATTTGCTAGAGCATGACAATTAACAACTATGAAGCACTATCAGAAAGTTTAGAACAAAATGGCGTAGAAGCTACTATGGAAGCTGTTCAAGAGACAGTTTCTCAAGCCTATGCAAGTGGATTAATGTCTAAGACATTCGATAAATCTCCACGAGTTCATAGAGCGATCAACTGGAATAGACCTACAAACGCTTATAACCAAACATTCCATGATAAGAATATCGAGCAGATGTGGACACATACTGAGTATATTCCATCTAAGGACAGAAATGTATGGGATCGCTTAGACCCAGCAATTCAAGAGGTTTATAAGAAGGTATTAGGTGGATTAACACTATTAGATACTAAGCAAGCGACTATTGGTATGCCTTTAATTGCCCAAGTAGTAGAAGACCTTCATCAAAAGGTAGTTCTATCATTCATGGGTATGATGGAAACTATTCATGCTCTTAGTTACTCTACTATCTTCACGACACTTTTAACAGACACTGAGACAGATGAAGTGTTTGATTGGGTAGAAGAGAACCCTTATCTTCAATTTAAAGCAGAGCATATTACTCATTACTATGAGAATATCACTGACGATAAATCTCTTTATCTAGCAATGGTAGCTTCAGTATTCCTTGAATCATTCTTATTCTATTCAGGTTTCTTCTTGCCTTTATGGTTAGCTGGTGGAGGCTTAGAAGGTAAAGCTAAAATGGTAGCTTCAGGCGAAATCATTAACAAGATAATTGCTGATGAGTCAATTCACGGTGTTTATGTCGGATTACTTGCACAGGAACAGTATAAGAAGCTAACTGTTGAAGAGCAGAAGGAAGTAGACTACGAAGTTGAAGCATTAATGAAAGAGTTAATGGAGAACGAAATCAAGTACACAGAAGACTTGTATGCTCCTATTGGTCTTGACCATGAAGTTAAGAACTACTTAATCTATAATGCTAACAAGGCTATGATGAACCTAGGTAAGACTCCTATCTATGAAGAGAAGAAGATTAACCCAATCGTAGAGAACGGTCTGTCTACAGAGACTAAGACGCATGATTTCTTCAGTACGAAGGGCGCAGGGTATATTTTAGCTAAGCACAGAGCATTAACTGATGCCGACTTTGAATTCGTAATTGATACAGAGTGGGATTAATTTAAAACTATATTAAACAAAAGTATTGACACAGAATGGAGATAAATGATATCATGAAATTAATCAAGTTCAAGCAAGAGAATTGTACGCCATGCAAGATGTTAGACGAAATGCTAAAACAAAATGGGATTGAGGTTGACGAAGTAGCTAACCTTACTAACCCTGAGAAAGATGAGCATCTAATGTGGGCTGGCATGCACAACATCGAGAAGACTCCAGTACTATTGCTTTTAGATGACAATGGTGTTGAAATTGATCGTCACAAAGGTGTAGGCGCTACAGGCGTTAAACGTGTACTAGCTAAGCGTGGATTAATCTAAATACAATGGGAGAGGCTTTCTCTCCCTACATAACAAACAATTGGAGGAACTTATAATGAATGTAACTGCTATTAAACCAACGAAAACTGATGTGGCTATTTATCAAGATGCAATTAAACGTGCTCCAACTCAACGTGAAATTGTCCTTAACACTTTGCGAGAAGCAGGGGATAAAGGAGTTCTAAATACAGACTTAGTAAAGCTATGTATCCGTTACACTGGTAGACTTGCTGAATTATATCAAATGGGATATAAGGTAGATGTTGAGTATATCGAGAAAGGCGTTTGTATCTATACGCTTGTATCAGAGCCAGCTAAGCCGATCACAGAAGTCCCTAAAGCTATTTCCGTCCTAGCTAAAGAGATTGATGAGCAATTCCATGGTGCTATTACTACTGAAAATCTAATTCAGTTACTACAAGATAAGAACTTCAATGTGGTTCGCAGAGGCGGTAGCCACAAAAAGTAATATACTTAAACAAAAGTATTGACGTAATAAATATACGATGATATACTAAATATACAGTTAAAACATTGGAGGAAAACAAACATGAATAACCTAAGTAACGAAAGTCGAGTAATGCTTTTCACACACAACGATTTAGATGGTATTGGATGCGAGATTGTAGGAAAGTTAGCCTTTGAGAATATCGAAGTTAAGAATACACGCAATCCTCAAGATGCAAGCAATGAAGTAGAAGCGTTTATCAAAGCTGGACGACATAAGAGTTTTGACGCAATCTTTATCACAGACATCTCTGTTACTCAGCAAGTTGCAGACATGATTGATGACTTAGATGCAAATGAAATGCTTAAGTTCTATCTTCTAGACCATCATAAAACAGCAGAGTACTTAAATAAGCATGTATGGGCAGAAGTTGAAGTGCGAGGTGAGCGAGGATTAAACTCAGGAACAAACATGTTCTATGAATATCTTCGTTATACAGGGTTCTTTCAAACAGAAATTTATCGAGATGCAATTCAAGTCTTTGTTGAAAAGGTTCGCAGATATGATTGTTGGGAATGGAAGACGATGTACGATGACTTAGAAGCAGGAGCATTGAATCAACTATTTTGGTTGCTAGGACGCAACGTGTTTGTATCTAAGATGATTCGTAAATTCAAGGCAAATCAATTCTTTAGTGTAAGTGAAGGTTCATGGTTAGAGATGTTTGATAGCGTTGATCGTGCAATCTTAGACATCGACAATCACAAGAGAGACCTATATATCAAAATGAAAGAGCGTCAAATGAAGACAACTAAATTCCTAGGAAACGAAGTAGGAGTAGTGTTCGCAGAGCAATATATTTCTGAATTAGGTAACGAGTTATCTGAACGCTATCCAAACTTGAAGTACATCATGCTAATTGACATGGGTGGCAACAAAGTGTCTCTACGTACAATTCATGACGATATTAATCTAGGCACAGATGTTGCTAAACGCTTTGGTGGCGGTGGTCATGCAAAAGCTTCAGGATTTGTGTTTGATGAATTAGTAGTAAAACACTCACTTGATTTAATTACAGAGGTTGGAGTTGTTTCAAAATTACGAAAAATCGTTGACAAATTTAACAAAAAATGATATCATTAATGGTGAGGTAGGAAGTACCTAACTTTTTATCTTACCATCAAACAAAAGTATTGACATGGTGAGAGCGAGGTGAAGATATACTAAAAAAAGGAGAATTAACATGGAAGTTAAACAATGGACAACATTAGAACTTGTTGAGTTCCTAAACTCATACAACAGAGTATTTAAAGAAAATGAAGCTGAGGCTTTGAAATATAAAGAGTTATACGTTGAGACATTCAATGAATTAAACAAACGTAGTCCACTATTAGCAATGGTCTACTAGGGAGGTTAAACATGGCAGATAAAGATGTTTGGTATCCAGTTTATGAAAGAGTTTCAGTCATAGTATTTGTCGAGAATCAGAAAGACAGAGAGCATTACTTTAAGTTATTTAGGCTAATGCTTGCTAATGACATCACCAAGATTAGTGAATCAAAGAACTATCCATATATAGAGTCTGACAAGTTCTTTATCAGGTTTCTTCTCAAAGGAGAGGGCGCAAGAGGATATAGAGCACACTATGTATTAAACCTTACTCAAGACAAAGAGTTCAATGATTGTATTGCAAATCCAATAACAAACATTTATAGCTATCTTGAGAAAGACCCTAACTGGTTTAACTTACTCAAATGACAATAAGAGGTGATAGCATTGGTAGATGATTTACTAGGATTCCTAGAAGATAACAATATTAAGCCTGACCCATCAAAGAATCAAGCTATCGCTTTTAAGGACGCCATCCTCTATCTATACGTAGAGGATGGAATTCCTACATTACACGTAGAGCGCATTGATAGTGTTGAACTCTTCCACGATGTAAGCATTGAACATTTCATTGATGATGAAGACATGGCTATGTTCGATGAATACGATGACGAAGATTGGGAAGATGAGTACGATGAGGACTTCGAAATCGAGCAAGAGATAATTAGGCAGGAAGCTGAGAAGGCTCTTATCAAAGAGTTGCTCAAGGATACTGTAGATGGCTTGCTAGATAAGTACAATATCGCAATGGATATGTACAATGAATTCGGTGACGAAGAGTACAAACAACGTGCCGATCAGATTCTAGAAGACTTAAAGAAAACCAAATTAGAATAGGCTGTAGGAGGCAATTATGGAAAATGGAGTATTTGTACAACTAAGAGAGTCTAATTTAGTTCATGCTGTTCGAATTAAACATGGTTCTAAATTTGAAATAGATAAGATGTACTTCTTCAACGAATTTATCATCGACCACAAGAATGTGGAAAAGGCTCTTAAGCTATTTGACCTTGTAATTGAAGAGGTAACTGTAAGTGGTGTAATCATTCGATTTGATGAAAAACAGGGAGGCAATTGACATGAAATTAGACATTATTAATCCTAAGAAGCCAGTAAGAGTTGAAAAAGGAGATATGATTATCTACAAGAACACTCTTGAAGGAGGATATCTTCACTTTATGATAATTCAAGATGATGAGAGTAGTGAGTACTGCTTACTAAATTTAAAGATAAACAGAATAATGAAGAAAGTTAGAGCAGAATCAATTGCACAGTTAGTCATCAAGTTAGGTCATGTATTTAATGGTGAAATCTATGAAGTCATCCCATCAGAGAAATTAGTAATGTCTCGGATCAATAACTAATAAAACCCATATTTTAATAACATTCAGGAGGCAACATTATGAAGTATTCAAGATTCGATAAATTAGTAGTAACAAATGAATTTGGATTTTTAGTAACACCGCATCGATACATGCGCTTCGAAGAGGGAAGAAGAATGTCTGTTTTAGACCCAAGGGAAAGCGATGGAATGTATCTTGTGAGCAGTCAGGATGTAGTGTTTTATATCGACAAAGAGACGCTAGAGTTTTCAACAGAACCACATGACTTGAACAACAAGCAGTACAGCAAGGTAATTGAATCAGGCTTAACTTATGGTCAAGCTATGGAGAAGTTACTTGTTGAAGGCAAAATGGTTACTCGTAAAGTATGGGATGGTTATTGGACTATTCAAACGCTTGGTAATCTAACTGGAGAACCAGCATGGCATGGTAGATTTATTGTAGCAAAGCTTAAGAATGGTGGTTTCGCAGTAGCATCACCTTACCAAGAGGATATGTTTGCTACAGATTGGATGGTAGTAGAGTAAGTCAAACTATAAACGAAAAGGGGATACTAATCATGGCAGTAAAAGTAAATGATGTTTACAAACATTGGGGAAATAGAAAGAAGTATAACGTTATCGCAATTGCATTACCATTTAATGTGGCTGTTGGAGTTCTAGGTTCTGAGGGATCGGGCAAGGCTCTCCATACAGAAAATGAGAAACATATTCGATACTTCTCAGATGGCAACATCTACTACACTGATTGTGATGAGTACTTAGTGCTGTATCAACGCAATGGCGAAGATGAAGTTTATGCAAGACCAGTAGACATGTTCTTTGAGCATGTAGATGGCGAAATTAGAAGATTCACAAAGCAATGATGGAATTCATTAAGGGTTGTTTTATTGGGTTTGGATTATCACTTATATTATGGGCGCTAATTATTATGGGATTTATTATTAAGACAAATTAAAACAAAAGTATTAACAAAGGAGAATTAACATGGAGCAAAATCAAATTATCGAAGCAGAAGCAACTGAAGTAAAAGAAGAGGTAGAAACAAAACCATTAGAAGTGCGAGTAGTAATGCAAGAGGGTGAGCCATTAGAGTTCACAATCAACAGCTTACGACCTGAAGATTATCGTGCATGGATCGCTCAAACAGTATTCGATATGCACACAGGGCATCTATTATCAGGAGTATTCTTAGGCACAGCCTTTATTCCAATGGCTAAAATCAAATTCTTTGAACAAATCATCTAATACATGATTAAACGAAGAAAGCGTAGACGAAGACATTACTATCCAAGAAGGCGTTCAGAATCAGAAGAGTGCTTTAGACAATGGATGATTTGGGACATAGTAGGCGACTTCATTGAGATTTTAATTATGATACTTTTCTTTTGGAAAGATGGTGATTAAGTGGAAGAGCAGTTAGTATTACTAAGCTTAAACAAGAATGAAATGAAGAAGATTCTAACCGCACTGATTAAAGCAAATATTGCTACAGGCGCTACAGATGAGGACATGATGGCATTACTAGCCAAGGTTGGCGGTAAGGCATCAGAATTCAGTAAATAAGGAAGGATGGGTAGCATGAGTAGGTTTTTAATTAACTACGATCAACTACCCATTTCTGTAAACGAGTATCTAAAGCCATCATCAAGAATTGTTAATGGCAAAGCAGTTGTACACATGTATGAAACACAAAAGGCAAAAGATTTTAAAAAGAGATTTAAGGCATATCTACAAAGAGAAGTTAAGAGGCAGAAATGGGATTTATCTGCAACAACAGAAGGACACTGGTATTTAGACTGCGTATTTTACCAAGCTAGAACCAATCAAGATAACAACAATTATTATAAACTTTTATGCGACTCTCTTACAGGAATCGTAATAGATGACGACAAGAATATCTTGGTCAGAACACAAAAGGTAATGTATGATGCTAAATCTCCTAGGTTTGTGGCTGTGTTAAGACCAGTTGATTATATAGGTATTTTTAACAGCAAAGAGGCAGAGGCAGAATTCATTGAGCATAACTGTTCGATATGTAATAAAAAGCAAGACAAATGTACTATCCTCAGAAAAGCTAGAGAAGGTAGACTACAGAACGATATTGAAGGAAATATATGCAAAAAGAAGAAGGGCTAAACGTCTTTCTTCTTTTTTCTATCATATTTGTCCCAAAAAGCTTTACTTTTGGGACAAAACAGTATAGGATAAAGGTAACGAAAGTTTTATGGTCTTGGGATCAAGGAGGAAAGTCGCTTATGACAATTGAATATCGGGTAAGTGTATACGAGAACTTAGAGAAGAAAGAGATTATCTCAAGGGTTCGTTACAATGCCAGCCTAGATTACTGGAATGGAAAAGAGAATTCCAATGGTGGGAAAGGCTATCATAAAGGTATCACAAAACTAAAAGATGGTCGATATGTAATTATATATGGTAGTGATTGGCAGGGAGATAAGGACTATGGCTTAGTAGTTTCTGCTGAGGAAGCATTGGAAGAAATACTCAAGAGTGGAAATAACGCACTATTGAAAACTAAGAAATATAAAGAGTTAAATGAATTATACAAATCTACAATTTCAAATAAGGGGTTAATCGAGGAGGAAGCTTAAATTGACAAAAGAGAAAAAGGAACATCTTCCAGTATTTGATGCAAAAGCTGATTTAGAAACAACTGAAATGGCTAAATTATCAGCTATCAAAGGATCGCAATTTGGCAAGGATGTTTATTCATCAGTTATTAAATTCAAGGACTTGAAGAAGTTCTTAGAGATATTCCCTGCAGTACAACGTGATATTATCCCTCGAAAAGTGTCTTCAATTAGACGCTACATCTTAAGTGGCTTAAATTCAGATGATGTTAATATGAGATTCTTCTCAGCAATGACAGTTACATGTAAGGGAACGCTGTTTTACGATGAGCGCAAGAATCGAGTAGCAATCGATACTCAAGAATCAAGACTCTCAATCAATGATGGTCAACATAGATATGAGGCTGTGATTACTGCATTAGAACATCTAGAGAAGGAGTTTATCAAGAGCAAGGATAAACTGAAAACATCTAGAATTCAACAGATGATATATGATTTAAGAGAAATGGTTATTCCAATCATTATCTTTGATGATTTAAGCGAATCAGAAGAGAAGCAATTGTTCCACGATTTAAACAACTTGGCACAGCGTCCTTCACGAAATGCTAATATTCGCCTTAATCAAACTGACCTATTCTCTAAAATGGCTAGAGAACTTGCTGAAAAGAACAAGTACTTTGTTCATTATGGAGTAGAGATGGACAAGATGTCTATCAGTGGTAAGAACAATCCTAATACAATTCTATTGAGTACTATCTACGAATCAATCAGAGAGATTCTAGGAGCAGAGTTAAAACAGGACTATGCGTTCTTAGATAGTGAGAACTACGATGGTCTTAAAATGGTTGTTGATGATACATTCTCTAAACTGTTTTATGCTTTGCCACCTGATATCGACACACGAGGAAAGTACATTACAGATAAGAGTTATGCGATCAAGGCTATCTGTAGATTCATCTGTCATGCTAGAAACTATATAGACCTTCAGTTACCTGACCAAGAGATATTTGATATCATTCACAGTGTTGATTGGACTTACAATCTAGACCAGTGGTCTAAATATGGTGGAGTTCAAGGTCAAAAAGGAAACATTGTCTTTGGTGGCGGTGGAGGCGGTGGATTCAGAGCAATCTATAGCATCCTAATGGAGAAAGCTACAGGAGAAAGACCTCAAGGAAGAAGAGCAACTGTTACGTCAATTTCAGATAAGCGAAAGAAAGCAGAGTTGACTATCAGATGATACAAACCCATAAGCTAAACATAGAGTTAAGTAGGCAAGTGTACGAAAACTGCTCTCCACATATCAAATCTAAGCAATGTTATAACAATGTTTGGAATGTGTTTGAAGAGTATACAGAATGTTTTAGAGAAGGAGATTGGTCTGTAGCATATGGATTTGTCCACGCTACTAAAAACCTGATGGCTAGGCATGCCTTTATCGTTAATAAGGATGGAGAGGCTATCGACCCAACTCTTTACGCATTAGACTTCTTTGAGGAGGATAAAGGAGTTGACCTAGACCATGTATCCTTCAAAATCATGGGCTTTGATGAGTATCTAGATACACTACAAGCAAATGATAACCAGCCAGCACTATTCTTAGCGTTTAGAGATAGAGAACAAAAAGCGCACAAATGGGCTATGGAGAATGGATTGGTTTTTGCAGGATGAGTCACCTTTCTAAAAGGCTAAAAGACCTTAGAGAATCTACTGGTTATAAGGTTGAATATATAGCTAATCATCTAAAGATAGCGCCTAGCACGTATTATTCCTACGAATCAGGAGTAAGAGAACCTTCTTTCGCAATATTAACTGAGATAGCTAAGCTATACAGTGTTTCAACTGACTATTTGCTAGGTGTAGAGAGTGACAATACATCTTACCTAAAAGTCTTAACCAACAACTTTTCTAAGGATCAATGGTCTAAAGTTGAACAGTATATAGAGTATCTACATTGGAAATCCAATGGTAAGAAATTCAAATAGTACCTTTATAATCAAGCGATGGTAGTAATTCACCATCGCTTTTATTTTACACTCGTGGTTTAATATTTAAAGTGACAGTGGAAAATTCATAAACTGTTAGTGACATTTTTATAAACTGTCAGTACAAATCATGAGGAGGAAAAGGTCATTGAAGAAACTTATTACTGCTACTGTACTTTGCTGTTCATTAACATTTCTTTATGGGTATTTATTCATTACACCAGCTAAGGCAGAAGAAATCAAAATGTTTAAAGAGCCACCGTTTGACGCTTACAAGGTCGATTCAGGAGACACTTTTTACTTTATTGCTAAGAGGTATGGCTTAGATTATAAGAAGCTAATGGAATTGAATCCATCAGTAGACCCACAAAATATGAGAGTTGGTTCGATTATTCGATTAAAGCCAGCTTCAAATACAACACCTAGCACTACTTCTAATTCATCTTCTAATGCAGTGTCTACAGGAAGTATGACAATTAGCGCTTATGAGAAGCAAGTTGGCGACCTTGTTAATCAGGAAAGAGCAAAAGCAGGATTAAAACCACTTAAGATAAATGCAGAACTATCTCGTGTAGCGAGATTCAAATCTGCTGACATGCACGATAAAAAGTATTTCGATCACACATCACCTACATATGGCGATCCATTTAAAATGATGAAGTCATTTGGCATCAGCTATAACTCTGCAGGTGAAAACATTGCTTATGGACAAAAGACTCCTGCAGAAGTAATGAAGGCTTGGATGAATAGCAGTGGTCACAAAGCTAACATCCTAAGCAGTAGCTATACAGAGATTGGTATTGGCTACGTTGCCGATGGTTCATACTGGACGCAACAATTTATTGGTAAGTAATTAATTAACCATTATTCTTTATACAGTTAGTGCAATTACAACAGACAAAAACACAAAACTCACTCATCAAGAACCATGACTAACAAAAGTCATGGTTCTTTTGTTTGTTATGTAAATACTAAATCATTAACTTCGAAAATGCTTCACCAATTACATAAGTTGTAGAATAATTCGCTATTTGTCTACAATTAAAGTAGACATTAAAACTAACATTAATACTAACATTAATGTTAACATTGACATCAATACTAGTATTCTTTAAATATATTCTTAAAGGCGTATATAACCTACATGAATGGTTACAATATAAATGGAGGTGATTATATGGATAATAACAATAAACCAAAGAAGATTGTTCAGGTTGAGTTTGATGAGGATAGCCATAATGAACTGACTGAGTTAGTTGATTATCTGCAATCACAGTCCATAAGCTTTGTAACAAAACAAGATGCTATCAAGTTCTTTGTTAAATACGCTTATAAACAAATGGTTCTTGAAGCAGATAAGAAGTAGAAATTTAACGAAGGGGTATGTTATACTATATAGGTATTATGTTTTTCTGATTACATTTGCAATCAGTTTACAACACGCATAGAGAAAAGAAGGAGGACAGTCTACCAAGCTGTCTTCCTTTTTTTTATGGTATTATATATTAGCAAGGAGGTGTGTGAATGGAAATTGAAATCGAGAAGAAGATTTCTAAGATAGGAAATTCTTTAGGAGTCACAATTCCTGCAGAAGTAGCTAAGATTGCAGAGGTAGAAGCAGGGGGAACTGTTTATCTAACAGTTAACTCAATCACAAAGGAGATTACAATAAGAAAGACCCCTCAAAAAGAGGAGTCCTTCAAAGAGATGGTGAAAGAGATAGTTGAGAATTATCTAAGGGAGAGAAACCTTTGATAATCTTAGTCGATCACTCGTAAGTATACTGCACCAGCAGGGTCAATGTCGGCACGTATACGATAAGAGCCATTAAAGTAATTTCCAGCCCCCGGAGCATCTAAGCTATAATATCCATACGCTTCTGTCGTAGCGTAGTCACTATTGTAGCCTGTCCCATCAAGGGTTCTAGTTTTGTTGCCCCACCATTTTGCATAAGTTCCGTTGAAGCCATCGTATTTTCTTAGTACATACACATATCTACCACTGTGTTTGACATCTGTGTACAGCTTGACAGTAAAGTTAGCCACGCCATAGAAATACGATTTCTTTACGGTGTATGTCTTATACTTCACCGCAGAAGCTGTCATGGTAGACTCAGCAGACACGCCTGACTTAGTATTAACTTTGGGAGAGTTAGGAGTGTCGTATGAGTCTATCTCATACTTGATTTTACTGCCATCAGGAAAGTTAATGATAACAGGTTTTTTAGGTTGAATGCGCATTCTACCATTTTGGTCTAAATGCTTCTTCAACTCTTTTTGCTCAAGCGTCTTATTTAATGCTTGGGCTTTTTGCATTCCTTTAGGAACTGATTGTGATGCTTGTGTACTTGCCTCAGAAGCGAAGGATTGTGTTGGAATCAAAGATGTAGCGCCTACTGCCAATACGATTGCAGAGGTTGCGATAGCCTTTTTAACTTTTTTCATTCGAATCCTCCTTCGTGCTATTGAGTTCTATGTAATAACAATGTAAAATTAAACAATGTACAATTAAGTTATTACATCCTTAGTATATACTATTTGGCACTTTTAGCCAATACTAATTTCATGGTATAATAGACTCAAATTTAAAGGGGATGTTAGTGTGGATATAATTATAAGCATTATCCCAATTTTCGTAGTCATTATTGCGGTAATAGTTGCTGTCATTTTCCTGTACAGAACGTTTATCAAGAAATAAAGGGATTTACACTTTCAATAGAGAATAACTAAGTATGTAATAACATAATTTAACGTGGGAGGTATTTCATTGGATTACTTAATGAGCATTACACCGTTAATTGTTGTTTGGGGAAGCTTGGCTCTTTTGATAAGATTTATCTATAAAGCATATGTTCAGCGAACATAATCTATGGAGAAAAGTCGATACCTTACATATCGGCTTTTCTCTTTTTTTTCTCATCTCACTACCTTAAGAATACTCTTAATTTTGAGATAATTTAATTGCTTCCGAGAATATATGTTATGTAAACTAGAAAAGAAAAGTATGGATAAATTATGTACCACTCTCTTCATTTTACATGCATCTAATATATATCCTTTATTGATTTGCGTAACTACCTCTGTTAAAATTAAGATACTCTATGTTATCGCTTTAATCAGCATAACGAAACTTATAATCTTTCTCCTTTAGAAAGAAAAAGGACTAGTTGCGTAGACTAGTCCTTACTTTTTGCTTATCGTGTCGGAAATTTTTAGAGGTCTATTTCGTGGATACATACTTTACTAAGTCGTAGAGTTCGTTTGGAGTAAGGTCACTTCCACGATCAATACTTTCTTTAATTCCCAAGTCTTTAAGTGCGCCAATTTCATCTAATACAAGAAACACAAGTTCTGAGCATATCATATGATTAGGGTTGTTAAACCTGTTTCTTCCTTTTAGATGGAATATCTTCCGCAATACATACCATAATACCTGAGCATAATCATATCTTTTTCCAATATATTTCATAGATGCGCTATACACGTTTCTTCGTTGTTCAGGATTTAATCCTAAGTCAATAACCTCTACTATATTACACTTATCTTTCTCTAGAGGTCTGACAGCAACCTTTGTGTCGTAATTGGCTTCTATCACTCTTGAATCTGATATTGCTATGGCACAATGACTGAAAGTACCACGGTCAAAATATCTAACAATACTGGATATAATCCCTTCACCTTGAACAAATACTATATCCCCTCTTCTCACGATATTCACCTTCTTATAATTAAAGGAGAGGTTTCCCTCTCCTCGTCAATACTTTTGCTTTAATTAAACAATAGTCATGTAGTTTTTAGAGACATACTCTGCCCCAACTTTGAACATGTTATTGTTAGTCTCACCATAAATCTTCCAGCTAGTTCCTGCAGGAAGTACTTGACCACGAGAAGCTTCATCGAAGTCAGGAGTTTTATGAGTCCATACATCGCCAGTAGTTTTTGCTACTTGATTAGTAGTTGCCATGTACTTTTCAGATACATAACCTCCACCGATCGCAATCATGCCATTAACTGTTCCATAATTCTTGAAGATTTCGCCAGCTTTTAGGACACGAACACGACTAGCTTCATCGAAATCAGGCGTAGAATGCATCCATACATCACCAGTTACTTGAACATATGGGTAAACCTTAACATCGCCAACAACTGTTACATCGGCAACAATGTTTTGTTCAATTCCAGTGAAGTACTCAAGTGGTTTTTCTCCATTTAACACGTTTAAGTCAACTGCGCCAGCTACACCAGCTAGTTTACCATTTTGGCTATATTGCCATAGGTCACAAGGCATGTTAGGTACAACAGTGTGAATAGTTCCATCATCAGTAGAACGATAGCGAGGAATCCACAAGAAGTCTGCTTTAACTTTGCTCATACCATAAGTTGTGTAGAATGAATGACCAGTATATAGACCAACCTTTTCTACGCCATTAGCTTTTAGATAGTCGATATACGCTTGAGTTGCAGGAACTAAATCTGCTTGACTGTTAGTAGTCATTTCCTCTACGTCAACAACTAAGAACTTTGCATCTGCGCCTTTTCGTGCTAAGAAATCTTTAGCTTCTTGGATCGCATCGTTTACTGAAACAAATCGAGCATATGCGTAGTTTCCGTAAGGAATTCCATTAGCTTTACATCCAGCTTCGTACTCTTTGTGCTTTGTATCTTCTTTACCTGAGCCATATTGAGTTCGAATGATTGCTAAATCCAATTCTGTTTTAGCCTTTGCGAAATCAATTGTCCCTTGCCAATAAGATAAGTCTACGATTTTACCCACTATACAACATCTCCCTAGTTTTTATTGGTGGAGAGAAAGTCTCATTCTCTCCACTCTATTATTTTGAATAAGTTATCTTTAATTTTGGTTTACTAGAGCCATCTGCGACTCCATAAAAGTAACCATAGTAACTTAGATTAGTAGTATTTGCGAATAAGCTAATACCCTTGTAATCTCCATCACGAATGCCTTCACCGAACGACTTAGGCATCTGAATCCATTTAGCTTGTCCTCTAGAACTAAACTCTTCTGTTACAGCACCATACTTAGAATAACTAAACATTGAAGGCTCAGAAGCATGGTTGTGATAACCAATAACTGCCTTCCCTCCTGCATAGTAATACCAGTGTTGGTTTTTAAGATACAGTTCAACGTCTAGAATCTTAGCACCAGCCAGTTCAGATTTAATATCTCCAAAGCCACATAGCGAACGTTGAATTCCCCAAGGCTCTTGAACATATTCTCCCTGACATAGCTTTCCACTTTTCCAATCACTTCTCTTTTCGTTTGTATCACGATATGATTGTGTCCACGTAGCTTCGAATGTCTTTGTGTAGGTTTGTGAAGTCATATTGACCCATTCTCCATCTTGATACTTATAAGCATCAACATCTACCCATTGACCATCCTTATATACTTTTGGATTAATAGATACTGGCTCACCATCAACGAACTTGTTTATCAGTCCCACTTATATCACCTCTCATTGTCAATACTTTTGTCCAATTAGATATCGAACCAAATATCGCCATTCTCAGGATTTGGTGGAGCGACTGACTGAACAGTAACCTTCTTGCCATTAATCTTAATAGCTTTTACAAATTCAACTTCACCACTTGCTCTATCAACGTTCATAACTCGTTGACCACTCTTCCAATCATGCATTCCAAACTGACCACTAGTATTCATGAAGAATCCAATTCCACTGTCTCCATCTTTAACAAAGCGCTTATGAACTTCTCTAGCAGTTGCATCGTGATGATGACTGTATACTGATTCTAAAATACCATCAGACTTGAATGTGTGACCAGTTACAGTGCCACCTGTCATAGTTAAGTCTCCATTTGCAGTAGCTGTAATTTTAGCTTTCTGAGTGTCATCTCCTGCTCTAAAGAATAGATTTCCTGCTTGAGAACTACCACTGCTTGCTTTAATTACAATAGACTTACTATTTTCAATGAATTGGTCTCCTTGGAAATGGTTATTATAAGCATCTTGTCTAGCATATGCACTGCCATCTAAGCCATCTAGTTTATCTGCGTCCAATCCACTTCCAGCACCCATATTTCCTGCATGGAAGACTTTATAAGAAGTTGTTCCATTAGATACTTTCAGGTCTCCTGAACTAGCTTGAATAACTGCTTTAGCACTAACATCACCTAGAACAACTTGGTTAGAACCATCTACTTTACCAACGTTTAAGTCAGTGCCACTAGTATTCTTCCCTGCATAAGAAGTGTTATTCTTCATTGAAGTCTTACCAGTTAGCGATCCTCCACTAAGTTGTAAATATCTACTGTCATGATTGTGATTTGTAGAGTCAGCATCTAATGAAGCAATATCTGCTTGAATTTGCGTAATTGCACTTGAAGCGTTATTTACTTCTGTCTGAACCTCGTTAATTGCACTTACGACACTAGTCTTTGCACTTGTAGTTAGAGAAGCTAAGCTACCTACAATAGATTGTAAGTTTGCAATACTGTCACTTGTAGCCTTCCCTGTAGCAATCCAAGAACCAGCAGTTCCATTATAGATTGGTCTAGTATAAGTGTTATTATTTTGTCTATCATAGAACACTTGCTTAACAATCATTCCTGTTGCTTCTACAGACATTAGATATCCTGTACCTGATGCCATTGTAATTGGGGCATCTGTACAATCCTTTACCATGTATAACCCTGTAGTGTTAACAGTACTTAAAGCAACTCCTGTTACTGACTTCCCTGTAAGCAATAACTCTTCAAGGTTAGATGTAACGTTACCATTTGCATCTAATACCTTAACTTGACTCGGCTGAGTCTCTAAATGATACGTGTCAAATCCTGTACCATTGTGAAAATTATATTTACCCTTTTTAATTGTCAAGGTTTAAAGTCTCCCTTCTATTCCATTTCAAATACGATATCGATTGCCATCCCAAGTTCTTCATCCCATAGCTGTTCTACAGAACTAACGATTCTATCTTCAACTGGATCATAGATATGAAACATATCTTTATTTATAGATGATATAACACCCTGAATAATCTTTTGAAGATTCCCATTAGTAATATCTTGGACAATTACGATATCATCTTTGCCAATGAAGGAAGCTAGGTTGTGAGGTATAATACATTCAGATTCACTGCCTAGAACTTCAACAATAGCTTTTAAACCATCTGTACTCCTTACAATTCCAGTGTATGATTTAGTAAAGTTTACATTATCGAGTTTAGCCCCTGCAATCGTCTGTATAGCTTCTATTAAGCTATTTTGAATCTCTGCACTCACGTAGTCTCACCTAGCTTATTCACTATAAACTTATTGATATTATTGTTATAAAGGTCTTGTATCACAACAATATCTCCAACCTTGATGAAAGTGTGAAGATGCTCAGCCATCGTACACTTAGTTTCACTTCCAAGAAATTCAACTACACATTCAAAGCCATTAATCTCTTTTACACGACCAATGTTCGATGAGGTGTAAGGTGTCTTTTTGATAGCTTCATCTACTAAAATCTCAATTGTTTCTATTAGTTTTCTCTGTAGTTCAGCACTCATCTTCTGTCACCTATACTTCTTGAATCCAAATTACGCCTTGTTGTGCATTCGATGGAGCAGATGAACCGACATATGTCTTATCAAACAGAATCCATTTAGTTGCATCTGTAGGCGCTTGTCCTGCAGTAGTTGCGACTTTAGCATAATAAATGCTACCATTATAAGTTACTGCATCCCCCAATGCGTAAGCTTTTGTTGCGTCATAATTTCCCTTATAAGCCAATCCTAGCCCTACGTCACCCTTGTCTCCTTTAGCAGATATCTTCTGCCAGTTAGCTGTGTTTGTAGGAGTTACACCTTTTGCATCTTTTATGCATAGGTAAAGGTCTCCATTATAAGTCACCATGTTTTGGAACTTATATTGAGTAGTAGCATTATATACTCCTGCAAGTTTAAATGCATTAACATATGAAGCCCACTCTACTTGTTTACCATCGATATATCCATCGACATTATCAAGGAAGAATGTCTCTACGTTAGTGATTGCATCATTCATCTTGTTGAACACTTCAGGAGAGATAATGTAGCCATCTAATTGAGTAGTTATACTATTCAATTCTGATTGTTCACTTGCTGTTAATGTAGGCTGAATCTTTAATTCCTGATATCTCTTAGCCTTCGCTACCAAACTTGGTGGTAGGTCAAAGAGTTCAGTGAATGTATCCACGCTTTGTGGGAATGTACTTCTATTCGCCAAATTATTCATCCTTCCTTACCATCAATACTTTTGGTTAGTGCTACAATTAATTAACTCTATAACCAATTATAGCACCGCACCAAGTTGATGTCAACTGTTTTAATAATTTTGTTTAATAGTTTATGGTCTTACAAATCCGACTTTGAATCCTACAGCAGAAACACCTTGAGTTGCTTTGCTGTTATCAAAGATATCTTCGGCATTTAAAGGAACTGATCCTCTATGGTCTGTACCAGCAATAGAACCTGTATCCACCTCATCACCTGTAGGATTAAGCGTTAGGTTTATCTTCACATGATTGTATCCATTCTGAGTAAAGTTTGCTACAAACTGCTCGTATGTTGTAAAAGGCATTGTATTAACAATCGCTTCTTTTACAGCCTCATCTCCACTCTTATTAGACATCTTGATAGAGTACATAAAGTCCTTCATAGTTTTACCTGAAGTCAAGTTCATATCTATGAATCCTGAGATAACATAACCTGCCCCATAATCCATATTCTCAGACTTAAATGAAGCCCCATTTAGGAGTTCTACACATCGATTAACCAATGAAGTTACCAACGCATTGTCTACTTTTCCATCCTTTACAACGATAGCTTTCAATCGTTCGTCAGCACCATGGATAAGTTCAGCCATGCCTTCTTTAAACCATTCAGGCATATCTTTTGTCTTATCGATTGTGAGAGCATTGTTCATTATAGCATGAACCATTTCATGACCTAGAATTCGATCGCTGTACTCTTCTTTACCATTTCCAGTATCACCATTCTCACCTGTACTTTCAAAGTCAGCCAAGTCAACTGTAAGAGTCTGTCTAGATTCATCAAGGAATGCAGTAACATAAGCTGTAACACCATGTAAACCTTCGTATTCGAATCTAACAATCAAGTCTGACCCATCGCCTTCTAAACCGAAGTAATCCTTAACTCGCTTCTCAGAAAGAGATAGCCAGCCTAGATTTTGAATGCCATTGATTACCGTATCAGCAATAGCTTGGTAATCTCCTAGAGAGCCACCGATAGTCTCAAATTGATTATAGTAAACCTTGTGACAAGATAAGCCTATCTCATCCTCAATTCCTAAGCCAATGCTTATTGAGTCAATTACATACTTCTCCATCTCTTTTGTTGCTAGGTTTCTGACTTCAATTACATTCCCTGTATCTAAGTAATAAATTGGAAGTGTGTTGATTTCTAGTTTTTCTTGAAATGTACTAGCCTTATACAACTCATATCTTGCCCTTGCATCACATTGCAGTACATCTCCCAATGTGGTATCTACGACAACAATTGTTTTAGTTCCTAGTTCATTTCTATGAAATTGTGAATTCTCGTCAATGATATTGGCTTCTGACCTTGGAGTAACACCCTTACTATCCATTTGACCAATTACTACGCATCTATTCTTTACACCTTTGTATGAGAATGACTCTTTGAACGTTGTGATTAGGTCTGTCTCTTTGTCGAAAGTCCACGCTACAGGTTCTCCACCTTCTAGTTGAATATCAACGTGTTTAAAGACAAATGTGCCATCAATATCATAATAGCATTCCCAATCCATATACAAGTCTCTAAGCTTAGTAATGATGTCTAGAACTGACTCTCCTTCATTAAACTCTAATGTATATGGAATCTTCAAGTCGGTAAACTCAATGTCAAGATTCCATTCTCCATACAGATTCATCAGTGAAGTTACAGCAGTATATAGTGGCGTTCCTGCATCAAACACCAACTTATTCTCTAAGTATTCTTCTTCCCATCGCATCATATTATCTTGCAGTGAGATACTGATAGAGCGAGAATCCCTAGAGATATCAATGCTCGGCTCAGTAATGAAGAATGTTCCTAGACAGAAGTTCGTAAGGTCTCCATCTGCTGACATGTTGTTTTCAATTCCTGCATAAACTCTAATCTTATTAGTCATCCATAACAAACTACCTCTTTTTGGTAGCAAGCTATCAAAGAGGACAAAGCTTAAACTACCTGTCCTCTTTATCAAACTGTCTCCTGAAACGCTTAAGCTTCCACCTGTAGATAAGCCCTGAACTGTCTCGATGGTATCATTGTTCTTATCTAATACTTCGATTGTTATATAAAGCTTTCTTACAGGTTGAAGATGAAGGTCAGCGTAATTAGCTATGTTAGGGAGATATTTCGCTCCCATAACCACGTTACCTTGAACATATTTAGCCACTTACAACAGCCCCATTCTCGTTAAACGTTGTTTTTCTTTCAAATGCAGTAGTTGAAAGCAAGTCAGTCTTTGTCATAGCATCGAAGGTAATTTCACCAATTTCTGTGTAGTCAAATTGCAGACTAGCCAATGGGCGAAGTAAATCCCCTTCTTTATGAGTTTGCGTAACATTATGTGTTACAATTAACATCAGGACACCATTGTCCATTCTTAATACTTTTGCTTTACCATTGTTTAGGAAGTCAACCCATTCCTGTCTGTTAACCTGTTCTGCAAACTTGTCAATGCCAGCACCAGCAAGGGCGATTGTTTCTCTAGATAATGGGAGGACACTTAGGCTACCACTTCTATACTTACTCTGACCAAATGTTACGATTGGATATCCACTATTGATTGGCTGATTCAATGCTGAGTTTGTATTATAGACAACTTCACCCATGGTGATATCAAACTCTAGTCTTCTATTTTCTTTTCTATCAGTAATGAAGATACCCTCATATGAAGATTCAATTGGTTGTGAAACTGTCTTCTCCCCAAGTACCTCATTGGCAACTGGAACGATCGCATACTGATACATGATTCCATTTTGAGTATATCTATCAACATAATCATAAACGTTGTAATCCTCATCATATTCAAAGATACCAATTGCATCCCACTTACTCGTGCCATAGACTGAACGATAAAGCATGATATGCGTAACCTTAAAGCCATCCATTCCAATAGAACCAGCATCTAGGTCACTTGTAAACTTGGCATCCATAATCGTAGTGAAGCCCCACGATGTAGGTTTAACGTTATCATCTACAATGTTTTTGCTTAAGTCGATATAAGCTTCATCATATGTTCCTTCATTTAACTGAAGTTCATCTAGCATGTCTGTACATATTGGCGTATCAAAGACTGCGCCCTCTTCTAAACCAAAGAAATTGTAATCAATTATCACTTTATCACCTCTCTTACAGTATTTTTAGAGATAGGTCAATTCTATGCTCAACTACCTTTGCGTACACCATAAACTCAGCGCCACTAGGTATTGTTACAATGTTTGAGCGATATCTTGATGTAACTCCACTAAACTCTTTTACTGCGACAATCTTGTTATCATATTTCCAAAATTGAATTGCGATCCCTGTGTTTTCAGGAGGACTAACTTCTGCGAATTTAGTTCCATTAGGGATATTCTTGCACCACAGCTTCATTACAAAGTCAGATGCCTTACTCATTCCTAATCCCTGAAAGATAATAGGTCTCTCTTTAGGAATTACAATCCACTCATCATTAATGTAGCTATAGTTGTTAGAATCATTTCCATCGTTATCTACTTGAGGAGTTCCCTTCACCTGAGTACCAGTGATTTGTTTTAGGTTTGTGGTAATCCTGATAACACCTTCATCATAGTCATTTACTGTCTGTATTAGACCATTTGCAGAAGGAACAATGTACATTGGAATGAACTTCTCACGATGCGTCCATACAACTCCATTTACAGTCTCAATTAAACACTCAATGAAGTAACCCTTACCTCTCTCAAGACCTGTGATAGTTTCACTTAATACACTTGCCACTGATGGAGTTCTAATTGGATAGTTTAGTATAAGGTCTTCATTCTCATCATATAAACTGAATCTGTATGTCTTAACTAATTCACCATCTGCTTGTGTGTAATTGGCTTGAAATGTAACATCTTGGTTGTAGACAAATCCTTCTCCATCGATACTTATGATATCAAGGATAGGTGTCTTAAATGTTCTAAATTCTACTTCATTTGAATATGGCGAGTATGTCCCATCAGAAAGCTTTACTCTTATCTTTGCTTTGTATATCTTGCCATTAATAAACTCTCTTGGTGGAAGGTGATGAACTCTTTCAAAAGAACTGTATGAGAATGTATATACAATCTCTCCGTCAGCAGTGTCTGTCACTACTAGTTCATTATCCATTGCTTGTTTACTACCTGTATAAGTATAGTAAACCGAAGTTCCCTTCTCCGCATCCCAAGGTTGTATACTCAGCAATATTGGTTTAATTTCTGACACCAAATACACCTCGTTTTATATCAATAATTTTGCTTAAGGGGGTTCATAAAAATCCCCTTAAGACTTATTATAGCTTCTCTTTAGACTTTTGTAAAGCGATTTGTGGCAAGCTTAGGATCGCCTCTTGGATACTGTCTTTGTCTGTGGCATTAGGGAATTCTACCTTATCCAAGTTGATACTTACGGATTTGCTAGAAGTCGAAGACTCAGTAGCTTTACCAAAGTTAGGAAGTTTAGAAATCAATGCGTTTGCAAATGTTTCTCCAATGTCTTTACTAATGTCATTGAAAGCTTTAACCAGTTCAGTGCTAAATCCTTCATAGATAGGAGTGGCTGTGCTAGGGATATTACCGTTGATAACATCTCCATTTTCCTTAATATATTCAGAGTATGAATCAATCAATGACTTGATGTATTCATCCTTGATTTTAGGGAAGTCTCCTACAATAGAATCATAAGCTTCTGTTAGGTCATTAATAGCACTTTGGAAGTCTTCTGCGCTGTCATACTGACCATTTTCAGCCTTAGTAAGAATAGCCTCTAGTTTAGTAGAGTAATCCTCACGAGCCTGTTGCTGTGCAGTTTCCATTTCCAATTGCTTATTGTTTAGTTCTTCTTGAGCCTTGTCGATTTCACTTTGGTTTGCTTGGTACTGCCAATCCCAAGTTCCATCAGCATTTTGTTTCAACGTTTGAACTGTTCTCTCATTGCTGAGATTTTCAAGTTTCTGTTGAAGTTCAATTAGGTCAAGTTGTTTATTCATGTAGTCCATTTCGTAGCGACTCATTTTTTCTTGCTTGTCTAGAAGAGCCATCTTCTCATCGAAGTTCTTTGTGCCAAGGTCAGCGATTCTACCATACATCTTCTCTAAAGCAAGTTCTCTTTCTAGTCCAGTTACCCATAAATCATGATATGACTTGAAATCTTCAATCGTTTTACCATCGAACATTTCCTTCTGTACTTTGTTCATAGTGTTGTCGAAAGAGTTTTTCAAGATATTCTTGTTCATTTCGATAAGCTGTAGATTACTAGCTTGGAGAAGCTTGTTATACTCAGTGACCTGAGCATTAATCAGATTCCACTCATAGCTACCTTCTTCATAAGATGATAACTGTTTGTTCAATGAATCTAATGTAGTGTCAAGTTGCTTATTTCTAGCCTTCTCAACGTCAAGCATCTGATCCATTACAAGACCCTTGGCTTTGAAGTTGTCTCCTCCAATAGCAGTGATAAGGTTTTGTGCGTAAGTTAAATCTGTTGCGTACTGGTCATACTTAGACATTGCTTCAGTTAATAAGCTAAACTCAAAGTCAAAGCGCTCTTTAACGCTTGCTTTAATTGCATTTTGAGAATCCAAGTTCTCTTTTTCCAATGTATCAATTTGAGTGTTAATCTTATTGAATTGGTCATCGGTCAAAGTAGAATCTTTAAGTTGATTCTTGTACTCTGCAATAGCATCGTTATTAGCTTGAATTGACTTTTGAAGGTACTCTTCTTGAAGCTTCATATTATTGATGATGAACTTGTTAGTTACAGCATCCTTAGCTTCTTGAGACTTAGCAGATGCTAAATCCTTTTCATATTGAGTTTTCATCTTGTCTTGCTTGGCTTGTAGAGCATCGAAAGCATTGTCTAGCTTAGTGATGAACGTGTAGCTATTATCAAGCTTTCCTACACCAGCCAGTTCATCGAATGTCTTAACGATTTGAGAATAAGAAGCTGTTTGTCCTGCAGTATAATCCTTCTGCATTTTCAACATTGAATTATACTTAGTGGCAGTAATATCAAGTTCTGCATTAGATACACCTTTGACTCTGTCGATGTTTTTCTTAGCGAAAGCATCTAAAGCCTGTTGCATTTCTAATTCAAGATTGATTCTCTCTTGTTGAACTGCTTCGTAGATGTTGTTTCTTCCTAACTCTAATCCAGTAGACTTAGATGAAGCAAGGTCTCCGAAATCAGTGCCACTCAGTAATCCATCCTTAAGGTTAGTAACATTATTCTTAAGTTTGTTAACGTTGGAGTCAACCGCAGTTCCAAACTCAGTTAAGTCATTAGTAACCCTTGAGATTTCGAGGTCATTAATAGCTTGTTCATACTTAACAATGGCATCAGCCTGTGCAAGTATTTCAGTGCTTAGTTTATCTAAGCTTGCTTTTAATGCTGTACCATTTTCCTCGTAACCAATGCTTGCTTTTGACAGACTATTGAATTGGCTTATCAGTGAAGCCATATTGCTCTTAGCACTCGCCATTGCCTGTTCATTAGTAATGAGGGCAAGTTCAGAATCGTTAGAACCAAGGAATTCTAATCTCTTAGCGAAGATTGAATCAGAGTTATTGACCTTTGTTAACAATGCGTCAATGCGCTTGATGACAGCGTCATATTTCTCTAGTTCAATAGCAATGTTATTCTTCTTAATCTTATCTTGAGTATCGAAGATTTGAGTTGTAATATCAGACATGTTATTGCCAATAGTAACTAACTCAGAACTTAGAGAGTGATAAGTATTGAGAAGTTTTTCAGCTTCTTCTGCCTTTGTTCCCGACAGACTTTTAGCGTGGTCTAAGTTAGAAATAGTGTTTGTAGATGTATTGACATTGAATCCATATTTTTTCAATGAATTTAACGTTGAATTCATCTCACTATCTTTTGCACCTTGAAGACTTTGATAAGCAGTTAACTGTTGTCTTAGAACAGGTATCATTTGCTCATACAGATACTTCTGTGCTTTTTGATCGTCACCGACCCATTGGAGAGTTCTAGTAAGGTCTTTGATTCTATCGTCAAGCTTACTAACTGCGTCCTCTTTATTCCAGTATCTCCATACATCCTCGGATACCTTGGCAGGAGGCGTAGTAGACGTTGTAGAAGTCGCATTATCCTTAACAGTTCCATTAGCGCTTGTAGCAAGACTAGATATGCCACGAACAGGAATCCCACCAGCAGATGATACAGAGTTAGATGAAACGCCTCTAGCAGAAACAGACTTATCTTTCTTAACTGTCTTCTCTGTTTTGGTGATACTGATTGAACCACTCTTAGAATAGCTACCACTAAAGAAGCTTTTAACCTTATCCATAAGGTCAATACCGAACACCTTAAAGGTAAACTTCGATTCTTTATGACTCGGAATGGCTTTAACTTTGTTTCCAGCGTCACTGGCATCTTTACCTAGCTTTTTAGCAGAACTACTAGCGCCATCCAAGCCTCTTTTAGCGTTATCAGCACCAGCTTTACCTTTGTTCATACCACTAGCAGTATCGTTACCAGCCTTCTGTCCAGCCTTACCAGCTTTGCTGGCAGATTGAGCAGTCTTATCATGCGCTGAGGCGGCTTGCTTACTAGCACTAGCTGATTTCTGACTTCCACTTGCACTGTCTGCGCCAGCTTTCTTACCTTTCTGACCAGCTTCTTGAGCCTTTTGTCCAGCCTTTTGGTGAGCACTTGCTTCCTTGTCAGCACTATTCTTGGCTTGGTTTGAACCACTTGCGCTATCAGCACCAGCTTTCTTACCCTTCGCACCTTTTTCCTGTGCTTTCTGACCAGCTTTCTGATGTGCAGATGCCTCTTTGTCAGCGCCTTGTTTAGCCTTATTAGAACCACTAGCAGAGTCTTCTCCAGCCTTTTTACCAGCTTTACCTTTCTCGCTTTTTTTGTTCTTGGCTTTCTCGTCAGCAGATGCCTCTTTGTCAGACCCAGCCTTAGCTTTATTACTTCCACTAGCTGAATCATCCCCAGCTTTCTTACCAGCCTTACCCTTTTCATTTTTCTTATTCTTAGCTTTCTCGTCACTAGCAATCTCTTTCTCAAGAGCCTGAATAGCTTTTTGACCAGCCTCTGCGGATACTGTACCTTTCTTAACGTAATCGTTAATAAGTCCCTTAACAGCATCTTGAGCCTGTTTACTACCATTGATTTCTTGAGCACTCCAATCACCGAATGCACTTGCTACTTGTGGAACTAATTGTTGAACTAATCCCCAGTTTGTAGCAGTTAAAGTACCAGCCTCAGCGAATTGCTTCCCTGCTAGATTACCATTTGCAACAGCATCATTCAGTGTTTCCTGACCCTGTCTCATCTGATCCAATAAGGTTTTTCGTTCGCTCATCTTCAAGTTTCCTGAGTCGAATGCAGAGCCTTGAGCCAATGCAGATTGAACATATCCATCCATTGAAGCCTTAGTATCTGCTAAGTCTCCTTTTTGCTCTTTAATCTTACCATTAACTTCTGAAAGCTTGTTTTTCGTGCTCTCTAATTGTGCTTCCCAATTTCGATAGTCCTGACTCATTTTGATTGCAGGATTATCTTTACCAGCATCAATAAGACCTTTAAGCATGTCAGCTTTGTTTTTTAATTTTTCTTTCTGAGCCTCTAAGTCCTGCAAGCTACTCTTAAGCTTATCGATTTGAGCAAGACTGTCTCCTACTTGGATACCAATCTTTTGAGTGCTCTGTTCCTTAACTCCATTAAGCTTGTTTTTCAAAGCGTCTAATGCAGATTGGATTTGAGAAGTGTCATTCATCTCAATTCGAACTTTTAAGCCTAAATCCTTAGCAGTATCATTGAATTCTGACTTAAACTTAGCAAAGTCTTCGTGACCCATTTGACCCATATCAGAGCCTTTAGCGTTGTTTAATTGCTTTTGCCAGCTATCTAACTTAGCCTTGTTCTTATCTAATGAACCATTGATAATAGCATTGCTTTTCTCAAACTCACTAGCAGTTTTTTCAAAAGCTTTTCTAGCTTCATCTGCGCTGTTGACAAGACCTTTAAAGCCTTTTCCGATGGTCTCAAATACTGGAATGCCCATCATTTCCATCATGATTAGAGCGTCACCAACAATTGGTATCATCCCTGCTAAGCCTTTAATAGCACCTTTTACTAAGCCAGTTTTAGTTACTGTGGCAGAAGCAGATTGAGCAACAGCTTGGTTAGTTCTAACAACTTCTCCCTGTGCCTTTCTAACAGCACTAGCATCAGCCTTGTATACAAGTGTTCTTACTACTGGCTTGTTACCAGCAGTCACTTCGGCTTGTGCCTTCTTAACCATTCTAGTATCAGCTTTCCATGTAACACTTCTAATTACAGGTTTATTTCCTGCAGTAACTTCAGCTTGTGCTTTCTTAACAGCCTCAGTGTTTGCCTTATATACAACAGTTCTTACTTCAGGGGTAGAAGGTGCTTTTAATACCGCAGGTGCTTTTGCTTGCGATCCAGCTTGGATTTTACCAGCTTTAATCATGGCACTTGCGCCACTTTGCTGTACTCTAGCTGTCTCTCTTGCACTAGCTTGTTGTATTCTAGCAGATTCCTGAGATGCCCTAGCTATCTCTCTGTTAGTATCTATAAGTCTTCTAGATGAACTGTTTACATCATCTGTACCTTTTTTCAGGTTCTTCAGAGCGTTTACTGCGCCTGTGACTCTAGCAACGTAATCTCTGAATCCACTAGTAAGAACATCGGTCATTCTCTTACCAGCGTTTGTAATTGCCTTAATAGCAACTGCAATAGCAAGCCATTTAGCTACATTCATAAATGCTGGATTGTTCATTAAGTCAGTGGCAATTTGTAGACCATTAGTTAATACTTCCATAGTCTTAGCTAGTAGACCACCATTTTCACCAATCTTGTTAGTGAATTCTAACCAAGCATTTTGAAGCTTAGCAAGTCTGAATCGAACAGAGTCCTGTTGTTTTTCAAACTCTTTATAGGCTGAACCATCGATACCTTTACCTATTTGGTCTTGAGCAGTTTTACTTGCTTGTCCAACTGTATCCCATTGGTCAATGATACCTTGTAATACGTTGGCATGCTCTTTACCAGCTAGATAGAACTTAGCAGTAGACTTGTCTTCTACAGACATATCTTTCCACTTACTAGCAAGTTGACCAATAACATCGGTCATACTCTCAGCTTCTGAAAGGTCGATTCCCAACGAATCTTTGAAGAAATTAAACTTTCTTTTCTCACCAGCAGTCATCTGTGCTCTCATGTTACCAAAGTTGAGACTCATAGTTTTGATCGCTGTACCGATTCGTTCTCCTCCCATTCTAGTAGCCTCTTGAGCACCAGTAATCATACCAGTGAGGTCTTCGAATGATACGCCAGCATCTTTTGCTGTACCAGCAGAACGCATATATGCCTTACCTAACTCTTCCATCTCAATAGCATTTTGGTTGGCAGTTTCGTTCATTACGTTGATAACATCGTTAGCTTTTAACCCTTGCTTTTGGAATGCTTCCATAGGAACAGCCATCCATTTAACCATGTCGTCAGGCTTGATGTTACCTACGAAACTACCTACTAGGGATGTTTTCGCTAACTCTTGAGAATCAGTAAAGTTCTTACCAGCAGTTACCCACTTTTCAACAGCCAACATGTATTGGTCTGCAGTTACACCAAGTTGAGCACCAGTATCATAGGAAGTGTCTTTGAAGTGTTGCATTGTTTTTGCACCAGCATCAGCAACCTTATTAACCTTTACGAATGCCTCGTCAACAAGTAATGAGTTTTTAAGGATTTCTCTAAACCCTTGTTCAAACCCAGCGTATGTGCTGTATGGGTCGATTGCTCCACCAGTATTGCTAAAACTTCTATCCTTATCCTTTGCATCTTGACGCAATCTGCTAAGACGAAGTTCTTCACTTTGCGCTTGTTTAATAGCGTTAATCTCTTCTCTTCTACTTGCAGTTAATTGCTTAGATGATGAGATTTCTCTTTCTAAAGTATTAGCTTTATCTCTTTCAGCACTTAATGCTCTTTCAATTACACCTGATTCACGAACTCCTGAGAATTGGAGGTCACGTTGTAGTTGATTGATTCTTCTTAGACTATCTTCATAAGCCTTCATTTTAGAGTTGAAAGCATCTTGCTGAGCGTTGTTTTTAGCTACAGCTTGAACACGTTGCATATCTGTTTGATGAAGTCTTTCCATATAACCTAGTTGTTCACGCAACTTGTTACTTACAAGCCCTTGAGCCTCAGCGTTGGTTCTGTTCTCATTCTGAATCTGCTTTGCGATTGACAATGCTTTTTGTAGATTTTGTAGATTAGTATAATCTCCCTCTTTAGAAGAGCCTCTAGACTGAATCTCATGAATCTTAAGTTGTAAGCTTTGAATCTCTTTTAAGTCTCGCTTCATTTGAGAAGCATATTCTCTTTCAGCTTGACTTAGTCTTTGAGTAGCCTCAGCATCTGCCTTTTTAGCTTGAGCCTTTTCAACTTGTAGCATTGCACTGGTTCTAATAGCGTCAAGTTCTTCTCTTTGAGAAGCAGTCATTTTCTGAGTCAGATTATTGCTCTCGCTAATCTTAGCTTGAATCTTGTCATGGTATCCATACTCTTCTCTAAGAGCATTTAACTCATTGCCCTTGGCGTTGACCATCTGAACAGCAAGTTGACTTTTCTTAGCTTCGAGTTGTGCCACTCTAGAAACAGCATTAGCAATTTCTTTCTCTTCGTTTGCTACTTCTTTAGCATACATAGCTTGGTCTTTTAGACTTGCGACTAATTGTTGCGATCGCACAAGCGCCTGTGTGCTACCCTCATCCATAGAATTAGCTTTATACTTAAGCTTATACTCCTCTTGCAACATTTCTAACTGTTGCTTATGAATACCTAACTCTTTATTCATTAATGCAGTGCTGTCTTTGTCAGCAGATTTCATACTCATTTCAAGTTGATGGATACGCTTTAGAGTATCCTCAATCTCTTTTAGAGCCTTCTCCTGATTAAGTGTTTCTGTTATGTCAATCATTCCATTTGGTTTCTGAGTAACAGTTCTAGAAACATCAGCGCCATCATTGTAAGTTGACTTAATGGTATTGGCATAACTGCCATCTGCCATTTGTTTACTAATTCGTTGAAGCTTAGCGACTTTCTCCATATTAGCATCAATCAGCTTACCTTGGTCTCTATAGGCTTGTTGCGTCTTCTTAGCACTTGCATCTTGAAGCTTATCAATATTTCTCATATCTTGAAGGACATCTTTGAAAGCTTTGTCCATATCTAAGCCAGCAACTTTAATCTTTAACTCACGATTCTTACTAAGTTCATGGTCAAGTTTTCTTAGTTCTGTTTGAAATTTATTGACAGCCTTGAAAGCCTCTGACATATCTGCAGACAGCTTAATTTCTACAGCATTGTCACTTAAGGCTTTTTTAATTTTGGCTCTCATTGAAGCCAAGCTTCGTTCGTCTACGTCAACGTTGACTTTTGCAGTGAAGTTCTTTTTGACAGAAGCCCACTTCTTAGCTAACTCTGCCTGAAGTTCACCAACAGTCTGAAACTCTACTTGAACCTCAATACCTATCTTATTACTTGGCACTTACGCTAACACCACCTTGTTAATACTTTTGCTTAATCTTCTTTGTTTTTATTCTTTAATTGCTTAAGCTTCTCACGAATCTCAGCCTTTGATTTCGGTTTAACATAGTGCTTCTGAGTTGTAGAGATATCACTATGGTTCGCCATTTCCTGAGCCAATGTTAAATCTCCTGTCTCATCTACAATCTTGTTAATTGCAGTTTTACGTAAGCAGTGAGGATGTAAGTCAGGTAATCCTAGGATCGTACCCATCTTTCTAACACGCATGTAAATTGAAGTCTGAGACATCTTATGATAAACACCATTTCTTTTGGCGACAAATATTGCATCACACTCAAGATTGTCCATCTCCTTACGCATTTCTCTCCACTTCATTAACAAGTCTCTAGTTGATTCCTCAAAGGCGACCTCAACCATTTTCCCACGTTTCTCTCTGATATCTACGAACATCATGCTCTCTAAATCCAAAGATGACCATGTTAACTTGGAGATTGCTCCATTTCTATTTGCAGATTCAATAGCGATATGCCAAATCAGTAAGTCTTGAATATCAAACTTTCTACCCTTTGGCTTCTCGTAATCCTCATGCATTACACGAGTGATAATATCAATCTGCTCTTGATTCAAGAAGTAATGGTTAATGAGTTTCTCATCATTAGCGCCTTTCATTCTTTCAAGCTTTCTATCAAATGGATGAACATCTACTGGAACACCCTTACGCTGTACAGCCCAATGGAAGTAACTAGATACAGCAGATAACTTTGTATTAATTACCTTCTTGTTATTCCCAAGTTCATCTTGCAAAAATCCAATGTATCCCTCCATGATTTCAACAGCATTTTCTAAGTACTCTTCATCATGAATACTGATGTTTTCCCACTCTTCCATTAGGTATACCAAGAACTGATTAAAGTAGTTTTGGTAAACCTTATAAGTAGTTTCTTTAACATCTCTGTTTTTAATAATCCTTGATTTTAGATACTTTTCATAAGACTTAACGCTTTCTTCGTTTATCTCAGCAAGCTTATCTTTAGTAAAATAGCGTTTATATTGACGCTTTTGTTCTGCCACTTTCTTCACCTCTTATGGTTTATTAGCCATAAGAAGCCTCCTTAATTTATACAGATACCACATTCCAACCTTGACTTCTTAGTGAACTAGCCAATGCTACAGCCAATTCCCCACCACTTAAATCAAAGTAAGCATCCTCCATATAATGTGCGCCCTCACGATCGAATAATGAACCACTTGTTCCTTCTTCAATCCATAGTGGAATGTATTCACTAACATCTATGCTAAACACATCTGCATGAGCGTTCCATCCACCATAGCCACCTGTTCCATTTCTTATCTGAGGGTTAATCTTTCCTGTATCCATGTAAATCTCAAATGTTGCAAATTTATATCCAATGCTGAGATTTCCTATAGTTACACTATTCAACAGGTCAAATGTTCTATCGTAGGCTTCATCCCCTTGAGGGATATAAGCCTCGTATACATTCTTGCGAATATACTCTTGAACAACATCCATACAGATTGCTGTTACCTTGGTTTCAATTGCAGTCATGATAGAACTTTTAAGGTGTCCTTGAAGAGCAGAGACAGATTTAAATCTCATTAGTTATCAAACTCATCCTTAGTTACACGCTGAGTAATATAGTCTGCGTTAACTGTAATTTGAGTTTCTGCCTTCTCTACTCTACTAGCTAAGTCTGCAATATCACTTGCATTAGCCTTTAGATTAATAACTTCTTCAACTTTATCTGCAAGTTCTTCTTGACTATTCGCATTCTCTACTGCTTCATCTAATTCTCTTGAAGCCTCATCTACTTTGCGTACAAACTCGTGATCCCCATTACGCATAGCCTGTTCTACCATTAATGTTGGAATTTGAGAGATTAACTCAGCTTGAGATAATACACTTTCTGCACTTGCAATTTCTGTTTTGATTTTTTCAGCGTATAACTTGTTTACATCTGAGATGATTTGAGCAATCAAGTTCTGTGCGATCAACAAGTGAACAGATGGATTGTCAATAATTTTGCTTAATTCTTCATCTGAAACGTCTGAGAAATCGATGTTCGTTAATAATGGGAAGAAGTGTTTTACTACTGTGATTGCATCGAATACTACTGTAGCATCTTCTCCGAAGTCTACACCTTCTTGTCGTTGAATATCAATTAGAGCGTCTGCCACTTCTAGTGTAGGCTCGTAAATCTCAATCTTGCCTGTTGGCGTATTAATGTAATCTCGTACCTTCTTTTCTTCTTTAGGTACTGTTAAATTTGAAATGTGAATTGCCAATTTGATTCACTCCTTATTATTTGTCAATACTTTTGCTTAATATTGCCTTATTAATATAATAACAGAATGAGAGATAGATGTCAATATCTATCTCTCAACTTTTTAATAAAATCTGAGTTTTATTAAATATTACTTCTTGTCAGTCTCGAACTTCCCATCTTCATTCAACTTCGCTTCATCTCCACCTTTACCCTGAAATACAGCAAGGCGATCGATTATAGCTTGTGGAATTGGAACACCCATTTGCGCCAAGTTTTCAAGTACACTACTTCCTTCAACAAAAATGTAGAACCAAACAGCAATGGTACGTAGAATTGGAGCGTCTTCGGGCATGAGTTTATCAAACTGTGTTGCAAGTACGATTACGATAAAGTAGCCAAACTTTGTAGCAAATCCTTGTCGCATTCTTTTACTTGAAAATTCCTTTGTGTAAAATCCCTTAATAATTCCTGTTAGCATATCTAAGACAACACATGTGATAAACACTTGAAAGGCTGTATCCCAACCTCCAAATAACGCTGTTAACCCTGTCATACCGCCTGTGAATAACAGAGGCAAGCTGTCTAAATGTTCTTGCTTAAAATAGCTGAATAGTACTTTCAATGGTGACACCCTTTCATTATGAATTTGCGTCATAATGATTTCCAGTGTCATCCAATTCCCTTAACTCTCTGATTATACCATATATCTATATATTTATCAATACTTTTGTTTAATATATTTTTACACAGTAGTATCAGGAGTTTCTGCAGGAGTTCCTTCTTCAATGGGAGTTTCGTCTACTGGAGTTTCAACATTTTCTTCTGAATTATTTTCTTCAGGAATAGTTTCCTCTTCTGTCGGAGTCTCTTCAATAGGTTTTTCTTTTCCAATGTTAAGAACCTCCTCATGTGTAGTAGCTTCAGCAACTTCCTTCTTAAGCATGTCGTACTTAAAGATAAGAGCCTCTTTGTTTTGCATACACTCGTAGAATACCTTTATCCACTCTTCTCTAGGGTGGTCAACGAATCCTGCATCTTCTGTTTTCCATTTAACAATCTGTGCGTCAGGATGATCGTTTAGATATTCTTTTCTTCCTAGCATGTTGGTTTGGTCATCACGATTTGTTCTGTATACGTGACCATTTGAAGCAGTAATTCCTACAAGTATTCTGTCTTCACATTCTTCTCTTAGCTGTTCGATTCTAAGGTTTTTATGATGTTCTAGAATATACTCTTCTGTTATTTGCTCCATAGGCACTCCCTCTTTACTAGCAAGATAAACGATAATATTATTCTTTTCAAAGATAGAGAGGGCATCAAAGCCCTTCTCTACTATTAATTTATCCAATGGATTTGTAATCACTTTTCATTCTCCCTTCTTACTTATTCTACAATAAACAACGTAATTTATCAATACTTTTGTTTAATTATCTTTTGCGGAGTTTTCCTTCTAGATAATCAACCTTTGCACTCAATTCTTGAATAGCTTTGAATGCATATGCTAGACCAGCATACAAGTCTAAACCGATCCCCTGAGCATCAACCATATCCATAGGTGCTTCTTCCAAGATGAAACCTGTTCTTTTCATCTCGTTATCATTGTCAGCATTTAAGTGATATTGATAAACAGGCGTGTCTAAGATTTCTTTTAATGCAGATTTGTATAATGGCTCAATATTCTTCTTCCATTCTCTACGAGAACTTACCTTGAATTCTGAAGCGTAGATAGGAATATAAGCATTATCGTTCGCATTAGTGGCGTGAATTCCTGCAGTTCCATCATCAACCTTTAAACGAGATGCGTTTGTTTTAAGGATAACCTCATTAGCATCAGATTGAATAACAAAGTTATTACCTGTTGCGTTCTCATGTCCAAAGAATGACTTACGACCAGCACCTGTTCCATCAGGGAACATCTCGATATATGCATCAGCAGTACCAACCATCTTCAACATACCACCTGCGCTACCCGAAATAGTAGTAACACCTTGCAACGATTGATTTCCCCAAACACTAAGGTTTCCAGTGGCTGTAATATCCTTAGCTGATAGACCACCATAGTCAGTGTCGTTCCAGTTTCTAATTTGTACAGTGTCAGAACCTACAAGACCTTTGACGATTGGACTACCTAGTTTTAATCCATAATGTGTCCCATATTTTTTAAGTGTTACATCGAAAGCCCCATCCATAACAAAGTTAAAAACTGGTGTATCGTCAATCGCTAGATATGTTAAATCGTTGGTAGCGTAACGTGTACGCTTAATAGTTCCTGCTATAGAGTAGTCGATTTTCGAACCATCATCACCAAGATAGAATGTGTTTCCTCTTGCCGATTCTAACCGCACTGCTGTTAATACAGCACCAGCGCCAAGTGTTACGTTACCATTTGCATCAACTTTAAATTGACCATTGCCAACAGTGATTCCATTTAAAGATTTGATATGTTTAGCTTCAATTGTACCATCTACAATTAACTCAGCATTTGCCATACGATGAATACGAATGTTGTCAACGATAAATGAGTTATTTGCTGTTTCATTCGAAGAGAAGCTGATCCAAATTTGAAGGTAACTAACGCCAGCAGGAACAACAAAAGTACCTGATTTATAGCCGAAGTTTTGACTCTTAGTTCCTGACCAATCTACCGCAGTGTACCAGTGGTTATCGCTACTTTTCTTAGCATCATATGTTTTAAATCCAATACGCCCAACGCCACTACCGTTGGAATTGTAGTATCTACCTTCAGCACCAACATAGAATTGCTGTCCTGCGGATACAGGGATAAGAGTGTCCATATATGCGCTAGAACTTTGTGTAGCATACGCATCAATCTGAAAAGCCCTGTTACTACCATTTCCATAGGTATAAGATGAGATATCAACTACACGATAGTTAGTCCCGCCTGTGAACCCCATAGGATTTGAATTAGGAGTGTCTAGTTCGAAGTCAGGGTTTTCACATAAGTTTGTAAAGTCACTCATCAACATAGATTTAGCGAAGATAGTTCCTGTCGCAATGTTTCCACCGTTAATCTTTGTAGCGTCACCATTGTATTTCCATAGGTCTATCTTAGTCTTGGCATCATTCCAGTTTGTCGCACCAGCAATCTTGGCATCAGGAATAGTTCCATAGATTTTATCAGGGTCTAAGTTTCCATCGCTTCTAAAGTTGCTTGCTCTATTCCAAACTGTCTTATTGTCATCAACAGTCTTTGTAACAGTATTTGCTGTGGTGTTTGCTGTATTAGCTGTACTTTGTGCGCCATCTGCTCGTGACTTCGCATCTTCACTAGTTGCCTTGATAAGAAGTGCTTTCTTATCGTAGTAATCATCAAACTTCGCTCTAAACGTTGTAGAGTTGATTGAAGTAGTTGTAGTCATATCAGCTAGTATTGAAGTTATATCTGTGTTCAGAGTATTGTAAGCTGTATTGAAAGCATCTCTTTCTGTAGTCTTGCCAAATGTTGTACCCATGTTATAAAGAGTTGTTTTCTCTGCTTGAATTGTAGCCCACTCTTTTTTAAGCTGTACTTTTTCTAAAGGAGTCACTTTAGAATCTGATGACATATCTGCAATATCACTCTTAGCTTTGTTAGCAGTAGTCTCAACCTCTTCAATATAACCAGTTACCTCTAAAGGACTTGGAGACCAAGAAGTAGGCTTAGAACCTAGTTCTACTTGCAGTTCTCTGATTACGAATCCTTGACCATCTACGCCAGTTCCAACGATACCAATCAATAAGTTAGCATCTGTTAAATCAGCAGTATGAGAGAACGTAAAGCTTACTCGTCTACTGATATTGTCGTTTTGGTCATAAACAGGAAAGTCATTCTTAACAAAGTTATTCAGCTTTTTAATAGTAGTTCCTTGACCACTTCTCAGATATACATAGTCAAATGAAGTCTCAAAACTATAAGCACTTCTAGCAATGAATGAACATACATAAGTCTTATTGGCTTGGATGGCGAATGTTGGCGTTTGAACTCCAATAGAACTTGTTGTAGCTGTTGCACTCCAAACCCTTATTCCAGTCTGCTTACTAACAGTTCCTGCTGGGGCAAATGTAGCAATTGTAGCTGAACCATACGCTTTCCAGCCTGAAAGGTCTCTAAGGAATCTAGTGTTATTGACTAAGTTTCCTCCACCAAGTTCAAGACCATCAATTGTACTCTGAGCAGTGTTTGCAAGACTTCTAGCCTTCTCATTAATTACCCTGTTAAGGATCGCTTTCTTATCGTAATAGTCATCGAACTGTGCTCGGAACGTTGAAGCTGTAACACTTGACGTTGTCTGCATATTTACCAATACACCACTAGAACCATTTAAAGTTGTATTCAAAGTATTGTATGCATTAACGAAGTTTGTCTTCTCTGTTGTGACACCATAAGTATTTGCTAATGTTTCATAAGAAGGTTTCTCAGCGCTAATTGTCGCCCATTCCTTCTTCAGTTGGACTTTTTCTACTGGCGTAATCTTAGAATCAGAAGACATGTCTGCAATCATCAAGTCAGATTGATAAGCCTTAACCTCTTCGCTCGTAGCTTCTCTAATATGAATTCTATCAAACACGATATCTTTAGGCGCTTTAGCCCATAGACCTGAGTAGTTACCCATTAGATATCCTGCCATGTTTGTCCATCCAGTTAAATCATCAGTAGGTCTGACTATCATCTTTCTAACAGTGTACCACTTATTTAAATCAGGATTAGTTACTTCTTGATTAAGCTTGATATACTGTCTATAAGGATTCATTCCTGTCCAATCAACAAGCAATCCTGCACCTTCTAAAGTTCCACTTACTAAGAGAAAGTCCATCTCTACTACAAGGTATTTAACGTTAGCTACGTTAGGGATGAAGAATGGAGCATTTAAGTTTAGTCCTAAGTCCTCTGTTCCAGTAGCAACCATTCTAATAGCATTACCACCACTTCTGCTCAGCGTATTCTCTTTCTTAACGCTTGATTGAACTGTTGAACCCCAATATCCAGTACCAGCAGGAATAGAGCCTGTCCAATCTAGGAATAGTGGATTCTTAATCATAGAGCCAGCGATTGTATTCTTAGCATCTGTAGCCATACTCTGCGCTGTATTGGCACTTGTCTGAGCATTACCAGCATTAGTATTGGCTGTATTTGCTGTCGTTTGCGCTCCATCTGCTAAAGTTTTAGCCTTAGTGGAGATTACTTTGGATAGGATCGCAAGCTTATCATAGTAATCTGCGAAGTAGTTTCGCATAGTCGTGCCATTGATACTACTTACTGTCGTTAGGTTTGATAGTAATGGATTTACATAGTTGTAAAGAGTAGTATATGATGTTCCATAGTTTGTCTTCTCTGTAGTGATTCCATAAGTTGTAGCAAGAGTATCATTTTGAGCCTTCTCTTTGATGATATTATCAAACTGGATTTTCAGGTTTCTTTTTTCTAATGGAGTTAACTTGCTGTCATTTGACATGTCGTTAACAATAGATAAATTGTAATCTGCACTTAGTTCTGATTTAGCAAGTTCCTTGAGGTTATATTGCTCACCTAGACCAAATCCTAGATTACCTTTGAAATCCATGTTGTAGGTAGTTTGATTATCTGTATTAAATCTTAGTTTCTTATACTCTTCTACTGCTGTATAAACAGCCTCTGCAAAGTCATAAATCTTCTGCGTCCAGTTCTTTCTATCTGAACGATTTGATTTTGACCAATCATAATTTGTGAAAAATGACTTTCGTTGCTGGGATGTTAATTCAAGCTGTACACATCCACCCTTCAATGTTCTATTAGATACGTTGTCAGGCTCTTCTCCAATAATGTTAGAAGGTGCGATTACAGCGTTAAATCCTCTCTTCGTTAATTCTGACCAAACCGCATTACGCAAAGGGATATCATTACCACCGATGTTTATAATCTCTGTATCTCCCGATGCACCATGCACTGCTACGTGATTCATAGCATTAGTTACCATCTTAACCATAGTAGGTTCATCATAATGAGTAGATGTAACGTGTAGGTCTCCATTATTTGCTGAGCGAATTCCTTCAAACGCAAAGTAGTTATAGCTACCTAGTTCAGCAATAAGAGTGGAGAGTTCAGAGACACCAATCTCTATCCCTCCACCATGGATTCCTGACACGAGAACATCTGTATCGTATGTTCTCGTGACAATCTGCCAATCTACTCCTTCTACTGTGTTTTGTTTCATTTCTGTCATTGAAGCATATAAATCTGCCATAGAGTAACTTTGTTACCTCCTTTGAATGTTATGCTAGTTCTTTATCAAGTCTAGCTTTCTTCGATATTCTCAATCCTTTAATAATGGTTCTACAGTCAGTTGCAACGTCTATCGTTTCTCCTGAATTGATATTTCCAAGAGCGTTTTTATCATAAGCCTGAATTCCTTGTTGAACTCCATTTATGAATAAGCTATAAGACAATGTCGCTGAAGACCATTTAATTGCCACTCTGAAATTATCTCCTGCTCTAACGAAGTCAGATAGGGTAGTTACACTAGTTGAACCAATGCTTAGTTTCACTTGGTTTGTGCTAGTTAAAGATAAGACCATCTTGCTTCCTGAAGAGTAATCCATAGACATTAAAGTTTGGTTTTTACCAGCCTCGATCGCATAGAATGCAGTCTCGATTGTACCCTCTTCAACATATACAGCATTATCAGTAGGAATCTTAAATGTTTCACCTTGAGAACTTTCAACTACTAATCCATTCATGTCGTAAACTGGCTGGTCAACTCCATAAGTTCTACCTTTGTAATCCCTTGTAGTTGCACGTTTGAAAGTTGGAGGCTTAGCACCTGAAGATATTCCACTCTCATTAGTATTCTTAGTAGTTGATTCAACCTTAGATTCTGTTGCAGTAATTCGCTCTTTTGTAGAGTTATCGAATGAAGAGAATGTTACTTGCCCTTCGATATCAACCTTACTACCTTGAATCTTAACTCCCTCTTTAGAAGCGTTGATTGAAGCTAGGACTCCATCCTTTTTAACTACGTTGATAGATACTTCATCAGCAGTTTGTTTGATTTGCGAAGCCATTGACTCTAGCTGTCCATTAGTATCTTCGATTGCTGGTTTCCAGCTAGTCTCCTTGTTTCCAAATTCGATTTGAAGATTAGAGATAGTTACTGTTCCAGTTAAATTGTCTAGTCGTAATTGGATACTCTTCGCAGTTCCATCTGTAGGTTGAGTTACTGTTTTAGAGAAGTGTTTTTTAGTTGTACTTACAGCAACAGTTCCACTCAACGTTCCCCAAGGAGTTCCACTCCACTGAACTATAGCAGTACCACTATTTACCGATGAGACAATGTCAAATGAAATTGTAATCTCTCTTCCTGCAACAAGACTGAAATCTATGTCGTAAAGATTAGATGTTTGGTTTGTTCCACCTGTACCTGTAGCAGTCTTTGCAGTACCTGTACCACGAGCCAAGTTAGTACCACCAATTGAAATACCATCAACTTTGTTACTAACGCTTGTCACAGTGCTAGTAATGCTATCTGTGGTCTGTTTGATTTCAGATTTTGCATTTGTGACAGCAGTACTAATCTTGCCATCAGCCTCAGTCTTCGTATAAACATCTGTCTTCTCAGCCTTAGAAGTTATTGAACTATTAAGCTGGTTAATAGATGTTTGTTGACTAGTAAGTGTTTGACCTTGAGTCGTTGTAGTAGACTTAAGCGTTGATACATCAGAGGCGATAGAATCAGTTGTAACTTTGATACTAGCCTTTGCATCATTGATCGCAGTCGTTACTTTCCCATCAGCCTCACTCTTCGTGTACACATCTGACTTATTAGCCTTTAATGTAATATCACTAGATGTTTGGTCGATAGTAGTCTGCATCGAAGTTAACTTAGTCTCCAATCCATCTACCTGACTTTGTGGAGTAACCTTAGTTACTCGTACATCAGTGAAGAACCAGTTACCATAACTTGAGGATGCATTGATTTGAGAGAAGAATCTTGCTCTTGTTTTCCCTGCAGGGACTGTGTATACTTGTTTGAAATATTGCCAAGTACCAGTGCCATTTCCAACGTGACCAGTAACAAGCCAAGTGTTTCCTGTGCCAGCATTGTCATTAGTATGCAATCCAAGACCAAATTTTTGAGTACTATCTGTACTAGCAACCCATCCTTCTACGATAAACTTATCTCCCTCTTTTACAGAGAAGTAATCATTGATATAGTTGTCTCTATTACTCTGTCTTCCTACGAAGTTCTTAGGTGCGCCTGAAGGCACTCCTGCGTCTGTAGAAGCGAAAGCAGTAGCACTCGTATAGTAAGTGTTCTTCTTTCCTTCAAATGAAGGGTTAGGATTATAGTTAGTCGAATCGGTATTTAGAGAGACCTTGTCATTTAATACATCAAATGTGCTCTGAGCAACTTTAGTGGCAATGTTGTCGTTCGCCACAGTTAAGCTTGACTCAGCATTTGTCACACGAGTAACTAATGCATTGAACGTTGAATTATCAGTTTTACCAGCCAATAGATTACTAGCTTCTGTCTTAGTGTAGACATCAGTCTTATTGGCTTTTAAAGTGATAGACTCATTGGTTTGTTGAATCTGAGTTGCCTGATTAGAAATCTGTAATTCAACAGCATCAATCTGACCATCAATCTCGCTCTTAGTGTAAGTTGTAGCCTTATCAGCCTTAAGAGTGATAGACTCCGCAGTCTGAGTAATAGAAGTCTCAGCACTTGTCATTCTATCTCCAAGCGCAGTTAAATCACCTTTAACCTCGTCAGGACTCAATCCCCATCCAGTAGATTTACTACCTTCTTCCAATTTAATCCAAGCGATTTGAATCTCTCCAGCATTATCTCGTTTAGATAGATAGAGTACTGGTTGATTACCTACAATCTTAGCCTTTTGAGTGAAGGATACTTCTTTCCACTCACCGTTAGTAGAATCAATGTAAGAGTAATCAAATACATTGTTTGTTCCATTACCATCCATATAAGTTAAACTGAAATCAGTTGTAGACTTAATCATCAGAGTAGTAGTATATTCTTTATCTGCCTTAAACTTTTGTGGATAGTAAGTGTATAAAGAGTTCTGTAGTACCCACCAACTTGTTCCACCATCGTAAGTAGCCTTTAGAACTTTCCCATAAGTAGAATCATCTACTAAAGCATATGATCCAGTAACACCTGAACCTTTTGATAATGCCCAATAAGTCAAGTCTTTGAACTTACCACTGTTTCTAAGAATCTGTCTTCCACCTATAGTCAGGTCTGCAAATTCAGTCTTAGTTACACGTTGAGTGATTTGGTCTGCTTGCAATTCAATTGAAGCTTCTGCATCAGACAATCTACCAGTAACCTCATCCAGTTCAGTCTTCTCAGCTTTTAATAAGATTGAATCCTGAGTCAATGAGATTTGAGTTTCAGAGTCGGTAATACGCTGGTCTAAGCCATCAATAATCTGCTCGTCAACTTTTAACGCAATGCTCTCATTCAATTGTTGAATTAGCGTTTGCTGGTCTTTGACAGTATTATTTAAAAGGTTGTAATCTGTTGTACTAACCTTTTGAGTAATCTCATCTTTTAACTGAACGATATCAGACTCTGCAGTTGTTAACTTTTGAGAGTAGGCATTGAAATCAGTTTGAGACACCTTAGAATTGATTTGGTCAGTATGAAGGGTGATTGAAGCTTCTGCATCAGAGATTCGATTGCCCATCGCTGTTACTTCAGTCTTTGTTGCTCTTAGTGCAATGTCACTTGCATTCTGAATAATAGAAGTTTCAGCTTGAGTTAATCGTGTCTCATTCTTATCTCCTACACCAATTACTGAAGTCATCTTATCTACGACATCAGATAGTTTAAGACCTAGATTAACGCTCTCTCCACCAGTGTTTTCATAGTGAAGGATTTCAATTGTATTCCATCCTGCTCTGAACGCTACCGCCACAGTTAGAGGAGTTGTGTTGCTTCCTCTTCCCATAATGCTACCGCCATTTAAGAAGATGCTTGCTCCATCATCGTTGGTAACACTCAAGTTTATTGTCTTAGCTGTATTCATATAGATATTTGTAAAGTAATGACCTACATAATAATCACCAGTAAATGGTTGTAGCTTAGAGTTATCGTCATAATCAATAACTAAACTAGGTGTCTTGCCTTTAATATGCGAAAATACAGGAACTGCAGATGATGAACCTAAGTTCATATCATATTTACTAGCAACCCATCTATTAACACCGACAGCATTATCCATCTCAGTCTTCGTTACTCTCTGAGCAATTTGATTGGCGTTAACTTCGATTTTACCTTCGGCAGTGCCAACTCTTGTTCCTAAATCAGAAACAGACTGTGCGCTTGCTTTAAGTGCGATCGCATCCTTATTAGCAGTAATCTGAGTTTCTGCTGTGGATACTCTACCCTCAAGTCCACCAATATCGTTTTGAACTTCTTGGACAGTTAAATCAAATCCATCTGCTCTTTGGTCAAGCGTCGAGATTTGACTAGTGTGACTAGATACTGTTCCATCGATATCATTAATAGTAGTCTGTTGATTAGAAGCTGTTTGCTTAATACCATTGATGTCAATATCAATCGAAGACATCTTGTTGTTATAAGTTGTCGTATCTACTTTTCCACCAAGCTTTGAATCTACTTCTGTCTTTTTATAAACATCAGTTGCATTCGCTTTAAGATTGATAGAGGTCGTATGCTGACCAATTGTAGTTTCAGCATTAGAAATTCTAGTTCCCTGACCATCGACAGTTGTACTTAAACTAGATACTGTTTGCGAGATACTATCTGCCTTTTGGTCTACGTTAGAGATACTTTGATTTACAGAATCAAACTGTGCATCTGTATCTAAGAAACTTGGAGACCAGTCAGTAACCCTTGTCCCACGAACCATCATTAAATGAGAAACCCAAAGCTTACCATTGCGTTGTAACCAAACCCTAGCATTTGCCTTTACAGTTCCTACTGGCGCTGTAATGTTTTCTGTAGTAACCTTTTGCCATTGGTCTAATTTCGATAAACTAGGCTTTGAAGTTGCAGTTGCAAGAGCACTTATTCTCGTTCCATCTGCTTTATAGAATTGCATTTCAAGAGTAGGTGAATTACCATCGATTCCATGCCCTGTAGGAATGTAAACCTCTGCACTAGCTGAGAATACTTCCCCTTCTTTCGCTTCAATAAGAGTAGGGTTGGCACTTCTCCATGCGTCTCCACTTAGTCCTGATACATCGTACTTAAATGTGTTTAACCCTTTATTCAGGAATGATGTATCTCTCGTTACTCCTGCTCCAAGAGAAAAGTAAGAGGCATCTTTCTTAATAGCTGTATTTCTTAAGATGTTCCCTGCACCAATTTGCATATTATTAATCTTAGAATCTACGTTAGAGACACTTTGACTGATCCCATCAGTTGTTACTTTAATTTCAGCTTTGGCATTGTTCACAGCAGTTGAAACTTTATTGTCAGCCTCAGTCTTCGTATAAACATTGCTTGCTTCAGCCTTCAATGCGATACTACTATTTAACTGAGTAATGCTAGTCCCTTGGCTAGAAATTGTTCTTCCTTGCTCATCAACAGTATTAGTTAAAGAACTAACAGACTGCTCAATACTGTTCGCTTTTTGAGTTACCGTAGATACATTTGATTTAGTTGTATCTAAATCGCTTGAGATATCAGATACCTCTTGTGTGATTCCATCGATGTCTAATTCAATCTGAGCAACTTTATTGTTGTATGTTGAATTATCCACCTTTCCACTCAATTTAGAATCTGCTTCGCCTTTCGTGTAAACGTTACTTGCTTCTGCTTTTAAGGCGATAGAACTTGCATGTTGGGCAATTGTAGTTCCTTGAGTTGTAACAGTTCCTTTAAGGGTATCAAAGTCAGTCTGTTCAACCTTAGATTCAATGGCATCTGCGTTAATCTGAATACTTGATTCTGCAACACTTAATCTATCCTCTGATTGACTAGTTCTATTTGCAAGTAAGGTAATATCAGATTTAGTTTGAAGAATTTCTGTCTCTTGTACAGCCATTTGCTGAGTAGTTTGGTCATACTCTGAGTATTCAACTTTCTGTGAGATTGAATCTGCAAGCTGTTCAATAGAAGATTGTTGATTTACCAATCTGCTATCATGGTCTCCTAGAGTTGTATTAATCTTGGAAACATCTTGTTTAATACCATCTGTAGTAACTTGAATCTCAGACTTAGCAGTGCTTACTGCAGTGTTGATTTTCCCATCAGCTTCAGTTTTAGTATAGACATCTTTCTTTTCAGCTTTCAAGTCAATACTTTGGTTTAACTGAGTGATTGATGTTCCTTGGGATGAGATTGTCTCACCCTGTTCGTCAACGGTTGTACTAAGAGAAGTTACTTGCTGTTGAATACTGTCAGCTTTTTGGTCAACACTAGAGATATCTTGGTCTAACTGAGTGATTTGACCAGTTTGAGTATTGACTGTGCCTTTTACATTAGTTACTTCTTGACTAATACCATCTGTAGTAAGTTTGATTTCAGCCATCTTATTGTTATAAGTAGTATTATCAACCTTGCCACCTAGTTTACTATCAGTCTCGCCTTTTGTATAAACATTAGAAGCTTCTGCCTTCAATGCAATTTGATTTGAGTGCTGGGCGATTGTAGTTCCCTGAGTCGCTACAGTTCCACTTAAAGTATCAAAATCAGATTGTTCTACTTTAGAAGTGATAGCTTCAGCAGTTTGGGTGATGTTTGACTCATTAGTAGTAACACGAGTTGTTAAAGCAGATAAATCAGATTGCTTAGCCTTAGAATTGATATCCTGTTGCATAGCATTCTTATCTGTAGTATAAGTAGTCTTTTCTACTTTAGAAGAGATTTGACCAGCTTGTACTTCCAGTTGAGCCTCAGCATCTTCTACTCTTCCTGTCACTGTATCTAAATCAGTTTGACTAGCCTTAAGCGCAATAGCGTTTTTGTTCTGAGTCACCTGAGTTTCAGCAGTTGACAACCTACCATCGATACCCTCTACATCGTCTTGAATTCCACTTACTGTTGTTTGAATCTGAGTAGCAGTTTGTTCTAATGTAGAAACATCTGTTTTAAGGTTAGTTATTTCACCTGTAGCGTTATCAATCTCACCTTCAGTAGCTGTAACCCTCTGAGTGATTCCATCGGTTGTAAGGTCAATCTCAGCCATCTTATTGTTATATACTGAACTGTCAACCTTGCTTCCTAATTTTGTATCAGTCTCGTTTTTCGTATAAACGTCAGATTTTTCAGCTTTAAGATTGATTTGTCCAGCCTGTGTAGTAATCTTACCTTCTGCAGTTGAGACACGACCTGTTAGCGTATCCATTTCAGATTGACTTGCTTTAAGCGCAATCTGTCCAGCTTGGGCAGTGATATCGCCTTCTGCTTTAGTCACTCTTCCCTTAACAGAATCCATTTCAGATTGGGTAGCTTTTAAAGCAATTTGCCCAGCCTGAGTTGTGATACTCGCTTCAGCATTAGTAAGCCTTCCATCGATATCTTCTGATTTAGTAGCAAGGATTTCTACTTGAGAAGCAGTCTGTAGGATACTTGTTTCTTGAGTTGAAACCTGTTGAGTTAACTCATCATAATCACTATACTCTACCTTCTGCGTGATCGAGTCAGCTAACTGTTCTACAGTCGCTTGCTGATTAGTTACTCTTCCTTCTAAAGCATCATAGTCAGTCTTTTCAACCTTGGAAGCAATCTTTGTAGCTTGAACCACTAACTCAGCCTGTGCCGATTGAACATCTCCACTCAATGAGTCAAAGTCTTCTTGAGAGGCTTTGAGTGCAATTTGCTCAGCGTTTTGGTCAATTGCTGTTTCAGCATTGTGAAGTCTTGTCTCGTGACCATTCGTAGTCTGTTGTAGATTACTTACATTCTGACTAATACCATCAGTAGTAACCTTAATCTCAGCAACCTTATTATTGAAAGTCTGAGAGTCTACTTTTGTGCCTAACTTTGTATCAGTTTCAGTTTTATTGTAAACATCTGTCTTTTCTGCCTTTAGGCTGATAGACTCAGAGTGCTGTTCAATAGTTGTTTCAGCAGTACTCAATCTCTCATCAGTAGCCGACTTATCAGCGTTATAAGTATCTTGAGAAACTTTGGTTGTCAATCCCTCAGCATTTTGAACCACCTTAGTCTCAGCTTCAGCAAGTCTACCGTCTACATTTGAAAGATTGGTAATTGTTGTGGATAGTTCACCTTTTGTCTCATCAATTTCTTGATTGATCGTAGTGATATCTCCTTCAATTCCACTTGCTCTAGTTTTAAGACCTTCGATATCTGAGTTAACTGTTCCAATCTTTGTATCAACAGAGTTGCTAAGGTTAGTGATAGATTGATTAGCTGTGTTAATCTTCCCTTGTAAATCAGTCTTAGTATTACTTAAATCAGTCTTAGTTCCAGCCAAGTCATTCTGAACATTTGTCAGATTTTGCTTAGTTGTATTCAAGTCTGTTTGAGTATTAGTAATAGACTGCTTAGCATTGCTAATCTCTGTATTGGCGTTAGTGATATTGGTTTCAGCCTGTGTAACTCTATCTTCGACTTCCTCAATTAAATCATTAGTAGTTGCTACATCAGAGTTAATCTTGTTGATTAATTCTTGCTTGTTACTAGCTACTGTTCCTTCAAGCGTATCAACGTCAGATTGCACAGTTCCAATAGCATTATTCAATTCTGTCTTAGCAGTTGCTAAGTCATTAGTTGCTTTTGTTTGAGTAGCAGTAATCTTCGATTCTAGGTCAGCCTTTTGTTGAGTTACTTTCGCATCTAAGGCATCTGCATCAGCTTGAACTGTATCGATAGTAGTAAGTATTTCAGACTTTGTAGTATCAACCTTTTTATCTAAGTTAACGATATCTGTTTTAGCTTTATCAACCTCAACTGTTTGATTTGTGATATCTTCGTTAACGCTATCTACGACAGATTGTAAGTCTATGCTATTCGCTTTCTGTTCAAGACTTTCTACGATCCCAGCGTACTCTTGCTGATATTGCTCAAGGTTAACCTTTTCACGAAGTTCTGATTCGATTTCATCATATTTCTGTTGGTGAACAGAAGCATCTACCTTCTTCACTAACTGACCATCAACATAATCAACGTCAGCTTTCTGAAGTAGTTCAGTTTTAGCTTCATCTAGGTCAGAGACAACTTGGTCTTGCCTTGCTTTCAATTCATCTGCTTTAGTTGATAACGACTCTTGCTCTTGATTTAGGAGGTCTATTAGTTCTTGCTGATTCTTAATGGTTTGTGATTGACTTTGAACGTCAGATGTAACAATATCAACATCGCTCTGAACTTGGTCTATCTTATCCTGTACTACTTCTAGGATGCCACCATCAATCAAGCTATTGATTGCCGATACTATATCTTCTTTATTCTCAGTTTTAAGCAGAGCCAAGTCTCCAACTGTTTTAACAGAAGCGTACTTCCATTCGTTGTTTTCTAAGTATCTGATATACCTTGGCATTACAATCCTCCTTTTGATTATCTTTATTTTTATTATACAAAAAGAAAAAGTATATGTCAATACTTTTGCTTAATGTTTTATTAAAGTTGGAAGGTTACATTTCCATTTTTATCTTTAATCACGAACTTTTTCATAACTCCATTTAGATATCCTGAATCTGCAGAGTATCTAGTACCCATGAACATTCTACCTAGGTTTGTTGAAAAACCACTTGTAGTAGTTTTACTAACTTGTACGCCATTCAAATCAACATTTACATACTTTTGATATTCCCATTCAATCTTCAGCTTATTGTCTGTTTGAATATAAGTCTCATCTACTACAACGAGTCCCATTCCTCCCATTGAAACTTGAAGCTTCTTGACTGTAACATCATAGTTTACGAACATTCTATTGTTGGTAGTGTCAAAGAGGAAGTATCCTTTGTTCTTTGATTTCACAATATCAGCAGACCATTCAATCTCAATCGAACCTTTCTGACCATCCATAATGAGTTGAGGATTAAGAATTTCCGCAGTTTCAGACTTCCTATTACCATCAGTCCACGATGTAGCAAATGGCTTCTCTTCTACTTGGATATTAGAGATAATCCATTCAGTATTATCTACCCATGACCAAAAGTTAATAGATTGACCTATCCCATTAGTACCTTCATAAGTCATTGTCTTGGTTGATGACATATGTTTCTTTTCACCATTTTTCATAGTACCAGTGTCAACGACTGTACCACTTACAGGGTCAATGGCGATTCTTAATGAACTATCTGCTCCACCCACCTTTTCTACATCAAAGGAGAAAGTGTAAGTTTTGTCTCTTACAAGCGTACAAGGAACTGTGAATCTAGTATCAGTAGTATTAGTACCAGCAACAAAGAATACTCGATGCGTATAGTCATCTAACTTCGATACCAAAGCCCTTGCTCCCGAAGCAATTCCACTGCGCTGTTTAGCTACGTTAGAAGTGTACTCTTCTATTAACATACCGCCATCTTTAAGGCGTGGAGAGTTACGAGTGTAATAAACCCCATCTAAAATCTCTGAAGTCTCACGTTTGAAGTCAACTGAACGCTTCTTATAAGGCGCTTTAACCAACTTCTTCTTAACTTCAGGAACGTACTCTAAAGGTTCAAAAGAACTTGGAGTACCTCCTTCATATAGCATGAAGTTTTTAAAACGAGCCTTCCCTCTATTAGTTTGGAAATGCATTTCCAACCAATAGTACTGAGCAGATGCAGGAATAGAGAATGATTTCGATAGAGTTCCAGAATTAACAGTTGTATATCTATATGTTCCAGTACTATCTGCATATGCAATAAAGCATACAGCGTTAGGAGTTATTTCATCAATGCTAAGAGTATAAAGAGTGTCTCTCTTTAGCCCTATAGAATTTGAGTACTTGAATCCTGTGTAGTTACTTACAGGATTAATCTCTCCTTCATAATCTGATAAGATAACAGCATTTCCATCTGTTCGTGACCAGTATTTTAAAGAAGGAAGCATATTCTTCTTAGGCACTAGCTTATCAGCTTCATTAGCGAATGCGAAGGGTTCAAAGTCAACCTTTGTAGCGCCTTCTACCATCATAGGCTTGACAATATCAATTTCAGCAAGGTCATTAGCGCTTGTACTCTTGTACATTCCTATAATAACCTTATCATTGTTCCCACTGTTGAAAACATTAGGACTTATTTTTGCAGAAGGCGTTAAATCTGTTCCTGACATAGAATAGATATATACACCTCTTCTACCATCGTTATCACTATCATGGAAGACTGTATAAAGTGTATTTGGTTTCACATCTACTACCTGAGAGACCATACCATTTATACTTGATATGATAATCAAGCTGTCTCCGTTTAATCTATATCCCTGAGCCTTAAATGATGAATCGAAGGTTCGACCAGTGACCCAAGCTTCAGGATTAAGCATATTTCTCTTTGGGACTAAGTGTGCTGACTTATTGCTCTCTTTAAATGTCTTGAATGGAGTAGAATTAACACCTTCTTCAAGTTGCCAGTTTCTAAAGTAGAAAGTGCCAGCACCTAGTCCTCTATTTGTCAGTGAGAACATAATATACGCACAGTTTGAAGGAGTAGTACCTGACACGTTTGCACTTATAGTGTTATAAGTCTGAGTGATCGTACTCTTATTTGCATCTAGATAGAATAGATGGATATCTCCATTTGTCTCACAAGATGTTTTGTAAGTTGTATTAGGCTTTGCAGGAATGATTATCCTTACATCTCTGTTGTTTGCAGATGCGACTAACTCTAATTCATATTTTCCTTTTACAGTTACATAGTCTGTCGCACTAGGATTATAGCCTACAAGGAAGTATGTGTATAAAGGCATCAAGTAAGCATTTTGAGCAGAATTGATAAACCTATCTGTATTAGGAATTAAGTTCTTTTGGGGAACTAATCTTCCTGACTTTGGCTTTACTACTAATTCATAACCTTCAAATGGAGTAGCCATACTACCTTCTTCAATCTGTACCTTAGTACCTGAAGGAGTAGCATAATCATGCCATCGAATATAAGCTGTCCTAGGTGGCGTAGTAAACTGTATAGCAGTAGCACTATCACCTTTAAGCAGAGTCGTGATAAGTGTTAAATCCTTATCGTAATAGAAGAGTCTAGGATTCCAGTTTGAAGTTGTATCCTTTGACATGGTGTAAGTTGTATTTGGCTTGGCAGGAATGTAGTTTACACTTCTCTTATTTACACCACTTTCATTTACTCCAGTGCTGGCATTGATGTTCCCATCCTCAATTAGCCCATCAAAGATATTCTTCTTAGGAACTAATTCAGTTAAGCTTTTAGCGCCATCCATATACATTTCTTCAAAATCTGTAGCGTATATCCCCTCTTCTACCTGAAGACCTCTATAGTAGTAAGTCTCAGAGGAATATGAGTTGTTCTGAATCTTAAAAAAGATGCTTGTTATATTGGAAGGAACAGCTATGTTCTCCATCTTGTTGGAGTTTGAAAACTGAACATTCTTATTAGTTATAACTCCATCCACATACCAACTAAGTTGAATTGCTCCACCCAAACCTCTTATCTCTTGAACAGAGATTGATATTCTCTTCCCTGCTAATGAAATAGGAAGAGAACATGTCATTCCTACGTATCTAGTATTATCCACACTTGCAAAGGTAACTTCATAACCATTCTTTACAATATCTCTTGCATCCCCAGCCTTCTTCCAAGCTGGGTCTTCAAATGGTGGAATGTAGTTTTTTCTAACCCTCTTTATAGAGGGCTTATTTAATTCTTGCAACACTAATTGATGCACCTCCTAATCTATAATCTAAACGTTGTTTCGCCATTGCGATTTCTGATAATAAGGCTCTTGTAAATAGCATTTCCGCATCCATAGGATTCGGTAACAGCCCCTCTACTCCCAACGTTTAAAGAGTATTTATATGAATCTTCAAATGTCTTCATCATACTACCAACATCAATAATCTTAGAATCGTTAACCGCCAACACAGCTTTGTTATTAGCCTTATTCCAATCCATTCTATACTTGATTGTGTCGCCATTTTTCCAAGCTACATCATCTTTGTACCCAATGAGATTGATTCCACTTACTGGACTGACTATAACAAACTCAACTCTGTTAGCCTTGGAGTAGCTTCTGCGAATTATAAATCCACCAACCCCAGCAATATAGCAGGAAAGGTCATGTAATCCCCAATTCTCTCCTCCAAGTTGAACAGTCTCTCCACCTAATGGAATTAATTCCATTTCTATAGAGCCTCTTTCTTTATCTATGAATCTTCCAGCATCAGTGATAGCTAGGTTCTCTTTTCTACGCTCTCCGATCACTGGAGGTGTAGCATAGTTCTTCTGCTCAACCTGAACTCCTGCAAGATAGAAATCATTATTCAACACATTCTCAATATAGATGATAGGCTTGATATTACTAACAGCAGTTGAAGCGTATTCGATTCTATTCCAAGCATTCATTGTTAGATTCTCAAACTTCTTATCTGTAGCAGTACCTCCACCGCCACGCAATCCTGTACGAATATTATTATGTGTTAATGGATATATCCAAAATGAAATCGTATATAATACATTTGGAGTACTAATTTGATTCTGACTGTTGATATAAGGAGTAGAACTGTCACTCTCTAGATGAACCTTATAAACATCGAGACCAGCTATTGGAGGAGCGATGTCTAAAACTTTATCTACCGAAGTTTTTGTTCCACCTCTTCCCCAAATATCCTTATTGGATACATCGCTAGGAAGTATGTTTTTACTAACATCTCCTACATAAATTCCATCACGAGTAATCTGAGGTTGATTAGCCATAAGTACCTCTAAATCTGTAGTTAGCAATCCTGAACGAGTAAAAGTAAATGGATAGCTTTTAACAGAAGACTTTGGTATTAGGTTTCTTTTTAACTTACTTAGAACCTTGTATGACTCAAACTCAGTAACCACAGAGCCTAATTCCAACTGAATCTTTCTGTAGACTGCTTTGGTTGGCATTGGTGTATAATTCCCTGTCGTCACAGAAACATATCTCTCATCTGCTGTCGTAGTAAAGGTTGCAAAGCTTCTTCCTGTACCAGCAATCTGTCTTCCATTTGAAGTATTTACAATATCACCATAAACACCATTATGAGTTGCTCCAGTAGTCATTCTCTTCTGCGTCATGATAGCGAAGTTTCCAAATACTGAAGTGTCAGCATGCTCCAATGATATTGTATACGTTGTATTTGGTCTAACTTCAATATTCTTATATACAAGACTTCCTAACTGATTGCCCATCTGCAAAGATGGATCGAATTCAACGCTATGCTCATTCTTAGGCATCAAGTTTTTACGAGGAGATTTCTTAGATAGCTTTTGCCAGTATTTAGCACCATTACCGCCATTGACAGTAGTAGTATTTCCACTGACTAAGTCTACAGGGTTAGAAGAAAGAACCTTTTGTTCTGTAAGGTCATAATCAAGAACTAGTCCCACCTTAGAATCCTCTAGCACTTCTTTATCTGATAGTGTTCTATTCCAAAGTTTGCTTCGTTCTATTGTTCCAACATACTTGTAAGTTAGATTGTAGAGAGCGCCCATAGTCAACGCTGTTGAATATGTGGTAAAGTCATGAGTAGACTTGTTAACAGCGTAGTGATTTGTTGCTCTTCCTTTTAAGACACCATCTATATATAAAGATATCTCCCTATCAGACGACCTATAGGTTAGGGTTGCAGTTACCCTTTTTCCAAATGGAACTGGCGCTGTAATTACTACCCTACTAGTTGTCCCTGTAGACTTGTCCTTATAGTGGATTTGAGTTCTAACCGTTTGGTCTACTGCATTGTATATAAACCCTTCATGCCATCCTGACCAACCAAAAAGCATACCCTCCGTAGATTGTAATCCAGTTTTTTTAGGAGTAAATGTGACTTGCATAGAGAAATCTCTCTCAGCAGACAAGAAGCTGTTCATATTATCTATTGTTAAAGACGATGTGCCATCAAAGACAATTCCTTTTTTAGCAGTAGCATTCATCTCATGCATCTCTTCAAACTTAGTACATTCACTACCTATTTCTAACTGTACATTCTTAAACAGTACAAAGTTACTGCCAGTAGCAGTAGAGGACATCTTTACTCTGATGCCAGTTGCTCCTTTAGGGATAGCATAATTCTCGATTTTAGTAGTCTTAGCATTTACTCCTCTATAGACAGGACTAGAACCTCCTGCTGGTTGATAGATAATTTCTATCCAAGGAGAAATCCCTTCTGCGTACTCGCAAGATAATGAAAACACATTTCCTGCAAGAAAGTCAGGAAGATAGATATTTACTCCTTGATATTGAGGAGCAGTAAAACTCATGTTGTAACCTTCTCTAAAAAGGTCTGTAGGTGAGAACCCTGTATTGGTTGTCCACCCTTCATTATCAAAGGGTGGAAGTATATTTTTTCTATATTCTTTTAAAGCTGACTTATTTTCACCAAGTATCACTTGTTATCCTCCTTACTCTGTAGGAGGCTCTTCTTCAACTGGTGTTTCCTCTTCTACAGGTTGTTCTTCTTCAGTAGGTTCTTCTGTTGTTTCTTCTACTGGTTGTGGCTGATAGTAATAGCAGAATTCTGCAGTATCACCATTGATCCATTCACCTTTATCCCATCGATCAGGATAAGAGTTGTATACAGTTTGTAATTCCATAGAGTAAGATTCTTGACCAATCTCTTGAGCAATGTCTTTTAACTCATCTTGAACATAAAGAATCTCAGTTTCTTCTGTTGCTGGGTCAAACATTAACCCATTTGCAAATGGTGCTTTTGTATAATCGTCTGCATTAAATGGCATGATAACCCTCCTTTACGCTTTCATATTTAGATACGCTGTTACTGTTTTTGGCGCATCTGTAGCATTGTTAAAGATATTTACTCTCGCATACTTAGCTTTTACACTAGAAGCGACTGACTTATATTGACCTGTTGAACTAACAACACTGCCATCTGTGCCATGTTGAGATACTCCATCGAACGACCAGTCAATGTAAATAGAAAATGCAGTTCCAACAGTACTGTATACATGAACTGCTAATTCATCGAATCCCTCAACGTTAATCCAGCCTACGCCAGCGCTTTGACCAGTTGAAGGTGCTAATACTACCCCATTATGAGTTTGAGTGTAGTCTTGGTGATGACTCTGTACATCCACAGGCATCATAATATCTGAAGCATCTAGGTTCGTACGTCTAGCCCAAATGCCATCGCCTAAATATTTTGTAGTCACAAAAATGACTCCCTTCTATTATAATATTTTATTTAAATTACATCAATACTTTTGCTTAATAAAACTTGGATTTCATTAAGATTATTTCTGAATACAAAAAAATGTGGGGGCAAACTAATCTACATACAATTTAATGCGTAAACTAATCTGCCCCCTTATTTTCTTATTGAGTTAAATATGCGTAAGACTCAATGTCCTGCGCTACAGAGTCTTCGTTTCTTACAATCATGCGGAAATATCTTGCTCTAATAGGAGCAGATGGGTGATTGAAATCAACTCTTTGAATCTCTGAAATCATCGTCCTACCATCAACGTTTGTGCCATCCATAGACCACTCAAAATAGAAAGTTACTAAACCATCTGATTTTGAACTATTCACTAGAATGTTAACGATAGTAAACCCTTCGTCACACTGAACCCACTCACTAGCAACTTCACCTTTAGGCGCAAGTGCTGTAGCAGTTCCCATATTAACAGTTCTGAAGGATGCCTTAACTGGCATATTGGAGTGGTAATCTTTAATGATAACAGGTACTGTAGCATCGAACTTAGCAATATTTACGTTTGAATATGCCAAGGCACAGACCCTCCTTCAAAAAGATAAAAAGAGCCTCCGAAGAGACTCTTAGATGTTTAATATACTTCTAGATAAGCAGTATCATCGACACCAATAATGCCGATGTCTGTTACTCCCCCAGCACTTTGTAGATAGCGATTTCCTTATCTTTGTTAGGGAATAAATCGAATGTTACAGCTAAGTTTGTAGGCTCAGTTGCAGACATTGTAATCGTAAAATTCGATTGAGGCTTAGCGTTTACGTATTCGATTTGAACGAATTCATCCTTGCCTGTTTCTTTCTCACGGATTAATGCGTCAGCAATAATCTTGAAGTTCTTAGGGAACTTGTCAGCAGAGATTGTGATAGTCTTAGCTTGAGAGTCTAATACTAGGTAGTAAACTGCGTAAGACTCGCCTTCTACAGCGTCAGTAGCGAAAGTGATTTCAGCACCAGCCACTTTGAATTGGTTAGCATTAACAACTGATGCTCCACCAGCAACCTCGTCTAAAGGCTCACCGATATGCTCGATGTCGTCAGAACCAACACGAACTACTTGTACAGAACCTTCTAATGGAGTTCCTTTTAATGTAGCTTTCTTAGTAGAACCTACACGTACAACTTCACGTTTAGCAACGTTAGTTTCACCTTGTTTTAATTCTGAACCAGCAACTAAAGCGATCCATTTAAGGTCGAATACTTCCATCTCAACAGCAAGTGTTGATTGACGATCGTAATCCCATGCGATAGCACGAGTACCTTTAGAGTTAGCGTATACACGCTCTGAAGACCATTCGTTTGTTGATACGTTTGCGTAATCTGTGTGCAAAGCTGGAGCGCCAGTACCTAAGTCAAAAAGAGATAGGTTTGCACAATCTTTAATACCATATAATGCCATGGTTAACATGCACCTCTTTGTTATAATTTTTGTCAATACTTTTGTTTTAAAGTATTATTTATAATAAAGGGATAAACCCTTTACTTTCCGATTTTTAATGAATCTGACCAGTGTTTGATATCATCTTTGACTTCAAATTTCTGACTAAGTTTGTAACTCATGCCGACATTGAATGCATCCTTACCCATAACGCTTTTATATGCATTTTGGAATTGGTAGTATGTCATTTTATCGATATGGTCAAGTGGGATATAGCTTTGTCCTCCAAAGGCTGTATAGTTAATCATATCCTGTAGATAGACTGCTTCTTTTTCTGCTCGTCTTCTACGACCCTTTTGGAGTTTCTCCCAAATATCCTTTTGTCTTGGAGTCATGTTTTTAGGAGGTTTTTCAATCTCTAAGTCTTTTCTGCCGACAACTGTTTGAATGACAACTCTAATATTGTCAAACTCATCATTATCAATTAGATAATTCTCATCGACCACAAGCTTCTTTCGATGCTTTAAAACTTTGATATTATCAGTTTGTAAGAAATACCCTAGGCTTGACACTAGAGTATCCACCGCATTCTCACCGAACACGTTGTCCAACAAACTCTTCCCATCTGATAATTCAATAAAGAATAGTTCGAAGACATGATACTGTTGCATCAACTCTTCTTCGTTATCCAATCCACCGAATATAGATTCTGTTGTTATGACATATGGAAGTAAAAGCTTATTATAAGTCTCTTCTCCCAAGTCAACTACTTCACTAATAAGTGGCTGTTTCACCACTATATTATTTTCTTTGTTGGCTAGAATAGGTCTACCCATTAACAACTTCAGTTTATCCACTCTCACTCCATCCACCTCTCAAACTATTTAAAGTCTGTGATCGTGAAGGCTATTGAGTAACCTCCAAACTTGTTATTGTGCATCCATAGTTCATTAACGTAACGAAGCTTTAGTTCGCCCATTCCAATCCCTTTAGTTCCATCAAATAATGCGCTAACTCTAGCAAGCATTAAATCTTGACGAACTCCACTATCAGTTCTCATTAAATCTACATGAGTGAAGAAATAGAAGTATATTTCTCCAGCTTGATAGTCATCATATACTTTGAAACCTTCTTGGTTTCTTCTAAAACCATTGACACCTAAAGTTAGGTAAGTCCCTTGTACCTCTACAGGCGCAGGAACAAATCTATATGGAAATACTCTGTCATACATTAATGAGAAAGTATCTTCAACACTTGGTCTAAACAAAGCGTTAGGTGAATCATGTGCTATTAGCCTTGTTAGGTCATCATCTGCTAGTATGCGATTCAAGACTTCCATCTTGTACTCGCCTAGCTTTTCCATGGCTGATTTACCACGTTTAATTTCTTTGGTCACTTATCTCACTCACTCTCTTAGTATGGACTTATAATATTCACAGGTTTAGAACCAATTGTTCCATCGGCAGTCTTACCGATTACAGTAATAACAGAGCCTACTTTTTGGAAGTTGTTCACGATTCTAATAGTGATGTACTTCTCAGTTTGCTCCACAACTGTTGCTACCGCCTCAGTATCAGCGATAGTCCATTCAGCAATGCCTTCTGATAGAGCAGTTCCATCTTGGAATACACTAGCCTCAAACTTTTGAGTTGAGCCAATTCGTGCCTTATCAGCACCACTGATTGTTACTACCTTTTCAGATTCAGGTACAGTAGGTTCTTCTACTTCCTGATTCGTGTCGGAATTTATAGCAGGGTAATAATCTGCAATTCCTAATTCTAAGTTATCTCTGTCTTCTGCATAGAAGTCTTGTTCTAATAGGTAGTTTATTAGACCTTTACGAGATACATAGTCTTTAAACATTACTTGGAAAATAGCGCCACCGATAACGATACGCTGACCAATTTTAATGTTTCTACTCTCGTCAGTATTAGGAAGATACATCATCATCTTCGCATTAACGATCCAAGAGTGATTACCACTGGTAGATACCCCTAGTGTGTACAATGTTTGGTTTTGGATATATGCATTATAACCAACGCCATTACCACAAATCTTATCGCCAATCATCCATTTGATGATATGGTTAGATTCTTTAACCTTGGCTTGTTTATGGGTAGGAATAGTTTTGTTCTCGTCTGTGAAGACCATCCAAATACTATCTCGCCATTCTACATAAGAGCCTACTTCTATATTGCTTGTCTTTTCTACAACAATGTACTTATCATCCGACAGGTCTTTGTTGTTGTTTTGGTTTTGATCCTGAAAGACAGCATATTGTTCAACTCCATCAATCTTTACTAATTCTCTTCCTAGAGCATTATCAAACCAATTTTGAAAGTCTCTAGATGCATTTGACAGTCTTCTGTCGTATGCAGTCCCACCTTTGGCAAGCATTCTTTTTCTAAAAGCAGATGAATATGTCAAGATTACCAATCCTCCGTAGAGAAGTTCTTCCAAGAATATCTTCTTGCGTAATCATCAACTTCATCTTCAATTTGCTTTTCAAGCTTCGATAGTTCTTTAATATAGCTAGTACCTTGTACAGCCTTGTAATCCCTATCACCAATTGATTTAGACATTAAGTCAGCATTCTTTACCTTTGGTGAAATCCAAGCCTTAGCCATTCCTAATGCTAGGATGTATTGCTCTTGCGATGTTAAATCCTCTGCGAATTCTCCAACGCCATCTTGCTCAGTTATCGATTCTAAATCCTTCTTACACTGAGGGAAGTATAAACTTCTAGCCATGTCTAAGAATCCAAATAGAATCTCATTTAATTCTTCTTCAGGCGGTAAAGCCAATTCATAATCATCTACTAAACGTAGGAATCTAGTATAAATAGATGAAAAAGGAGTTGCCACTAGCAACACCTCCCATTAAATGTAAATATCATTCTCAACTTCTGTTTCTTCTGCATCATCGAAAATATCATCGTTATTAACATACTTTCGGATAGTCTGCATCTTATTGTAATCTCCAAACTCTTTAAGCTTGAACAGCGTCACAGATGTTTCAATAATCTTGTTTCGAAGTTTTGGCTCAATAGTTTCCATTACTTTGTCAAAAGTTAAAGCTGGTGCTTTTACAAGGAAGTCTTTAATATCTTTTACTTCTGCCATTTTGCCATTGCGTTTTCCAGTTAGCGAATAGTACTCTTCGTACTTTCTGTCTAATCCAAGGAATGTAAGAACATCGTCTAATGTGTATCGATCGTCAAGTACCTCTGTGATAAGAATATCGAATCCTTCAAGAATCTTACGATTTGAGTTAAGGATTGTACGAAGGTCTCCTACAGTGATATACTCTTCATCGTCAATGTGTTGTAAGTCAATAATCATAGACATACGTGGGTTTTCATAGAAGAACTCTCCAAGACAGTTACTTACTACTACCACTTCTACATCTCTGTCAACTGTAACTCTTCGTCTACGTTGTACAGGTTTCTCACCATTGCGAGTTGGCTTAACACTTTGATGTTGTCGTTTTGGACGACTGTGTTTATTCTTGTTGTTATTGTTATTGTTATTTCGTTGTTTGTTTTCCATCGTTATACTCTACTCTCCCACTCTTTTGTTTATTTAATACTTTTGCTTAATAACGAGATATTTAGGGAGTGTTTTTCAACTCCCCTTATATCACATTATACTACACGAAGTATCTAATATCAATACTTTTGTTTAACAAAATTATTGAATTTTGTAGATACCATAGATAGCAGATTGCATAACACCTACGCCAAATTTCTTTTGAACTAGGTATTCCATTTGTTGGTCATTACGAGTACCAGCGTCAGCAACCTCAATCATTTGAGTTTGTCCTTCTACTACTACTTTAACTAGTTTCTCACCTTGAGGGATTACTAGTAACATATTGTCATCAACGTAGAATTCGTCAGTTCCAACTTTGTGCGCTTGAGGCAATACTACTAGGTCAACTCCACCAACTGTACCAATGTACCCAATTTGGTTGAATTTCTCTTTCATGTTATCAGACATTACTAGGTCTTTAGACACTTTACGAAGAGCCTTCTTAGTACCCATAACAACTGCTTTCTTACCACCTGAACGAGCCTCGATGTGTTGAACCATATCGAATAACTTGTCTTCGTTGTAAGTTCCTGTAACACCGTAAACAGCGTTTAATGCTGTGTAAGAGTTAGCAACAGCTTCATAGATACGTTTACCTAGGTCATTAGCGAATGATAAAGTAATACGGTTAACGAACTCGTTCCAAGGAACTAGACCAGCAATAAACATCTCTAATTCTGCGTAGATTTTAGCACCGAACCAGTCAGTATCTACTTCGAATTTACCATTTAATAGCTTCTGTCTACGTAGGTCGTTAGTACCGCCAGCGATACGAGCGATGCGGAATAATGATGGGTCTTCTACACGGAATGCAGGACGCTCACCGATTGCTACGTTCTTAACTTCTGCTAAGCCATCGAATTGGTTAGTGATAACTACACCTAAAGTAGTATCTACTAATTCTTCAATAATTGTGAAAACCTTGTATTTGTTCTCACGGAAATTTCTGTAATTGAACTCTCCACCACATGCTAAATTAATAGCGTTACGAATTGCATCTTCACCTGCAACTTCGTTAAACATAACGTTTTTACCTTGATACACATCTAATGATAGACGTTGTAAATCTGTAATTTTTGCCACTAAAATTCACCTTCCGTTGATAGTATTTTGCAGGGAGTGACCCCTGCAATACTTATTAATACTTTTGTTTTATAATATTTTTAATTAAACTGTGAAACGAATTACTGCTAATTGACCAGCGTATAGGTCAGTTTCGATAGCGATAATTTCACCACGAAGACCAGCAGTTGGAGCAGTTGCAGGAACTGTGAAACCATCAGCATGAGGAGCAACTTTTGCACCCTTAGCTGGAGTACCTGAAACGATACCATCTAGAGAAACAGAAACGATATCACCAGCTTCAATTACGTATCCACGACCTACCTTACCAGCTTTAAGAACGAAGTCTAATTCATTAGTACGCTCTTCGTATGTCAGAGGTACAGAAGCGTGGAATACTAGATTCTTAGTTACATCGCCACTAGGAGTACCTAGGCGAGCCTCTCCATCTGCTTGTAAGTCGCCTAATGCGATAAATCCACCATTTTTTAAATCTGTGTTGGCTACGAATGACTCTAAGTGAGCAGTGCCTTTAACTTTGTCTAAACGAACATATGCCATGTTGCGTATACACCCTTTCGATAATTATTATTTTGTAAAGTAAATAGATGCTGATCCATAAGGATTAGAATCTGCTGTTGCACCAGTTGAAACAACTCGTGTAGAAGAAGAATCTTCTTCTGTCTTAGCTACTGAGAAATGGTTGTTACGTAGTAATGTAACAGCGATTTCTTTCTCCATGTCATCCATAGAGAAGTTTCTAAGATTGTCTTTGATAGTCTTGTAATCTTCAGCTTTAAGAGAACTAGAGTAAGTAGAAAGCTTAGCTTCTTTTTCTTTAAGTTCAACCTCTGATTTGAATTCACGTAAATCTTTAACTTCTGATTCTAAAGCTGAGAAGTTGTTACGAGAAGCGTCAATAGCTGATTTCTCAGTTGCATTAACGAACATTGGGAATAGTTCCTCTTGATCGCCAAGCGATACGCCATTCTCATGTTTTACATAGTTAACTTTGAAGAATTTACCTTCGCTTTCATTAACCACAATTGCATGATTATCATACACCTGTGAAACATAAGTGAATGTATCTTTGAAGTTATCATGACTATCTAAAGCATTATAAAGCCCTACACGAATGTCATCGTGAGAAAGTTCGAAAGTTCGTGAGAATTTCTTCGGAGATTTTTTCTTTTTCTCTTCATCGTCCTCTTCGTCTTTCTTAGGTTGAGATTCGCCTTCTTTCTTAGGCGCTTCTTTAGGCTCTTCCTTTGCAGGGTCAGCTTCTTTAGAAGGCTCAGATTTAGGAGGCTCTTCACCTTTCTTTGGCTCTTCTTTAGGAGTTTTCTCCTTAGAATCACCTTCACCAGCTTTAGGGTCTTCCTTTTTAGCAGGAGCACCTTCGCCAGCTTTAGCTTTTTCTTTTTCTTTATCCTCTTTCTCCTTATCCTTCTTAGCGAAGTCTGTTTCAGGATTTTGAGGGTCTAAAACTTTGTTATCTTCCAAGTCATTGTCTCCTTTCTGTAGTGTTGTAGAAAAGCAAGTATTAAACTCAGTAAGCATCTCGCTCAACTCAGTCTGTATTTTATTTGCGACAGAGAACTTTTCAATGGTACTAGAAATCATAGCTGGGCTAACGTTTTCTCCGAGTAGGCAAGCGCCTTCGAACTTAGCCTCTGTAAATACAAAGACTCCATTAGTGTCGGTATATCCTTTTACGCTGGAATATTGTAGTTCCATAGATTGGGATTTGAATCCACCATCTCTATCGAAAATTCTTTCGACTTCAGGAAACTTACGCCAAATCAAACCATCGCAAACAAGATATTCACGTTCAAGCCCATCTTCGCCATAGCGACTTTCGAATCTAGCATTGTTTTCTGTCGGAATTAACCCATAGGCTCTTCCAACGTACTTAAGTTTGAATTCATTGTCTTCAATGACTAATCTCTCTTCGTGTCCCATGAAATCTATTTCTTTTCCATTCTCATCAACTGCGATATATCCCAAGATAGGAATGTTAGCAAGAGATGGAATCATAGACTCCAAGAGTTCCTTAGAGAAGATAGAATTGTTTCTATTTTCGCCAGTGTGTGCAATCCACACTTTAACTTTCATGAATCTGTCATCAAGTACATTTAAAGGTACTTGTTCAAATTCAACTGGAATGTTGTAGTTAGACAACCTTTGTCACCTCCCTTCACTGTTGAGAATCTTTAATGCGAGTCGTAGTGTCGGTTGGATCATCTGACTCAGGAGCGCCAGCCTCTGACTGACCATCTGTCTGATCCCCACCCATCGTGTATGAAGTTTGCTTAGCAATCATCAAGTCATCGATAGTTAGGATTCGTTGCTCAAATACAAGCATGTTAACAATCTCAATAGGTGTCATACCACAGTGAGCGAGATACTCAGTTCTAGAACCACCATTAGCCAAGTTATCCTTAGCCAGTTTCAAAACTGCTTCTCTATCAAAGTGTGACATCTGTAAGAACTTAACCTTCCAAGTCGTACCCTTTTTGCCAGCTTTCAATAGTTCATAATTGTAATAGTTAGCAAACATCGGTAACAGGAAGCTATATAGCCATTGAGCATCTACTTGAATAGAGCGCTCTAAAGCTTGGGAACTAGTTCCATCTCCTGCGAATAACAGTTTGGATACTCCTGCTCCCTCATACAGTTGCTCTACTGACTTATCTAATAGAGCGAACTTACCATCCTTACCTGTACCATTTAGCGAAAGTGCTTTGGTTTCGAAAGGATTTGTAATGGCTACTGAGCCATCAGGCAAGTTTCGTTTTAGAGAGTTGTGATATTCTAATACCACTGGTAATTCCATTAATGGTCTACCTTTGTCATCTGTCTCAATTCGAGAGTGAACAATCTTGGTATTGTCTAATTCAGCAGTGCTCTCCATGCCATCCTTGGCATTTTCAATTTTGATAACATCCACTAGTGCATTCGCCAGTGGAGGAAGCGATAGTCCATTCTGAGTTAGAGCATCTGAGTCTAATGTAAAGGCAATTCCTTTATCACCGACTTGATACCACTTACCTTCAATTAACTTGTCTGTAGCACCATTCTTATAGCTTGTATAAGCTGATTGAAGTTCTTTTGGATAGTTTAATACTGTAGCCTCTTGAATCTTTGTTACATCAAACTGATAGCGATATACGCCTTGGTCGAGGTATCCAATTCTACAGAAGCTAATTGGCATTTCTTGATATGCCACACTCTTTGAATCTTCAAGCTTGTACAAGAAGGTTGCTCCATTTGTAAACAACTTCTCAACAATTAATGGCAAGTTAAACTTAGGGTTTAACCTGTCTAGGAAGACTGATGTCTGAGCAAACTCCATTTGCAATTGTGCTGGGTCTTCCATATATCCAATTGGATTTTCAATCACTGGATAGAGAACATGGTCATAGGTCAATAGCGAACTTAGGTATTTGATAATACGCTTATAAGCGCCATTGACTTGTTTCATATTCTTTGATAGACCAGCAATTTGAACACCATTTGTCTCAGGGTCTCTCAGCATTGCTTTAAGTCGAGACTCAGTAATACTTGTCGCACTAGATGTGTTAGAAGTATTCTTTATAGCAGATACACTTGCAAAGTGTCTGTTCTCTTGCATTGGATTTGTTCCATTGCCTCGATTTCTATATCGTTTCTTGTTCGCCAATTCCTTTTCTCACCACCTTTAGAATAAACAGAAGTTAAGCATTTCATCGTTGCGCATATTGGCACGAAGGATGTCTTGCTCTAATAATGTTGCAACATAGTTGCCATATCCAATACTGGAATATCTATCTTTAGTGGTTGTACCAACCTCTTCAATTTTGATGTATCCATTTTGGACTTTGTAAACTAAGTTTACTAACTCATTTGTTAAGGCTGTTGCCTGTACGAAAGGTTTCAGCAAGTTTACTTGCTCTTCACTTGTCTTCTTCAAGTAACCTTTGTTTTCAATCAAGTCTTCTTTAGCTTCGATGTCATTCATCAGAAGTCTAATTTTGCGCTTCTCAAATGCGCTTCGTAGCCCTGTTGCTACTTTATGGTTGATTTCACTTGTACCTTTAATAGAGTAGATTAAAGGAATGGCGTTACTGTCCATTTTTCTATCATCCATAACCTCATCATTAATAACTGTCCATGCAGGGTACTCTTCGTCCCTTACTTTGTCATAGAGGATTTTAGTGACGTTGTCGAAGACTGCGATACCATTACCATTGGTATCCATTGCAACGTAATCGCCTTCGAAGTCATAATATAGTTGCTTTAAGCGAATCGCTTGCAACTCTGAATGTTGTCCTGCTAGAGATTCTATATAGACAACGTCTCTTCTGTACTCCTCGCCTTGAGGTAGTAATCTAATAAGAGTAAATGCAGTGGTATCATTCTTCACTGCTTTAGATGATCCCATTAAGGCTATATCCATGGAAACTATTCGAATCTCTCCAGCTTGTTTCGGCATGTTGCCCAGCTTTTTACGAGTGCCTTTAGCCTCAACGTATTCCCTATCAGTTGGGGGATAGAATGCTTTGGGTAGTGTTCTACACTGTTGAATATCATCTAATTTATAGTAGGCGTTTTCATTCTCACCTACGAAGAGGGCTTCATATTCCATGTCCCAAGACATTTGGTCAAAGTCTTCCTCTGTCTTCTGTTGTTCTACACGCTTCTTAGATAGCAACCTGTGGTAGACTGATAGTTGCCATGGTAGAACTGCTACAAAGTAGTCTTTACCTTCAACCATATTCTTCAGATATGACTTGAAGGAATCCCATATCCAATGGTTTCTGTACCACGCAGAACTTATATAAATCTCTTTATTCTCCTCGGTTAAGTGGGAATACTTAGGATTCTGTAGATATGGAGGTGTTCTATTAACGTTAAGGAATGGTCGTAAGATTTGGTCGATTGTTTCTTTCGTGATTAATCGAAACTCATCGACAATAAGAATATTCGCACGATATCCACGAGCAGAGTCACCTGACGTTACTGCTGTAATTTTCGATCCATTATGAAAGACCACATAACACTCGTTGGTGCTGGTCTTAAACTCTTTAATTTCCCTATCTAAGTTCTTAGAGGTATTCTTGAGAGCGAATATCTTTTCAGTTATAATTAACTTACTTTGACCCTTCGTTCCTGACGCTAGAACAATATTAGACTGTGGATAGAGGATTGCTCTAATAACACAGTAGATTGCGATAATGTAAGATTTCCCTTGCCCACGGGCGGCGATATACATAAAAAATGCATATTTATTCATAGCCCACAGCAAAAGTACTTGGTATAGGAATAAGTTAACTCCTAGGTACTCTTTGGCAAATCTATGTGGGTTGGCTCTATAGAAGGATGTCCAACGTTTGAACCCTTCTTTAGTTTTATTTGTGTTGGTGGGTTTCTTTTTATTTTTATTCACTGCCATGATTATTCCTCATCAGGTAATTTCTGAATATCTTCATCTTTTACCCTACCGAATACACGACCTACTTGAGTGATAAACCATCTATCAATATATTGTTTAATATACTTAGGTTCATACTCATTGTTGTCTTCTGTTACTGGTTCAGTTTCTTCTATTAATCGAACCCATTCGCCCCAACTACGTAATCCACCATCTTCAGATGCACTCTTAACCTGAACAGGTTTGATATTCGCATCCTGCATTTGAGAAGATAATGTCTTCATCATCTTTTCATATTTGTTATGGTCGCCTTCTTCAAGCGCCTTATTGCCCATCCATTGAGTCTTAGCCATATTCTTGAATAATCTCTCTTGGATAGTGTTATCAACTTCGTTTCCACCTAAGTTTTCGAACTCTTCTTCTAAGAAGATATAGTCCTCTAATTCTAGGTTTCTACCCCAACGCTTAATGATCGCATTAGTAATTTCGAAGTTGTCATAGTCAATCTCTACTAACTCTGCTTTATTAGTCTTACCTGTAATGTCATCAGAGTCCTTGAAATGAAGGTCTCTATTCTGCTTTAAAGACAGGTTCTTAAAGTAAGTACCAATTGTCTCAGTGTTGGCTTGGTTTGCTTGTTTCCAAAAGTCCTTGAGATATGGAATATCCATTGTTCTTAAGAAGCTATATAGTGTGTCCATATCATTGAGGTCAATCGCCTCTTTGACACATTTCTTAGCAAAACCAAACTGTTCATTAATCAAAGGGTTTCTGTGTGAATAGAAACTTGATGATGCGAATTCTTTGCCACAGTGTAAACAGGTTTTCTTATTGGATGTAGTCACCCTATCACCACCTTGTTAAACACATGTGCTTAAGATTATTGTCTTTCAATTAATTCAGTAATATGTTCATATGTTGAAACTTCTGTAACTGTAATTACCTTGCTATATCCACCTTTAAGTAGTTCATTACGAATACTCTGTGGCAAGTAAATAGGCAATATCAAAATATCAGTTTCATCATGCTTAATAAGCCCTTCTGAATTATGAATGCTTTCAACAAAGAATAGAGTAGTGTCACCTACTACACAAGATGAGACAAAGTGAAGGTCTCCATCATAGTCAATAGATGCTTCATCATATCGAGCAACATCTAAACCTTGTAACAACTCAAGTAAATCCCTTGTACTTAGTACAACTGTGATATCTTGTTTTTCGTTGTCATTAACGTGAAAATGTTCTTCAATTAAATGATTTAATTCTTTAATAGTTTCTCTCATCTCAACGCTCCTGCGTTTAATGCAAATAAAGAATCAATGATGTTCTTTTGCATCTCGACATAACGTTGTAAATCAGAGATTTGTTTAATATCAATAAATTTACATGCTTTGATTTCCTCAATCTTAGATTGAATGAAAGCATAGTTACTTCTTAATTCTTGTTCCATCTTATTTCCCTCTCTCTCATTCAATGGGGGTGCTTGCAATGCGTTCGGCTGTGTGAAGTATAAAACTTCACACTAAGGCAACAAAAGGAGTTGTGCGAGATAACGAGTGTAAAACTAATTTGAATAACACTAACACAAAGGAGGCAATAGGTGCTTTCACACACCCGAACGCACTGCAAAACACTTAATTTATACTGTGCTCGTAAGCTGTCAGTATTGGTCTGTTTCAACCTAAAATAGTGAGCGCTTGGCTCAATCTTCATTAATATTCAGTTTTCAAGGTCGCACGATACGTGCGATAGTATAATGGTGGGAGAGACAGGATTTGAACCTGTGAACCCGAAGGGACAGATTTACAGTCTGCCAGCTTTAACCTCTTGCATACTCGCCCACTGAGGGATTCTAGACTCCCTAGGTCTCCATGGTGGGACTTGAACCCACAAAAATAGCGCTCTGCTGACTTTACCAATTTGTCCACACGGAGATAATAAAAGCGCCTATATTTCAAGGCGCATAGTTTATAGTTTAATTAGTCGCAAGAACCACTGTCATATGAACTATCGTCATAAATGATAATTGGTGATGGCGATGGTGTACTTGGTCTTGGTTTACGTTTAGTTGTCATAGCAATTCTCCTTAGTTCTGAATTTTATCAGTTAATCCATCAATTTCAGAAAAGTTCATTTTCGCTTGGCGAACTGCACTTACTACCTGACCTTGCTGATTATTAATCTGTTGAACCAAGTTTTGGAATTGCATTGCGATCATTGGCGCTTCAGCTTGTAACTGCTGTGCCATTTGAGTTAATTGTTGTTCGATAAAATCTAATTGTTGTAGTGACATCTCTGCCATATCTAATGCTGATTTACCAGCTTGAACTTTCGCATCAATCGCATTACCTACACGCTCAGCTTTTAATCCTGAACCAAATCCTAAATTACTTCCAAACATATCCATAATACCTCTCTCTTCTCTCCCACGGAGTTATAATTTAAAATATCAATACTTTTTATTGGCACAGGTTGAAGGACTTGAACCCTCTCTGACAGTTTTGGAGACTGTAGTGCTACCATTACACTAAACCCATGTGGCTTTGCTGACTGTGGAATTGAACCACGATAAGATTGGCGACTCATCGCATCTTATATATCAGCCATAATATAAATGGAGGAGGGTGAGAGATTCGAACTCTCGAAGGGCGCTCATCACACCCTTAGTGGTTTTCAAGACCACCGCATTCAGCCATGCTCTGCCAACCCTCCGTGGCTTGCCTATCAAGACTCGAACTCGAACTAACAGGGTAGAAACCTGTTGTGCTATCCTTTACACCATAGACAAATAAAGCGCCATTGCTGGCGCATATGATACCTAGAACTATAAAGGCTCTAAGATAGCGAACTTATTCACCGATGAATGATTTCATCTTATTCTTGAAGTCAACTGCTTGTTTCTTCTTAGCAGATAATTCATTGATTTCTTCTAATGCTTTGTCGATTAACTCACGCTTTTCTTTTTCAACTTTCTCAAATTGTTGTTCAGCTAATTCAGCTTCTTGAATAGCGTTAGCAAATTGTGCTTGAGCAGAATCGATCCAGCTTTGCGCTTTTTTAATTTCTTTTTCGTGACCTTTGACAGCCTTACCGAAAAGAACTAACAATAGTTTCTTTAACATCTAATTTCCCACTCTCTCAATTAATGTTATTATGGCGAGACTAACGAGATTCGAACTCGTGATACAACCGTGACAGGGTTGCGTGATAACCACTTCACTATAGCCCCAATATGAAATGGCTTGGAGCATACTCTATGTGCGCATCCAAGCCTAGGAGGTAGGAGGTCTTGATATGGTAGTAGGGAAAAGCTTTCGCTCAGCCCCACCATGTTAGGAGGACAGTAGGTGGGAATCGAACCCACATGACATTTACTTTCACCCAGCATTCAGTCGCAACTTACTAGCCAAGCCTACTATTCAACATCGCTGACCTTCACTGTCCATATGGCTGAACTAGCTGGATTCGAACCAGCGACCCTCGCATTAACAGTGCGATGCACTACCACTGTGCTATAGTCCAATAAGGAGGTGCAAGATGCCACGTCATAACATCTTGCAATTTAATACCCACGTTTAAAATCCACGAACAATTAAGTAATATATACAATTAGGAGGAGGTCTCTTCAGGGTTTGACCCTGTCATGACCATATTAAAAGAGAGCCAAGTGTTTCACCACCTGACCCTCATATATGCCTATCTAAGTAGGCTTGTTTATGATTTGATTATTGCTTACGTAAAGATTTTGCTAATGTTGCAGTTGCTTTACGATGTGCTGGTACTTCTACAGGCTCACCATTTTGTGGATTCTTAGCTGTATAAGCTTCTACTGCTTTAGAAGTGAATGATACGAAACCTTTAAGTTCAACGTCTTCTCCACGACCGATTGCTTCTACTACTACTGTTTTGAAAGCATCTAGATATTCTTTAGCTTCTTTCTGAGTTCCACCTTTTACTTCTGCAATTGCTTTTACTACATCTTGAGTTAACATAATATTTTATATCTCCCTTTCACTCTCACATTTTTAATAAAATGTTGGTTTTATTGTTTTTTTTGGTTAGCGTTTTTAATTCAGTAGCCCGAAGGAGTTACACCTTCGTTTCACGCTTGGCAAAACACTAAAAATCCTCGCTCGTATTCACGACCACATAATAAAAATGTCCAAGTTTTAGGATGCTTGGACAAGGTTAGTTCTTGGGGAATCAAATGACCATTAAGGAGGCAATCATTATGACTTTGTTGTAGTTGTTAATACTTTTGCTTAACCCCTACATATATAATAACGATTTGGCACACAAAAAGTACACATCGTTTCCCCAATTTTTTTCTATTTATTTTTTTTAGCTTTTTCGTAAAGGTCTTTAACGTAGAATTCTGCTACCTTTTTAGACAATCGTGTAAGGCTATTAGTTATTGCATTTTTCTTAACCTGTAGCATTTCAGCTAACTCTTTCTGAGTATATCCCTGTCTGAACAAAGTAATAATCTCTTGTTCACGATCAGTTAATTCCATTCTATTTAGTAAGCAGTTGAAGTCATATAGAAGGATTCCAACATCACTCATTAAATCTTCATCTGCACCAATCATAGGTAGTAACTTCTTATTTAAGTTCTCATCTGAGAATAACGCTGAGTCAAGTTTATTAGGAACGCCCTCATCTTTTAGAACATTGTTGAATTTGATAGGACGCTTAATTGCTTCCTTAATAGCTACTTGGTTATCTCTTAGCATCTTTGTATATGAGTCGATAAAGCGTTGTGTATTCTTGGCAATATACTTCAGTCGATCAGTTTCTTCTATATTAATGTGACCCTCTTCTACTTCTTCTAATAAGAACTCAGCATTCGATTTGATGTGCGCTATTCCCCAAGGAGACTTAAGGAAGTCAATAGCATCTTCTAGTTGCTTGATTTCAGGAATCTCTTTCACATCTTTTCTATTAACTGTAGTATCTCTGACAATCTTCTGATTCTTATCATTCTTTTTATCAACAAACATATCGATCACTTCTACGTTATTGCCTTTATCATCTGACGTTGATGCACTCACGTTATCAGAATCCTTATAATCTCTATATTCACGCTCTGACTTCCAAAAGCGATACTCAATCTTACGATGACTTTCTACGTCATTAGCACCCAAGATGTATGTGCCTAGAATGTCCAGCAACTTACATACAGCATCTTCTTCTGCAAGATAACCATCTTGTGATGGAGACACTCCATAGCAGTTTGAAAAGTACTCTGCAAAGAATTCATGTACAAATCCTTCTTCATATAAATGACTTTCTACATATTCAATTCTTTCCTCGTACTTAGTAATTTTGTTATCATACTGATTGAAATCGCTAAGCTTCTTTTCAGCGATTGTACCTTTAAATTGTTTCAATATACTCGTCCTCCATCAATACTTTTGCTTTGTATTGTTTTTTAGTTTTCCAGTTATATACCTTAGCCTTTGTTGTTCTTTCGAACTCCTCATACATCTTATCTAAGTCTCCACTCAGATAGAGTTCATTCATTTCATCCACCGATAAGTGGTTTAGTTCATTTTCAAATGGTGTGTAAGTACCCATGCCTTTCATGATATTTGTTTCTCTCCTATTCCTGTGTGTGTTATGAGATTATTATATCAGAAGAGATACCGTATATCAATACTTTTGTTTAATATAAGAAAGGACACAGGACAGCCCTTTCTTACTCATCTTCCTGTTCTTGACGTTTAGCCTCTTCTTCAAGTAATGCTCTAGCTTCTTCAAGCTTCTTTTCTCTTTCAATCCTAACCTCTTCCTTTTGATCGATGATTGATTGAACTAGAACAGCATATTCTTCTTCATTTAATCTATAGCTTTTTTCTTCTTTTAGATTGTTAAATTGCTCATCCATATATGCCTTTGTTACGTTTAGAGCCTTGTGGAATTTAGTTTCTGCTTCACGAGATTGAAACACTTTTTCATAAACTTCTCCAGTAGGCATATCAAGATAGTTCTTTAATTCTTGCCCCATTTGTAGACTTGGTTTATTATTAGTGCTAATGCAGTTTACATAGAATGTATAACTGATTCCGCAGATTTTACATAACTCCTTTTTAGTAACACGTTCAGCAATGCGCTTAACTTCAGCTTCTCTTACAATCTCTCTTAACTCTTCCTTTGTATACATATTCGTAGCCATAACTTTCCTCCATCGCCTTTGTTAGTGATTTTAGTATATCACTGTATTAGTAATAAATCAATAGTCTAATTTTCTTCTGCAAATTTCTTAACAATGTCACGATGCTCCCATCGTCCGTACACATTCTTAGTCTTGTCCACAGCCTTTCTCATTGATTCATAATAGACAAGTTCACTATCCATTAACAACTTAATATACTTGGTAATGGTTTTGCGATTGATCCCTGTCTCCTGTTCAATGTCTTCTATATTAGGGAGGGTGTATTTATCGCTACTGTCATTATTGAACATTCGTGCGATAATGTTGTGATAGATGGAGAATACCTTCATTTTATTCTTTTCTTCCATAGAAATGAGTTTATAGAAATCTTCGTAGAATATCTTTGTAAAGTAATCTCCTTGATATGGAACATCTATAATCTTAAAGAAGTATGTATTCGCATACTTAACCTCCTGCTCCTCCTTCGTACACATGAAATCAGCATACATCTTTATCATGCGATTCTTGATAAGCTTTTCTATGGATTCCTTAATACCTGACTTGTTTTTAGAGTTCACTACAAACCCTAGTATTCTAAGTATAGAATCAACGCTTGCAATAGAAATGCCATCGAATCTTTGATTGGCAAATCCTTTAATTAGTAAATATACAAAATGGTCACGAGAGTCATACTCTTCTTCTTTCATAAAATCATCGTACACTCTTATAAACTGCCTCCTATCTTGCTTCTCCTCTTCCACTCTTTATACACCTCCCTGTTAATACTTTTGTTTAGTAATGTTCCCGAAACGCCTTTGGGCGTGGGGCGTTACATCTCTATATTTAGTCCTTGCCCTATCTATGTTCTAGTCTGTAACCCATTTTGAGACGATTATTGTCTCGTTTTTTCGGGAAAAGTCTATTCCAAATCCAATTTGAGACGATTATTGTCTCGAATTTCTGTAGCCTCCTCATATTATAATGAATATTTTTACCTGTCAATACTTTTGTTTAGAAATCTGAGACTATATACGTCTCGAATTTCCACAAGAGCATGTTCCCTTCCCCGAAAGCGCCAGCGCTGGGGGGGCATCATATCTCTATATTTAGTCCCTCCCCCTTTCTATACTCTAGTCTGTCACCCAATTTGAGACTATATACGTCTCGAAATTTTATTAATACGCCCTCTGAAATCCAATTCGAGACGATATACGTCTCGTTTTTCTGCAGAGCATCTTTCCGTAGGATATCCACACAAAACAAAAGTATTGACAATAATTACTACTATTATCCCCTACTACTATATGATACTCTTAATATTGTAGTTGCGACAGACAACTGAAAATAAATGCAGAGAGAAGGAACTCGAAGTATGAAGCTAAAGTTTTATGTAGCGATTATGGCATTGATGTTCTCGCTATTAATTGCAAATGATGCATTCGCCTACACGGTGAAATCAGGTGATACACTATGGAAGGTTAGTCAATCACAAGGAGTTAGCTTAGATGCTCTTAGGAAGGCTAATAACAAATGGGATAATAGTTTACAAGTTGGACAGAATTTAATCATCCCTACAAGCACTACTACAGCCTCTACAGGCGTGTCTGTGAGTGATAAAGACCTACTTGCTAGATTAGTATCGGCAGAGGCGAAAGGCGAGCCATACGCAGGACAGGTGGCTGTAGCGACCGTGGTATTGAACCGAGTTGCCAGCGCTGGCTTTCCGAATACTATCAGTGGAGTAATTAATGAAACTTATGAAAATGGTAAGTATTATGCATTCTCCCCTGTACAGAACGGTACTATTAAACAACCAGCCACAGCTAGTGCTAAGAAAGCTGTAGATGAAGCCATTGATTTCCGTGGACAGGGATCGGGAAGTCTATTCTTTTATAACCCGAAAACAGCAACATCTGAATGGATCAAAACGAGAACAGTGACCGTTGTAATTGGTAATCATACCTTTGCAAAATAGTAAAAGCCGATAGGACGAATCCTGTCGGCTTTTATTTGTACTTGTCAACATTTATGTATATATGATAGAATGGAGTCACTAAAACATTCGGAAAATGAGCAACGCTCCATTCCCTAGGAGTTTGGCGACCACTTAGGAATAGAGCGCTTGGATTAAAACCCACATATAATGTGAGGATTTTCTTATTTTGTCTTGCTATTTGATTTTATTTTAGCACAGTCATTTTAAAAAATCAACACTTATATGTGTATTTAATCCTGCCTTTTCTCGACATTGGGAGGATTTTTTATTATGGCATTAATTAAACGCATTCAATTAGAAGAGAGTTATGTAAGAGTACCAAATGAAACAGCACAACACTGTGAAGATGAACTTTCATTACAGGCAGTTGGACTACTTGTTAATATCATGTCCTACTCTGAGAGTTGGGAACTACATAAAACTGAACTATATAAAAGGTATGCAAAAAACAAAGAAACATCAGTTAGAAATGCTTGGGAAGAATTGGTAAAAGCTGGATATATCATTGAGTTCAAGTATCGTGTCGGGAAAGTATGGGAGTACGAATATTACGTTCGGCTACTTCCGTTTACTCCGAAAGAAAAGGCTGAAATCCTTGATACAGCACGTTCGGAGCATTCGGAGATTTGGGGACTTGATTTTCCAGACCTCAAAATGAAGACCTCAAAATCAAGAGGTAATCAAGAAGAACTAACGAAAGAAGAACCAACGAAAGAAGTACTACATAAAGATAATAAACAAGATATAGATGATGATAAGCGAACTGAGAGTTCGGCTGTACATAACGAAGAAGAGTTGAATGAAATTATTAATTGTTTACGAGAGGCTTCTAAGGACGAACTAACAGACCGAAGCTTTAAGTCTGTACTTCGGAAAGTAATGGACAAGTATAACCAAGGTAAGATTGGCGAAGGTAAGTTCCGAGACTATTTAGTTACATCTCTAACGAACAAGATTGATGACCTAGAAAAACGTAGAATCAAAGAAGAGGCTAAGTCTGCGCTCAAAGAGGAAAAAACAAGACGTACTAAGGCGCAAATAGAGAAACAGTTATCCACACACGAATTTAAACAAACGATACCGTTCTATAACTGGCTGGAGGATTGAGAGAAGGTATGGATGCAAACATACCCCTCTCGTCTCTCACGAGCCTAGCTGTGAAACTTAATTTACGTCATTGAATGAATACATTAAAAAACTAAAGAGTCGCTCATACTGGAATCTGAGCCTTTTGGGAAGGTGATAGGTTAATGAACGGAAGCTTGTCAGCGAAACGTCCACTCCCCTTCCCTAACTAATATGCACATGCGTAAGGAAATAATACACATTTTTTAAAAACTTTCTATTTTCTCGGATAAATCTAGTTGACATGTCAATACTTTTGCTTTAGTATTGAATTCAACGAGGGAAAATAGGAGGCAATTTGATTATGAAATTAACTCAAGAACAATTAGATGCAGTGAAAACAGTTGAAGGGAATGTGTCTTGCATTGCCAGTGCTGGCTCAGGTAAGACAAGTGCTTTTACTACACGCATCGCATACATGGTACAAGAAAAGAACATTAATCCTTATAATATTCTAGCGATCACTTTCACTAAGAAAGCTTCTGAGGAAATGAAGAAGCGTTTAGCGAAGATGATTGGTAAAGACAATACAAACAAGATTGCAATGGGAACTACCCACTCTATCTTTTATCGACTGTTAAAGGCATTAGACCCTAGCTTTGCTAAGCTAAAGATTATGCCTGATTGGTGGAAGTTTGGCTTATACAACGATATGTGTAAAGAGCACGACAGCAAGAAGAATCCAAATGGTTTAAACCTAGGATGTAAAGCTGGTGAGTTAGCTTCTTTCATCTCTTATCAAAAGTCTAACTTTGTTAAGCCGACAGACGATGTGATTATCAACGAAGATACTGATTACGTAGATATGGTTTCACGAAGCGCACTACAAGAAGCTTATGTGAAGTATGAGGAACAAAAGGCTCTTTCTAAACAAATCGACTTTGATGACATGTTACTTATGATGTATGAAAAGTTAAAGACTGATGAAGCCTTCAGAACACGATTGCAAGAACAGTATCGATATGTAATGATTGATGAGTTCCAAGATACTTCACTTGTAGTTTTGGGAATTATCAAGATGATTAACATGGAGAATGTATTTGTTGTTGGTGACTTCAGACAGTCTATCTACAAGTTCATCAACGCACGAGTTGAGAATATCCTTAACTTTAAAGATGAGTTCCCTAATACTAAATTGATTGAGTTAAACAAGAACTTCCGAAGCACACAGAACATTGTAAAGCTTTCGAATGAGGTTATTGCAAACTCCCCTATCGAAAAGTACAAGCAGTACAAACCATCTGAAAGTGTTGCTGAAGAAGGAGATAAAGTCCAGTTCACTTTATACAACGATGAATATGGTCAAATTAACAGAATTGCTAATAAGGTGTTAGAACTTCAAGAACAAGGCTCTCCCCTTTCTGAGATTGCAATCCTAGTTAGAACAAATGCAATGACAGCACCAATTGAAGATACCTTCTCTGAGTTGGATATTCCTTACGATGTATCTAAAGCAATGTCATTCTTTGACCGCAAGGAAATCCTAGACATCTTAAGTTATGCTCGACTTTCAGTTGATGAAAATGACGATGCTAGTTTCCGCAGAATCTATAACACACCTAACAGATATTTAAGTAAAGCTTTTGTACAAGAGTTAGAGACATTCGCTTCTGATCGTGACATTCCTTTAGTAAGAGCAATCAGAATTACACCTCATATGAATGAGTGGAAATACAAGCGAAACATTGACCCTCTTATTGCAATCATCGCAGACCTTAAATATCAAGTGGAGTCAGGTGTAAACGCTGGTCGCTTCCTTCGCAACGTGGTTAAGAACACTCGCTACTTACACTATATTAATGAAACAACTACAAGTGCATCACAAATTACTGAGAAGCTTGAGTCTGTTGAGAAACTGTGTGAGATGGCTAGTAAGTTCCCTACTATCAAAGCATTCCTTGCACACGTTGGAACTATCAAAGACAAGCAAGCTAAGTCCAAAGGTAAAGATGCTGTACAGGTTGTAACGATGCATTCAAGTAAAGGACTAGAATGGGACAATGTATTTGTTATCAATTGTAATGAAGACCTTATGCCTCATACAATGAATAACGACATTGAAGAGGAACGCAGATTATTCTACGTTGCATGCTCTCGTCCACGTAAGAAGCTATTTGTTTCTTGGTACTTCTACGATTCTGATTTCGAAATCCAAAAAGAAGGATTGTTCATCCAAGAACTATTAGGCAAGAAAGTTACTGATGATATGAAGAAGGAATTGTTTAGAGGCGCTACTGAAGCGAATCACTTCTATCCTACAAATTAACTGACTAAGCAAAAGTATTGATATAAAAATGAGGCTATGATACACTGGTTCTATATAATAGAAGAAACTAGTTTTCGTAGCCTTAAACAAAAGTATTAACAAGGAGAATCATCGAATGGGATATACAGTTGAAATTAAGGACGATAACGGAAACGTAGTATCTACCTCCCCTATCTTTCCAAAGGATGGTCATATGCACTGCATTATCTTGGACACGAACTTAAATAAACGACAGGACTTTCATATCGATAACCTGACGCAAATCCAAGACTTTGAGAACTTCTTTAGAGGAGCAAGAGACCTTGCGAAATACAGAGGTCTACTTGGAGGTAAAAAGCGATTCACAGATATCGATGCAGTTGCTGAAACTGGAGGATATCTAATTAACTTAGAATTCAAGAATGGACTTGAGGATATAAACAAAGCATTTGCACAGCTTGTCAAGGCGATCCGTGAGGCTCAGCATAACAAGACATTTACCCTCTTTGTTATTTCAAAGCCTGATGAAGATGATGTCGAGTATATCATCCCTATCACCCCTTTCAATCTTGGCAAGATTAGAGACTGTTCAAATTCTGAACTTATCAACGCCCTTATTCAAAAGGCTGACTTCGCAAGACTTGAATGGTACATCAAACAAATTGAGGCTTGGACGATGCTTGAAGATAATTTGAGAGTTGATGACGCTATGGAATTGGCAGGAAAGATTAAACAGACTGTAAGTGACTTTAATACAAAACTAAAATAAAGGAGTTTAAATTTAAAACATTATGTACACATATACAAATCGTAAAGGTGAATTAATAGAGGTTAGTGAACAGCATCTTAGAAAAGCTGTAGACCTCAAGGTTTTGTTGCAAAAAGACAGTAATAGCTATCGTTGCTCTTGGGCTAAACACCGCAAGATGATGATTAAGGAAGGCTTTGATGATAGTGATGTTAATGAGAGTTACCGCCAGCTAATCATTAGATACCAGCGTTCTATTGGTGAACTACCCTCTTCTGATACATTTGCAGATAAAGTTGTTACAAGTAAGCTTGATTCATATAAGGAACTTGTTGGAGAGTCTATCTTCCATAAGCGTGAGGCTCAGAAGTATCTACGACAAATCAACAAAGGTAAACGTGAGATTGTTGATGGTACATTATTTATAGAAGAAATGCGTCAGGCTGTACACAATGTACTGAGCAACGTTAAGTGGGATGAAGTTCTAAACCACACATTTGAACCTATCTTTAAGCATAGTAAATCACGCATGATTGTATGTCTCACAGATTGGCATATCGGAAGTATGGTTGACGTTGAAGATAATAAGTATAACTATGAAATCGCCAAACGTAGAATTGACCAAACAATTCAAGAAGCTATTAGAATGGCACGAGAACGCAGAGTGTATCGAGTAGATGTTGTTTACATGGGAGATATTCTTGAGCATGCCTACATGCGTGAAGCACAGGCGTATGATGCTGAATTCCCTGTGACGACTCAGATGACTTTAGGTGGGCGTTTAATAATCCAAGCATTGTATCAGTTATCTAGAAACTTCTTCACCACATATCGTGGGCTGGCAGGAAACCATGATCGCATGAATAAGGATAAGAATGCAAACATCTCAGGAGATACTGGAATGGTTGTTGTAAATGAGATTGTTAAGGTATTTATTGAAACTGCAAACATCGAGAACCTTATGTATGTCGATACGCACCCCTACCATGCTAAGCTTGTGAATGTAAATGGTAGAAACTTTAAGTTTGTTCATGGAGACTTAGAGAAGAAAGATGATAAGAAGAAGATTGCTGACCATGGCTCTAGAGATAAGATTCATTATGATGCAATTGTATATGGTCACTTCCATCACTGGATGGTGTTAGAAGTTGGACTAGATAGATTTGAAATTCGAGTTGGAAGTACTAAGGGTTCTGATGATTACTCAGAAAAATTAGGTGTTGGCTCTGCCCCTTCTCAGGCTGTTATCTTCGTAGATAGCGATGGATTAATTGAGCCTGTTAGAATTCGATTAAAATAAAACAAAAGTATTGACAGGAGTAAATTATGAGAGCAAAAGATATGGATCGTGAATTGTTAGAAGAACGTTATGAGGAAATGCAATGGGCTTTATTTCATATTTCTGAAGCCTTAGACCCTGACGCATGGTTTGAGAAAAAGATGAGAAAGAAACGAGCAATTATGATTGAGGCTATTAATGAGGTATTGGAAGATACTGAATGTCTTAGAGACGTAATTAATGAATATGAAGAGCCTGACATTGCTCTCTCTATGAGTGATTTTGAATTTAAAGGTAGCTGGATGGAAGCTTTAGGACTAACAAATGATGAGGATGAGCAAAGTGAGAAAAAGTGAATTTGTAATGGTGGGTACATTATTTAATCAGAAGAAAGTATTGGTCACGCCTGACTATACTAATAAGGTGTGTAAGTATCGCTACCTAACTGAAGTTGAAGTTAACGATGATCGATTAATCTTAACGAGGAAGTATGAGTGGTTTACGAAGCCAATGGAGACTTCCCTTGAGGATGGAATCCATTATATCTACATTACTGTAGAAGGAACTCCAATTGTAGTAAATAGATTTTGAGTGGGGATTACTCCCCCACTCTTTTTTAATGTCCAAATATTTTAGCGAAGAATCCTTTAGGCTGACTCTCCTCTTTTTGTTTTTGTGCTTTCATCTCTCTCATTGTTTGTTGCATGAATTCTCTATTCTGCTTTTCTCTTTCCTCTAGCTTTTTGTCTAGGGCTTCAAGCTTCCTATCGATTTCTGCACTCGCAACAGCCAACTCTTCTTTTGCACTGGCGAATTCTTTTACTATTTCATCACGAACATTCTTAGTTGTTTCTTCCATTATAACTTGTACAAATTGTCTAATTCTATCGCTCTCTAGTAACTGCTTGATATCCTTCTGATTAAGCAAGTCTAGATGTGTGTTAGTTGGCTCAGGTCTTGGAGCATCCTCAAGCTTCCTTATTTGAAACTCTCCATCCTCCATAGCCTTCCTGTATATCGTGTAAGCTAAGTCCTTGGTAGTTGTCTTTCTACCATGTTCTTTCTTCATGTCTCTAATGTACTTGAAAATCTCTAGGTCATTGTCGTAGTATAATCTCTCGCCTTTGTCATTTCTAACTACATAGTGTACTTCGTTCTCTTCTAATTGTTCTGTCCACAACCTTAATGTCGGTGCTGGAACATCTAAGTGTTCTGATGCCAATCCCATTGTCAAAAATTCTACTTCAGGCATTGGTATACCTCCCCTATCAAACCATAATATACCTCTATTAAACCATGTTTTCACCTATATGTACATACTTAGCTACATTAAATGGTATAGACATATAGGCTTTATATCATGTGCCTTACATGAAGTTATGGCTCATTAACCTATTAATACGACATACCCTACATTAACACCTTCATTAATATAGCTATATTTAACCCTACCCTACATGAATATAGGCTTAATATAGGCTAATAAGACGGATACCCTACATTAATAAAGGTGAATATGCCGTATATGTAGAATATATCCTACATGAACATATTTATAAAAAGTTCTTAAAAACTAGTAAAATGCTACCCAGTAGCACTTGACACTACTCAGTATTACTGGTAATATAGGTAACATAAGGAAGAGTTACTAAACAGTAGCATAGAGTACTACTTGGTAGGATTGGGTAGCATAGAGAGATTAATAGGAGGAGATTATTATGACACAAACAAAATCAAAGAGAACAGCTAAAGCGAAAGGAAGCTTGGCGAAAGAGTACATTATGGGAATTGATGTTGGTTACTCACATACGAAGGGTGTATTTGGTTCAGGAAAAGAAGATAAAGATACTTTCCGAAGTACTGTAAGAGATGGAGCAATTGATATCAACGTGAGTTCAACTGTAATTGAATATCTTGGAGATAAGCTTACAATTGGCGAACGAGGTATGATGACTGTAAATGAAGATAAAATAGAAGACCCTGTATTCGAACCATTACTATTAACATCAATCTTAAGAATGGCTTGTAAGAATGATCCTGACGTTGAGGATATTACTGTTAATCTAGTAACAGGATTACCAATCGCTTGGTATCCAGCACAAAAGGACAAGCTAAGAGAATTCTTATTGAACAAGAAGATTACAGTAGGGTACAAGGGTAAAGAGAGAAACATCCATATCAAGGATTGTATTGTATTTCCACAATCTGCAGGACTAGCACTTACAAATCCAAAAGAGTTTGAAGCAGGGAAGACTAATCTAGTAATTGATATTGGTGGATTAACAGTAGATGTTTCTCAATATGAAGGTGGAAGAATTGTTAAGTTCGAAAGCTACCAACTTGGAATGCTTAAGTTCTACGCTCGTGTACGTGGAGCAATCAATGCTCAGTTTAATGTAGAAGTAGATGACCAAGATGTTGAACGATTCATTGAAGAAGGGTTTGTAACGATCGCTCAGAAACAACAGGAGTTCAATTTCAAGAAACACTTCCAATCACATATGGATGCGATCATGCTGAAGATTACAACAGACTTCCCATATCGCATTATGCACAAAGTAACATACATGGGCGGAGGTTCTTTAAGATTCAAAGACTATCTTCCTGAGAACAATGGAATCAAGTGTAATGAAGTACTATCTAACGCAGAAGCATTTTATAACGTGGGAGTGCAGAAATTTGGCTAAGACATCGATTAAGAAATCAGTATCGTTTAGAGAAGATGTTTTCGATTATGCTTTTGAACAAGCTGACATGTATTTTGGTGGAAACCTAAGCGCATATATAACATACCTTATATGCGCTGATAAACATGGAATAGCTAGAGTGGCTCAGACAGAAGAGATTGCTGTTGCTAAGGAAGAGATTAAGGAGAACTTAGTAGATAGTAAATTTGAAAAGAATGAGCAAGCAGAAAACTTCATTGACCAGTTTATGAATCTCTAGGAGGAAGCATGAGAGAAGAGATTAAGGTTTTCTACGAGTTAGAGTTGATAGGTAGTATGGGTGAATTCACAGAAGAGTTCACTCATACCTTTGACAGAGAAATATACATAGAAGATATAGATGCAACAGATGTCATGATGGTTAATTTCAAGATGCAAGAACTGAAAGAGAAGTATGGTAAGGATTTATTTCTATTAGGGTTCAGTATAGGTAGGGAAGGGGATTTATTATCATGAGCAATATAAAGAAGGTTAATTGTCCAAGATGTAACAAAGAGGTATTCACAATGGTTAAGACTATGAGTGGTGCTGAGACAGCTAAGAAGAAGTACGAAGGTATTTGTTCTGATTGCATAACTCCTGAAGAACGAGAAGAGATGATGGCGATCCAAGCGAACGCAATGTATAATAACTGTACTGCTGGAAGATGGTGATAACATGAAGAGAGAAGAATGGGATACAATTAGAATGATGATTAGCGATGAGATGGATGAAATGCTTAAGGAGACAAATGAAAAGGTTGATAGAACAGACATGGATAATCTATACTTCAATATTCGTGAGAGAGTAGAGAAGAATATAAAGCTAGAAGACTAAGCTAAGGGTTTATGCCCTTGGCTTTTTGTCTATTCTAGTAATAGTGTTGAGAGGAGAGATTCATATGATGAATGATATGGAAGTAATGTCTGCCAGTATTCTACTTGCTCAGTTAAAACAGGATTGGTTTACTAAAGGGGATACTGAGAGAGATATTGGACAGATGGCTTTAAAGGGTTTTTGTAATATGTTGCTAGAGAATGGAATGACTTTTGGGCAATTACAGGCTATACTAGAAGAGAATGGATATGAATTTACATACAACGAGATTGAAGTAGACGAGTTAACAATGAAAAGGATCAAAAAGAAAAAGGGGATGGGATAATTATGACAACTAAAACTCCACAGCAATTAATTGAAGAGGCAACTGTTTACTTACAAAGCATCGATGTTAGAGATATTGATAATATGACAGTGAAAGAATTTAGAGAATTCAAGGCTCTAACGAAGGAATTAGATGCTAGAGTTGAGACATTAGGTAGAATTTTAAAGAAGAATCAGGGCGAAAAATGAGTAAATAAGAGGGTGAATTAGACTCTCTTAATGTAAAAATGGGCTATTTTCCTCGATAAGAAGGGTGAAATAGCCTGTTTTAATGCCGAAAAGGGCTATTTTCGTGAATAAGACGTTTCAAATTTGCTCAAAAAAGGCAAAAAAACGTGAAAAATAGGTGAAAATAGGCTAAAAAAGGGCAAAAAAGCCTTAAATTTGCTCAAAAAAGCCGAAAAAAGCCCAAAAACGTGAAAAATGGCTGTTTTAAGGCTTAAAAGGGTATAAATTAGCTATGTAATGGTGATATTGGATTTAATAGGGCTTTGCTGGTACAATGGGTGATTCATTGAGGCATGGACATTTTTGTTACCCAAAGCCTTATTACACATGGCGATCGTCTATCCTAGACCCCCAATTTGTGTGTCAAATAGACCCCCATATAGGAGGGAATAGGATAGGATTTTGCTGTGAGGTTTCGATAAGCCTGTCGATAAGGAAAAATAGGAGATTCGTCAGATAAAGATGGATCGAATGGCAAGGAATCGGAAATCTCGTGGTGTGGTTGTGAGGGTACATAGGTACTTTTCTGAAAATTCAGACAGTGTTTTTGTGGGAAATACGCCCCTATGCCTGTCGTGATAATATGCATTAGTCCGACACCCACACGAGCCAGCACGACACCAGCGCAAAACAGGCACGTACCCACCCATTACAGAATAGTCTGACAATTGTATGAGCATGTATATTCTCGCATACGTGCATGTATGCATGCATACTCACGAGGCTTTGTTTTTGTGGCTGACAAACAGTCACCAGCTTTACAGCTACAAGGCTTGTCGGTATATCAAACAATATGGCGTGTGTGCAGGTGCTTATTCACCACTATGCATGCATATTCACCAATCATTCACTTATTCTAGTCTGCTGCAAACCTAGTTAAACCCTACGATACCAACACTTCAAGTCACTATACACCTTTATTCATCACCACACTTTATGTACTATCTTATTCACTCTTCACTTTCTCCAATACACCCACGCATACACATGCACACGTAAATACCACAAACTCACGAATAAGTCAACACTTATTTATCACTATGTATCACTCATTCATCACCACTCACTCTTTATGCATAGTCTATGCATGCTCAACAAAGGTTATACAAGAATCTTTAGAATCTAATAAAACGTTGATATAACAGCATTCATTCATCATTAGTCATGTGTCTTCTCTTGGTCTCTTGTCTCTTGTCCTTTATGCATCATCAATGCTTACTCATTAACCATCATCAATCACTCATCATCATTGATACATCAATGCTTAACACTATGTATGTATACTATATACTATGTACTATATGCATGTATGTATATACACTATCGTGTATGCACACTACTATCTATCTAGTACTACTACCATATATTACCAGTACCATACAGATTATGGATTTTATATTTTTAGATATAGTGCTATTATACGCATACCCATTAAGGGTATAGTAAAGCCTTATATAGCAAGCCTTCATAGGGTATCTTAGCACCCTTCTATTAAGCTACCTAGTACCCACTTGTACACCCTATCAAGCCTACTCCCATAAGGCTTTTCAATACCCTGCATAGTACCCTTGTATAACGCCCTATATAGGGAGGGTATATAAGCCCATATAGAAAGACTTTATACAGAAAAGGAATATGAAAACGTTTACAATCCCATTAAATCAATAAAGAAAGCGCTTTCAAAGAATCCAATTTTTATTTTCTCTATTCTTTTTCTAGTTTACATAACGCCATTTTTCACAATCTTTATTTAATCACTCCATAAACCCTTTAACCATGCTCATTGTAAGCACTTACATAGTATGTGAATCTATAATTCATCTCCTAGAATATGGTAGTTTTTAGGGTGTCTAATTGTGAACATTAATTGAATAGTCTGACAATTGAAAATTACGCTTTCATCCTTGGCGCTCTAAGGCTCAGCCCACTTTCTAATTGTGAACACACTTTTTCAACTTTATTTTTCGCCATTTTTCGACACTCATTTTTTTAACACTTTTTTTCGATTCTTGAATCCCTTGGTAGAGTAGGGGAGAAAGTACTTATCCACACCCTCCAAAACAGCTTTTTAAAATTTTTTTAAAATTCTTGATTTACTTGACAATATCAATACTTTTGTTCAACCTACAGCCCCAAGGCTTCAAGCTACTTTTTTTACCTCCAAATTTTTTTTAATTTATTTTTATCGAGTCGTTGAATTTTAGTAGTTGTCCACAGGGTTTTTACGCCTTTTTTTAACTATTTTTTGATATTCTTATCGAATCGCTGAAATCCCTTGTGGCTCTAAGCGTGAAGGCTCTTCGAATGGAGAAATTTGATCGTGTTTCTACTACTAAATTACGTGTATGCGTGTTACGTGAAAATCCAGCCTGAAAACTAGCTTCAAAATTTGTTCTCAAAATTAGCGTTTTGAGGTTGTACATTTTTCAAATACATTATACATTTATCTCAGGCAAACGAGACACAGCAACAAACGAACAAGAACAATATAACACATGATACACACGAGCGATTGAACATCGACTCTCTATCATATATGTGTGTGAGGGATTGCTGGAAAACAAACTTTAACAAAAGTATTGACAAACTGCTGAACATCGTTTAATCTAAAAGAGTCCCACACAGCAAGACAGGGACTTGGAAGGAATTTCCTTCTCGCTAACTTCCTAAGTATCATGCAAGAACAAATCCTTGAGCCTGTACGACTGACCAGCAAGTAAAGTGGCATATGGTGAGTATAGGAGAATCGGGTGAGCATGAACTCGCTTCACGGTTGTTAGTCCGTTGAAAATTTCTTCAAACAAAAGTATTGACAAGTCGAAATGGCTTAGATATACTGAAAGAGTACCAAGCAACACGGTACGCTGGCAGTAATTACCAACTGTATCCAGTAAAGACGCTCACAAGCACATTTGACCGATACGCTACATATTTTTTTGCGGTAGTTACTCAACAGGTAATATAGTAACAAATTAGTTTTGTACCACGAAAATTCCATAGGGTTAACAAGTTGAACAAGCCTCAACTATAAAAGGATGTTGCGAAATATCTTGGCTCACTGGTTCTACGATGAGAGAAGGCTCTCTAGAATGCAGTGCTCAGGAGTGTAAAATGCCTCCAGCGAGTACAGGTTTGACTGATGTGAAACTGCCACGTAAAGTGCGACAGGTAACTGGGCAACTATGGGACACGAGTTCTATGGAGTGAACAGAATTACTACACCATGCAGAAACCTTGAAAGCCACTAACTGTGCAAGCTTTAAGCTTGTAGCACTGGCAAGAAATTAAGTACCATTTGGTGCTTAATTCGAGCATCTAACTAGAGTAGATATTGGAATTAATCACTAAATACTAAACAATGAATTGGAGAGATTTATAATGAAAAATGTACAAGTAACTGTTGAAATGAAGAATTTAACTATAGTAGGTATCGTTGAGCGTGTTGAACTTCCAAACGTTTACATCTTGGCTGGCTCTGATATCTACAAATTCCACGTTGACGAACTAAAATTCGATAACGAAAACATGAAGCAAAAATTCGAGAAATTATATAAAACTAAAATCAAAATGAGTCAAGTTAAAATGGGTTTAAGTGAAGGTAATAAGAAGTTACAAGATAATAAAGTAGTTGCATTCTATCAATGGAATATAACATCTGTTATATCATGTCCATTCCGCACTGAAATGTGTGAGAAAGCTTGTTACGCTCTGAAAGCTGAGCGCATGTATCCAACTGTTAACGCTCGTAGAATTTCAAACCTAGAGTTCTCTAAGTCTGAACGCTTCGTAAACACTATGATTGACCAAATAGAATTTGAATTGGCTCGTAAAAAGAATCAAGGCAAAACAATATTCTATCGTATACATGAAGCTGGTGACTTCTACTCTTATGAATATCTATTAAAATGGCATGAAATTGCTAAACACTTCAAAGGCAATAAAAAAATTGTTTTCATGGCTTACACAAAATCTTTACCATTCGTAAAAACACTTTACAAAAACGTGGGAAAAGAAAATGTTAACATCACATTTAAGTCATCAATTTGGGACGACACAAAAGAAAAATTCATTAAAATGACTGATGAACTAGGCATGAGCGTGTTCACAGCAGTAGATAAAGGAACGATGGAAGAAAAAAATTACTTTGCTTGTCCTTCTTCAGAAGCTTTCAAAGGCACTGAAAAAGAAAAAGACTGTGGTCAATGTAAAGTATGTTACCTTGCAGAAACTAACGTAGCTATCGAGATTCATTAATCTTGGTAGCTTAAACAAAAGTATTGACAAGAAAAATAAAATTGAAGGCGGAGAAAAAATGACAACTACAATTACTAAAGAAATGTTAGAAGAAGAAGGCTTGAGCGTAGGACACTATTACAGCGAAAGTATTTACATCTTACAAGATGGCACACTGGTTGACGGTGGTTTTGACTGTGGTATTAGGTCTGTTGAACATCGTGAAATGGAATTGTTTAGCGAATTCGATAGATATGATGGTGATAAATTTTGGAACGATATCATGCACACAAAAGGCTTGCTGATGGTTATTCCTGAAAAAGAAAAAATAATGATTCATCCTGACTACATGCCAACTGAAGAGCAGAAAAAGATAATTATAAAAATGGTTTCGTGTAGCTTTACAGTAGATTTATTCAAATAAATTATGAAGGTGGAGAAAATAAATGATAACAAGTTATAAAGGTAGAACAGTCAAAGAAGGTCAAAAGGTATCTGCATTTTGGAATTTACATCACCATGTATTTAGCTTGCAAAGCAATGTAACTGAAGAGGGAAAAAGAAAAACCTTAGTAATATCACATTGCAATGGCGTAATACTTAAAGATGTATCGTTTGTAGTTCGTAAGGCTGGGCGTGAGAGAGTTTTAAAAGAGCGACAAAAAAATATTCATGCATTCGTTAAAGGTGAATTTGTAGGCGAGACAGATTTTTTACAAGAACTAAGCATTGGCGCTGGCATGCGTGAAGCTTATTACAATCCATTTAAACAAGATTGTTTCACAGATAAAGAGACAGGCGCAAAATTATTTGGTGCTGAAATAGTTATCTTAAAAGATAGAAAAGTATTTTACAAATAAAAAATAAACTATATAGGAGAGTGTTTTAAATGTCAGGAACTACAACAGTAATTAAAGAGGAAAGAAATTCAAAAGGATTTGTAAAGCTTAGTAAGAACGAAGGTTGCATGATGATAGGCAGAGGCAATTGCCTTACAGTATGGGGAAACATTGGAGGCGTGGGAATGTTTACACTGTCTTATAAATTAGATGATGAAGAGACCGCAGAAAATAAATTCAAAGAGTATTCAATAGTATTAGCAAGCAAGGGAGGCGTTCAATAATGGCTAAGAAAGCAGATGCAAAAACAAAGAAGCAATATGAAGCAGTGATAAAAAAGATTCAAGATAAAGGGTTATTAATGAATGGAGAAATACTTGAGAAGGGTTACTTCTCTATGGCTGTATACAAGACGCAGGAAGAAATAAATTCCCTCTATTGCTGTATTACATATTACGAAGATGAAAAACCTTACAACGTAGAATTCTTTGATAATCGTAACGATATTTTCGAAGAGTGTGGAACATTTAAAACACCAGCAACAGCATTAAATAAAATTACAAAAAAATTAGGAGCGTGAGCAAAATGATTTTTAACAACGTAGAAATGACAGTAGAAATGAAAGATTTAAAGTATATGACAGTGGCAGAAATAAATATTATTGAATGGATAACAGCACTTGAAATAATAGAGATTCAAGGTTCAATAGTGTTAGCTATACACGAACTAGAAATAAAGCGTAAAGCAATAATACAGAAGCGAAAAAATATAATAGACATGGCAATGCATGAATTAATGGAGGTGCTATGATGAACTTAAATTTCATACCTAAAAAATATCAAGCTGTATTAGATGAGGTTTATAAAGATTCTGATGGTTGGTGGGCTTATACTAAAGAAGGCTACTTCTTTGAAGCTATGGAATGCCACACAGCGCATGAATACACGCAAGTAGAATTAATGAAAGTAATAAGAACTATAAGACCATGTACATGTAAATCATGTGAAGAGGCGAGAGAAAATAATAAGGGAGTTGTTAAAAATGGCTAGATGCACGTTTTGTGGAAATGAGCAAGAAGATGTAAATACAAGGTATGTCCAAGGATATGAAATCCTTGAGACATGCACAACATGTGAAGATGAAATTATTGAAGGCTAAAAAATAAATTATATGGGAGATGTTTTAAATGTTTAAACAAAAAATAATCAATACTAATTCAATGGTTAAATTTATTTCGGAAGCATTAGGTGAAAAATTAGATAAGAATAATCGTGAGGAGGTTAAAGAGTTTAAAAAGAAAATAAAGCAAGCTTACAAGAGAGAATTTCCAAGCAGAATAAAAAGAAGATATCCTAAGCACTTTATAAACAAATTTCACTTTGCAGATGAGCATGGAGAAAATTCTACAACAGTAATAATATTCGAAAATAAAAAAGGTGTCATGGAAGGTATACACGCTAACTTAAATGTGCAAGGTGATAGTAACTATTATGATTATTCACCAACTGGATTATGGTTTTCAAGTCCAGCCAAGATATATGAATTCAAAGAAAGAATCGTATATGTACAACATTCTACACTTGATTGTTAATCACGAAAAAATAAATTATATAGGAGATGTTACAAATGGCAGTAAATAGAACTTGGGAAGAAGCTTTAGAATTAAACAGAATGATGAAGGCTCAACGCATGGAAAGAATTAAAGAAATAATGAGTGAAAGATATCCTGCAGTTAATATAGATGAATGTGTAATGAGAGATGATTTCATAGAGACAAAGATATTTCCAAATGGTAGAGAGTGTTACATAGTTAAATCTAATATAGCAGTGCGTGTACAAACTTTACTTGGTAGTTACTTAGCTGAGGAAAATAAATATCTTGTGATTGAAGAGCCAGCTTATACAACACTCATAGAGGATGAAGGCTCTTATGTATGGATCAGGAAGTTTTGGACAAGTACAGGAGAAAAAATAAAAAATGTAAAGATGTACAGAGAAACAAAAGAAACGTCCAAGGGTAGATACATAACACTGGACAGAAGAAGAGTTTATTTAAATGAATTGCCGAAACGCTAGAAATAAACTTTCTAGCGTCATCGCTTGGTGATGCTTGCGGTCTGACGATGGCAGTCAGTAGTTAAACAAAATGTATGGGAGATGGTATAAATGGCAAAGGCGAAGAAAAAAATTAGATGGAGACCATGGGTAAAGGTTACGTTTGGTCTAATGGTAACAGCGTTAACAGTAGTAGTTGTAACTCAAGTTTATGAAGCGTTTGGAACTTTTGCATCTGATGGAAGAGATTATAAAGAGGCGCAAGAAAAAACTTACCCTGACGTACTACACGCTGTTGTAACAACGTCTGTAAATGGTTCTACACATATTACATTCATTGAAGATTTAGGCAAGCCTGACATGGAAATAAAGGCTGAGAAGAGCCATGTAAAAGGAAGAATCTTAACAGTAGCATTTGATAGAGATGGTAACATCGATACGACATATTCAACTAGTGAAAGCGCAGTAAAAAAACTTAAAGAAAAATATTCTACGCAGTACAAGATAGTCATGGATAAATTCTATGATAATTAATTATTGACTATTTACTATATAGGTAGTATAGTAATAAATGTGTTAAGTGAAGTGAAAATAAAAAAATATTGGAGATGAATTGAAATGAAAAAAATTAAAAAAGTTTTAGCAATAGCAATGATAGCAATGGGATTAACTGGAGGAGTTACACAAGCACAGGCGCAAGAAAAAAATTACACGACTGATGTATTCATGGTTCAGTATTTAAATGAAGATGGCATGCTGGAAGCCAAGCCAGTTAATCCAAAACATGATGGTGGTTATCTATTAGATAATAAATATGAATTAGGTGACATCGTAGAAGTTACATACAATAATGATGATATTATCGAAGAGCATAAACTAACTGGTAAAGAACTTGAAAAGGTTGAGAAAAAATTTGAAGGCAACATTGATGCATTAATGGATGAAGGCGAAAAAATAACACAAGAGGGTAGCGTAGCAACAGATAATTATATGATTCAAAATATCGATAAAGATGGATGGGCAACAGCAAAAATAGTTTCTGATTACTTCACAGGTCAAGCAACATTCAAGGTAGAAAAAAATATGTCATTAGGCGATATCGTAAGCGTAACATACAATGATAATACAGGTGATATCATTGAATATCATGAAGTATCTGACGATGTAAGATTTGCATTAATGGGTGTAGATGCTTATATGAAAGTAATGAAAGAAATTATGAAGGATGGTAAACAAACAAAAGATTTAATCATGGCTGAGGATGGAACTTTTGTAGATAAAGACTTCAATAAATAATTAGTTAACTGCTCGTAATTTGAACGATAAAAACCAAAAAAATAATAAAGGAATTGATAAAAATGAAAAAAATAATAACTTTACTGCTAACAATCGGGATTTTATTCACTGGAACAACTGGAGCATTCGCAACATCAAAAGCTGGCATTTCAGCTAATACAACTAAAATAAATCACTATCTCAAAAAAGACTTAAGCATAAGTATTAAAGTAAAAAATGATAACAAATATGAGATGGGAGTAGAGTTACAACCACAGAAAAAAATCAATGGTAAATGGGTTGATTTAGATTGGTATGATTATGACTTCTACAAACCTGAGCAAAAGATAGCGACACAGCACAGTATCAAGGCTGAGTACAAAAATAAAAAAGGTGAATACAGATATAAAGTGACAGCAAATAAGTTTGATAAAGATGGATTTGAAGTGCGTCAAGGCGTGTTCTACACAGGAATTTTCAAAATAAATTGATAAATCGTTAAAATAAATTATTGACTGTATGTATAGGGTAGTGTAACATTGATAGTGTGATACCTGTATCACTGAGCAAGGATTAAAAAATTAAAATCTAAAGGAGTTTGGCGAAAATGAAAAAATCAAGAATGAACTGGACAGTAAAAAGATTTATGAAAGAACAATCAACTGGAAATGTACAATTTAGTTACCCAATCCAACGTGCTGGTGAACAGTGGGACAAGTTACAAAAATCTTTATTGATTCACTCAATCGTTGCAGATTTTCCAGTACCTGCGCTATATGTAATTACTGAGGAAGTGGACAAGAAAACAATCTTCCAAGTACTTGATGGTAAACAACGTTTAACAAACATTCGTGACTTTATGACAGGAGAATACTTCTTACACGAAGAAACTCCTTCTGTAATGATAGATGGAAAAAAAGAAATTCTTGCTGGTATGACTTTTGATGAGTTGAGCGAGGATGCACAAGATGCTATTAAAGATTTTACATTAGATTTATTCAAGATAGAAGAAGCGACAGATGAAGAAATTGAAGACATGTTCTATCGCTTAAATAATGGTACTCCATTATCTAAACAACAAAAAGCAAAAGCTAAGATGGGTAGAGATTGGGCAAATAAAATTCAAGACCTTGTTAATCATGACCTTGTTAAAAATAAAGCTTCATTCACACCACTTCAAATGCGTAAGGCTGACCATGAAACAGCATTGTTACAAACTATGATGTTAATTGATGAAAACCACGAATTAAAAAGTATTGCATCTAATGATGTATTTGAATACTCACAAACATTCAAAGAAGACGCAGAAAATAAAGAAGCGATCGTGAAGAAACTTGTAGATGTAATGGATTATATTGATAATTCATTCGAATCAAAAGAACCTGTGTTATTGAAGAAGGTTCACTTCCCAATGACAATTCTAACTGCAATGAAGGCTAAAGAAAATAAAATTTCAGAGTATAAGTTTGGAGATTGGAGAACAGAGTTCAAAAAATCTCTTAAAGCATCTGATGAAGATATCCAAGCTGGTGCAGTTATTCCAACTGATTATAAATTATTTGGTGGTGCTGGTTCAGTTAAGAAAGAAAAAACACTTGGTCGTGTAAAATCAATGCAAGAGCATCTTGATAAGTATGTAAGCAAAAACAAAGTTGCTACAAGCCCTACAAAGCCTGTAGAAGAGCCAAAAGCTGTAGTTAATACTCAACCATCTAAAGATGAGAAAAAACCTGTAGAGGCTAAAAAAGAAGAGCCTAAAGCACAGGTTAAGGTTGACGATAAAAGAAAAGCAACTAACGAGAAAAAAGAAACACCAGCTAATAAGCCAGCAGGAACAGGTAAGGCACAGCAAGTGAAAAAAGAATCAAGTAAAGAAAAATCTACAACAGCGTAAAAATAAATTACTCACCTTGGAAAGTTCTGAGGTGAGTATAATATATAGAACAGGGCAAAAGTATTGACAGTAAGAAATATTTATATATAATTGGTAATACATACTAACTGAGGAATGGAGTGGTTTTAATGTTTAAGAAGAGCACGATAAAAACTCAAATTTGGATGAAGGTTCATAGTATTTGGAAACTGATTTACAAATTGGAGTTCTCAGAAAAACATTCTGAAAGAGTTGATGAGATAAGAGAAAGTGAAATATTAAACACTCTATGGAATATTGGCGATAAAAAAACTGTTTACCAAAAATATAAAAAAGATGAACTATTTGAACTGTTAGAAGAGGCAGGAAAAATATTAGATGAATTAGAAGAGATGGAAAAAGAAGTTCAAGTATACGTGGCTGGTGGCGTTGAGTTCGCAGACTATGAAGAAGTAGTTGGAGTATCATACATCAGAAAAAGTTTTTATTGGAGCACATTCTTAAGAACTGTGCATGGAGCATTTCATAAGCCGATAACATTCATGGTTAGGAAAACAAATGAAAAAGAAATGAAAATAAAAGAGAACTGGAATCTCGAAGTTATGAAAGAAACATCTGATTATTATAAATGTTTGATACCAGTTGAAGACCAAATAAAAATGTCGTACAAGGACGATGTTATAATTATGGTATCTGAAGAGAAATGGAGAAAAATAAAATCGTGATATTAGAAGCAACTAGTTTAGTAGAGTTCGTATATGAACACCTGATAAAAAAATCTAAACACAAATTCGTGAATATAGATGATGTGTCAGAGTTCTTGAAGAAAAAACTTAAAGATGACTACACAAGTGAATTATCAATACAAGTTAAGAATGAGTTAAAGGATCATGAGAAGCTTGATTTCTTTCGTGAGGACACTTACATCGAAGAAAATAAATATCATTACTGCACTGGAAACTGGCTTGCTGTAAAGGGTTTATATGATAATCCAATACAGGCAAAAAATAAACTAGGGTGGTACGCATGGCAATCAACAGAAGAGATAGATTGGAGCGATGTCTAATCTATCTCTTACATAGAATATATAAATATTGGAGGCTGAAATAAATGTCAAATGTACAATATGAAAAAATAACTGGTTCAATCAGCAATATGCGCAAAGGCTACAAAAATAGAAGGGATGAAGTGGTAAAAGAATTAGTTGAAAGTATAAAAGAAATTGAATTAAGTGTAGATTCAATGAAGGATAAGAATGAGCAAGATTATTTATATCTAGGTATCATCAAGCTACACATGGAAAAAATTCATGAGTTACAGTCTAAGATGGAAGTACTAGATGACCTTAAAGCTTCTCAAATATTAATTGAAAAGAACTTTCCTATAGAAAGACTTTCTACAGAATTAGGAAGCAGTGAAAATAATATTTACTGGTATACATATAGACATCGTGGTTTCAGCCTAGGATGCCAGCCAAAAGATTTTATCAGACATGATGAGAGTGTTGGGAAGTTTGGTGCAACAGCATATAGAAGACCATTGACTCATGACGAGTTAGTAGAATATGAAATGCATTTATATAAGGTTGAAGAAGGAAATAATCCTGCAGAGTGGGTGAAATGAAATGCCAAACTATAAAGATAAATTTGTTGGAATTAAAATCTATGGATTCTGTAATGGTTACTTTGGTAGAGATTCATATGATGACAAAATAATAATTGCTAGTGGTGAGAACTGGATTGTAGCTAAGAGTGAACATGAAGGAGACCTTCCTGAATTCGCTACATTCGATAATGCAGAAGAAATGCAAGAAATGATTGAAAAATGGAAAATCGATGAAGATGAAGAAGAGTTGTTTTAATTAATGAAATCAACCTTTTATTAGGATAGGAGAATATATTATGAAGATTAGATTAAACCTTTTAGCGCAGGGTTATTCAACAATTTCAGATAAGATAATAGATAATTTTGGAGAATTTGTCTCTCGCTCAAGAATAGGCGAGGAATTGCACGTAGGCGACATTGTTCTTTTAAAAGATAACAAAGAAGCAATTGTTACTAGAGATGGCATCTATAGCAGAAAAATGATTGCTGATGGAGTACATGTAGATAGAATTGTAAAGAAGTTTACCTCTTTGGAAGTTGGAGATATTTACTTAAAAGGTTTAGTAGAAATTATCTAAAATATTTTTGTGTAAATGGGCATAAGGATGGAAACTTTATGTTGACATCCCTCTTTTTTCCCATGTATACTTAATACATGGTATAGTAAATTACTAGGTTATTAGTAAATGGGAAAAGGGGAGAAAAATGATGACAGAGAGAAAAAAGAAAAAAGGTCTTGTTATCGGAATTGGCGTTGGTATTATTGCTGTATTGTTAACTGGTGTGGTTTCTTATGACGCTGGTGTAGATAGTGTTAAAACAGAAATTAAAGGCGCTAAGGTTGATTATAATGAACTAGTTGATACATATAATTCAACGCTAAAAGATTTGAAAAAAGAAGATGCTAAGCTTCAAGATAAAAAAGATGAAGTCCAAGAAGCTATGGCACTGGTTGAGCAAAAAGATGAAGTAGTTGAAAAAATTTCTAAGACAAATAAAGAAGTGGATGAAAAGAGAGCAGAGTCTTCTTCTTTAGATGATGAGATAAAGAGTAAGCAAGATGAACTATCAAAGATTGAAAAAGGCATCAAAGAAAAAGAAGGCGCACCAATTACATTAAATGCTGGTGAATATATTGTTGATAAAGATGTACCTACTGGTCGATATAAAGTCACTAATATTGGTCGAGGAACTAACTTCCAAGTATTTGATTCAAGTGGCTCAGCAGTAGTAAATACTATCCTTGGTAATGGCGATATTGGTCGAGGAGACTATGTATTTTTTGCAACAGAAAATACTTTAATCAAGACTGCAGGAGCAGTAAAACTAATTCCTGTAGAATAATTAATCAATCATCGGAGGAAATAATCATGGCACAAGTTACATTAAAAAATGAAGTAGGCGTAGCAAAAGAACTTAAGGTAGGATTCTCTTGGACAACATTTTTCTTCGGAGGTTGGGTTGCAATGTTCCGTGGTCAGTGGGGAGAAGTATTAAAATGGTTCTTCTTAAATCCTATTACAATAGGTATTTGGGGAATTGTTCAATGCTGGACAGCGAATAAAAAAACTATCGTACACCACATGGAGAAAGGCTACAAGCCAGCAAGTGACGTAGATACAAACATTCTAAAAACTAAAGGAATCATTGCTTAATTAATCCAAAGGTTGTCAATTTAATCGTTGACAACCTTTTAAAAAAAGATTTATACTAAACAAGTAATATAGTAATTAACTAATATACATATGTCGGAGGAATTAATAATGATTAAAATCGAGCGCACATATCCAACAGCAGTACAAGTAGAAGCAGGAGACATCTTTTATGTGGAAGGAACTGAAACTTATCTTCAACTATTGGAACTAGAAGATAAATTTGCATTACTTGACCTGTCAACATCATCTATAACTTCAGCATCAATCAATTGTGAAATTCATGCAATTAACCATGTGAAAAAACATTATGGCGAATATGAGTTAATTAAAAGTTCTCGTGTTACCTTCAAAATTCGTGACTGAACTAAAGTATTGACAATAGTAATGATGTTAACAAAGACAGAAAATAAATAATATTCTGTGAATAAGTTGACATCCTTTGGTAAAGATTATATACTGTAACCATAAGTTACTAAGTTACTAACAAATGAATTAAGTAGGAGGTCATTACACATGAGTAATGCAGGAGAAAGATTTAAAGAGATTTTGGCGAAGCTAGAAGCAGAAGAGAAGCGTAAGAAAGATGTTGTTGCTCCAATAAATTCTATTCGTGTAAATCCTGATTTCACATTTGAAGGCGCAGATTTTGGAAAAGCAAAATTCACTGACCATGCATTTGGTCAACTTTGTAACACTGTTTACAAGTATCCATTACCACCTGAATACTTTAAAAATGTTTTTGAAGATGATCCCGAATGGTTTGCAATTCAATTAAATCGTCATCTTGAAAAAGGAAAGAGCCTTGAAAGAAAATTCCGTACAATAGGAAATGATGGAGAAGGCAATCATGATGCACTGGTTCGAGGAGTTGTTTCAAAGAACTTTATACCATACGACAACTTGGATACGTTGAGTGTATTTGAAGATGTAGCTAGGTCAGGAAGAATTCCTGAGTTCGATTTAAAGATAGGTGATATCAATGACAATAGAATGTTTCTAAGATTTATGTTCCCTGATACAGAACGAAATTTTGGTAGGTCTTATGATGGTCAAGACGATAGAAACTTCGTAGCACTAGACTTAATCAATAGTGAGGTAGGATTAACTTCTATCATGGCTAACCCTTCAATATACAGATTGATTTGTACTAATGGAATGGTAGCTAAGGAAGCTGAATATGGCTGGTACAAGCAACGTCACATTCATATAGACCCATTACAAGTGAATATGGATTTAAGAAAGTCAATTGTACATGGCATAGAGATGGGAAAAGATATTCTAGGTAAGTTTGGACAGGCTCGTCAAATAACAGTTCAGAATCCATATGAAGAAATAACTCGATATGGTAAGAAGGCTAGACTATCTGAGAAGATGCTGAAGACTGTTAGAGAGAATTACGACATAGAGGCAGATAAGAGTCTCTTTGGCGTAGTAAACGCATTTACAAGGTGTGCGAGAGACCTTAAGAGCATACAAGCTAGAATAGATTTAGAGAAATTTGCATCAAAAGTACTAGATGAAGGTTTAAAGCAAGCAATGTAAAAGGAGTAGTGTCAGGATGCCTATAAAAGTTACAATAGATGACGCAGTAGATGTATTTAAAAATATGGGTTATGAATTACTAGAAGATGTTTATGTGAAAGCAAAGTCTCCAATGAGATATCGTTGCGATAAACATCCTGACAAAGAATTATATTCCACTTATGACAGAATGAAGAGGGGCTTAGGTTGCCCCTTTTGTGCAGGAAATGCTAAGCGCACAATCGAAGAAGTGAGAGATATATTTAAGAATAAAGGATTTATTCTCTTAGAAGATAGTTATAAAAATAACAAGCAAAATCTCAGATGTGAATGTGAGAATCATAAAGGAGTCATTCAATACAAGAAGGTTGTTGACTTTACAGAGAAAAGAAATACTGGATGCGCACTCTGCTGGGAAGAGAGAAAAGGTCAAGCTTTAAGGATAGATGTTAAAGAGATTGAAAAAGCAGTAATTGAACGTGGTTATGAATTCATTGACATAGACTATAGTGGTCAAAGAACTCAGGTAGTATTTCGTTGTGCGAAGCATAATAAGATAACTAAGATGATTTTAAATAATTTTACAACTCATAAGCAAAAATGTAGTGAATGCGCAGATGAACTAATGAGAGGTGAAAGTCATCCCAATTGGAATGGTGGAAAGTCTCAGCTAAGGGATTACCTTCGGAAGTTATTAGCAAAATGGAAGATTGATGTTTTAGAGCAATCAAATTACACATGCTTTGTCTCAGGCGTTCGTGGAGGCAGTCTAGAAGTACATCATGTTAGAAATTTCTCAAGTATATGCGAAGACGTCTTGGATGAACTAGGTTTAGAGTGGCATGAAAGTATTGGAGAGTACAGTACACAAGAATTATCTGATATATCTAATCTATTATTGAGCAAGCATACAGTTGACATTGGCATTCCAATGACAAAAGAACATCACTTCATGTTTCATAATACGTATGGGAAAACAAACAACAATATGGATCAGGTTTTAGAGTTCAAAAAGTCGCTTCAAGAACAACTTGTAGTGATATAATAGGGGAGTGGGTATATAATCCCACTCCTAATATAAAAATAAAAGGGTGTCATATTATGGATACAGTAAATCTTATCCTTAGAATGATACTAGGTACAGATTATAAAAAAGCACCATGGGATTGGAGAGTTCATAATCAAAGAATTTTCACGCAGTATGTAAGAATGATGACAGGGACTATAATTATTTTGTGTATCCCTTTTCTGTTCTTAGCAACAAAAGAAACAGTTATTCCATTCTTCGTGTGTTGTCTTATTTATATCGTGTTCAATTGTATCTGTAGATTTCTGAGATGGTAAAGGCATACTGCCTTTTCTCATGAGCATTTTACTGTATTAGTAATATAGTTATAAAGTATATACATAAAGGAGAAGATAAAAATGAAGGAAATGAAAATTATTACTTGGGATAAGGATAGTGCGGAGGATACATCAGAAGCGTTGGATAATATGAAGGCAGTTCAGGACTTAGTAAATGGTCTTGTTGATGAATCAATAGACTTTGCCCATGTAACGACTCAGGATGCCATAGCGCTTGTTAAAACACATTTGATGGGTGAATACCATATGATTCTTATAAGGGGCGAGGAGGAATATTTAGAGGACTCTGAGGTATATGTGTTAACTTGGGATGGTGAAGCCAGCGATGGTGGAAAAATGAAGAAGTTAGATTCCTTACAGTTGTACAAAATGGCTACAGGTATCTTCACAAAACAAAACGATGAAGATTGTTAATACTTTTGCTTGACTATATTACTTTATTAGTGATATAGTAATACACAGATAAACAAGAGGAGATGAGAAAATGTCAGCAGTTGAAGCCAAAGCGATCATAAAGGTTAAAGGTCTAAGAAAAGCAGGAGGTAATGTTTCGGCTCTTCGTGATTATCGTGTTCAAGAGGTTTATAAGTCTTTTATAAGTTCTCAGATTTCTGAGAGAACTGCGTATGAGTACGATAAGAGAGTAAGGGAGTTCTTTAGACTAGTTCTAGATAAAGATGTTGAACATGTTACTTACGAGGAACTTCGAAATATTAAAAAGTCTGATATTAAAAATGATTATGTAGCAATGCTTATGGCTAAAGGGAACAGTGGTAACACCATTGATACCAAGGTAAGAAGCGTAAAAAGTTTTTATAATGAGTTACAATCAAATGATTTAAAAGTTAATCCAATGATATTTAAAATGAAGTTTGATATAGATGTTAAGCATCATAACGCACTATCATCTGACGAACTACAGCAGTTATTTGAATTCATGAAAGGTGAAAAGAACCTTGGTATAGAGAAATATCTACTAGCCAAGACTCTTTTCACTACAGGGAATCGTAGAAGTGCAACGTTTGGTATGACTTGGAACGATAATTTTATCATCAGAAAAGATATTGATACCCATCGAGATATCCATGTTATCAGAGTTAAGGATAAGGGTAGTAAGTGGATAGAGAAGCCTATATCAGATGAGTACTACGAAGAACTACAACAATTGAATAAAGGTCAGAAGTATGTATTCGAATTTAGCGATAGAACCATGGAGAGAGCCTTAGAGAGATTTTCTAAGGAACTAGGTAAAAAGATAACAATGCATGGTTTAAAGGCTACAGCGATAACTCTAGGGTACAAGATGACTCGTGATATTAATCTTTGCAAACAGTTAGGTGGTCACAGTTCTATAGTAACCACAGAAATCTATCTGAGAGAAGAGCAGAGCCTAGTTAATCAATTAAGTTACAATATGAGTAGAACTATTGATGAATCAATATTAGATGAAATGGATAAATATGACTTTATAGAGTTCTTAAATCAAAATGAAGATATTAAGACTATGATGTTGTTACGACTAGGTAAATAAGCCTAGTTTGTAACAACCTTAGAAAATAACTAGATAAATTTTAAAAATATGTTGACTTTGGGATTATATCCCTTTATAATAATAAATATCAAGTCAAGCAAAAGTATTAACAAACTGGAGGAATTACTTATGACAATTTCAAATACTCAAACATTATTCCAAAGCTTTGATCGTGCTCTTATGGAGTCGCTGAAAGTTTACCGCAATGGTAGTGTTGGTTCAGAACAAAACTTCGTTGTAGTTAACCACGAAAGCGTTGATGCATATGAGGTTAAGGTAGAGCAAGGAATTATCAAAGAATGTACTTGTCCTCATTCTCACTGGAGAAAAGCAGTTTGTAAGCACATGATTAAAGTAGGTTTAGTTCATAGCATGGATATTGAACAACTGAAAAGACCATAATTTTTTTATTAAATTAAAGCAAAAGTATTAACATATAATGTCAAGGAGTTGGGGAACTCAATGATAATTACAAGGAGGCAATACATATTGAAAATTAGGGGAGCGTACAAAGATGAGAGACATTTTAAACTTACAGGCTTTAAAACGTAGCAAAGTTAAGAAGCATAACACTATCTATCAAAAAGCCCATCGGATCATGCAGAAAGGCTGGGAGACAGTAGAGTTAAGCGAAAAAGAGATTATGGAAATTGCAAATAGATTTCCTCAGTTAGATGTTCAAGTCTTGATTGGTGGAGACATCTTAGTAAAGAGTAAGAAAGATACTTGGTTGATTAGAGATGAGATTAGATTCTTCACTCTATATCATAAAGGGTTATTCTTACAAAAGGGTAGAACTAGAGAGAAATACCATGTTCAGGACGTTTTCTACGATATAGAATTTATCTTCGCAAGCATTATAAGTCACGATGATTATTCAATGGGCATTCGCTCAAGAAATACCGATGATATCCAAAAGTTAGTCAATGAGAGCAGATAGTCCTGCTCTCTACTCCACATACATATATTACATAGTAAAAAAGGATTACCGTTCTCAAAAGTCATCTAGGAAAATCTCCTTAAAATATATACAGTAAACATTAACTAAAAGTATTGAAATTATTAAACTAATGTATTACAATGAATATATCGCATATAGCGAATACATAGAGATAATAAAATATAGAGAAAATATGAATTATAATACTAATAATAATTGGTCGAAGCACATTTAAAGGAGAGTTTATAAAATGAAGATTAAGGTTACTAAAGAAGCTAAGGCTAAAATTCCATCGGTGATTGATAGCATTAATGCGTTAGAATCAGTTAGAGATTATATTAAATCAGAATTACTTTCTAAAGATATTTCAGAAGATAAGGTTGAATCTATTTTAAATAAAGAAGAAACTATTGATATTTTAAATGCTAAAGAAAAGTTTAGATTTCTAAAAGTAATGTTTAACTATAGCAGGGGAGATGAAACACTTAACCCTAAGAAAATGATCGTTGATGATAATACTGATACTAAAGTTAGTACCAAGAAAGGTACTAAATCTAAGAAATCTACAAGTGCAACAGATAATGAAGAAGATAAACCTAAGTATCATGAAATTCCTGAATTATATTATGACTATGAATTTAAATTAGAATATGCTAATGAATTTCCTGCAGAAACTAAACGAGTTATCATGTCTTTGTTTAGAAAGTCTAGAGTAATGGAAGAGAAGTTTGGTAAGGATTTATGTAACTTTAATATTAAAGAACTTACTGAATTCTTTAAGTCATTACATGCTACAACAATTAGAAGTCTTCAAAATTCAACTTCAACAGTTGAGAGATATGTGGATTGGGCGCAACGTCCTGAAAATAGAGATGGTAAAACGTCTTTGAAAGTTAACTATGCTACAGCATTTGATACTAAAGATAAACTTGAGAAACTTATTGATAAAGAAAAAGAACATAGCATGATTATTCCTAAAGCAGAGTTATTAGATAGAGCAATGAGTGCTGATAATCCTCAAGATGGAGTCATTATTGCATTATTAACTGATGGAGTATCTCATAAGAATGAATTCGAAGAATTAATTGAATTAACTATTGATGATGTTGATAGAACTAATGGTGTAATTAATTTCCCTGATAGAAAAGTTCCAATTAGTCATGAAACTTCAATCTTAATTAGAGATGCTTATAGACAAGAAAAGTATATTAGTTTTAGTGAAGATGGAGAAAGTTCTCGTAAATACAAAATTGCAGATGGTATTAATATTCTTCGTGGACTTAGAGGAAAAGCAAAAGTTAAGGCTCAAATCATTCACCAAAGATTAATGCGCCTTAGAGATAATTACAGTAGTAAAGAAGATAATCAATACTTCAATGCAACAACTATTTCTTATAGTGGTCAAGTTCACAGAGTAAATGAGTTAATCGAAGAAGGAAATAGTATTGATAAGGCAGTGGAACAAACTTTGGTACAATTTGCAGTACCTGTAAATGAGACATCTAAATTCTATTTAAAAGAACGTGTAGAGAAATATAATGAAGTCTTAAAATCTAGATACGCTAATTAATTATTAAATTAAATTAATTAAATAAGACTGCGCTGAAAACAACGCAGTCTAGAATTTTGGGATATTAAACTAAAGTATTAATGCAAATATTAAATAATATTATTATTTACCGATATAATCAAATATGTCCATACTCTTTTCAAAGGCAGATAAGATGAGCGTGATCGAACTAAGTCCACAGACAACAATCCAAACGATAGTTATTACTGAGAGTATTCTAATTCTAATCTTACTGTTTCTATCAATCACTTTGTCTCTACCTCTATCAAAAATACATAGGTAGAAAACATCAAACCATTGCATAAGAGTAGTAGGGTTAACTATGAGCCATTTCTTAGATTTTTTTTCGCAGTCTGTAAATAGTCTCATGACCATTCCTGATTCCAAAGTATAATCTATCCTATACTTTGTGTTATGGAGTCGCTTAATAATAAGCATTGCGATAAGTGCTCCTATAAACCAACTTACAATAGCAAGCCATATATGCTCGTTAAGGTGTTCCCAAAACTCTGCATCTACAACAAGTGGGTCTTTTGTGTGGTCTACACGACTGCCGAGTCCTAAAATTAGTTCTGTAAAAAACAAAAAGCAACAATCCTTTATTAAATATTATTTACTGTCCCTAGATAAAATTTTATGCCAGTGTATAAATTTTCTCTTAAGTTCCTCCTGTTGTGCTTCTGATAGCTGTTTGTCGCTATCAATCTCAGCAAAAGCTTTTGCGAAAACAGGATTATTCATAAGAGTATCTTTAGCTGGACGAGGGACTTTCCCAAACATATTAAACAGGGAATCCTCATCTACGTCAAGTATTTCAGCGATTTTTACAAGGATTTCCTCTTTAGGATTGAGGACTTCTCCTTTTTCTAACTTGGCAATATAGCTGTGAGATACGCCTACTGCATTTGCAAGACTCTCTAATGAGTGTCTTAACTCAAGTCGCTTTAAACGTATGTGCTCACCAGCAATTTTTTTCATTGGCATATATAAATTTTCACCACCTATTAAGCGTAAGTAACAATAATGCATGATATGGTATACAAATATCTTTAGTTCAATATAGTTCCTAATTCATCCTAATACTACAGTATACCAACATACAGAATAATAATACCACCAATAGAGAAGAATTTATAGTAGGAGTATAAAATTTATTTTCAAAGTTTAATATTTGTAATGTAAGTTTAAAATTTTTGCACTTCAATTACAAAATTCCTAAACTTTCAGTTGAAAAATACGGTTGGCTACATTATACTAAGATAGTCATGAATAACCATTAAAAAAATAGCGTTAAGCAAATGAATTAAAATCCTTAAACAGATGTATTAAAATTTTTAATTTGGCTGTAATATTGTTGTTACGAAAGTGTAACAGATAAAATGATGCTACAGCCAAGTTAAAAATAATAAAGAAATAACTTGGATTTTAGCGTCTGATTCAGTGTCGTGAGATACAGATAAAGGCAAGTTGACTATATAGGGATTATTGTTTAAGGTCATTTATTTTCAACAACACAACATACAAAACAATAATAAGAGACAAAAGGTGGAAATTTAGATGAAGCAAATAACTTTAGAACAAGCGAAAACAATCAGAGGATTCAAGGCACTGACTCAAGGGGAAGAGCGAATTGAGCAGATGTTAGTGGATAATATTAACAAACTTAATGGCGAGTCACTTGGATTCAACGCCACTCGAAAGCACTTACTTCATAATGAGTTTAATAGAAAAACACTTGAGCAAGTTTCCAAAATGTTTTTAGAGGCTAAGCGAAAGGGAATATCCATATCAAAAGACAAGATGATGACAGGAATCGCTAAAGACCTTCTAGAAAAGATTTTCCGACATCAAGTAACATACGATCAGGCGTTAGTGTTTGGTAACGCTATCGTGAATCGAATAATGATATGCGGAGACATACATAAGGCTTGCGACACTATAGAAAAATATTTCACGCAAGGAGAAGTAGTACCAGTAGCGCTCGTAGAACGAGAGGCAGAAGCAGAACTAGAGAAAGGAGCGATGATATACGATGTCCCAAGACAAGAAATCAGTTAACGAGAAAGATATCAACTTGTTAGAACAAATGGATGAAATCATTGAAGACATTCATATTGAAACACAAAAATCACTAGCATTGTCACGTTTAAATCCTTCACAAAGTGAAACATTTTTTGCTGAAGTTTTCAGACTAATAAATACTTTGGAAGATTTAGCTAAGGAAGTAGAAAATGACTCAGCTAAAATGGTAGCCCAAGGCAAGATTCAAGTTGTTAAGTTTGACCTTGAAGCTAAGCTAAACATGCAAATCAAGAGATAAGCCCTTTTTTCGTGTTTAATATTTGTCGAAGTGTGTCGAACCTTATGTAAAAATTATATTACTACATTGCAAGTAGTAATTAAACACTCAAATGGAGGTAATTCATGAAAAATTTAACAGTAGTCGCAGACATTATTCAACAGGTAAAAGAAACTTCAGGAAAGAAGGATAAGGAGCACATTTTGTCTCTCCATAAAGATAATACCCTTCTTGGGGAGGTCTTAAACCACATTTTTAATCCTTATATAAAAACAAATATCGCCAAGAAAAAGCTTTCTAAGCAAGTAAAGACAAGCACAATCTTTCCAGCAACATTGACAGTGAATGGCTACATGGATAGACTATCAAAAAGCACTGGAAAAGATGAGGATATCGCATTTGTACAAAATTATATCGCTTCTCAATCAGAAGATGTTCGCTGGTTATTAGAAGCCATGGCAATTAAAAGCTTGAAAATTGGAGCAACAGCCTCCACAATAAACAAGGCGTTTGGGGAAGGGTTCATTCCCACGTTTGATGTAATGCTGGCTGAGAAGTATGTCGAGATTAAAACAGTAAAAGTCAAAGGTGTTCCTACGAAAAAACTTTATGAGCACTGGAAGAGATATATTGGAAAGCGTGTCATTGCTACGAAGAAGCTTGATGGTAATCGTTGCGCTGTATTCGTTCGAGATAATGGACAGGTGACACTATATACTCGTGAAGGACATGTTATGGAAGGCTATATTGAGTTAGAAGAGGCGTTTACAACATTCCCAAGAGGATTTGTTTATGATGGAGAAATTCTCGCTACAAACGAGGAGGGATTGAATTCACAAGACTTGTTCAAGAAAACTTCTAAGATAGTTAAGAAGAAGGGCGAGAAAAAAGGATTGCTGTTCCATGCGTTCGATGTGATTCCTATTGTAGATTTTGAGAAAGGCATTTGGGAAGAGACATGCGAGAAGCGTAAAGAAGGACTAGAAAAATTAATCTCCCTTAAGAACAATCCATTAGTTCACTATGTTCCAATTCTATTTGCTGGACTGTTCGATAAAGAGGTTATTGATCGCCTTGCAGAAGAAGCAAAAGCGAATGGAGAAGAAGGTATCATGGTTCAACTTGCAGATGCTCCATATCAATGTAAGCGAACGTTCGATATAATAAAAGTGAAAACTTTTGAATCTGCTGACATCCTTTGCCTAGATGTTTACGAAGGTAAGGCTGAATCTACAGAAGGTAAGCTGGGTGGGGTAGTATTAGATTTCAAAGGTAACAGAGTTAATATTGGTGGAGGATTCTCTGCTGAACAGCGTATCGAGTATTGGGAAGACCCATCTAAAATCATTGGTAAAATTGTAGAGATTCAGTACTTTGAAGAATTCTATGATAAGGAAACTGGAGAACTGGACTTACGATTTGCAACATTTAAGACCGTTCGAGATGATAAAACAGAACCAAGCTACTACTAAAAGCTTTGTGGTGTAATATTCTGACCACAAATTGTAATCTTACTGTAAAACAAAAGTATTGACAGATATGTTACAATTGATGTGTAAGCATCGAGAAAGGAAATGATATTGTGAATATTTTTAAATCGAAGGAGAGTGTTGGAAGGGTAGCCCTAGCTGTTACCTCTGCAACAACAATAATCTTTGGAGGATTGTTGTATGATAGCAATGCAGAAGGGAAGGAGAGAGAAGCACAGCTAGGCAAAGCGCAGATACTAATAGAACAAAATCAATCTGACTATAAAAAACTAGAGCAGAAGTTCTTAAGCGTTGAATCAGAAAGCCACAAGCTATCGAAGAGACAAGAGGAATTAATGTCTCAAGTAAAAGAATTAAATAAAGAGAAAGAGTCTCTAGAGGACAGCAAAAAGAGTCTAGAGGCTAAGAACAAAGACCTTGAGGTGCGTCTTAGGCAAAAGCAACTAAGAGAAGCCCAAGCGAAAAAACAGAAACAAATTCAGCAAGAAAAAGAAAAGCAACAAACAGTAAAAGTAACACCAAAAATAAAAACAGAATCTAAGCCTAAGCAGATTGAGCAGAGAAAAGTTGAGACGAGAGTAGTAGAGAAAAAAGAAGTTGCACCAGTTCCTGAAGTTAAACCAGTGCAACCACAGCCAGTAAAGGAGACTCGTACAGCGCCTAAAGTTGAATCTAGTTCTACAGATGGATGGAAAAAAATTACCGTTGTAGCAACAGGATACAGCTTGTATGGAGACCCAACTGGAAGTGATGGAACGCCACAGACTAGCACAGGCGTGTTGCCTAGGGCGAATCACACACTGGCTGTCGATCCTAGTGTTATTCCTTATGGCTCACAGGTAAAAATCCCTTCTCTTGGTGGAGGAGTCTATGTAGCTGAAGACACAGGTGGGGCAATTAACGGAAGGCGAATTGATATCTATATGTCGCATGGAGATGTGGCTAGACAATTCGGAAGACAGACGATAGAAATTTATGTTAAACAGTAGTACTATAGCCTACAGATTACAAGAGTTTTCCAATGAATTTGGTAAAACTTACTCATTGATTATGTTAAGCAAAAGTATTAACATAATAGTATAAGAAAGAGAGGGAGAACGAGTGATAAAACTTAGCTTATGTAATTACATTGCAGGAGCAGGAAAAGACACTGTAGCCCAATATCTTGTAGAGGAACATGGATTTAAAGCTTACGCATTAGCCGATGGAATCTATGAAATTGCGGAAAAGTATTTTGGGATGCAAGTCAAAGACCGAGACCTTTTGTGGCACATTGGAGAAAAATTAAGAGAGTACGATATGATGCTTTGGATTAACCATACTATGAAGCGTATCCAAGAAGATGGTCATGATCGAGTAGTTATTACGGACACTCGAAAATTACTAGAGTACGCTTATCTGAAAGAAGCTGGTTGGGAAAATGTTATGGTATACGTTGACCCTGAAATCGCCATAGAACGCCTCAAAAAGCGTGATGGTAAGGTAGATGTCGAAAAGGTTATGAATAGCCCATTAGAGAACCAGTTACGACCTCTAAAGGACAGTATGAAGGTTATAGAGAACGATATTGATTTTGAAGAAGTTAAAAAGGAAATCGATGCTTACGTTCGTTTTCTAGAAGAATCTTCTTTTCCAAAAGTTGGTTAAACAAAATTATTAAAAGAAAATACTTGAATTCGAACAGACGTTCTGTTACTATAGTAATAGGAAATCAGAACAGATGTTCGGAATACATAATAGAGATAGAGAATTAGACTTAGTTTCAACTATAAAATAAAACTTATAAGAAAATGGGGAATTAATCATGATAAAAGCATACAAAAACTCACAGGTAAACTACTTCACAAAAGGCTTAATGGTATATGTTAAGAAGCAATTCAAATTCTTAGTAAGCTACACTTGGTTGAACCACGGTAAGACATGGACTAGCAGTAAAGGTAAGGAATATCGCATTGGATTCGACAAGATGGTTCTTCCAAACACAACTACTAAGTCAGTTGCTGTAGGTCGAGTGAAATTCAACTTTGTAACACCAACAAACAAATAATAAAATGCATCTTTCATTAAGATATTAGGAGGAAATAAGATGAAGTTTGAGAACATTGGAGGTAACGCAACCACAACAATGTACAGCCTGTATGACTACTCTACAAATCCTTTTGGTAGAACAGCGATTTGTATTGAGGTCAATCGCCAAACGAAAGATTGGTGGTTTGTTAGTTTCATAGGCGAATTGAATGTTGAGCACATGAAAGCACTACATGAATTCTTAGAACAACTACTTGAAGGTTAATGGAGGAAAATATGATGGTGAAAAATTCTTGGAAGACAATGTACATGTATGAACAGTATCGCAATCTTTGGTCTAAGGGAGAGCCTGAGTCAAGCCTAGAAGAGAATCAGGAGGCTTGGGGAGACTTGTCTCAGGAAGAAAAAGATTACTACATCAGAGCACTTGATGTTATTACCACAATTGAAATGCTTGGATTTACTCCATCAAAAGAATTAGTTGAGAATGTTATGAGAGAGTATGAAGAAAAGAAAAGTATCGCATACATCGTTAAAGATGAACGAGTACACGCAGACTTCATGATGAGCGTTGGCTCAGGTAGCGTTACTGGTGCAGAGATTGATGAGCGAAGAGAAGCCTTAATCACAAGTCGATTAAACAACATTCCAGTTCCTATGCCAGTGTATGAACAAATGCATCCTCCAATTGATATGATTGGCTTAGATGTATCTTGCAACCTAGGCACTATCGTAACTGTAGATAAACTTTTTGATCGCTGTCTTGAAATTGATTCTATGAGAGTAGCAGAGATTACGATTGAAGAGCCTGAGCCAAAGAAAAAAAGTTATCGTCAAGAGGTTCGTCAATTTCTAAATAAGGGTAAAAGGTGGTGATAGGTTGAAAAGGCTTATTAGAAGAGTTTTATATGAAGCTAGATTCTGTTTCTATGGACTAGCTGTAGGTATATCTGAAGACATGGTAGAATGCTTGGTCAAAGGTGATATTATGGATGCTTTAATCCTGTCGCTATGGATAATTATTGTAGCGTGGTTTCCACACGTTTATGGACTTAAAGAAGAATTGAATGGAGGAAAATAAATTGATTAATATTAACGGTAAGACTTACTATGGAAGAAATGTAACAATTACAAATGATAAAGTTATCGTAGATGGAGTAGTTCAAGGCGATGTATCGTCAGCAAAAACTATCAGTATCAATGGAGAAAAATTTTGTGGGAATCTGGAAATTCACGGTAGCGTTAATGTCTTTGGTGATGTTGAAGGCAGTGTTCAAGCAGGAGGATCAGTTACTTGTGATGATGTTAAAGGAAATGTAATGGCTGGAGGAAGCGTAGATTGTGACGATGTCGGTGGAAATATTTCTGCTGGTGGTTCTGTAATGCATGGATAACAATTAGGAGGGATTTCATGTTGGAGGTCAAAGCTTTTGATATATGGACAAGCAAGAATACAGGTAATGACTATGCTGTGTCATCTGTGGGATTGCATACAGAGACAGGAGAAGAAACTGTGGCATTCATTGATTATGCTGACAGATGCTTCTACATGCCCACAGAAAAATTTTTAGATAAGCATGAGTTAACACATAGAGTATATAAAGATATTTAAAGGAGAAATGTTATGCCTAGCGAAAAAACTTTATTTGAGACAAAATGGTCATCTATTATCAAGAAAACAATGGACAATGGTTCAGTGTATGAGTATCTTCATTCCCCATGGTGTAATGGTGAGGGAGTAGCTATTCTACCATTCAGACGCACAGCTTCATCATTTACTAGATTGGATGCTATCGATTATGAGTTTCTTGGTAGATTCGAAGTATGCCCAGCACATTCAAACGATTTTGAGTTATGCTCTATTACTGGTGGAATGGATAAACAGGGCGAGAACCCAATGATAACAGCTTGGAGAGAGTTGATTGAAGAGGGTGGATATAGAGTACCTCTAGAAAATATTATTCCTCTAGGTAGTGTTAGACCAAGCAAAGCGTCAGATACTAAAACACACTTATTTGCTGTGAATATGGATAAAGGATTCGATGAGTTCGAAGCGCTAGGCGATGGAACTCTGTGTGAAGAAGGCGCATATTGTAAATGGGTAAGCAGAGATGATATTCTTCTAGCTAAAGACCCTTTGTTACACGCTATGTATGTACGTTTACGCTTTAAGCCAGTTCACTACATTAATTCTCAAAAAAATAATTAAGCAAAAGTATTGACAATTAACCGTATAATGGTTATACTGTTAATACAGTTCAAGAAAGGAGAGTTGCTATGAAGGGTGTTATTAAATTGCATGCTGAAATCAACTACAATGAAATGATTGTCGATGATAGATTAGAAGCGCTACATGCTTTCACAGGCAAAAAAACTTTTGACGAGTTATCTAAGCTTCATATGGATATGCTGGGAGAAAGAATCGCTGAGTTATTTAGAGACATGCCTTATGTTAAATATGAAATTGAAGGTAGTTTTGTTAGTCCTGAGCAGAAAAAAACTTGGGGAGACTTTATATCAGATGTTGAGGGAAGAGCGATGAATCTAGAAGAAGTACAAGGCGCTCACAATGCCTTATCTGATACAGCTAATGAAGTTCAGGACGAGTCAGAAAAAGAATCGCACAATAAGTATGTAGAAATGCTTGATGAAGCGATAGAAAATACTTCTATGGTTGCAGGAATGCCTACTCTAATCACGATCAATGACGCTATGAGTGTTGCTCTTGGAACTCATGTAGACTATCTGAGAAATGCAGATACAGAGAATAGCATTGTAAAGACGTACAAAGGCTTTCCAGTGAGAGTTGAAGGTATGGAAGACTTATTCATCATTGAATATAAAGATTATGTAAGTGGCGAAGTCAGAAGCGTAACAAAAACTTTATAAAAATTCTTGCTTTTACTAAGCAAAAGTATTAAAATAAGAAAGAGAGAAAAAATAATTTATGACACATGAAAATTGGATATTGATTGGGCTAATCGCTCAGACATTAGGCTCAGTTCTATTACTTGGAGGTTACGCCCCTCAAATCATCAAGCTTCACAGAACAAAGATTCCTACAGGAATTTCACTTCTGTTTTGGACGATGATCGCAGTAGGGTGTACATCAATCTTAATCAATATGATTATCCAAGGTACAGCAATTGAGGTAATGATTACACAAGGATTGAACGCTCTAGGCGCTTGGTACACATTATTCCTAGTAATCTATTGTAGAGTGAAACGCCAAGAAAAAATTACTCCTAACATCTTTGTAGTGATTGTGGCTGTTGTTATCGTTGCTATTATGATTCCTCAGATTGTTAGTGCGCCAACACAAGATGTTGGGTACATGTTCCAAGGAATTGGTACTGTAGCATTGTTAACAGCTTATATTCCTCAAATCATTTACTTATTCCAAGTGAAAGATGCTACAGGAATTTCTCGCTGGCTGTTCATCGTATTAGGCTTAGGTCTTCTATGTGTAACAGGAAATATGATTATCACAGGAACTTCTGTAGAGATTATTATTACAGAGTTTGTAAATATTGCGTTAATCCTAGTTCAATACTTTATGACCGTTCATTATCAACAAAAAAATAATTAAACAAAAGTATTGACAAGTAATATAAATGATAGTAAAATAGATAGAGTGAGACGAGGCTGTTGCCTCTCTCGACTCACTATTGATACCGTAATTAAGTCAATAACTTATTAAGCAAAAGTATTGATAAGGTGTTGTTGACTTAACAAAGTTATCAATAAAAATAATTCATATAACAGAAAGAGGTAATTAAATTATGGCAGAATTACAACGTGGTAAAGGTTTTAACACAATTACAGGTAAGGCTAAAATCACAGAAGGCAGTTTCGTAGGGGAAAAGACATCTGAGACTACAGGTTATAAATATACACGTTTTCAATTTGGAGTTGAAACAGCAGAAGGAAATACAGTTTGGTGTGAAATGATGGGTGGATATGCTCCTTCAAATCCAATTATCTATGCAATGAGCAAAGAAGATAATTCACCATTCACAGTAAACTGGAATGATCGCTTAACTGAGAGTATTGTTTCTACAGTAGCAGATTTCAAGTTACACAAAGTAGGTCTTGAACGTGACGAGAATGGAAAATTAATTGTTAAGAGTTTCTTATCTCCAATCGATGTAGAACAATATTTAAAACAACACCTTAAAGATGGAATGGAAATCACTGTTCGTGGTCAATTCGAATTCAGTGAGTACAACGATGATACTCAACGTAAAATGAAAATCCAAAATATTTTCTTACCTTATCAAGAAAAAGAAAAAGATGAAAAAGGTAATGAGACAGGAAACTTACTTCCAGTTAAATACGAAGCACGTTTCACTCAAACAATCCTATTAACAGAGGATTCATTCAAACGTATTACTAAGGCTGATAAAGATAGTGGTGAAGTTATCATCCAAGCTAGAGTAGTAGATTACGTGAGCAAGCGTAATGGCAAGCAAGTTAAAAAGAATTTAACATTCCCATTACCAATCGTGGTTAAAATCAACCAAGATAAGCCTGAAATCACTGATAAAATTCTTAGCGCATTCTTTGATGTTAAGAAAGGTAAAGTTCGTGAAATCACTATTGAAGGTGACATTATCGAAGGTTACGAGCAATCAGAAACATCTAGTAAGGATATCGAAATCTCTCCTGAGATTCAAGAGTTAATCGATATGGGCTTATACGATGAAGAAGAGGCTAAAAAGAAATTAACTGTACGTGGAAGCAAAGTTAGCAAATTAGTATTCTCTCGTCCATTCTTAACTAAGAATGACCAAGGAAAGCTTGTTACTGATATTAACGATGATAAGTACAAACCTGAAGATTTATTTGTAAACATTGATGAAGAACAAGAAACTGGCGATAGCTTATCAGGCGCTGTAGATGAAACAACTAGTGGCGGTGCTGGAGCAGGAGACACTTCTTGGATGAATGCTCTAGGTATTTAATAATTACCTTAAGCAAAAGTATTAATGTTAAACAAAAGTATTGACAAGTGAGCGATAAGGGAGCGCTTAATCTCCCTTCACTAAACTAAAATAACGAAAGAGGTATATATAACATGGGATTATTTCGTAAACCTTCAGCTAAAAAATTAGGACTTAAAGTATTAGTAATGGGAGAAAAGGGTGTAGGTAAATCAGTATTCACACTATCATTCCCTAAAGTATACGCTATGGATGCAGAAACTGGTATGGCATTTTATGAAAGTCATCCAGTATTCGGTAAGAACTTAGAAGCTATCGCAAACACTCAAGATTTCAATGAATTACAAGAAGCTATTGAAGAGATGATGGACTTAGAAGAGGGTACTTTAGTTATCGATTCTGAAACTAAGTTCTACCAAAACTTAACTGATGCAAGCTTAAAAGTAGAAGAAGCTAAGGCTCGTAACAATGGTAAGAATGTTGATGACTCTGCAGTATCAATGCGTGGATGGGGTCGTATTAAATCAGTGGCACAGCGCCTTCAGAATTTAAAAATCGACTTGTCTGCAAAAGGTGTTAACGTTATCTCTGTATCACAAATTGATGATGTTAAACAAAAAGTTGGCGACAACTTCGTTAAGATTGGTGAAAAGCCAGTGATGCAAAAAGGTTCAGAGTACGACTATGATATCGTTCTTAAACTTTACACTGAAATGGATGCAAACAAAAACGTTAGTTACAAAGGTCTTATCCTTAAGGATCGTACTGGTGTAACAAAAGTAGGTCAAGTAGTTTCCGATCCTTCATACGATACATGGAGATTATTCTTAGAGTCTCGTGATGGCGCAGACAAGATTCAATCTACTCTTTCTAAAGACTTGAACAAATCTCAGAAAGCTTTAAAAGAAGAAGACGCAGAACTTGAAAAGACTTTAACAGATAAATTCCGTGAACTTGTAGCTAAATCAGAAGAGCACAAAACGAAGTTAATCGGCTTAGTACAAAAAGCTGGAATTGAAAATCCTCTTTCACCTAAAGCAAATGAATTGAAAAAGTTAGAAGAAATCATTGAATTAGTATCGGCTATCTAATAGCTAATCCGAGGGGAAGTAATTTATTTTACTTCCCCTTAAACAAAAGTATTGATATAATGTTTAATATATATTATAATAACTAAGTAACCAAAGCAATAACTTTATAGGGTAGGGTGATTGAGGATGGCAAATGCTCCAAAGAAATTAGATAGAGAAGAGATACATCATTGCTATTACTGCGATGGAATCATTGAAAGTGTAAATGATATCGCATGGAAGAAGTTCCCCATTCAGGGCAAGAAGAAGGAGTTATGGAAAAACAGAAAACTCCATGTTGAATGCCTACTTAAGTACAACGAGGAGATTAAGAATCCTGAGTTGAAACGAGAAGAGAATAATGATTGGGATAAGCTTTATCAATATGTCAAGAAGGAAATCCTAGACATTAAGAGCAAGGAAGGTCTTGATAGTCATTTAACTAAGCGACTGTTAGGTCTAAGACTTGGTCAATATTATCCTAGTGGTAACAATACTCGAATCCTTCCACGAGGCTATGACTTCTCAACTATACTGATCGCTTTTAAAGTAGCAAGAGTTAAAATTGACCACTATCTAAGCACAGGAAACTTCAAAGATGAAGGTCATCGTATCAATGGAATGATGAAGTTTGTCGTGTCAGAAATCGATGATATTTCTAGAAGACTTGAGGCACAGAAGAAAGCAAATGAGAAGCTTCGTAACGATGAAGTTAAGCCATTGTTTGATTATACTCAAGGTCTCAAGCGCAAAGAAGGTAAGAAGAAGATTAGAAATGGGCTAGATGATTGAGGAGGATTTAAGTGAGTGAAGCAACAGATTTACAGAAAATGAAGGATGACTTTAGAAAAACTCTGATAAATGCTAAGGCTATGTCAGAGTCATATGTTGTCCTTAGTATCTATAAAGCCTCAGAGTTAATGGGCGATACAAACTTAACAGTAGATGACTTTGACAATATGGAATGGAAATTTTTCTTCTCAGTCGCTAAAGACCTAGTGAAAGCAGAGAAGAAGGTTCTTGATGATATTGTAGTAGGTCTACGTGTAGCAGAGAATGAAAACTTACAAAAGATGTACGATGAGTATGGTGGCTGGGATACACTTCGCCAAGGTATGTCATTCGTAAAAGAAGACAACTTTGATGGCTATGTAAGAGACCTCAAGAAAGCAAATGCTCTTATCAAGTTACATGACTTAGACTTCCCTATCATGCAGAACTTCGAAAACTACAAGATGCAAACTGTAGAATCTCTTCAACAGAAACTTGAAGAAACATTAGCATCTGTATTCGCAGATGTTGATATAGTAGAGAAAGTTGAAGATATGAGTAAGGGACTATGGAATGTAGTAATGGATGCTCACGAAGGTAAAATGCGTGGATTCCCATATCAATCAGCATTACTTAATGAGTATGTTAATGGTCAGGCGTTAGGAAACCTGACGATGTTATCAGCGAATAGTGGAATGGGAAAAACCTTCCTCGCACTTGCTCAAATCCTTCCTAACATGATTGAGTTTGGTGAAAGCCTTATGATACTTGCCAACGAGGAAGACATTGTTAAATGGAAGCGTGAAATCATTACTTGGTCTGTCAACAATATGACAGATGGAGATTTTGAGAAGAAAAGATTTAACCAAGGTAACTTTACTCAAGATGAGTTAGACACACTTAAAGCTGGTGTAGATTGGTTAGATGATATGATGGAAGAGGGTAAGATTCGATTCATCAACTTCAACTCATTTAGCATGAAAAAGGCTATCAAGATGATTAAGAAAGAGTCTACATTTAACGATGTGAAGTACTACATTCTAGATACACTTAAGCTTGATTCAGATGCGATCAATGAGAATGTACAAGCATGGTTACAGCTACAACAAAACATGGTACATCTATATGATTTAATCAAGCCTTCGAATCGTAATCTTCATGTTTTCGTAACTTATCAGTTAGGTAAATCTGCTATGTTAACAAGATACTTAAGCCAAAATAGCTTGGGTATGTCTAAGAACGTTGTAGATACTGTAAGTACTCTAATGCTTGTCAGAAGGGCTTTAGAAAGCGAGAAAGCTGGAGGTAAGAACGAAGTTACCGTTATGAACGCTGAGGGCAAAGAGGTTAAGATGGAGAAGGGTAAAGAGTACTTTATCATGTTCCTAGGCAAAAACCGAATGGGTGCTACTCATAGACAGCTTGTATTTGAGGTAGATATGGGTAGAAATATCGTTAAAGATTATGGAACATGTCTAATCGAACAAGATATCTAAACAAAAGTATTGACAGTTAGGAGTAATTGTATGGAAAAGTTAATTGAACTGTGGTTAGAAATCAAGGTAATTGAAATGGTGATTGGTGCAGGTTTTATAGGTCTTATACTACTATCCTTTATCGTTGGAGGCATTTATCATCTATTTGCAGGAGGAATGGTTAGTTGGAGAAGAAAGAAGAAAATCAAAAGCCATGTAAGCACGAGAATATGATTGAGTATGAGTTTGGCAGAAGTTTATACTGTCCTGACTGCAATACAATGTTTAAAGAAACGATGTTCGGAAGATTAATATAAAGCAAAAGTATTGATGTAGTGCTGTTGGCGTTACGCTATCAGCACCATTATTGTAGGTGGAAAATATGAACGCACAACAATTTAAGGATTGGTTAAGTGAAGATATAGAGAGAATCGAAAAGCTTCTTGAAGAGATAGGGTGTCATCGCCCATGGAGAACAGGGGATGAAGTTCGTTGCGCACCTCCTGAGTCAAACAACCACACAGCTATATCAGTAAACGTAGATACTCTTTACTGTAGATATTATCGTGAAGGGGAGACATTCAGAGGAGACATCTTGAGTTTAACAAGCTTGCTTCGAAACGAAGATTTTCCAGCCACGTTTCGATTCGTAAAGGCTCTCTTCGGTTTATCAGGAAAATTCGTCAAAGAGAATAAGGTAGACCCTTTAAGCATGTTTAAGCAGATTAGAAAGCAACATAAAGTCTTTACAGATGTGAACGAAGTAGAGATTGCTAAGTTTGGTATGGAG
>NZ_JBZVWT010000009.1:0-131178 GCF_058629175.1 Priestia sp. MDV22-iso46
AAAAAATAAAAATTAACGTTGACGTTTGTCGCTTTGTTCAGTTTTCAAAGTTCAACCGCCGCTCTTAAGCGACTTTATCATCTTATCAAGTTATCAACGTAATGTCAACAACTTTTTAAAATTCTTTTTTTAGCTTCGTTGTTAACGGTATGTCTCAACGACGCTTTATAATAATAAAATATATTTTAACTAAAGTCAACGGTTTTTAAAGAAAAAATTAAAAACTATTATTTATAGATTTGAACAACGACTACTGCAACGTATTATAGACAAAAGCCAGCTGTAACTTTGCCTTCTTTGTTCCTGCGCTTTTACATATTCTTTTTTATTATTCTTATAGAAGAAACTAAAAAAGAGCTGTCCATTAGACAGCCCTTTCTTATTTCCCTTTAAAACTAGGTCTTCTCTTCTCAGCAAATGCTTGAAGCGCCTCGAGACGATCTTCTGTCGGAATCGTTAACTCATATGCTTTTCGTTCAATTTGCAAACCAGTCTGCAAATCGGCCTTCATTCCTTCTTTGATAGCAAATTTTGCTTGCTGAAGTGCAATTGGCCCATTTTTCAATAAAAGAGAGATAAAAATATCTATTGTTTCTTCTATTTCATATCCGGGAGCCACCTTCGTTACTAGACCACATTCTTTCGCTTCTGATGCTGAGAGACGCTGAGCTGTTAAAATTAGTTCCATTGCTTTTGCTTCCCCAACTAACCGAGGGAGACGCTGTGTTCCTCCTGCGCCTGGTATGATTGCTAAGCTTGTTTCCGTTAAACCCATAAGCGCTTCGGTTGAAGCAATCCGGAAATCACATGCTAAAGCCAGCTCCATTCCTCCACCAAATGCATATCCATTGATGATTGCTATCGTTGGCTGAGGAAGCTGCTCTATCTTCGAAAACACTTCTCCTATTTTGTAAATATTGCGCTTTACTTCTTGATCAGAGAGGGTTTTACGTTCTTTTAAATCGGCCCCTACGCTAAAAGACTTTTCACCTGCCCCTTTAAACGTCACAACTCGAATATCTTTTTGAATACGAATTCCTTCAATTACTTCTTCCAATTCTTTAAGCATATCGTAATTAAAAGCATTCATCGCTTCCGGACGGTTCAGTATCAAATGGGCGACGTGTCCCTTCATTTCATAAGAAATAGATGACATCCTTTTACCACCTCCAACTTGGAATCGCTTTCATTTTATCGCTCCTGAGATACTTGTTGCTTCAGTGCACGCCGTAAAATTTTTCCCGTTGTATTTTTAGGAAGTTCTTTTAAAAATTCAATTTCACTTGGCACTTTATATTTAGCAAGGTGCTCTTTGCAGTAGGCAATAAGCTTCTCTTCCGTTATCTCTTGATTATTGCAAACCACGTAACACTTAACACATTCACCTAAAGAAGGATCAGGGACTCCGATAACAGCCACTTCTACAATATCTGGATGCGCATATAGCACTTCTTCTACTTCGCGAGGATAAACATTATATCCTCCTACAATAATTAAATCTTTTTTACGGTCAACGATATAAAAATAACCTTCCTTATCCATTCTTGCTAAGTCACCTGTATACAGCCAACCATCTCGGAGAGCATATTCCGTGTCTTCGGAAAGCTTATAATACCCTTTCATCACGTTAGGGCCTTTGACGATAAGTTCGCCAACTTGTCCTACTTCTACTTCTTCTCCTAGTTCGTTTACCACTTTATTTTCAACATTCATAATAGATGTGCCTATAGAACCGGCTTTTCTCTCTCGGTCAATCGGATTGAAACACGTCACAGGAGAAGCCTCAGATAAGCCATACCCTTCTGCTACCATTACCCCAAACTTACGTTCAAAATTGGTTAGAAGTGCCACCGGCATTGATGCCCCGCCTGATATACAAAGCCTTACCGTGTGAAAGTGCTCTTTTTTCCCTTTGTCATGCTGAAGTAAGAAATTATACATTGTGGGAACGCCGGCAAAAATAGTCGCTTGTCGATTTTGAATTAATTTAAATATAGAAGATGGACTGAATTTTGGTTCAATTAATATCGTTCCTCCATTCATTAAAGGCGCATTCAATGAAACAGTTAAACAAAATACGTGAAACATCGGCAAAGCAGCTACGACTCGGTCATTCCCATTTATACTTAAATAATCTGCTACGTCTTGGGCATTTGAATAAATATTCTTATGTGTAAGCATAGCTCCTTTTGGTTTTCCAGTCGTTCCTGACGTATACAGAATGATGGCCACATCTTCTTCTTTTAACTCAAGAAAATCATATGTAGCTTCCCCTCTGTTTACAACTTGGGAAAACGTGTGAAAATAAGAAGGTATATTTCCCACTGTATCTGTCGTTTCACATAAGATAACGTGTTCCAAAAATGGAGTGTTTCCAATGATTTTCTTTAAAATAGGGAGAAGTAAATCAACCGCAATAACTGCTTTTACATCTCCATCCTGAAGCATGTAGTTAATTTCATCCGCTGTGTAAATAGGATTAATGGGTATAACAGTAGCTCCTACTCGAAGAGCACCGTACAATCCAATAACAAAATGAGGCGAGTTGCCGACAATCAAAGCGATATGATCTCCTTTTTTTACACCTAATTGCTTCAGACCATTAGCAAACTTAGATACCGATGCATCAAGATTTGCATAAGATGTTTCTTGGTCCATAAAAACATATGCCGATTTTTGTGGAAATTGCTCAGCTGTTTTATGAAGCTGTGCTGACAAATTCATCTCATAACTTCCTCCTTTTAATAACGAATGAATGAACAACCATTCATTATTAAGTCATAATAATGTAAAAATTCTAACTTCTTCTATTCTATTATAATGTTACTGCTGTTCTATTGACAAGACTCATCTGTTTAAAAAGAAAAAAAGCCTGATGTAGCAGACTTTTTTCTTAATAGATTAATTCAACAAACTCTTCTTTTGTAATATTACCAAAATAATGTGGAATATCGATGTCTTCTAAGGCTTGTTCAATAGAAGCTTTTTCATAACGAACACCTGTTAATTTTTCCTGTACTTCCTGGACATCCCCCACTCCAAAGAAATCTCCATAAATGGTGCAAGCATCGATTTTTCCTTTATTCACTTCTAAACGAACGTCAATTTGTCCCACAGGAAAGCGGTGAGAGTGCTGTAAGTTAAATTTAGGTGATTTTCCATAGTTCCAATCCCATGACTGATAGCGCTCTTTAGAAATTTGATGAATCGTTTCCCAATCTTTTTCCGTTAGTTTATATTCTGTTATATTTTCTTCTCCGTCAAAGATATACCGAAGCAGCATTTCTCTAAATTCTTCCACCGTTACTTTCTGTTCTAAAAATTCGCTGATATTTGCTACTCTATTTCGAATAGACTTAATGCCTTTGGATTCAATTTTATCTTTTTTTACTTTTAACGCTGATACGACGTTTTCAATCTCTGAATCAAAAAGAAGAGTTCCATGGCTGAACATTCTCCCTTTCGTTGAAAACTGAGCATTTCCAGAAATTTTCCGTCCTTCCGCCATTAAATCATTTCGTCCGCTTAACTCAGCATTAACTCCCAATTTCTTTAACGCTTCCACGACCGGCTCGGTAAACTTTTTAAAATTATGAAAGCTATTTCCATCGTCTTTCGTAATAAAGCTGAAGTTTAAATTTCCTTTATCATGATAAACGGCTCCGCCTCCAGATAGACGTCTCACTACATGAATTTGCTGATCTTCAACATATTTTGTATTAATCTCCTCAATGGTGTTCTGGTTTTTGCCAATAATAATAGAAGGTTCATTAATATAAAACAGCAGATATGTCTCATTAATGTCTAGATGCTTGAGCGCATATTCTTCAATTGCTAAGTTAATTCGGGGATCATAATTTTTTTGATTATCAATAAATAACATTCATTTTCCTCCTTGTTATTCCCATACATATCCTGATTCAGCTAACGTAAGCGTACCTCTATAATGAGCAGCGGCTTCCTCTACTAGCTGTTGATGTTCTCCGTAGTGCGGAAGGTGAGTAAGCATGAGGTGTTTGACACTTGCTTTTGAAGCAAGTGTACCGGCTTCTGTACTTGTCATGTGTCCAGCGCCTCTTCCATCTTGATTGGCATAAAAATTACATTCACAAATAAGAAGATCTGCTTCTTCTGAGAAGGAAACAAACTCTTCTAAATAACTAGAGTCCGCTGTGTACACGACAGTTTGATTGCCGGCGCTTATTCTCATGGCATAACAAACGACTGGATGTTTCGTTTTCATAAATTCGATGGTAAAAGGCCCAATTTCAAGCTTTTGACTCGGATCATACTCTACCCCTTTAGTAATTCCTTTATGAGTAAGTTTGTTGAAGCTTTCCTGATCATATGTATGTCCGTAAATAGAAAGTTCCTTAACAGCGTTTCCTAGATGAGTCTGAATGAGGCGTGCATATTGAAATACTCCGACATCAGCCACGTGATCATGATGATAATGAGATAAAATCATAGCATCTATTTCTTCTGGCTTTGCATATTTTTGCAGCTGAGCCAATGCACCGCTTCCACAATCAACAAGCAGCTGAAATCCATCGTGCTCCACTAAATAGCTAGAAGTAGCTTCTGAAACAGCGGGATATCCTCCCCAAAAACCAATAACAGTTATTTTCATTTCAATCACCCTTTCGTACTATTTTTATTAGGTTCAGTATACCCTACTTTTTTTTGAAAACTAACTGAAAGGCACTCGTTTCGGCCATTTTATCGAAATAACTCATTGTTATACAACAAATAACCACTTAGAATAGCAAAATAGGCTAAATTGTTATAAAACATAATTGACATTTTATCATCTGTTATAATACAATGTTAGTAACAAAAACAACGGAGGGGATTTAAAATGTTAGAAAAAATGACTGAATTTTTCAAAAGATTACCCAATAAAAAGTGCGTAGAATGCGGAAACGACATCGAGGAACAGCATGAATGCTACGGAAACAAATGTGATCACTGTCTAGATATCATGAAATAAAAAAAAGCTGAAACTGTTATAAAACAGTTTCAGCTTTTTTATACGGTCAAACTGCGATACTCGTTTGGCGTAATGCCTTCTACTTTTTTAAACACTTTTCGAAAGTATTTATCATCATGATATCCAATCATATTCGCAATTTCATAGATTTTTAGTTCTTCATTTAGTAAAAGTGATTTGGCTTTATTCATTCTGACTTTCACCATATAATCTGAAATGTTTTCTTGAAATTCTTGCTTAAACTTTCTCGAAATGTATTCACGGCTTAGATAGAAACGTTCCGATATTTCTTGAAGCTTCACATCTCGATGAAAATTTTGCTGCAAATATTGTTCGATTTCATAAATAACGTCGCGATTGTTTTGCTTGCTATACCTTTTTACTACTTTTAAAAAGCGCTTTACTTCACGCTTCTTTCTCTCTACATACTTTGCTAGCTGAAACTGCCCATCTTGGTTATAGAAAAAAGAAAGAACATATTCAGGACCGTTATTTATCGTATAAGGAATGTGATATCTTTTTAACCAATGCTGGCTTAACAGCTGATATTCCTGCTCAAAATGCAGAATTTGCTTTAATGAGAGATAATTTTGCGCTTCAAAAGCTGTGATAATTTCGTTGAATACCGGCAAAAAGGCTTCAAACTTCCCGACTTGCAGCGCTTCTTCAATTTTACTGTTATAGTCCATCATATTTATTAATAAAGCACTTGCTAAAACGTCTTGCTTGCCGTAGACCTTCACTTTATTTCGATCAAGAACATTGCTTAATAAAAGCGAGTTTTTCGCATCTTCATAGGAGTTCATTAGCTGATCAATAGAAGAGACTTTGCACCCTCTTGCAATCCGACAGCTCACGTCTAACGTACGGCGAATTGCTGTATGTAAAGCCGTCAGCAAAGAGGTTATACGTTCAAAATCATTCCAAAATATAATGATAATTTCCCACTTATTTGATAAATAACGGAAGGCTACCCCATTTTCTTCTGCCATCAGCATTTCATTGATTACATTTAAAATTGAAAAATAGGCTAAATCCCGGTCACCGCCAAAAGAACGAATGATGGATTCATCTACACGTACAATCCCCACTTCATACTCTCTAGTCAGATGGAAACCAAACTCTTCATAGATTGATTGATTTAGCAAATAATTGTTCATTAACTGCGTCAGTTTTCGATCTCGATAAATCGGCTTCATTTCATTAATTAAACGATAGCTGCTATTATGGACTTTTCTGGACTCTTCTTCTTTCTTCCATTGGGTTACAGCTCGTACAAGGGTATCGTTTAAAACCGAAGGATCCACTGGCTTTAGAATATAATCCGTACTTCCAAAATGAATAGCTTTACGCATATAGTGGTAATCATCATACCCTGTTACCACAATCGTTTTACTAGAAGGCGAATTCTCTTTAATCCACTCCAACAAAGCAATTCCATCGATATTAGGCATCTTCATATCAGTAAAAATGATTTCCGGTCCTTGATCCTCGATAAGCGCAATCGCTTGCTCACCGCTATCAGCTTCTATCACATCTGTAATTTCATGCTCTTCCCACTGTCCAAGCAGCTTTATTCCTTCTCTTACATGCTCTTCATCATCCACGATTAATACTTTCATCACTATCCCTCTTTTCTTCAATTGTTGTTAGCTTTATGACAACGGTAAAATCGTGATTTTCTTGACTGCTAATTTGCATTGAAGCATGATCTCCATAGTAGATGCGAAGTCGTTCATAAATGTTTTGCAACCCAATATGCTCATCTGTTTGATTATACGATTGCTGAAGTCTCGTTTTTAATTGATTCAACTCTTGTTGCCCTATCCCTTTTCCGTTATCAGAAACAGTTAGAATCAGTTCTTCGCCGTTCAAACCCGCTGAAATCAACAGCTTTCCGCTTCCTGTGCGGGTTTCGAATCCATGCTTAAAAGAATTCTCAACAAGAGGCTGCAAAATCATTTTCGGTATTCGCATAAGCTCTGCCTCTTTTTCAATATTTAACTCATACTCAAACTTTGAACCAAACCGCTGCTTTTGCAGACTTAAAAAAGCTTTTACGTGATCGACTTCTTGCTTTAAGCTAACGATATCCTCTTTCATATTCATGCTGTAACGCATAATGTGCGAAAGTGAGGTTAATAAAGAATATACTTCAACTGCTTTATGCTTAAGAGCAAGAGTTCCAATCGATTGAAATGCGTTGTATAAAAAATGCGGATTAATTTGTGACTGCAGCACTTTTAGCTGCGTTGATTTATTTTCTAATTCCAATCGAAATTTACGTTCAATCAAGTCATTAATTGTTTCTACCATAGAGGTAAAATGCCTTCCTAAAACACCAAATTCATCGTTTCCAAGCGATTTAAACCGCACCTCAAATGATCCTTTTTCCACTTCTTTCATATTGCGAATCAATACGTTAATCGGCTGTGTAAAACGTACTGATATAAAAAGCGTAGCGATAACGAGCATACACAGAAATGGCAGGCCAATTAATACATTCATAAGTGCTGTCTTTCTTGCATCCTCATATAAAACACTGTAAGGAATTCGTTTCACAATGTACAAGTCCTCAAAGGGCTGTTTAAGCTTTTCATACATTAATACGCCTGAGAAGCTTTTATCCTCCCATTCCATGCTATGGTCTTTTTGGGAAGTGAGCGCCTTCACCCACGCGTAGTTTTCATTTTTTCCAATAACCTTTGAATCAGAGGAATACAAAACCTTCCCTTTATTGTTCATTAAATAAAAATCTTCTGACTCTTCATTATATAGACGCTGCGATATAGATTGAATTTGTGTCATATTAATGTCTAAAGATAGATAAGCTAACAACTTGTCTGATGGAATCTCATCAATCCGCTGATGAAAGCTAATAACTTGATTCGGCAGTGAATCAATTAACGTTGATAAATTATTGTAGCTATAAATTTCATGGGTAGGCTCAATCACAAGAAATTTATGATTTTTATTTAAATAAGAATAGTAAGGCTGAGTGTAAATATCATCGTACTTCCCTCTGCTGCTCACTTTCGAATTATAAGCTGTATATGAGTCATGCCCGTTTTCAATGTAAAGATGGAGTTGTTCAATCTCTGGACGAGTATTATATAAATAAAGAAGAGTTCGTGATATTTCCAGTTGATTGGCTCCTAAGTCACTTGATACACCTTCATCTAACACTTTAATAAATGGGTGGTAGCCGTACAGCCTTTTTGTAATATTAGCAATTTCATTTAAGTAATCGCTCAAATCATTGCTTCCATTTTTAATAACTTGATAGTTGGTAGAAATAAATCGGTTCTTAACCGTTTCTTTTGTGTATTGATACGTAAAAATCGTCGAAATTAAAAATGGAATAACCGTTGCGAATAAGAAAAACAAAATTAATTTCTTGCGTATGCTCCAGCCTTTCACAAATAACCTCCTTTGACTAATGTCATACATTATGACTATTATTATACATTAAAAGCGCTTTCAATTAACTATTATTTTTTCATAACTATGAATCTAACCAGCTATTTTTTCACACCAAAAAGTCCGCGTTTTCCACGCGGACTTTTTGGTTATTTTTTCATTTTTGCCCAAATTGTATCTAATTTCTTCATAAACTCTTCTTCTGTCATTTGCTTGCCTGCGTAAGACTGCATTGCTGCGCCGACTTCTTGAACCGTTCCTTCCGGATACTTAAACCAGTTCCAAGATAATGTTTTACCTTCTTCAGAGTATTTTAAGATATCATCAGATAAAGAATCGATTCCTTTTCCATCGATGTTTTTGAACGCTGGAATGAACTTGAACTTTTCAACTAAGAATTTTTGACCCTCTTTAGAAGAAACCATCCAATTTAAGAATTCCTTCGCTGCTTTTTTATCTGCATCTGGCGCATTTTTGTTCACTACCCAGTTATTTGGAACTCCGATTGCTAGTTTATCATTTTTCTTTGCATCGTTGCTGATTGGCATTGGAATAAAGCCCATTTTCATGTCCGGATTAATTTTCGTAATCATATTTACCGTCCAGTTACCTTGTTGCATCATTGCTGTTTCCCCAGAAGCAAATTGAGTAACTTGTGTATTGTAGTCTGTCGTTAGTGGATTTTTATTTCCATACTTTAACGTTAAATCGAACAGATTCATAAATTGCTTAAACGTTTCATTGCCTTCAAATTTTGCTTTTCCTTCGTTTAGACCTTTAATAAACGCATCTGGATCGTCTTGCTGTGCCATTGGAATATTAAATAAGTGGTTGCCTAGCACCCACCACTCGCCGTATCCATTAGAAAATGGCGTAATGCCTTTTGCTTTAAGCTTTTTAGAAGCTGCTTCTAATTCTGATAGCGTTTTAGGTAATTCTTTAATGCCTGCTTTTTCAAATAAATCTTTATTATAAATAAAACCATAACCTTCTAAGTTTAGCGGCTGACCATAAATTTTCCCGTCCATTGTCATCGGTTCTTTGGCGATATCATACAGATTATCTACCCACGGCTGATCAGATAAATCTTCTAATTTATCCTTCCACGTTTGCGCTTCTTGGAACCCTCCATTGTTAAAGATATCAGGTTCATTTCCAGAGGCAAACTGTGCTTTTAATGCTGCACCATAGTCCGCGCCTCCGCCGACTGTTTGGATGTTAAACTTTACGTTTGGATGTTCTTTTGTATATTCATCCGTTAATTCTTTCAGCTGATCTGCAATTTCCACTTTGAACTGGAACATATCAATAACAACTTGATCACCTGAGCCTGTTGATTTACTTGCTTTTGAATCCGTACCTGAGTTTGAACATGCTGTCGCAAATAAAAGTGATGTTGCTAACACGCCAGACATTATTGAAAGCCTTTTCATTTTCATTCGTTTTGCCCCCCTTGATATCTATCTCTCTTTATTTTACCGATTCTAGGACATTTGAACAGGTAACAATATTGAACAACCGAGTGGAAAATATTGAACACCCTCCTTCAGCACCCTTCGACAGGTCTCTCTTCTTCCGCAAAAATTTCTATAAATTTTTTGGCTGTTTTATTCCACCTAATAACATTTATAGACAAAATTATGTTAATATGTAGAGTGATAGATTCATAAGAAAATTTATGAATTTTTTTAACTTGTATAAACAAAGTGAAGGGGTTTACATGAAAACTAAAAAGCGCAAAAAAACACATGTCTCATTTCGAATTAACTGGCTGTTTATTGTGGTTTTCCTGCTTTTTTCTGCACTCATTTTACGATTAGGCTTCGTACAGATCGTGTACGGAGAGAACTATAAACGAGAAGTTGAAAAAACAGAAGATGAAACGGTAGATTCACCGGTTCCTCGCGGAAAGATGCTAGACCGCTATGACCGCGTTATCGTGGATAATAAACCGTTGAACGCTGTCACGTACACGCGTTTGAAAGGCGTCACTCAAGAAGACAAGCTAAAAGTAGCTAAAAAGCTTGCCACTCTTATTGATGTTCCTGTTACAACAGACGTGTTTGGCAAATCGGATAAAAAGAAAGATAAAAATACGATTAAGCTAACAGAACGCGACTTAAAAGATTATTGGATTGCAACTCATCCAAAAGCAGCAGCGAAAAAAATTACCGCAGCAGATAAGCAAAAAGTAAAAGAAGAAAAAATTTCTGAAGATGATTTGTATCCTCTTCAGCTGAAGCGCATCACTAAAAATGAACTTTTATCGGTGAAAGACGACCTTGAAGTGATTGCCATTAAAAGCAAGATGGAAGGCGGGTATGCGTTAACTGCTCAAATTATTAAAAGCGGCTTAACTGATAAAGAGCTTGCCGTTATTAGTGAGCAGCTGAGTGACTTGCCTGGCGTCGATACGACGACTTACTGGGACCGTATGTATACATACGATGACTTACTTAGCACGCTGCTTGGTAAAATCACATCGGCAGACGAAGGGTTACCAAGCGAAAACTTACAGTACTACTTGTCCCACGGCTACAGCCGAAATGACCGAGTAGGAAAAAGTTATTTAGAAAAGCAGTACGAAGACGTTCTTCGCGGTCAAAAAGCGCGCATACAAAACGTAACCGATCGCTCCGGCAACTTAGTGAGTCAAGAGACCGTTACTGAAGGTCAGCGCGGCAGTGACTTAATTTTAACGATTGATATGGAACTGCAAAAACAAGTCGAAGATGTTTTAACGAAAGCTGTACTTGAAGGCTCTGCGAGGAACCGCTTAATGGACCGAGCGTTTGCTATTATGATGGACCCACATACGGGAGACATTTTAGCAATGGGAGGAAAACAGCTTGTTACTGACAAACAAACAGGAGCACGCAAAGTTCAAGACTTCGCGCTTGGAAATCTTACAACTTCTTATGAAGTAGGTTCCGCGGTTAAAGGAGCGACCGTTCTAGCCGGACTTGACTCAGGTGCAATTCAGCCTGGTACTGTTTTTTATGACGCACCAATGAAGTTTGCTGGTACTAAACCGAAGAAATCTTCTCACAATATGGGAGCTACAGGTATCGAAAAAGCTCTCGAGCAATCTTCTAACGTTTTTATGTATAGAACAATTCTAAACATGGCTGGTGAAACTTATCGACCTGGCGGATCATTGCATATCTCGCCTTCTATTTTTAATAAAATGCGTTCATACTACAGTCAGTTTGGCCTTGGAATTCCAACGGGAATTGATTTAGAAAACGAATCAACCGGTATTCGTAACACCGTGACAAACGAACCTGGTAAAGCTCTCGACTTTGCAATTGGTCAATACGATACGTATACACCGCTTCAGCTTGTTCAATACATTTCAACAATTGCCAATGGTGGATACAGAATGAAACCTCACCTTGTGAAAGAAATTCGTGAGCCTGAACTTGACAGTGAGCTAAAAGGAAGTATACAAAGTTCCGTGGAACCACAAGTATTAAACCGTATTACAATGAATCAGTCGCAAATTGACATTGTAAAACGTGGTTTTCGTCGTGTTGTTACTGCTCAAGGTGGTACTGGACACGCCTTGTATACAAATCCAAAATACAGAAAATATAATATAGCAGGCAAGTCAGGAACAGCTGAAACCTATAATCAAGGCGTAAGCGTACGTAACTCCACTTTTGTCTCTTATGCACCTTATGACAATCCTGAAGTAGCCGTAGCAGTTGTTATTCCTTCTGCGTATGTTGCTGGAGCGAATTCTGGCGGACAAAGTAAAACTATTACAGGTGATGTTATTGATGCCTACTTCAAACTTAAAAAGCAAGGAAATACAGAAGTAGAACAAAAAGAAGAAGATGCAAAAACAGGAAATACAGAATTAAACGGCGTAAAAAAAGATGATAATGAACAATAAAAAAGGTCTCGTCATGAGACCTTTTTTGTTTTTTCTATGAAAAAAGCCCATCTCACTGAGACAGACCGCGTAAAAAGTATAGTTCAATTAATTCAGCAATTTTTTCTTCTGAAAGCGGCTCATGCCGTTTTTCCCAATCATAGACGAGTGCAATGTACATTTTAAATAGTAAAAAAGCTGTGAGCTCCGGGTTGCACGGTTTGATTTCTTTTTTAGAAATCGCAATTTCGATTTTGTTTTTTATATAAGTCAAAATCTCTTCTTCTACTCGCACCAGCACTTCTTGCACTGCTGTAGTGCCTAACTGCTGTTCCTGTACCAGCTTCAGCATGAGCTGATGCTCAGTGCGGAATTCTAAGATTCGAAAAATGGCTGCTTGGGCATTTTCAAAAAAAGGACGGTTGCTATCAATGACAGTTTCAGCTGCATCTGTCATTTCTCGAATCATTCGTGTAACAATTTCATCGAATAACTCTTCTTTGTTTTTAAAAAAAGTATAAATCGTTCCTTTTCCGACATTTGCAAGCTTCGCCACTTGCTCCATAGTCGTTGCTTTATATCCAAACAGCGCAAATGATTTTGACGCTGCATCCACAACTGATTGCTTTCGGTCTATAGCCACGTTATCCCCTTCTTTCTGACCAAATGAATATTTCAGTCAACAAGTACGGTTTTACTATAGCATAAGTTTCTTTTGCTTTTCAACCACAATCTCTTCTCTTAGTATAACCTTTCTCTACAGGTAGTAGACAAAAAAGCGGAGCATTGATTCACCGCTCCACTTCTACAGTTGCTGCACATATTTAACTGCTTTTTTAGCCACATCTTCTCCTTGCTCTACACATTCTGGTATACCCAGACCTTCGTATGAGCTTCCCGCTACATAAAGACCGGCCAGCTCTTTTTCAAGCTGTTCGTTCATCGTATCTAGCATATCGTGATGTCCGACCGTATATTGAGGCATTGACTGCTTCCATCTCGTTACCGCGTAAAATTCAGGCTCAGCAGAAATGGTGATGAGCTTCTTCAAATCCTCCAGGACAATTTTGAAAATTTCATCGTCAGGCTGATCCACCACAGCTTCATCCCCGGTTCGTCCAACTAAACATCTCAGCAGCACTTTTCCTTCCGGAACCGCATGCGGCCACTTTTTATTTAGCCATGTGCACGCCGTAATCGTGTAATCGCTATTTCTTGAAACGGCGATGTTCATTGCATCTAGATTGTCTTGCAGCGCTTCTTGTGCAAAGGCTATCACAACAGTAGCTACTGAAGTGGAAGGCATATGCTTCAACGGCTCGAATATTTTATATTCCGAAAGCATAGACTGAGCAGCTGCATGAGGAGAAGTTACAATAACGCTATCTGCTTTTATGACTTTCCCGCTATTTAACGATAATTCATATGTGGTATCTTCTTTATAAATTTTCTCTACTTTTATTCCTTTTGTAATAATATCAGCATCTATTGCTTTTTCTACCCCATCTACTAGCGATTGAAGACCTTCTTTTAATGTTAAAAAGACACTATTTTTTTTAAACTCCGAATCATCACCGTGCTGTGGGTGAATTTCTTTTAGCTTTTTCATTCCAACAATTAAGCTTCTGTACTTATGTTCAGCATGCAAAAACTGTGGAAATGTTGATCTTAAACTCAAACGATCAACGTCTCCTGCGTAAATTCCTGATAATAGAGGCTCAATTAAATTTTCAACAACTTCATCACCAAACCGTCTTCTAAAAAATACGCCTAGCGAACGGTCATCCTGATTTTTTGTCTTCGGTATAAAAAAATCAGCTGCTGCGCGCAGCTTGCCAACAGGTGAAAATAACCCTGTTGTGATAAAAGGAGATAACTTGGTTGGTATCCCCATTACAGCACCATCAGGCAGCGCATGCGGTGTATCTTTTACTAGAATATAGGATTTTCCCTTTTCATTTCCGACTAGCTCCCTACCTAACCCTACTTCTTTTGCCAGTTTTGTAGCAGCTAGCTTACGCGCTAAAAATGAATCAGGACCTTTTTCAAATAAATACCCGTCTCGTTTGACCGTTTGAATTTTTCCACCAAGCCGATGCGTCGCTTCTATTAGTTGAAGATCAATTGGCAGCTGATGATCCTTTATTTTTTTTTGCAAATAATAGGCAGCTGAAAGACCTGTTATTCCTCCACCGATGATGACAACCTTTTTTCGTCTATCCGTCATGTTATCATCGCCTTTTCTGTAAAATTCAATATAAAGAGAAGCGATTATGGAAATCCATAGCTCGCTTCTTACTTTTCTTTATATTGATTATAAGTTACTTTTCGTCCCTATTCAATGTACAAAGAATCTATACTGACTTAACGGGCAATCTGTTTTAACACAACTGTAGCTAATCCATCAATAAATTCAGGCTGTGCATTGGGCATTTCAGGGCGGTAATAATCAGCCCCAATTTCATCCGTCACCACTTTACATTCATAGTCGTTATCATAAAGAACTTCTAAGTGGTCTGCGATAAATCCAACCGGAGTATACACGAACGATGTATAACCTTTTTCTTCATGCAATTCTCTTGTTAAATCTTGGACATCAGGACCTATCCATGGCTCAGGCGTATTTCCAGCACTTTGCCAGCCAATTTCGTAATGTTCAATACCAGCTGCTTGTGCAATTAAATCCGCTGTTTCTTGAAGCTGATTTGGATATGGATCTCCTGCTGCAATAATTTTTTCCGGCAAGCTATGCGCAGAAACAATCAACACGGCTTTTTGGCGTTTCTCTTCGTCTATTAAATCAAACGTTTGTTTAACACGTGTAGCCCAGTACTGAATGAACTTTGGCTCACTGTACCAGCTTTCTACTGAATGAATGATTGGTCCTCCTAATTTTTCAGCCGTTTCTTTGGCGCGCCCATTATAGGATTTTACGCTAAACGTTGAAAAATGAGGTGCAAGCACAATGCTGACCGCTTCTTTAATTCCGTCTTTATGCATGGCTTCTACTGCATCTTCAACAAACGGTTCAATATGTTTTAAGCCAAGATACGCTTTAAATTCAATTTCATCCTGCACTTCATTCAAGCGCTTTTCCAGACTTTCCATTTGCTGTTGCGTAATTTTTGCAAGAGGTGAAATGCCCCCGATTGCTTCGTAGCGGTTTTGTAAATCTTCTAAGGCTTCCGGTGAAGGTTTACGTCCGCGGCGGATATGTGTATAGTAACGTTCAATATCTTCTTCTTTATATGGCGTTCCATATGCCATTACAAGTAATCCCATTACTTTTTTACTCATGTGTTCGACACCTCTTTGTTAGATTCAATACTTGTCTTCATTTTGCCATGAATAAAAAGAAAAATTCAAAGTTTAGCGCTCCAAATCATTTGACAATTTATTGTCTATTCGCAGAATATTCATGAATAAAGGTTGTTAAACGCTTCAACGTTTCCGGCTGAACCTGTGGAAAAACGCCGTGCCCCAAGTTAAAGATGTAACCAGGACTGGCCATCCCTTTATCTAATATTTCTGTTACACGTTCTTCAATAACTTCCCATGGAGCTAACAAAATAGCAGGATCTAAGTTTCCTTGCAGTGTTTTTGTTAAGCCTAATGCACGTGCTTCATCCAGCTGTGTTCTCCAATCTAATCCCACTACATCCAGCGGCAGATCATGCCATTCTTTTGCCAAATGACTTGCCCCTACTCCAAACATAATGAGCGGTACATTTTTTTCACGTAAAGAGGTGAAAATTCGCTCCATAACAGGTTTTATAAAGTAACGATAATCCGCTACATTTAAAGCACCTACCCATGAATCAAAGATTTGAATGGCTTTTGCCCCAGCGTCAATTTGCGCTTTTACATATGTAATCGTCATATCTGCTAACTTATCCATTAGTGCAAACCATGCTTTAGGTTCCGTATACATAAATGCTTTTGTTTTATTGTAATTTTTTGAAGGTCCTCCTTCAATCATATAGCTTGCCACTGTAAAAGGAGCACCCGCAAAGCCAATTAGAGGTACGTTTAACTGTTCTGTTGTTAACAGCTTAATGGTATCTAATACATACGGAACATCTTCTTCCGGCGTAATTTCTCCTAGTTTTTCTACATCGCTTAAAGATTGAATTGGATTAGAAATTACGGGACCAATTCCTGACTTGATTTCAACATCCACTCCAATTGAAGGAAGCGGTGACATTATATCTTTATATAAAATAGCTGCATCCACTCCGTACTGTTCAACGGGCAGGCGTGTTACGTATGCCCCAAGCTCCGGCTGATGAGTGATTTCAAATAAAGAGTACTTCTCTTTTAGCTTTCGGTATTCCGGCTGTGAACGCCCTGCTTGGCGCATATACCAAACCGGAACATGATCCGTTTTTTCCCCTCTACAGGCTTTTAAAAAAGTATCGTTAAACGTTCCTTGACTCATAATTTCCACCTTTCTCGATTGTCTTCCATCCGTATTTTCTTCGATTAGACAGACAATAATCAGCAAAGGAACATACCGGTTCCTCTACTGATTAAAGTTTCACGTTATATTCTCTACTTGTCACTATACCCATTTCTTTACGACTTGTATAGCCACCTGCTAAAAATGTCAAAAATTCGCCCTACTCTTCCTTTTTTTATTGAAAAAGAGCAGGTGTTACTTCGTTGGATTTTTTTCCTTTTTGTTTTGTTTGGGAATTGTAAGGAACTACATAATAAGTAGGACTGTCGAGCAGATTCACACGCTCTTTTTCAAACGCTCCTTTTCCCTTCACTTTACCAATTACTTCGGCTTTATCTCCTTTTTTCTCATAAACATAATAAACAGCTCTTTTATCAGGTGAAGGTGTCCACGATAAATTTACCGTTAGCAAACCAAATGGATGAAATGTTAATTCTTGTTTTAAGTCTTTAACTTGCTCTAAGCGTATTGGTTTTGGCAAATCTTTAACGCCTGCTGGCTTTTGAAATGCAGCTTCGTCGTAACCCGCTCTTGTGAGAATGTCTTTAAATAATAGAGTCGGATAAGAACTTCCTTTTGTTAAATAATGCTGGTCATTTGTAGAATCATATCCCATCCACACGCTTCCTACAACATCTGGCGTATATCCAACGAACCAAGCATCCCTTGTGGCTCCTTTAACATTCGTATACGAAGTAGACCCTGTTTTTCCTGCTAACTCTCCTTTAAACTCTCCTTTTTTTGCCGTTCCTTCTTTAACAACTCCTTGAAGCATTTTTGTCATATACCAAGCCGTTTGTTTTGAAAATGCTTTGTGAGTGTCGGGAACAGCTTTTGCAATTACTTTTCCGTCTTGATCTTTTATTTCTTGAATAAAGTACGGTTGGATGTTTTCTCCGTTTTCAGCAAATGCCCGGTACGCTCCTGCTAATTGAAGCGGTGTAATTCCTTCCTTTAATCCTCCAAGAGCAATCGCAAGCCCTTTATCTTCTAAAGGAATTCCTAGCTTTGTGAGGTACTGCTTACTTGTTTCAACTCCTAGTTGATTCAATGTCCAGACAGCAGCTGCGTTTTTAGAATCTTTTAGGGCATCGTACATCGTTACCTTTTTAGCATATTGGCCGTCTACATTTTTAGGTGTGTATCCCCCGTAGCTTGTAAGCTTGTCTTGCAGCAAAGAATAAGGCTTGAATTGACCTTCTTCTAACGCAGGGCCATATACTGCAATAGGTTTCATCGTAGAACCTGGCTGTCTTTTGACATTTAGGCGATTGAGCGATTTTTGTACATAATCTCGTCCTCCCATAACAGATAAAACTCCTCCGCTTTTGTTATCGACTAATACAAAAGCACCTTGGGCACTGTTATCTGTACCTGGAAAATAACGATTTTCTTTCATCAGCTCGTAGGCGGCTTCTTGTACTTTTGTACTCATCGGTACTTTGACCGTATAACCGCCGCGCAGAAGCTCATTGCTCGAAATGCTGTATTTCTTCTCTGCTTCTTGAATAACCATATCGATATAGGTTAAATATGCTGGGTTTTTAGCCTGTTCCTTTACGTTCAACCCCAGCGTTCTTCCTTGCAAACGGACATTTTTTTCAGCTGATAAATAACCTGCTTTTTGCATGGCATTTAACACAACATTTCTACGTTCTATACTTTTTTCTGGATGTAAAATAGGAGAATAAGAATTCGGTGCTTTTGGCAGTGCAGCAAGCAGTGCACCTTCTTCTACCGTTAATTCGGAGACATCTTTATTGAAGTAAAGCTTGGATGCAGCTTGGATTCCATAGGCTCCGTGTCCAAAGTATATTTGGTTCAAATACATTTCAAGCAGTTTTTGCTTACTGTAACGCTGCTCCAAGTTAATGGCCACCACTACTTCTTTTGTTTTTCTAAGCAGCGTTTTATCATTAGATAAAAACACATTTTTAGCCAGCTGCTGTGTTAAAGTACTTCCTCCTTCAACACTTCCTCCAGCCAATATATCTCGGTATAATGCTCGGCCAATAGATTTAAAATCGATTCCGTGGTGTTCATAAAAACGAACGTCTTCAATTGAAATAAATGCTTGTTGCACATGCTTTGGAATCTTATCAATTGAAACCAAGTCCCGATTTTTCACATAGAGCTTTGTTAATTCGTCTCCATTTTCGTCCACTAACCTCGTAGCCGAGTCCATGACGATCTTTTTCTCATCAATTACATAGTTTCCAAGAAACAAGATGATAATATATCCAATCAGTCCTAATAGAAAAATTCCAACTAAGGCAGCAATTGCGTATAAGCCTTTTTTGTACATCGTGCCACCCCTTTTCTTTCGCTAAACTTTTGATAATATGGAAAACAACTTCATCAATGTTTTACTTTACCATCTTCATTAGAAGTTCACAATTTTTGAATTTTTGTGTGTAAAATTTTATAATTTTAGTATGATTTACAATTGTAAATTGTATGCAATTCCCAATTAGAAAGGAAGTATAATCCATGAAGATCTTTATTACTTACGGAACAGGCCCTTACCTTCAGAAGTTGATCGACGAACATCCGAGTGAACGTTTGTTACTGCTTCACAAAGATGACGATCAATTTGCACTAGTCCACGAAACAGATGGAGATACAATTTTTAAAGAAGGACATGCTTATGAAGTATTAGATGCTTCTGGAAATCTTGCAGATAGCGGATTTGCTGTACTAAATAATATTTCAGTTACAGATGAAGGCCGTCCTTTGTTTGAACAGCGATTTAGCCAACGAGCTCGTTTAATTGAAAATGAAGCAGGCTTCTCAGCTATTCGTGTGCTTCGTCCACTGCAAAATGACACATACATTATCTTTACAGGATGGAAAGATGAAAGTTCATTTAGCGATTGGCAGTCTTCAAAAGCCTATAATGAAGCACACAAAAAACGCGGTACGTCAGAAGGCGTGGATCAACAGCCATCGATTTTCTCTCGCCCTTCTTATGTGACCTCATACCACGTAGTTAAATAAGCAAACATCCTCCTAGTAGGCGAGTATCACAATAGGCACAAACGTCATATTGTATACTACATCACCTATTGGGAGGAATTTTTATGGGCATAGAGCTTGGAGCTCTTCATTGGATGTATGTCCTTTTTATCGCCTTCATTATCGGCTTTATGATTATGCGGCGAGATACGAGTATCCTTTGTATACTCGGGATTTTTTTGCTTTCCTTAACGGCTACCTCTTCGTTAAGCCACTCCGTCAGCGCTGTTTTTTCCAGCTTCATTTATGCCATTACAGAACTGCTTCCTACCATTTTAATTATTTCAATCATTGTATCCATGAGTAAAGTCTTAATGACTACAGGAATAAATGAATCGATGATTTCACCTTTTGCTCGCCTCATTAAAACTCCTGCTCTTGCCTATTGGGTTATTGGATTAGTTATGATGACCATCTCCTATTTTTTCTGGCCTTCTCCAGCCGTTGCTTTACTTGGAGCCGTGCTTTTACCAGTGGCCATCCGCGTAGGGCTTCCAGCTATAGGCGTAGCTGTAGCGATGAATTTATTCGGCCACGGCGTTGCGCTTTCAGGAGACTTTGTTATTCAAGCTGCTCCTAAGATAACAGCTGACGCAGCAGGTCTTCCAGTTCACGAGGTGGTTCAAGCAAGCGTCCCTCTGGTCATTGTGATGGGAGTTGTTACGACACTCTCTGCTTTTTACTTTTTAAAACAAGATATGAAGCACAATAGAATTCACGTTCAACCGACAATGTTAACAAACAGTTCTTCTGTCCAATCCACACCTCTTTCTTCTTCAGTACGCCGGGCTTTAGCCATTATAGTTCCCCTTTTCTTTGCTATAGACGTATGGGCAATGTTCGCCCTTCATTTACAGGGAGGAGATGCGACTGCTCTCGTTGGCGGCACAGCCCTGTTTATTTTAGTGGTGGTTTCACTTATTGCTCACAAAGGAAAAGGTCTCGAACAAACAACTTCCTACTTGATTGAAGGCTTGCAGTTTGGTTTTAAAGTATTCGGTCCCGTTATTCCCATTGCAGCTTTTTTCTATTTAGGAGATGCTGGATTCACAACAATCATTGGTGACTTTCTTCCGAAAGGATCACATGGACTTGTAAATGACCTAGGCGTTGCGCTTGCTTCCACTGTGCCGTTAACCGCACAGGTTGCTACTGTAACGATAACTGCTCTAGGAGCTATTACCGGATTAGACGGTTCAGGATTTTCAGGCATTTCACTTGTAGGCTCTGTCTCTCATTTATTTGCATCTGCTTTAGGATCGGGCGCTGCCACCCTAACTGCTTTAGGGCAAATTGCTGCGATTTGGGTTGGGGGAGGCACGTTGATTCCATGGGCATTGATTCCAGCTGCTGCAATTTGCGGAGTCAGTCCGTTTGAACTCGCCAGACGTAATTTAAAACCTGTAGCGATTGGATTGGTCGTTACAACAATTGTCGCGATGTTCTTAGTTTAAACAAAAGGGGCTGGGACATAACGAAATGAATTCCATCCAAAGACGAACAAGCTGGATATATAATCTGGACAGCTTGCTCGACCGCAGTTGATTTCCGTTCAAGGCTTCGCTTTCCGCGAGAGTCTCCGCCTTGCCCTCCAATCAACTGCTAGAAGCAACGAAACAGATAAAATCTATGTTCACTGTAACAAAAAGAAACGAACCACTAATCGAACAGTTTGATTAGTGGTTCGTTTTTCACTTCGGCTATACTACTTTTTTCCAGACTCCATATGTATATATTTTTTACATGCCTTTTGGAAGCTCTTTTTCCGCTGAAGGCCTTACATACGCATAAACAAGCGTATAGAAGAAAATGCCTACAATAAGCCACATAATCCCTAAGCTGTAGCCAGCTAAGACATCTGTTAAAAAATGTTCTCTTAATAGAATACGGCTCACACCTATTAATAAAACGATTAAAGTAATTGCAAGCTGATACCGCTTGGCTACCTTTTGACTGTTCATATGCTTTGTGAGAAAAAAGATAATCAGACCGTAGATAAGAATTCCCATCATCGCATGGCCGCTTGGAAAACTGTAGCCTTCGATGCCTTGAAGAGGACGTCCTCGTTCTACCGCATCTTTAACTGCTTTATTAATAATATCACCGCTTAAAATAAGTAAAAATGCTGATATCATACCGATATAGTCCTTTTTGAAAAATAAAAAAACGAGAAGTACAGCTAAAAGAACCATAATCATCACTTTTGAAGCTAAAAAAGACAAGCCATGAAAAACAGATGACGATGACTGAAGAATAGTGCTGTCATCTATAGCTGAAACAAGCCAGTGGTCTCCTTGAAAAGAATCTGTCGACACAACAAACAACACTCCTAAAAAAACAAGACCTGCAACCCCAAACATCCACATCAATTTTTTGTACAGGGATACAGTTTGTGAATCTACCATATCGTTACCTCCTATTATCTCATGAGAAAATTGGTAAAAAACTCATTCTTTATCCCTATTCCTCACCTTATGTATCTATTATGTATATAAAATATTTCATGATTCAATTACTTTTTTCAATAATAACGCTTACATTCTTTTCTTTTTAATAGATAATGATATAATGATTAAAATGTCAAAAAATTCAAAACTTTATTCAACTTATACAGAAAGGATATGGTCACGTGAATTCCAAGCTACATACTTTACTTGAAGAAAAATTTGATGAAATGGTTCAAATCCGCCGATATCTGCATCAGTATCCAGAACCGTCTTTTAAAGAATTTCAAACCGCTGCCTACATTCGATCTTTTTATGACAAAATCGGTATTTCTTACCGAGCAAATGTAGGAGGAAATGGTATTGTAGCAAGCATTCAAGGAGGAAACCCTGGTCCTACTGTAGCTTTGAGAGCCGACTTTGATGCCCTTCCTATTCAAGATGAAAAAGATGTACCATATCAATCAACTGTTCCGGGTGTGATGCATGCGTGTGGTCACGATGGTCATACGGCTACTCTTTTAGTCCTTGCTAAAGCGCTTTTTGAAATAAGAGATTCTCTCCATGGTAAAATCGTCTTCATTCATCAGCACGCCGAAGAGTACGCTCCCGGAGGCGCCAAGTCCATGATTGAAGACGGATGCTTAGACGGTGTGGACGCGATATTTGGAACACATTTATGGTCATTAACTCCGACTGGTGTGGTTCAATATCGAACGGGTCCTATTATGGCTGCTGCTGATCGCTTTGAAATTACGATCAAAGGAGCAGGCGGACACGGTGCACAGCCCCACAAAACAAAAGATTCAATCGTCATCGCCTCTCAGCTTGTTGTTAATTTACAGCAAATTGTAAGTAGACGTGTAAATCCAATTGATTCAGCGGTTGTGAGCATAGGTTCTTTTGTAGCGGAAAATGCATTTAATATTATTGCTGATTCTGCTCGACTAATTGGAACGGTAAGAACATTTAATGAAGATGTGCGAAATGATGTCGAAAAAGAAATCGAACGAATTGTCCAAGGTACATGCTTAACAGCTGATGCTTCTTATGAACTGAGTTATACTCGCGGCTATCCTTCCGTCGTCAACCATCCGGAAGAAACGGCCTTTCTTGCTTCTGCTGCTTCTCAAATCGATGAAGTTCATACAGTCGAAGAAACGGAGCCTCACATGACTGGGGAAGATTTCTCTTATTATTTGCAGCATATTAAAGGAACGTTCTTTTTTACAGGAGCTCAGCCAGAAGGTGTAGATGCTCCGTATCCTCATCATCATCCTAAATTTGATTTTAACGAAAAAGCAATGCTTATCGCAGCTAAAACGCTTGGTACGGCTGCTGTTGAGTATTTAAGAGAACAAGCTCCTTCTAAAAACGTAATAAAAGCGAATTAATCATTCAGCAAGCATTCGTACGGATAAGCAGACGAGTGCTTGTTGTTTTATTTTAGGAACCTTTTTCTCACTTAAAACGTAGTATTTATATCGACTGAAATGAGGTGATTTTTTTGAATACGTATGAAGAAAAAGTGTTACAAGAAGCTGAACATTGGAAATTCAGCATGTTGAAACGACCTTCTAAATTTCAACGGACCGCAAAATCTTTACAACTTAAAATAAATGAAAAAATCCCTGCTAAAGTCCATAAGATTATGACTGAAAGCATAAAAAAAATGGTGGAAACCACGCTTGTTGGGTCCGATTTCACCACTAAAAAAAGAGATGTCAGCGGTCTTTCGTTTGAAGAAAAAGAGAAAAGAATTTTGGAGCTCATACCTAAGTACAAAAAAACTGCTGCTGTAGAAGGAGCTGGTACTGGTGCAGGCGGTATCCTTTTAGGTGCAGCAGATTTCCCGCTTCTTCTTTCCATAAAAATGAAGTGCTTATTTGACATTGCCGCTACGTATGGTTTTGATGTAAAAGAAAAAGAAGAACGCATTTATATGCTGTATATTTTTCATCTTGCCTTTTGCAGCGACGACCATAGAACGAAGCTGCTCGAAGTAGTAGAAAACTGGGAAGAAAAAAAAGAGGAACTTCTTGAGCTTGATTGGAAAGCTTTTCAACAAGAATACCGCGATTACATTGATGTTGTAAAAATGTTTCAGCTTATGCCGGGAATTGGAGCTGTTATAGGTGCATATGCTAATTATCAGCTTCTTGACCATCTCACAAAAGTAGCAATGAACGTCTATCGCTTCCGTATATTATCTTCGTCTCCAAAGTAGTCTAAAAACGTAAAAAAGCTCCATTCGGAGCTTTTTTTACGTTAATTTTTTATTTACATATGCATTTACAAATAAGTGAATAAATATAACACCTGCTGCCACGGAAAGCAGTGCAGCAACTATATTAGAAAAAGCCACCGCTATGGCGAGCACAAGAATTTGTACATACAGCGCTTTTTTCCATACGTCCAAAAATGCCTTTTTCCGTTCTTTAGCTTCAACCGGATAAAGAGAAAGCCATAAAATCTGTTTGTGCTGCTTCCAAAGCGGGAGTAATTGAAAACCCGTCATGTATACAACAAATAAAACAACCACTATATTGCCGTATTGAAACGGAGCAGCTACAATTAAAAATCCGCCAATGACAGTTAAGCGAACGAGCAAACTTAAATAATCTCCTGATCGCAAAAATGTTCTGGTGTACAAGTAATGGTAAGTGGCACTTTGACGAAATGGAATACGTGCTAATAGCCAATCTAAATATCTACGGCGTTTGATTCGCTCTTTCACCTGAGGAACGTCCGTAAATAAATTAGCTAATCGATAAAAATAGCCCATGCGCTTTTCTTCTAAGTCAATTAGCTTTTCCCATTTGATCGGCTTTCTTTTTGTAAGGGAGCGATAATAAATGGCTAGCGCAATCATAATCACCGCTACGACTCCTGTAAACAATACGTATGCATGCGAAAATAAGAAGTACGTAAAAACTGCGTTCAAGAAAAACCTGACGATATAATCTGTCCACTTCGCCCACTTTTCTTCAAACCATACAGCCCACCAAGACATGCCTAAGTTTACAACTTTCAAGATGAGTAATAGCAGAAAAAACACAAAAACGTTTGAGTAAGAATCATGCATTACCTTTACGTGAAGAGGTGCTGCTGCACCAGTTGCAAATAATAAAATATAAAGCTGAATCGTAAAGGTAAACCAAAAAGATTTTTTAAAATAAGGCTGCAGCTTCGTCTCCAAAGGAAGTAAAAAGACTAAATCAGGTCGTTTTAAAAACGTTTGAATTTGACCCATGGTTAAAATCAATCCCATAAGTATCGCAATCACTACAGCCGAAGGAAACGCAGGTATTAATGTACTCAACCACTGTTGATAATAGTAGGCCAAACCGCCAATCGCAAAAATTAACACTAATTTAATGTGGTCATTTAAGATATATTTTGTATATCTTCTTACATCCACTAAATACTGCTGAAACCGTTGCTTCCATAATGCATCAATCTTACTCATAGCCTTCTTCCTTTGTTAATTCAATATAAATTTCATCAAGAGTAGCATTGCGCATCTGAAATTCTTCTTGAAGGTCTTTAAGCGTTCCTTGCGCTCTTACTTCTCCGTTATGTAAAATAACAAATTTATCGCAGTAGCGTTCCGCGGTCGCCAAAATGTGTGTGGACATTAAAATGCCTGCACCTTGCTTTTTCATATCCGTCATCAAATCAAGTAAAGATTGAATACCAAGCGGATCTAAACCTAAAAAAGGTTCATCAATAATATAAAGAGACGGCTGAACCAAAAAAGCGCACATTATCATAACCTTCTGCTTCATTCCTTTTGAAAAATGCGCAGGGAACCATTTTAACTTCCGGTCTAAACGAAATTCTTTTAAAAGCGGCTGCAGACGGGCTTCATATGTTTGAGGCTCAAGTCCATAAGCCATAGCTGTCATATCTAAATGTTCTTTTAATGTTAATTCATCGTATAGCACAGGAGTTTCTGGAATAAACGTAAACTGACTTCGATAACCTGTTGGGTCTTGTTGAAAGGTTTTATTATTAATGGATACACTTCCTTTTTTTGCTTCCATTAATCCAATGATATGTTTAATCGTTGTACTTTTGCCGGCCCCGTTTAACCCGATTAACCCGACTAATTCACCTGCATTTACATCAAACGATACATCTTTTAAGACGGGAGTTTTTGTATATCCCCCTGTAATATTGTTAATTTGCAATAAAGAACCCATCACGATCTCCTTTTATTTGTTCTTTTTTGTCTTCAAGCGCAAGCGCTATTTGCTCTATTGTACCAAATCTTTTTCTTCCTCACATTGTTTTCATTTTTTTCGGTTAATTTTTCCAGAATATAATCGAAATATCAGGACATTCTATATAGGGAAGAAGGAAAACAAGTTATTGATTACAACTAATCATTACAAAGCTTCTTACATTTGGGATGAGGTGTCTACAGCAGGCATATTTCAGAAAACCTTATTGTAAATCGATGTATGTTTGATTCATAAGGGGATGGTAGTCATGAACGTAGTAAGAATATATATAATGGGTAGACAATAATGTTCATTTATTACTGTGTAAATGAGGTGTTTGTCAAAGACCAAGAACGATTTCGTTCACATTGTATATTTTTTAGCTCAATGCTTAAATGAGGTGTTTGTTAAAGAGAATATACTTTTTCAAGTTACTGTTTCATTAGGCAATGCAATTACGTAAATGAGGTGTTCCTTAAAGATCATATGCTGCATTAAAAGCTATTTTTTCCTTCTTCACATGACGGGATGCATAATCGTTTGCATCCCGTTTTTGTGTATAAAATGCCAGTAGCTATTTCTTGCCTGCTGATTGCATTTCTACTTTGTGGTAAAATAAACGTACATGTATACCTATACATTTATATTGGTAACGGAAGGTGAACATAATGAGCACACATGATGAAAATTGTATTTTTTGCAAAATTATTCGCGGTGAAATCCCAGGTGCAAAAGTATTTGAAAATGAACATGTATTAGCTTTTTTAGACATTAGTCAAGTAACAAAAGGTCATACGCTGGTGATTCCAAAAGTACATAAAAAAGACATTCACGAACTAACGCCGGAAATTGCGCGCAATTTGTTTGAAGTGGTTCCTCAAATCGCAAATGCAATTAAAGAAACATACAGCCCAATCGGCTTAAACATCTTAAATAATAATGGTGAAAAAGCTGGTCAATCCGTGTTTCATTATCATATGCACATTATTCCTCGCTATGGGGAAGGGGATGGATTCGGTGCTGTATGGAAAGAGCATACAAGCGAATACACGCCTGAAAAACTTCAAGAAATCGCTGGCAATATTTCTTCTCGCCTTTCTTGAAACAAAAAAAGCTTACACATGTAAGCTTTTTTTGTTTTATCTATTCATTTGACACATGTTTAATCAGTTTGTGATATAAAACATCGTACGGCTTTTCACTTATTATGAACGACTTTCCGCCTTAACTTCTAAATTCATACGTTCTTCAATCAATTTTGTTAATGCTCTTGATCCTTCAGGTACCAAGTGGACACCATCTGATGTAAAGTATTCAGGGTGCTTAGAAGCCTCTGAGTACCAATCTACGAGCGTGACGTGACCAAACTTTTCAGAGGCAGCTTTCAAGTTCTTGTTCACCGTGCTTTCCCACGAACGAGGAACGCGCGTATTCACTAAGTAAACGTCCGCGTGTGAAAAAGCTTTTACCAGTTGTTCAAGTTCTTCATTTGTAAAATAGCCGTTTGTTCCTAACTCAATAATCACTGCGCTGTTCGGATTATTAAATGCTTGATAGCTAGGAGTTAGCTGCAGTGCTTCATTGAGCTGCCTTCCTACTTTTCCGTCAATCGTAATACTAAGCGGCATCTCTTTAAGATTTGGAGCAATATCCAGCATGACCGAGTCTCCAATCGCAAGAACATCTCTGTAAGAATTCGGCTGCTGTTTTTCTTTGGCATCAGATTTTTCTTCCGCGTTCTCTGCTTTTTTATCATCCGCTTTGTTCTTGTCTTTGACAGAAGTTGAAGCATTTTCTTTATGATTCGTTTGAATTTTAACCTCTGTCTCTTTTGCTGTCGTTTCATCCTTTTGCTGCGTACTAATAGCAAAGCTTGTCATATCCGCTGTAAACAGCGCCAAAAAGAAAATGAGACTGCCCAAAACCGCTTGTCTCGAACGAGAGAGATTACGCCATTTAAAAAGCTCTCTCGGATGGTAGTGCCGGAAATAATAGCGAAAGCCGCGTGTGCGGATAGGCACTTCGATGTAACGGTAAGAAAGTTCAGCAATGATAAATGTAAGGCCTACTTGTAACAGCGCATGCCAATAGACCGGGCGGCCAATCTCGGATACAGGTGTTGTAAGAACAATAACCGGATAATGCCACAAATAGATACCGTATGATCTAGTACCAAGCCAGCGAAGCGGTTTAAACGACAGAGCTTTTCCTAAAAAACTACTAGGATGACTAATCGTTGCAACCAGTACAGCAGCGTTTAAACAAATCAGCAGCATTCCACCTTGATAAAGAAAAGATGCATGAGTATACTCATCAACGCTCCATACGCAGAGAATAAATATAAAGAAACTCACTATACTTACCGCGTTTAATACTTGCTTGCCTACGGCTGGAAGATTTTTTGATGACAAACGATACATCGGCCAGACAAATGCAAGTAAACAGCCGATTAAAAGGGCAAACAGCCGAGTATCGGTTCCATAATAAATGCGGCTAGGATCTCCTCCTGGCTCATATAAAAAAGACATTAGAATAGCTGAGGCCATTACTCCAGCTAAAATGAATAGAGAAAGAATTCCTCTCTTTTTGATAAATTTTAAACCCAACAATAAAACAAGTGGCCACACAATATAAAACTGCTCTTCAATAGCAAGTGACCATAAGTTCTTTAATGGTGACGGTGACCCAAAACTATCAAAATATGAAACTTTATGAAAAATAAACCACCAGTTACTCATATAAAAAATAGACGATAATGCATCGCCTCGTAGCGTTGTTAACAATGGTCGGTTAAATAAAATAACCCAAGCTGCAGTTAATACTACCATCACATACACAGCTGGAAGAAGTCTTCTCGTTCGGCTGATCCAAAAATGCTTCAAATTTTTCAAAGGATTTTCCCAAGATTGCACCAGTAAAATCGAGGTAATTAAATACCCTGATAATACAAAGAAAACGTCAACTCCTAGAAATCCTCCAGATGCCCATCCAAATCCTAAGTGATATGCAATGACAGACATAACAGCGAAAGCTCGAAGTCCATCCAAACTATATATATACCTATTTTTCTTTTCCTTTGCACTCATAAAAATGCCTCCAAGCAATATGTACAACAAATTTCTTTCCCAATCAACATTAAGAATATTACGTAATTGTTACATTTTTGTTACAAAAATCATTATATACAATATTATTACTTTCTTCAATATATCACTTACTTAAAATCAAAGAATAAGCAAAAAGAAACAAATTCATTATCTATCTTATTCATAAATTACTAATTTAGTAGTAGTCATATCGATTCTATCTGCGCAGTACTAAAGCCTAACATCTTTCTTTCACCTTACCCGTTTCAGAAATAGAAAAACTTCACACAATTGGTGAAGTTTCTAAGGTGTCTTTAGCATATCTACGTGGGGAAGCCCTTCATCTGAATAAATATCGGAAATAGGTCTAAAACCAAACGATTCATAAAATGTTTGAAGTCTGCTTTGAGCTTGAATTTTAATTATCTTCTCGTGCAACTCATTTTCTAAAAAATCAATTCCTCTTGCTACTAGCTCTCTTCCGAGACCTGTACCGCGCTGTGCTTGTTTCACAATAATGCGCCCCAGAGAAGCCTCCCGATAGCTAATTCCTTTTGGTAAAACTCTAAGGTATGCGATAATTTTCTCATTCTCTTTTTTGAACAAGTGATAAGCAAGTTTGTCTTTTCCATCTACTTCTAAGTAAGCACACTTCTGTTCGACAACAAAAATAGCGGTGCGAACCTGTAGAATTTCATAAAGCTCATCGTTTGTCAGCTCTTGAAATGATTTTATGCACCAAGTCATGATCCGCTCACCTTTTCTTATTGTTCTTTTTCAATTAAATTCAGCGTACGTTCAAGCCAATTGATATAGCTTGTCTCCCGGTCTTGAGCGCGAGAAAGCACCAAATAATGACCAAATTGAGGAGACGAAACGGTAATGTGATGATTAACTTGTTCCAAAAGGTCATCCATTCGTTTCTTTAAAAAAGTTAGCTTCACTTTCCTGCTTGAGAGTTGATTATCTATTTGTTGCTTTAACTCTTCTATTGACATAGATGAGGCAAAATAAGCTTTTAACATAAATTCATCTTTAGTTGTTTCAGGAATAGGATCAATTGTAGTGAGCCACTTGCTTAACTCGGCCCTTCCTTCTTCCGTTATCGAATACATCTTTTTTTCTAATTTCTTGCCTTGAATCACGGTTTCATAGCGAATAAATCCCTCTTCTGTTAATCGCTTTAACTCGGGATAAATCTGGCTGTGCTTAGCACTCCAAAAATTACCGACCTCTTCTTTAAAAAGTCTGGTAATGTCATACCCGCTGAGCTCCTTCTGATCTAAGAGCCCTAATATTGCATATTTTAATACTCTCATTCTGTTCCTCCACATTATTTCTTCCATCAGTATAGCATATAAACATTTCATTTACATGTTTGCCAAAACATGTTTGCGTATACTTTTTATTTATCTTTTTTCTATTATTTTCTCTTTACAGATTAATTTAAATTTTTGAAAAGTTACCTCCACAATCAATGGTTTTCATGATAGTATAATGATATTCTTTCTGACATCAGTCATTAGCCATTTTGTATGATGAGTGTTCGAACTAATTTGAGGAGGAATTAATGTGATTACGTTAAACAGAGCTTATAATTTTAATGCAGGTCCGTCTGCGCTTCCCCTACCTGTCTTACAACTTGCTCAAGAGGAGCTAGTTAATTTTAAAAATACGGGTATGTCTGTGATGGAATTATCACATCGCAGCAAAGAGTTTGAAGATGTATTAACACATGCTAAAGAAACACTCACGGAATTGCTTAATATTCCAGATACACATGAAATTTTATTCCTGCAGGGCGGAGCAAGCCTGCAATTCTCTATGATTCCAATGAACTTCTTAGCTCCCGATCAAGTCGGTGCATATGTACTAACTGGATCATGGTCAGAAAAAGCATTAAAAGAAGCAAAGAAACTTGGAAAAACAGCAGTGGTTGCTTCTACTAAAGAAGAGAACTACCGCTCTATTCCAGCTTTAGATGATGTAAAGCTTCCAAAAGAAGAGATTGGGTACTTGCATATCACGTCCAACAATACCATTTTTGGTACACAATGGGCTGACTATCCTTCTATTGAAGGAGTAGACTTAATTGCCGACATGTCAAGCGACATTCTTTGCCGTCAAATTGATGTATCTAAGTTCTCACTCATTTATGCTGGTGCTCAGAAAAACCTCGGACCATCTGGTGTCACGGTTGTCATTTTGAAGAAAGAATTGCTTAAACGTATTCCTGAAGGTTTACCAACAATGCTGAATTATGAGACACACGTAAAGAGCAACTCTCTTTACAACACTCCTCCAACGTTTGGCATTTATATGCTTTCACTTGTTTTAGATTGGATTAAAGAACAAGGCGGCGTTAAAGCAATTGAAGCCCAAAATCATAAAAAAGCTAAGTTACTCTATACAAGCATGGAACGTTCAAATGGTTTCTATACCCCTCACGCTACAGAGGAAAGCCGATCAATTATGAACGTAACGTTTACTTTACCAACCGATGAGTTAACGACTGCGTTTTTACAGCAAGCAAAAGAAAAAGGCTTCGTAGGATTAGCTGGACACCGTTCAATCGGCGGATGCCGCGCTTCTATTTACAATGCTGTACCGCTTGAAGCGTGTGAAGCTCTTGCCGTCTTTATGGATGAATTTGCACAGGCAAACGTATAATTGGCAGAATCAGCTGATTCTTTTTTCACATAAATATGTTATAATCAGTATGTAAATATATGCAATGGGCATAGACGCACTATTGGTATATTTCGAGCTTAGCTTAGAAGAGGAGAGATGAGAAATGAATACAAAAGTTTTAGTTTCTTTAGCGTTATTAGTCGGAATTGGAGCGGTTCTCCACACGGTGGTACCTCCTATTTTATTTGGAATGAAGCCAGATATGATGTTAACAATGATGTTTTTGGCAATCCTGTTGTTTCCTAGCGTAAAAAATGTTGGGTTAGTTGCCCTAACAACAGCAGCTATTTCTGCTTTAACAACAAGCTTTCCTGGCGGACAAATTGCAAACTTAGTTGATAAACCAATTACAGCATTTGTTTTCTTTGCATTATTTATGCTTGTGAAAAAAGAAACAGGCATTAAAACACCAGTTGCCGCTGCTTTAACAGCTGTTGGCACACTCGTATCAGGAACCGTATTCTTGTCAGCTGCCGCGCTAATCGTCGGCTTACCGGGCGGAAACAGCGTCATGGCGCTTGTTGCTGCGGTTGTATTACCTGCAACAGTAGTAAATACAATCGTTATGGTCGTTATTTATCCAATTGTTCAATCCGTTCTAAAACGCACAAGCATCAAAGCAAAATTATCGTAACGTCAAGAGCCTGATTTAATTAAGAATCAGGCTCTTTTTTTACACCAAAAGCTAAGGCCCGCCAAAGCGTGGCGGACCTTTAGATAAAACGGTTCATTTATAGTATGTTGCTGATCTTTTAGAGACAGCCTAAAGTTCGACTCTTAACTTTTTGTTTAAAAAGAAATGGTACAGGATGCTTTTCACTTAAATTTCATTTGCAGCTCATACAATAGGTATGAAGACTTACTATGTAATAAAGGTTTAAGTTCCCCATCCTAGGTTACATAATAAAGTATAAGCGCCAATAAAAAACTCGCAAAAGCCACTGTCGCACATGTAAGAGACTTTTGTTTCAGCACATGTTTAGGTGGATATGATGCCGTTCTAGTCGTAAGGCTAAACCATTTAAAGGCAGCCAGAAAAAAACTCAGGCTAATCATCAAAAGAATGAATAAAGCTACCCCATGTTGATAACCTCCTTCTTTTGTATAAATCTATGCTATTTTTTTATGATTATGTCAGAAGGAAGTGTTAGCAATTACTTTACTATATAGGAGGAAATAAATAATGAGCAGAATGAAAAAACTAGCAGCTGGAGCAGCAATCGGAAGCACCGTAGCCGCTATTACAACGCTTCTTGTTACTCCATATTCAGGACGAGAACTTAAACAGCGTGTCAGCTCTCGAAAAGACCGAGTTAACGCTTCACAACAAGAGCTCTCAACAAAAATAAAAGCTGTTTCTCAACAAGTACAAATGACCGCCAGAGAAGGAAATACTATAGTGAAAAATATCGCAAGTGACCTTTCTACTACCCTTGGTCAGTTTAAAGAAGAAATTGTCCCTCATAAGGAATCCCTTCAGCATCATTTGAAAGAAATCCAAAATTCTTTGTCAAACCTAGAGGAACATGTACAGACAACTAAAAATCCCAATGAAAAAATTGACAAAAAAGAAGGTTAGAACGCCTTCTTTTTTAATTTTTTAAAATTTTGTAAATTTATATCTTTATAATTTTTTATTTTATTGGCATAATAGAAGATAAATAAAAAAAGAGACTAAGTAGGTGGGAGAAGATGAAAAAGACTAGTGATCAAGATTACAGTTTGAAAGAAGCACTTCTATTTAGCCAACGCATTGCCCAATTAAGTAAAGCCCTTTGGAAAACCGTAGAGAAGGATTGGCAGCAATGGATTAAGCCTTATGACCTTAATATTAACGAGCATCATATTTTATGGATTTCATATCATTTAAACGGGGCTTCCATTTCCGAAATTGCCAAGTTTGGAGTTATGCATGTTTCTACTGCATTTAACTTCTCCAAAAAACTAGAAGAACGAGGTTTACTTGAGTTTTCTAAAAAAGAAAGCGACAAGCGAAATACGTACATTCAGCTGACAGATAAAGGCGAGGCCATTTTATTAGATTTAATGGAACATTACGAACCTTCTAATAATTCAGTGTTCAGCGGTGCACTTCCGTTGCGCGACTTGTACGGCAAATTCCCTGAGTTTATGGAACTAATGACCGTCATCCGCAAAATTTACGGTGAAGATTTTATGGATATCTTCGAGCGATCTTTCCATCATATCGAAGAAGAATTCACTGAAGAAGATGGCAAGCTTGTCAAGAAAGATAAAGAGAACCACCAGGAGACTATTTCAAACTCTTAATGGTTAGTCCCTTATCCATTGAATAATTTCAAAAAATTCATTCATCACATCTTGATAAGAAGGTTGATAACGAAGCGATTCGACCGTCTCTCTAGGATTTAATTTATAATTCAGCATGCCAACAAATTGTGTAAGAAGCGGAACAAAGTCTGTTAGACCTTCCGCTTTTTGCTCAATATATTCGTTTTTTGTATCTTCACACAGAATTAAAATTTCCTCTACTTCCTTCTTTGTAAGCTGATTTCTTACCACTAAATCAATAAATGGTTTAGCTTCTTGTTCAGATGTCCCAGATAACAGTTTTATGTAATATTCTAAACGTGATACTCGAGATTCTAAAGTTTCCATCCGCTTCCCCTACTCCTTCAACGTTCATATACCTCTACTCCATATTGTACATGATTCATTCATGTTCTTCCAAATAATTCTTTCTTCGTCATTCACATTTCCTGTTTGAGTAGCACCTTATAAAGATTTTCATATACTGATTATGTACTCACTGCATATATTAATATAAATCCCTCTGTCCTTTTTAACAATCCTTTTGCACAATGGCTAATTGTTACTCATTTCTTATCCATTCACTTTGCTATTTCGTTTAAAACCTATTTCTCAACTTCTTAACTACCCTTTATAAAATAAAAACCGCATTTCTGTGTAAATACCTTTTGAAATTCTTTGCTCAACTGTATATATAACTATCTATTTTACCGCTTTTTTGGTAATGTTAATATAGATATTTGTAAATTCATACAAAGCTGTACTATATAAATGACTATAAGACTTTTTGTCTTCGTCACACTGATTTTGTTAGGGGGATTTTTATGTACATATTCTTTATTGTATTTGCACTATTCATTTTATTCTACATCAATGCACTAACAAATACATTGTGTATTCAAAAAGAAATTCCAGCTGAAAAACAGCCTAAAGTTTTTCGTACGATTAATGTATTAATTACCATTTTATTAGTTTCATCTTATATTGAAGTATCATTTACATAAAAAACGGTGAGATGTCTCACCGCTTTTTTATAGGCTTAGCAAAAACAGCTAGCTCCGATGATAACTAATAAGATGAATAATACGACTAATAGCGCAAATCCACTGCCGTATCCGCATCCGTAAGAACCCATATCTATCGCCCCTTTCCTTTTATATTCATCTGTTTCCTAGTGGTAACATGCACAACCAACAATGACTAATAAGATAAACAGTACAACTAATAGTGCAAAACCGCCTCCATGTCCGCATCCGCTCATTTGAGCACCCCCTTTGTTTACTAATACTGCATCTTATGCATCAGCTCAAAAAACGTCTAGGCTTTTAGCCCAAACTCCATAATTTATTTCTCTTGCTTCTCGTTTGGAGATTACTCTGTGAGTTTGTCCACCATTTTGAAAACGCTTTATAAAAAAGCTATCATAAGCGTATAATCACTCCATGCTTAGTGGAAAATAAATGTAAATTTACGTGGTTTTAACTTCATTTGCTAACATCAGGAAATGTGATATAGTAAATCTTGAGTCAAGCTACATAAGTAAAAATGATGAGTAGGAGTGTTTACGTATGAAAAAAAGCTTAGTTGCACTAACAACGGCAGCCAGTCTCGTTGCTTTATCAGCATGCAGTGGGGGAAATGATGCTTCAAATGCAAACGATTCTTCAAAAGTAATTGTAGAAACAAAAGCAGGCAATATCGCTCAAGGTGATTTGTATAAGCAAATGAAAGATACAATCGGACAAGACCAATTTAATACACTCGTACGAAGCGTTACCGAAGAAAAAGTATTGAGTAAAAAATATAAAGTAACGGATAAAGAGCTTGATCAGCAGCTGAACATTCTAAGAGAACAATACGGTGATCAGGTGGATTCAGTTATTAAGCAAAAAGGCGAAAAAGAAGTCAAAGATATGCTAAAAGTTGATATTCTCCGTGAAAAAGCTGCTACAGCAGGCATTAAAGTATCGGACAAAGAACTGAAAAAAGCCTATGATGAGTATAAAGCTCAAAAACCTCAAATTCGCGCAAGTCATATTTTAGTAAAAGACGAGAAAACAGCAAACGAAGTGGAAGCGAAAATCAAAAAAGGCGAGGACTTTGCTAGTCTGGCAAAAGAATATTCAACGGATCAGCAGTCTGCCGCTAACGGCGGGGATTTAGGCTACTTCGGTGAAGGCCAAATGGTTAAAGAATTTGAAGAAGCGGCTTACAAGCTGAAAAAAGGTGAAGTAAGTAAACCAATCAAAACAGAGTACGGCTACCATATCATTAAACTAGTCGATAAAAAGAAAGTAGAATCGTTTGAGAAAAAGAAACCCGAACTTGAGCAGCAAATCAAACGTTCAAAAGTAGATCAAGCAGAAGCAAACAAGAAGATTCAAAAAGAGCTTGATAAAGCAAAAGTAGAAGTGAAAGACAAAAATGTAAAACCAATTTTCGAAGAAGGTGCGACAGATAGTCAATCTGGCGTAGAAACTCCTCAGCAGTAATGCTAAGAGCCTGTCACTCATGTGACAGGCTCTTTTATATAATCAGATGGAATCGCTGTTGCGTCTTTCTTTTTCCACTTGCATTCTTTCGATGAAGACTTGTCCCTCTTTTTCAATAAACGAATCATCCACTTGCTTATCATGTTGTGCAGCACGAATCGCCATAAATCCACTAAAGAAAATGCCTGCTACAACTAAATAAATCCAAATTGGTAGTGTCACCATATATTGATCCCCCATCACAGTTATTTACAACCACTATATGCGAAGGAAGAAAGACTTATACCTTTTTAATCAATCGTTGGTTTATAAAATGAGCGATTATCAAGTGCAAAAATACGCTCTGTAAACTCACCGGGCTTCACTTTTGTTAATGCTCGGTCCAGCATATTCATTTTAGCGTCTACATTGTCAATCAAATGAAGCATCTCAGCCTCTTTAATTAACGGCTTTTTCGGACTTCCCCACTCTTCCTTACCGTGATGCGATAATACAAGGTGCTGAAGAAGCATAACCTCTTCTCCTTCGATCGCTAATTCTTCTGCCGCTTTTCCAATTTCATTCACCATAATCGAAATATGGCCAAGCAGGTTCCCTTCGACTGTGTATATCGTCGAAACAGGACCTGAAAGTTCAAATACTTTGCCAAGGTCATGAAGAATAACTCCAGCGTACAGCAAGTCGCGGTTTAAGCTTGGATAAAGGGTTGAAAATGACTCAGCCAGCTTCAGCATAGACACCACATGGTAGGCAAGTCCCGATACAAACTCATGGTGATTTTTAGTTGCTGCCGGATATTCTAGAAATTCCGTTTGATATTTTTTAAACAAATGGCGAGTAATGCGCTGGACATTCGAATTTTTCATTTCGAATATACTCTTTGTAATATGTTCGACCATTTCTTCTTGAGATAAAGGCGCCACTTCTAAAAAGTCAGATGTGCGCACTCCGTCCTGCGGCTGTGCAGGACGAATGTTGCGTATTTTCAGCTGGTTGCGCCCGCGGTAATTCATTACTTCTCCAGCAGCTCGCACAATCTTTTGAGCAGCATAATTTTCCTCGTCATCTGGGGAAGCATCCCACAGCTTGGCTTCAATATCACCTGTTTTATCCTGCAGGATTACCGTTAAAAATGGCTTTCCATTGCTTGCAATTCCTCTCGTTGAGGATTTAATTAAAAAATAAAGATCAACTTGCTCTCCTACTTCGTATTGAGCAATTCCTTTTGTCATGATCTTTTCCTCCTTACTACTTCATTCTATGTATTTGATAGCAAAGCTCTTATCGCTTCGTCCGCTTATTTACAGCTCTTTACATTTCATTTTACCATCGCTTGGCACCGAATGCACGGGGTAGACGCTTTTTCATACAAGATGAGATTGCGACATAACAAAATCAATGCAATCTAAAGACGAACAAATTGGATAAAGGAGCTGAACTGCTTGAGACACCGCTGTTGATTTCCGTGCAAGACTTCGCTTTCCGCGGGAGGGTACTGAGCCTCCTCGTCGCTTCCGCTCCTGCGGGGGTCTCACCTATTCCGCTTTTCCCGCAGGAGTCTTCGTCTTGCTCTCCAATACACAGCTAGAAGCAGCCACATATATGAAAACTATGGTCACCATAGCAATAAAAAAATCCGAACGAGTTGGATTCTCCATCAAGAATCTAGGTTGTTCGTTCGGATCTTCCTTCAACTAAACTACTTTTGTCTCAGCCTCTCACTTCTTTATGTTTCTTTTTTCGTTAGCTGCAGCGCCTTTTTAATATCTTTAAAAGAGGTAGATTGCCCATACATAAGGACTCCTCCCTTATACACACGGGCACCAAATATAGCTAAAGCAGTAATCGTCACAACTAAAATCCCTATCGATACACTCACTTCCCATACAGGAACATTTAACATACCTACACGCAAAAACATAATCATCGGAGCAAAAAACGGGATAAAAGATGTGACCGTAATGATTGTGGTTTCAGGATCACCAAGTCCAAACATAGCAATTAAAAAAGCGGCCACAATCACAAGGGTCATAGGCGTAATCATTTGCTGTACATCTTCAATACGGCTCACAAGAGAACCTAAAAAAGCCGCGAGCGTAGCAAAAAGGAAGTACCCCAATATGAAAAAGACAAATGCATACACGAATGTAGTCAGCGGAACATCATTAAATCCGAGATAAGAAAAGATACCGTTATGATTTGTTTCCACACTGGCTTTTAACGATGTGTAGCCCACGCTCAGTATCACTGCAAGCTGCGTTAAGCTGAGCAGTGCAATTCCAATGATTTTAGCAAACATTTGTGTAATAGGTGATACGCTCGATACAAGGATCTCCATAACGCGGGATGATTTTTCAGTAGCTACTTCCATCGCAATCATGCTCCCATACATGATAACGGCAAAATAAATAACAAACAGCAGCACATACACAAGACCTCTTGCTTGATTTAGCTCTTGTTCTGTTTTGGCATTTTCAACTAACGCTTTCTTTTTAAATGAAACAGGGCTGTAAAGCTGATCAATTTGCTTTTCTTCTAAACCGATTTTCACTGTAGCCATAGCCACTTTTGTTTGCTGTACCGCCTGTTCTAAGGTAGAAGAAAGGTTTGATTCGGCCAAAGAGTTAGCTTTGTACACAGCTTGAGGCAGCTGCTTATCGTTTAAAGATAAAAGTAAATAGCTATCGAGCTCCCCGCTTTCTACCGCTTGTTTTGCCTTAGACTCAGACGTAAATTCTTTTAAATGAATGTCTTTATCCATGACATTTACATTTTGTTTGAACAAAGTATATACGCTTTCCACGTCATAGATGACACCCACATTTGTTCCATTATCGTCTGAATTAAAAACGTCGATAATTTTTTCCATATTTGTAAGAGCAACTAGAATAAGAGCAGTAATAATCGTCGTAATAATAAAAGATTTTGTTTTTAATTTATTAAGATATGTATGAAAGACAATGACCCAAAATTTATTCATAGGAAGCACCTACCTTTTCAATGAAAATATCATTTAATGAAGGCTCTTCCACTGCGAATTTAGATACAAATGAAAAGTGTTTAAGTTCTTGAAAAATGAGTTGTGATACGGATTCATGTTGAATTTGAATAATCATGCCTTCAACCGTTTTTTTCACCTTTACAACGCCTTCAAGCTCTGTAATTCTCTCAAACGGACCTTTTCCGTGTACAATGACGTTTTTCTTTCCAAATGAACGTTTAATCTCCGGGAGCCTTCCGTACACTACAGGCGTGCCATGATGCATAATACATAAATATTCACAAAGTTCTTCCACATGTTCCATTCGATGACTTGAAAAAACAATCGTCGTTCCGCGTTTTTTCAAATCAAGCACCGCTTCTTTTAATACCTCTACGTTTACAGGATCTAAGCCGCTAAAAGGTTCGTCTAAAATAAGCAGCTCGGGTCGATGAATAACGGAGGCAATAAATTGAATTTTTTGCTGATTCCCTTTGGATAGCTCTTCTACTTTTTTGGAAGCATATTGAGGAATATTAAATCGAGACAACCAGTGTTCCATTTCTTGCAGCACGTTCGCTTTTTTCATTCCGCGCAACCGTCCAAGATATACAAGCTGATCTTTGACTTTTAATTTCGGATACAGTCCCCTTTCTTCTGGAAGGTAGCCAACTAGATGACTTCTACTGTAAGTTAAAGATTTATCATTCCATTGGATGTGACCTGAGGTTGGTTCAATGAGCCCTAAAATCATTCGAAACGTCGTCGTTTTGCCAGCACCGTTTGCACCTAAAAAACCAAACACTTCACCTTTTGGAATTTGCAAGGATAGCTCGTTTACAGCTGTAAATTCACCGTACCTTTTTGAAACTTCACGGATAGAAAGAGACATTTAATTCCTCCTTTGTAAATAAACCTACGTTTATTGTATGGAAAAAAATGATATCTGTAAACCTTAGCAGGATTTAGAGGAATAGGACGAGAAATATGTTGAATACGCTTACAATTATACTATAAGAGGAGAGTAGATTTTATGAGTACTTACACATTAACCGCTTTTGAAAAGACTGGAGAAAAATTAATAGATGAAAGTTTTGAAGCAGCTTCTGAGACAGAAGCAAAGACTATCGGCACCAAGAAGTTAGAAGAGCTTTCCTATTTAGAAAAAACGCATCGATGCGTTAGCTCTAGCGGAAAACTTGTATTGTTTCATCGTTAATACAAAACGCCGGAAAGTTTTAGCTTTCCGGCGTTTTATATTACTTTACAGCTTCTTTTAGTTCTTTACCAGCTTTAAATGCCGGTACTTTTGATGCTGGAATTTGCATTTCTTCACCCGTTTGAGGGTTACGGCCTGTACGAGCAGCACGCTCGCGTACTTCAAATGTACCGAAGCCGATTAACTGAATTTTTTCACCTTCACCTAGCGTTGATGAAATTGTTTCTAGTAATGCATCAACTGCTTTAGATGCATCTGCTTTTGTTAACTCTGATTTTGTTGCCACTGCGTTTACTAAATCTGTTTTGTTCATTTCCAATCACCTCATTAGTTTCTACATTATCTTGTGTTACCACTGTTTTGCAACTTTTAAACATGCTCTATCAATATGATAGACAAAAATATTGGCTTTTAAACTAGTTCACTTAATTTTCGGAAATATCTTTTTCACTTTGATTAAAAACAGGCGCTCGCTTTTCCAGAAACGCACGTACACCTTCCTTATGATCCGAACTTTGGCTCATAGCAAACTGACTTCTTTTCTCAAGCGCAAGCACTTGCTTTAATTGTGAAACAGATGTCTCCACATAAATTCGCTTTGTTTCCTTCAAAGCACGTGAAGGTTTTTTTAGCCAATATGAGAGATAATCTTCTACATGCTTCGCCAAATCTCCTTCTTTTATTTCATCAATTATGCCAAATTGATGAGCTTCCTCTGCTTTTAATGTCTTTCCTTCCCAAATTAGCTGTTTTGCACGATGAGCACCGATGCGCTTTTCTAGTAAAAAGTGACCGCCTCCGTCTGGAATTAGAGCAATGCCGATAAAGTTCATGGCAATTTTTGTGTGTCTTTCTGCAATAATATAATCAGAAGCAAGCGCGATGCTCAGCCCTAGTCCTGCTGCCGCACCGTGCAGTACACTTATCGTCATTTGAGGGAGGCTGTATAAAGTCAGCACGGCTTCATTAATCAAATCCATTACCTGCTCAAAACGTTCTGATTGTGAAGGTGACATCATCATATTAATATCTCCGCCTGCTGAAAATACTTTTCCGTTTCCTTTTACTATTAAAAAGTCGGCTTCACTTTCTTCGACAACTTTTAAACATTGAATAAACTGCTCTAGCACTTCTTCGTTTAATGCATTTAACGCATCCGGCCTGTTAAACGAAATTGTGGCGATACGCTCTTGCAAAACTAGTTCTACTACTTTTAATTCGACGGTCATCTTACTCACCCTTTCTGATAATGATTGAGGACTTGTTCACGAAGCGTACGTTTTAAGAACTTTCCTACCGTTGTCTTCGGGATCTCATCCATAAATAAAATGTCATCTGGAAGCCACCATTTCGCGAACTGCAGCGCTAAAAATTCCAGCAGCTCTTCTGACGAAACGATGCCTTTGTATGCATCTTTTAACACGACACAAGCAATTGGACGCTCTTGCCACATCTTATGAGGGACTGCTATGACACAGGCTTCGAAAACAGCTTCATGGGCAATAAGCGCGTTTTCTAGATCAACCGATGAAATCCATTCTCCTCCGCTTTTAATTAAATCTTTTGTTCGGTCTACGATTTTGATCGTTCCCTCTTCGTCAACCGTCACAATATCTCCGGTATACAGCCAGCCGTCTTTAAACGTATCTTCTGTTCTTTTATCCTTGTAATATTCAGAAGCTACCCATGGGCCCTTTAGTAATAGCTCACCCATTTCCACTCCATCCCAAGCAATTTCTCCATTTTGACCTATTACTTTCATTTCAACGCCAGGAACTAAGAAACCTTGCTTCGCTTTTACGTTGAGCTGATACTCAAAGTCTTCGCTGTACTGATAGCTTTTTAAACGGGAGACGGTCACCACAGGGCTTGTTTCCGTCATTCCGTATGCATGCATAAATTCAATTTGATATTTTTCCTGAAATTCTCGAATGACGCTTTTTGGGGCCGCTGATCCGCCACATAAAATAGCTCGCAAACTATCGACTGCGTAAGGCCTTTTTTCTATCTCTTGTAAAAAGTTTAACCAAACGGTAGGTACTGCTGCAGCCAGAGTTACTTTCTCTTGTTCAATCAGAGAAGCAATCGTCTCTGAAGTACAAAAAGCACCCGGCAGCACGAGCTTTGTTCCAAACCAAACGGCAGCAAAAGGAATTCCCCATGCGTTCACGTGAAACATTGGAACGATAGGCATAGCGGTATCTGCTTCTGATAATCCAGCACTATCAGCAAGCCCTAGCGCCATACAGTGCAGATAAATAGCTCGATGAGAATATACAACGCCCTTTGGCTCTCCTGTAGTAGCAGAGGTATAACAAAGGCCTGCTGGTTCTTCTTCGTTTAAATCTTGAACAAAGGAATGCGATGCATGCCCTTGCTGAATCCAATTTTCGTAATGATAAACTGGCAAGTCTGTTTCTGGCAGCTTATCTTCATCTGACATAATGATATAGGCTTCAACATGTGGAAGCTTTTGATGAATGCTTTCGAATAAAGGTAAAAAGCATTCATCAAGTAAAATGACTTTATCGCGTGCATGGTTAATGATGTATACAATTTGCTCAGAATCTAACCGGATATTAATTGTGTGAAGAACAGCGCCTATTCCCGGCACAGCAAAATAAGCTTCTAGATGTTTATGATGATTCCATGCAAACGTTCCGACTCTTTCTCCTCGCTTCACTCCAATTCGTTCTAGCATACTAGAGAGCTGCCGAGTCCGTTTTATTAACTGATTATAAGTTAAACGCTGAATTCCTTTTGAAGATTTAGAAACCACTTCTTTTTTACCAAACAGCTTTTCAGCTCTTTCCATCATAGATGGTACGGTTAACTGTACATTCATCATTAAGCGGCACCTCGCATCGCCATAATAAGAAAACGCTTACAACTTTTTTATATATTCAACAGATTCCGACATTTCCCTGCTGAAAATAAAAAAAGATCACTAAAAAGTGACCTTTTTATGTCCTAAACAATTCATCTAAAATCTTGAGTTTCTCTTGGGTGTAGTGCTCGAATCCATCGTTGTACGATTTTGGGTCTTTTGGATTCGCAAACCTTGTAATAATGCCTGTTTCTGGATGCACGAACTTACTGGATGCCCCGCATCCCAGACCAATAATCGTCTGCTTTTCTTCCATGATCATAATATTGTACAGGCTCTCTTGACCAGGGAATGAATATCCAACGTTCTCTAAATTACCTAAAATATTTTTTTGGCGATATAAATAATAAGGTTCATACCCTTGTTCTTGAGTCCACTCAGTCGCTAAATCCATCATTTTACCAATTTCATAGCGATCTGCCACTTTGTATTTCCGTTTATTTTGAGTCATTTCAGACGCGCGTTTAAACGATAGCGTATGAACAGTTAAAGATTCAGGAAGCAATTTTTTAGATTCGTCTAGCGTATGCTGAAATTCTTCTACACCTTCATTTGGAAGACCAATAATTAAATCCATGTTAATGTTATTCATCCCCATTTTTCGAGAAAGATGAAATTTATCAATAGTTTCTTCAACCGTATGATGACGTCCAATAGCTTTTAAGGTTTCTTGAATATAAGACTGCGGATTTACACTAATCCGGTCAATATTCCATTTGTTCAAAACAGCTAGCTTTTCTTCCGTAATCGTATCGGGTCTTCCTGCTTCTACCGTAATTTCACGGATATTTTGTACATCCGGGAACGATTCATACATCTCTTCATACAGCATATCCATTTCTTCAGCGGTAATGCTCGTTGGTGTGCCTCCGCCATAATAGACGGTTGTAATCTTGACGTTATTGTCTTTTAGCCATTTTCCTACTTCACGCATCTCATAATGCAAGCCGCCTAAAAATGACGTAACGGATCCTTGACGTCCGTTAATCGCATAGGCTGGGAATGTACAGTATGCACACTTCGTCGGACAAAACGGAATGCCTATATAAATGCTTACCTCGTTCTTTAACTCATGTAAATCGGGAATAGCTGCTAGTTGACGATCCACAATATGCTGCATTAAATTAATTTTGTCATCGGTGATTAAATATTCTTCCTTTAGCTCACGATGCGCTTGTTCTTTACTTTTGCCTGACTGCAGTTTCATATGAAGCAGCTTCGTCGGACGTATACCAGTTAAAATACCCCATTTTTGAACAATGCTTGTATACTCCTGTAGTACAGATAAGTAGACGCGAAGCACCACATTTTTTATTTGCTTAAATTTTTCTTTTTCTGTTTCATACGGCGTAAACGATTTAGCAAGCTCTTCTGTAAACACCTTGTCCGTTTCAGCGTCATGCAGCACTGCTTTCGCATAAATTTCTTCATGAACTTTTAGCTCTACTTCGACCTTCAGCTGAGCTTCGTTATCATCCTCAAAGGAGACGTTGCTTTCTTCAAAAAACAAATCTGAAATTCGGTGAAGCGGACGTAAAAAACGCTCATCTTCTATACCTTTTATATAAATGTTCAATATAATCACCTTTCAAATCAATTCTATCTAAGTAATCAGTTTACAAAACCTACGTATGTCCGGTCAAGGTGCTCAGCTCAAGGGAATGCGCAGACAGGAAACAAACGGAAAAAGAGATTGAGCCATAACTACATTAATTCAATCTAAAGACGAACAAATGAGACACATGAGCTGAACCGCTTGTTACACTTTGTTGATTTCCGTGCAAGGTTTTGCTTTCCGCGAGCGGCCGATGAGCCTTCTCGTCGCTTGCGCTTTTCCCGCAGAAGCCTTCGCCTTGCCCTCCAATCAACAGCTAGAAGCACCTACATATATGAAACCTACGTTCACCCTACCAATAAAAAAACCCGAACGAATTGGATTCTCTATCAAGAATCTCGATTCATCGTTCGGATCTTCCTTCGGCTAAACTGCTTTTGTTCTAGCCTCTTTTTTCCTTTATTTATTTTAAACGAAAGCTGTCAATTTGATGAAGATAACCAAGGCGCTGCTGCTTTCTAAATAATTCTTTCACCATATAGGCTACACCATTTTCATTATTAGAACGAGTAACCCAATCCGCAAGCATTTTTAATTCTGTTGGTGAATTGCCCATGGCCACACCCATTCCTGCATGTTCAATCGTTTCTAAATCATCATAGCAATTTCCAATTGCTACTACGTCTTCCATTGGTATCCCTAGACGATTTGCTACATAACGAACGCCGGCAGCTTTTGTGGCTCCTTTTGGCGTAATATAACATCTATTTTCATTTGGATACGAAAACCATTCAATATCCGGAACTGCACTAGCAATTGTTTGCTCGGCGTATTCTTTTTCTCTACGATCTGCAAAATACACTTCTATTTTTGGCGTAGAAACAGGTTCATCACGAAGCGTATCTCCTAATGAATCTACGAACTGCACGGGATAAAAGAGCGGTTCTCCCGTTTTTAACACGCTTTTAGCTACAATATTATTGGGAAGCTTTACACGATTTCCAATTGAAAACCTTTCATGTAAAATGCGGACATGACAATTAAAATTTTCAAAAAGCTGAATGAGATTAAATGTTTTTTCCTCGCTAATTCTCTTATCTAGTATCGGTTTGTCTATCGATGTTCCGATAAAGGCACCGCTATGAGTAATTAGCATTGCTGGATGAACTTTAAGTGACCGAGCAATTTTTTTAGCAGACGGAAAATGCCTGTTTGTTACTAACGTAACGTAAACCCCTTTATTTTTCACGAATTGAATTGCGTCTTTCGTTTCTTTTGTAACGCGCCCTTGGCTATTTAAAATGGTTCCATCAATATTCAACGCTAGCAATCGATAAGCCATATGAGAACCCCTTCTTTCATAGATGTCTAATCCGTTAGGATACGGTTATAAATGACCTTTTCATGATAGTCGGCATGTGTAGCCTTGTTACTAAGCTTATGAGCAGAACTGCACAATTAGAAGGAATTTCCGCATAAAAAAAGAGGAAAAGATTTCTCTTTTCCTCTATCCTCTATCTCTTATTCAGCCGCACCGTAAAGTTCTTCAAGTGGCTTCATGATAATTTTGTTTAATTCACCAATTACCATGCTCATACGCTGCTCAGCTTCCATTAGCTTCGCGATATTTTGATCTTGTTGAACGATTGCAACTGTTTGTTGAGCTTGCTGAACTTCTTCTTCAGTGATTTCTTGGCCCATCATTTGCTTTTGTTGCAGCTCCATTTGCATTGTACGGAAACGCTCAAATAATTGTTTTGAACCTTGATCAGCGTTTACTGCTGCATATAAGTTTTTTAAGTTTGTGTAATCGTCGCTTTGACGAATTGCTTTTTCTAAATCATTTGCTACATCATGTAAGTTTACAGACACGTTAAGTTCCTCCTAATTAAGTTCTATAATTTCTTGACTTCCCTAACTATAACAAATTATTATATAAAATTCAGCTTAAGACCTTTATTTTCTCAGAAACCGATAAATTCTCTTCACAGATTGGGCTAATTCCTCATAGTATATATCAGCATTCGCCTACTAAAGGAAAGAAAAAGAGGATTCGTTTATGAATACTTTTACCATTTCTCTAAAACCACTAGAGAACCATATGAGCAGCGACATTTACATTAGTTCTGCTCTGTTCTCCCGTGTGAAGTGCAAGCACGAGTTTACGTTAACAGTAGGCTCCATCACGAAAAAAGTCGAAGCCACCGTTTTTCAGCATCGAGAATGCTGTTTCATGATGTCAGAAGCTCTATTTACAGACTTTCGCTTTCCCTATGAAACGCATCAGCTGAGAGGCATTTATGAAGAGAACACGTTTAGGTTGGGACCCGTAATTAGCATCGTAACAGAAGTTCGAGAAGATGAAGAACTCTTTGGCTCCATTTCTGTATTTTGTAAGGAATTTGTTCAAGCTTGCAAGGAGTTAGGGTGTTTTTGCTATGTGAGCAAATTAAGCGACGTGAAGTCATTATCCCCTAAAGGATATGTTTATCGCGCTGATCGATGGGTTTATTCAGAAGTTCCCTTTCCTGGAATCGTACACAATCGGATTCATGCCAGGAAAACGGAGCAAACCGCTGATTTTCAAACCTTTAAAACATTTTTAAAAGAACATGACGTTCCTTTCTTTAACGCACGCTACTTAAATAAATGGACGGTTTTTCAACAGCTTAAAGACGTCGTATACTTGCTTCCATATTTGCCAAAAACGTATCAGCTTCGTTCACGTCAAGATCTTCTTGACGCTTTGGAACTTCATGACGATGTTTTTTTGAAGCCTGTTCATGGTAGCCAAGGAAAAAACATTTTTAAAATTTCCAAAAAAGAGAAATATATTTTAGACTATACAACGTTTACGCAGACGTATGAAAAAGAATATGAATCTCTTTATGACTTATTTGAAACGCTTTATAGTCAATTAAAAAGGCAAGGATTCCTCATCCAAGAAGGAATTTCACTGCAGACATACAAACAGTGCCCTTTTGATTTTCGCATTCTCTGTCATAAAAAAGACGACTTGACGTGGAAAATCACGTCCATTGTCACACGTGTATCAAAACCCGGCAATTTCGTCTCAAATCTTGCCCGTGGAGGAGATATTCATCCTCCTCAGCAAGTGTTAACTCAGCTCTATGATTCAAAAACTACGCGCCATATCCTTTCACTTTTAAAAGAGATTGCCATTGAAATTTGCACGCAGCTTTCTCATCCGTCTGAACTTTATGCAGAATTCGGTATTGATTTAGCGATTGACCAAGAAGGAAAGCCTTGGATTATTGAAGTAAATGTTAAACCTTCCAAACAATCCGATTCAAGCGCTTTCTCCGTCCGTCCATCAACAAAAGCACTGCTTGATTATTGTCTGCATGCAACGAATTTTCAATTTCCCAAGGAGGATTTACGATGATTTCATTAGGCTTTTTAACGATTCACCCACAGCAAGAAGTGGAGTACGTGACCGAAATTGCTAAACATGCTTCTGAGTTTTCGATTGAAATATACCGTTTTACTCCTTTTAACATTCATCCTAACACCGAAAATATTGAAGGCTTCCGCTACGATTTACAACAAAAGAAATGGATAGAAGATTCCTTCTTACTTCCTTCGTTTATTTACGATCGCTGCTTTTATCGAAAAGACTCTCTGTCTAAAAAGGCTCGCCCTATTGTAAACTGGCTTAAACAGCGGGAAGATGTTACATTTTTAGGCCATGGATTACCCAATAAGCTAGATGTCTATGAAGTAATTAAAAAAGATAGCTATTTATCTTCATATATTCCTCCTACCACTCCAATCGAAAGTGTAGAGCAACTTGTTCAGCTGCTTCGAACAAACGATAGCCTAATGATTAAACCTGCCAACGGCTCACAAGGTAAAGGGATTGTGAAATTAAGACAGCGCGGACGTGAAATTGAAGCTTCTTATCAACAAAATGACATTGTAAACACCATTCTATTTTCCTCTTTTCAGGAGTTTAAGAACTGGTTTACGAAAACGACCCGTGATGTACTGTATATTGCTCAGCCCCATATTTCATTTTTCCCTTATGAACGCACTCCTTTTGATATAAGACTGCTATTACAAAAAGGAAGCGATGGTGCTTGGAAAGAAATTGGAAGAGGAATTAGACAAGGTGAACGGGACTCCATCGTAACAAATGTAAGTTCAGGAGCATCTATTGTACCCTTTGAGAACTTGCTGCCTCGCATCCCTCGCGTTCATCGTCAATATGTAATGGATGAAATCAACACCATTTGTAAAACGATTCCGTCCGTACTGGAAAATCACTTTCCTTCTCTTTTTGAATTAGGTATTGATTTATGTATCTCGAGAGACTTCAGCATCTGGATTCTAGATCTAAATTCGAAACCGGGAAGAAAAATAGTAATGGAGACAGCACCTGAACAAAAAGAAGTCATGTATAAAAATATCCTGTCTTACTGCGTCTATTTAGCTAACACACTATCGTATCGTAAGGAGTAATGCTATGAAAAAAACTCTCACTCGCCTTGTTATAGTAGAGCAGCTAGGCTGCGATCTTTCTGTTCCTGCATCTCTTTACAAAGACTCCTTGAAACAAGCAGCTTTTGGAACAATGACAGCTCCATGCCTTATACAATCTTCAGAACGTGAAGAAATTCAGATTTCAGCTGAGCTAATGACAAAACTTCAAATTCCTTTCGCCCATATGATGCAACCTATTATTGTGAATGAGACCATTCACTTAGGACCTTTAATCGGTGTGTTATCCGCTGGTTTTACTGGTTCTCTGCTGCGGCCAATTGGAAAGCGTTCCCTTCACTTAGCTAAACTTCTTTCTACTGCAAGTATAACAGGGGGACTGCCTTTTATTTTTGGAACTCATCATATCAACTGGGAAACCGGGACCATAAACGGCTATTTTTATGAAGAAAGCGGCTGGACACAGCATGAAATCCCGCTTCCTAACGTTGTATATAATCGTTTGCCAAATCGAAAAACAGAGGGGTTAGCTCCTTTTAAGTTCATTAAAGAAAAGATGATGACTGATTACGGCATTCCATTTTTTAATCCTGATTTTTTCAACAAGTGGGAAATTCATGAGCTTTTAAAACTGAACGAGCAGACAGCCTATTTGTTACCTTACACAGTTGAAAGTCCTTCGTGTGAGCAAATAAAAAAACTTCTGCTTCTTCATCAAACCGTTTATTTAAAACCGAAAAACGGAAGCTTAGGCCGGGGCATTTATACCCTATCTTTTAAGGATTCCCTGTACACGCTGACTTATAAAGGAGAAAAAGGTCTTCATGTTCGAGAAAAAGAAACCTTAGAGGATCTATTATCAGAATTTGAATATTTACTTACTAATCCTTCCTACATTGCTCAGCAAGGTATTTCATTAATCAAAAAAGAAAAGCGCTGTGTAGACTTTCGCGTGCATACGAATAAAGACGGGAATAACCAATGGGTGCTTACTGCTTTAGCTGCTAAAGTAGCCGGTCCCAACAGCATCACTACGCATCTTGATTACGGCGGAGAAATTGAAGCTACAGCCAAAATATTCACCAACCCTTCTTACAAGAAAGAAATTGAAAATAAGCTAAAAGATGCCGCTATCTCAATTAGTCATGTGCTTGAACAGGAGTTGAACGGATTAATTGGAGAGCTTGGATTCGATTTTGGAGTGGATTATCAAGGAAATGTATGGCTGTTTGAAGCTAACTCTAAGCCCGGTCGCTCTATTTTTTCACACCCTGCCTTACGAAAAGCAGATCAACAAACTAGAAAACTTTCTCTAGAATATGCGATTTACTTATCTGGATACTATCTAAATACACCTGAAGGCATCAGCATATGATTACAATTTACTATCACAAAGAAAAGCAGCAGTGGTTTCATCATAACCCTTCAGCATCTTACACATGGGGAGTTCAAGAAATTGAACTTCCCTTTACTCAAAACATTTCTTCTACTCAAGCTTTTCTTCGTTTAAAAGGAGAAAAAGTCGGTCCTATTGTGGGAGTTTTAACGAACAAAGCTGTTTTGGAAAAACTGAATGTAAAACAGCGCCCTTTATTAGAACTCTTACATCATACCCTGCAAGAAAAAGGCGGGCTTCTTGCTTTATTCGCTGAAGAAACAATGTCTCATCACTTCTTTGAAGGGTATTGCTTTGACAGTGCAAAAAAGCAGTGGATCAAAACAACTTTGCCGCTGCCAAACGTTATATATAATCGTTATCCAGGAAGAAAATCAGAAACCAAGAAGCTGACATCTTTACATCAAAAAATTAAAGGCAAGCACATCCCATTTTTTAATTCCGCTTTTTTTTCAAAATGGAAAGTATATCAATTATTTTCAAAGGATCCACTACTATCTTCTCACCTTCCTAAAACCTATCGTTTAACACCAGAAATTGATATTGCTAAGCTTCTGCAAAAACACTCTTCCCTTTACTTTAAGCCTATTAACAGCAGTAAAGGTGCTGGAATTTTTCGATTATCTTCCCATAAGCATACGATTATTTACCAAGATCATAAACGCAAAGAAGAATTTTCTTCTTTAAAAGCAATTGACCTTCCCAGGTCTGCTTATCTCATTCAAGAAGCGATTGAGACGCAACCATTCAAAGACAGGCGCTATGACTTACGTATTTTAGCGCATCACAAAGATAGCCGATATGTTATTAGCGGCGTCGGTATTCGACATAGTCCCTATCAATCCATTACAACACATACTTTAAACGGCGGAAGCATTTCACCTTTTCAAGATCTTGAAGATGAAGTAGATACTTCCTTTCTTTCGTCTTTTGTAAATACGTGCGGGCAAGTCCTTCAAAAGTCCTTCCCTCTAGTTGAAGAATTTTCTCTTGATATGGCAAAGTCAGCTCAAGGGCAGTATTATTTGTTTGAAGTGAATGCAAAACCGATGATTTTTGATGAAACAGATATTCAAACGCAAGGTGCTAAACACATATGCAACATATTTTACAAATTAACAAAATTTTTAGATTAAATGATTTTTCATCTCCTTTTCTCATGGTAAGCTTATAATAACTAATTGAGAAAGGAGATTTTCTTTATGGTTTCACACTTTCAGGTTAAGCCACTGTATCAAAATAATCGAATGCCAGGCTGGCACATCTCGTTTTATATGAATCGGGTTTATTATGAGGCTGATTATTTAAAAGATGGACAAATTGTATGGAAAACTGCGCTTTCTAATCAAATAGATGAAACACAATTACTTGATTATATTCATGAGCTTATGCTTTTTCACGTTTATGAATAGTAAGCTTTCACCGAAGGGAACGAGCACAGATGAAACAGCTGCACACACTATTTGGGGATAAAATGATTAAGGCTAAAATCCCTTCTCAATTTGAACGTTACAAATGGTTTTCATGTGATGAAGGCTTCATTGGAATTGAACACACGGCTTTATCTCAAAAAGAGCAGGCGTTACTTTCTGCTTTTTTAACTCCTTATGATGAGAAAGTTTCTTTACTGACGCCAGAGCAATTGTATTGGTCAAACCTGTTATTTGAAGCACCTGAAAAAGTCATTCACTCTCATCATACGCACCATTCTTTTCGCTTCACCCAGTTTTTAATTAAACGTTTGTTTGAACAAAAAATAGAGTTTGAAAATGCGCTTCATGCCTTGTATTCTACCTCTGTTACTGTGCTGTGGATTGATAAACAATCAGGTATCGTTATCGAAACCTTTGATGATCCTAATGACTTAACTGAAAATTTATCAGATTCTATCGAGGTGCTATGTCATGATTTTGAAACTTCGATTCAGTTCTTTGAAGGACAAATTCACTTTTTTCCGTCTTCACCGCGATTAATTTTTGAGCGTGAAAAGAAATGGTTTTATCAAATTAAGCATACAGTCGAACAAAACCATGTTATCCATTTTACCGACGTTTTACCCCATTTGGTTCTGCAAGAGTCTTCAGGGGCAATCCAAAATCATATGATACATTTACTTGACTTAGTAAAAGATGATGGAGATCTTTTAGAAACGATTAAAGTTTATTTAGAATGTAATTTAAACGTATCTCTTGCTGCTAAGAAATTGTACATGCATCGCAACAGCTTGCAGTATAGAATTGAGAAGTTTATTGATCGCACACACCTTGATATCAAACACTTCACAGGAGCTGTGTCTGCTTACTTAGCCATTCTTGCTTTAAAAAATTCGCAAGATGGAAAATAAAATGAAAGGGTTTTCGTAAATAGTGCACGAAAACTCTTTCTTTTTTTTGTGCATGTTTCCCATTTACCGTTTCATTAAAAAAAATTACACTAGAGTTAAGAAAACGGTTTCACAGAGTACATACAAGGGGGAAATGGAAATGGCTGAATTACGTTTAGAACATATTTATAAAATGTATGATAAAGATGTGACGGCGGTAAAAGATTTTAACCTTCACATTCAAGATAAAGAATTTATTGTATTTGTTGGGCCTTCCGGCTGCGGGAAATCGACAACGCTTCGTATGGTTGCAGGGCTAGAGGAAATTTCAAAAGGTGATTTTTATATTGACAGCAAGCGTGTAAATGACGTTGCTCCAAAAGATCGCGATATTGCAATGGTATTCCAAAACTACGCATTGTATCCGCATATGAGCGTATATGACAACATGGCTTTTGGCTTAAAACTTCGTAAATTACCAAAAGATGAAATCGACCGCCGCGTAAAAGATGCCGCTCGTATTTTAGGACTTGAGCAATACTTAGAGCGCAAACCAAAAGCATTATCCGGCGGACAGCGTCAGCGTGTAGCTCTAGGTCGTGCAATCGTTCGTGATGCTAAAGTCTTCTTAATGGACGAACCTTTATCAAACTTAGACGCGAAATTACGTGTGCAAATGCGCTCTGAAATTGCGAAGCTTCACCAGCGTTTGGGTACAACGACAATTTACGTAACGCATGACCAAACCGAAGCAATGACAATGGCTTCTCGTTTAGTTGTTATGAAAGATGGGATTATCCAGCAGGTTGGTACACCAAAAGAAGTATATGAAAAACCTGAAAATGTATTTGTAGGCGGGTTTATTGGTTCTCCTGCTATGAACTTCTTAACCGGAACGTTAAAAGACGGAAAGGTTCAAGTAGGCGATTCTCTTCTTGCAGTTCCGGAAGGTAAAATGAAAATACTTCGCGAGCAAGGATATTTAAACAAACAAATTATTTTAGGCATCCGTCCTGAAGATTTCCATGATGAGCCTGTATTTATTGAATCTTCACCTGGCACAAAAGTTACAATCAAAGTCGATGTATCCGAGTTAATGGGAGCTGAAACCATGCTTTATTCTAAACTTGGCGGACAAGATTTTGTAGCACGCGTAGATTCAAGAACAGATATTAAACCGCTTCAGTCTCTAGACTTAGCATTAGATATGAACAAAGCGCATTTCTTTGATGCAGAATCTGAACAGCGCATCCGTGCTGAACAGGAATAAAAAAAGACCCCTAGGGGTCTTTTTTTATTCCTGTATTTGCTTCAATTCTTCACTGTGACAAGTAGAGCAGTAAAAGAGATGAATACATTGGTGATTTGCTAAATCACTAGGATACCCATTTTCTACTTTTAACTGATCGATTTCCATGTAAGCACTGTAATCATCGAAATAATCGCTGACTTTTCCCATATCTCCCAGCACTCCTCCACATGTTTTGCACGTCATTTGTACATCACTAAACCCATTACATAAGGAACAAATCGACATCCGCACACCTCGCTTTACCTGATCAATATGTACCTATAATATGCACGGAATAAAACTCTCTTACTCTTTATCAAACTCCACACAAAATTTCTATAAATTACCAATAAATTTCTATGTATATGTTTTTTTCCCTTTCGCCATAATACTAGTAACAACCGAGCACAACAGCTCGCAAACATTGAGTTACGCCGCGGTAGGCAAGCAGATCTAATCGATGCATCTGCTCGGCTGGTTCAACTCCAGCTAACTCAACCATTAAAATCTATTTTATCTAACGAGGAGATGAATACACATGGCAAATTATCAAAACGCATCAAACAGAAATTCATCAAACAAGTTAGTAGCGCCTGGTGCTCAAGCTGCTATCGATCAAATGAAGTTCGAAATCGCTAGTGAGTTTGGTGTAAACTTAGGACCAGATGCAACAGCTCGTGCGAACGGATCTGTTGGTGGCGAAATCACAAAACGTTTAGTACAATTAGCTGAGCAAAACCTAGGCGGCAAGTACTAATATTAACTAATTTCATATTATGGCTTTAGCGCTCCAAGATTTCTTGGAGCGCTTTCTAGTTTCTTTTAATCAGCTTCCTCATTCTTATTCGCAAATGATTTTACGGAAACTTTGCGAATACGTCGATTTTCTACTTCCTTAATGGTAAACAATATCTCTTCATATGAGAAAAAGTCTCCTTTAGCAGGAATATGATCAAACTGCTCATATATCCATCCCCCTAAGGTATGGCACGTACTGTCAGGAGAACTAACCGCTATATAGGTTAAAAATTCATCAATAGGGATGTCGGCGTTAAATTCGTACTCCTTTTCTCCTATCCGGTGTACATACTTAACAGCTTCATCATGTTCATCCCAAATCTCTCCTACAATTTCTTCTAATATATCCTCTAAGGTCACAAGACCGGCCGTTCCCCCAAACTCATCAACTACAATTGCCATGTGAACCTTACTTTTTTGGAGCTCTGGCAATAGAACAGATATTTTCATGGATTCTACTACAAAAATAGGTTGTCTCAACAAATCACGAATAGAAATCTTTTTTCTTTGGACTAAACAGGTTAAAAATTCTCTTTCTGATAAAATGCCAATAATATTATCAATATGATCTTCATATACAGGCACTCTCGAATATCTCTCTTCAAGAAACATTTGACAAACCGAATCAATATCGGCATTTACGTCAACTGCTGTGACATCTATTCTAGGTTTTAAAATTTGCCCCACCACAATGTCATTAAAATTGAGTGAACGATGAACTAGCTCTTTTTCAATATTATTAATCGTTCCTTCTTCTTCGCTTAAATCTACCATCACTTTAATTTCATCTTCTGTAATCGTTGGTGTAGGAGCAGACGCTAACAAGTGAGAAGTTCCTTTTTTCACCTGTAAAAATAAGAAGGAAATCGGGGTTAACAATTTAATAATAATAAATAACAAGGAAGAAATCATCAGCGCAAAAGATTCGGCATGCTCTTTAGCTAACGATTTTGGCAAGACTTCACCAAAAATCAAAATGATGATGGTCATAACGATGATACTAATCACAAGTGCCAGGTTTCCTTTAAACATATCGAGGGCAATTTTAGCTGCCAAAGAGGACGCAGCAATGTTTACGACAATATTTCCTACTAAAATTGTCGATAGCGTCTGCTCAAAGTGTTCAGCAATATGCAGCGCTTTTTTACTTCCCCGATATTTTTTCTCAGCGTAATGTTTTAAACGAATTTTATTTACGCTTGAAAAGGCTGTCTCAGCAGATGAAAAGAAAGCTGATAACATAAGCAAAACGACTAATATCATCATTTGATTCAGAGGCAAGTCTCCCAAAAGACATTCACTCTCCTATTTTTTTGATTTTTCTGTCTTTTTATCATATCAAATTTTTTTGTTGTTGAATATTTCATTCATCAACTTTGTATTACTTTATGCTACGCATGCTTTTTATTATGAATAAGTATACAGATTGTATATCCTAAAGAACAGATACTATCTTTTATAGAGGGGTGTAGCCAATGAAAATTTTACTATTAGGCTCTACAGGGCGAGTTGGACAGTCTTTATTAAAAATGATGCTAAAAGATGAAAACGACGTTACTGTACTTGTTAGAGACCGCACTAAGCTACAGGTTAGTCATCCAAACCTACATATCTTACAAGGCGATGTACTTCATCAAGAAAATATCAACTTTGCCCTCAAGCACCAAGATATCGTAGTCAGCGCGTTAAATACAGATGGTGCAGAGACGATTTCAAAAAGTATGCCGCTTATTATAAACAGCATGAAGTATTACGGCGTTCATCGTATTCTTACTATTGGAACTGCAGGCATCTTACAATCACGAACAGAACCAGAAAAGTATCGTTTTCAATCAAATGAATCAAAGCGTAAAACGACCAGAGCAGCAGAAGATCATTTAAAAGGATACTTACACTTGAAGGAAAGTGATCTAAACTGGACGGTTATATGCCCAACATACTTGCCTGAGGGTGAAATAACAGGCACGTATCGAGTGGAAAAAGATATTTTACCAGCTGATGCCGTTAAAATTTCAACGGGAGATACCGCTCACTTTACCTATCATGAGATATGGGCTCAAAAATTTCCCAAATGCCGCGTTGGAATTGCTTATTGAAAAATCAGGAGAACTTTTCGTTTTCAAAACGAGAAGTTCTACATCCAGAAAATTCCAATTATAGCTAATCCACCTAGAACAAAACTTCCTATTTGACCAACGAGAGCCGGTGTCAAAACAGGCTTTCCTTTTTCTTTCTCTAATGTGCTAATATCAAGCTTCATCTGATACATTTCTTCTTTTAAATCTTCAATCTGGCTGTGCAACGCTTGAATCTGACGTTCTTGGTCACTCATCCACTATCTTCCCTTCCCTTTTTTATTTTTATCATATGCGTAAAAAAGTTAAAGCTTTACTTTTCAGCATCACTTTTTCTAAATGATAAAAACTCCTTTCCCCGGCTTTAGGATAAAAAACTCTTTCCTTCTCATAATAAAAAAGAATAGAGTCCTTAGTCACTGTTGAAAGGAGAACACGATGATAAAACTTGTGTTGATTCGGCACGGACAAAGCGTGTGGAATCTGGAAAATAAATTTACAGGCTGGACGGATGTAGATCTTTCTAAAAATGGATTGCAAGAAGCGCGAGAAGCTGGAAAAGTGCTAAAGAAAAACGAATATACTTTTGATATTGCCTATACTTCTGTTTTAAAACGATCCATTCGCACTCTATGGATTGTCTTACATCAAATGGACTTCATGTGGATTCCCATATACAAATCTTGGAGGTTGAATGAACGGCACTACGGAGCTCTTCAAGGTTTAAACAAAGAAGAAACCGCAAAAAAATTTGGAGAAGAGCAAGTACATTTGTGGAGAAGGTCGATGAACGAACGCCCTCCTGCTTTAAAGACAACAGATATTCGCTATGAAGCTTCCAACCCTAAGTATAAGGAATTAGCTAAGGGACAATTTCCTGTAACGGAAAACTTAGCCGATACAGAAAAGCGGGTTCTAGAATATTGGAACGAAACTATTGCTCCTTCTATTAAAGCTGGCAAAAAGGTTATTATTTCCGCTCACGGTAATACGATTAGAGCTCTGATGCAGTATTTGGATAACATTTCGCCTGATGGCATTGCGAACTTGAATATTCCCACAAGCGTGCCGCTTGTTTATGAGCTTGATGATAATTTAAAGCCCCTTAGACATTATTATTTAGGCATCGATGGAGAGATTCCTACACATATTCCTTCTTCATAAAAAACGTGCCTAGATTGTAGGCACGTTTTTTTTATATGTTTGAACGAAAGTATTTTCTATACGCCCAGTGATTAGTAGGACCGTGTCCGGAACCAATTTCAAGCGTATGCTTAATCGCATAGTGAACAAAATCCGAAGCGGTTTGAACTGCTTCAACCACGCTTTTACCTTTCGCTAATTCAGCCGTGACGCAAGCAGCAAACGTGCATCCCGTTCCGTGTGTATGCTTTGTATTCATCTTTTCATGCGTGATTTCAACGTACTTATGACCATCATATACTATATCAATCATATCTTGATGAGATTGATCATGTCCGCCTTTAATTACCACGTGCTTTACACCTAGCTCATGCATCTGTTTTGCCGCTTCTTTTCGGTCTTCAATCGTGTGAATTTCTTTACCCGTGATGACTTCCGCCTCCGGTATGTTCGGCGTAATGACTTCACAAAGAGGCAATAATTCTTTTAGAGCCTGTACAGCTTCTCTTTGAAGAAGAGACTGACCGCCTTTTGCAATCATAACGGGATCAACTACAACATTTTGCAGTCCGTACTGTTTGATTTTACGAGCCACTGCGTAAATAATATCAGCACTGAACAACATACCTGTCTTCACTGCATTAGGAAATAAGTCAGTGGCAATTGAATCTAACTGCGTTTCAACTGCTTCTACTGCTAAAGGATAAACTCCTTGAACGCCAACTGTATTTTGTGCAGTCACAGCTGTAATAACAGACATGCCAAAAACGTCACGCTCTTGAAATGTTTTTAAATCTGCTTGAATGCCTGCTCCTCCACCGCTGTCTGATCCAGCAATGGTTAATGCTTTTGGTACTGTCATGCCTGAAACCTCCATCTCTTTCTTACCCAATATACCGATGATAAAGTGACTTTGCTTCTACTATATTGTTTGTTCCATGGACAAAGACGCGCCCATCTTGAAACATCACTAAACGGTAATCATCTACATAAAAAGAAAGCAGATACGGATTTTGTTCAATTTTATATCCTTTTTCTTTTAATCGTTTACCTAAAGACTGCAGCGGCTGCTTGGCTGATTTGCCCGGACGGATTTGTACCGTGTTTCTTCCGCATAGCACAGCTGTTTTCGTTTGATTTTCATATTGTAAAAAGGGATACGTTTGTTCACTGCCGCATGAGCGGCAAGCAGATTTGCGAAACACGTTCACATTGATGCTCGTATACTCATTTTTCCATACGTCAAACGAAACAAGTTCCCTCCTGAGCGCATTCCAGTCTCCGACTAATATTTTTAACACTTCTGTTACTTGATGAGCGACTACCATTTGTACAGCAGGACTAATAATCCCCACTGTATCACATGTTAACCCTCCAAGCGGTACAGATTCAAGCAAACAGGATAAACACGGTGTTTCACTTGGTATGATAGTATAACTAATTCCATAACTTCCTACACATGCTCCGTAAATCCAAGGAATATCATATTTTTGTGATAAATCATTCATTACAAGGCGTGTGTCAAAATTATCGGTTGCATCAATCATAACATCTACCCCCTCAACAAGCTGTTCTAAAACTTGAGGGGTACCGTCTGCTACGTGCGCTTCTACTTTTACATCATGATTAATATCGTGAAGCCGTTTTTTAGCGGCAATTGCTTTTGGAATTCTTTTATCAGCATCTTTTTCACTATACAATTGCTGCCGCTGAAGGTTGCTCCACTCTACATAGTCCCGGTCAATGAGCGTTATTTTCTTTACCCCCGCTCGCGCAAGGGCCTCGGCGTTCCCTGTTCCAAGAGCGCCTGCTCCTACAATCAGAACATGCTTTTCTTGAATTTGCTGCTGTCCGCCTTTTCCAATAGGTTGAAACAATTCTTGGCGGGAATAACGATTAATCAACCGATGCTCATCCCTTCTGTTGGACTGCTTGCCGTTGCATATTGTTTCTTTTCAATACGTCCTGCTTCAAATGCTGCTCGTCCTGCTTCAATCGCTAGCTTCATAGCACGAGCCATTTTCACAGGATCTTTTGCTCCTGAAACAGCTGTATTTAATAACACACCATCTGCTCCTAGCTCCATAGCTTGAGCTGCGTCTGACGCCGTTCCAATACCTGCATCTACAATTACTGGAACAGTTGATTGTTCAATGATAAAACGCATGTTCAACGGATTAATAATACCTTGACCTGAACCGATAGGCGAAGCTCCTGGCATAATGGCATGTACGCCTAACTCCTCTAAACGATGCGCAAGTAAAACATCATCTGATGTGTAAGGTAAAACGGTAAAGCCCTCTTTTAACAGTTCTTCACTGGCTTTTAATGTTTCAACTGGATCAGGAAGCAGCGTTTTATCACATCCAATTACTTCTACTTTCACCATGTCACAAAGTCCAGAAGCCTTTGCTAATTTAGCAATACGTACGGCCTCTTCTGCATTTTTTGCTCCAGCAGTGTTAGGCAAAAGAGTGAAACGCTTCACATCAAGCGCTTCTAATAAATTAGGCTGATTTTGATCAAAAATATCCATTCGTCTCACAGCAAATGTTAAAATTTCTGTTTCTGACTCTTCTACCGCTTGACGCTGAGTCGTAAAGTCCGGAAATTTCCCTGTTCCTAATAGTAAACGTGAATTAAATGTATATTGTCCAATTTTTAACATACTCTTCATCCTCCTCCGACAAATGAAACAACTTCTAATATATCGCCATCTTCTAAGCATGCATCGCTATGTTCTTCTTTTTGCAAAATGTTCTTGTTTAGCTCAACAATTACCACTCGTTCATGCAGGTTCTGAGCCTGCAACAAGTGCTCGACCGTTTCAATTTCATCTCCAAAAGTAACGGTCTTACCATTAATGATTAGATTCAATGAACTCCCTCCATTACTCTTGTTAGCTGAAATGATGTAAAAAATGAATGATTCGGCTTTTTCCCTAACAAAGCATCAGCCATAATTTTTCCAGTTGCAGCACTTAATAAAATACCGTTTCGGTAGTGGCCAAACGCCATGTGTAGATTCGCTATTTCAGGATGCTCTCCTAAATAAGGCCAGCCATCATTTGTTTGCGGACGAAGACCAGCCCATGCTTTTTCAAATGTGGCTTCTTTAATAGCCGGCAGAAGCGCAGAAGCTTTATTCAGCAAAAATTGAATACCTTGTGCAGAAACCGTCTTGGTAAAATCATGCTGTAGCTTAGTTGCCCCGATTACGATTCTTCCACCAGTCTTAGGCACTAAGTAAAAACCTTCATCTAAAAAAATCGTTTTAGAAAGCAGCGGCTTATGACTTTGAAGAGCAAGACATTCCCCTTTTACGGGAAACACCTGACCTACATGTTCAGAAGAAATAAAGCGTTTAGCCCATGAGCCTGCTGCAATAACTACTTTTTCTCCATAAAAAGAGCCTTTGGACGTCTGTACACCTTTTACTGTTTCATTTTCCATAATAAGAGAATGAACGTCACAGTATTCGAATACATCTGCTCCGTGATACAAGGCTCCATGAGCAAGAGCTTGCGTTAACTTAGCCGGAGCTAGCTGGCCGTCTCCCGGTATTGTAATGGCTCCGTATATGTCTGGAGAGAGCCCGGGTTCTAACAAACGCGCTTCTTTTACATCGATCCATCTTACATGTTCATCCCACCGGTGGTGCTGAGCGGCTTTTTTCTTTAATACGTGTGCATCTTCTTCTGTTACAGCGACTTTTAATAAGCCTTTTTGAATGAGCTCTACATCGATGGCCGTTTTTTCTTTTAGTTCCTTCACCAGTTCAGGAAACATGCTTCTGCTCTTAATAGCAAGGTCTAAAAGAGGACCTTCTTCATCAATTTCAGCTTGAGCACCTAAAATACCAGCGGCTGCACTTGAAGCTTCACAACCAATTTGATTGCGTTCAAGAATAGCTACTGACGCTCCTTGTTTTGACAAATGATAAGCGATAGAAGAGCTGATTATACCTCCTCCGATTAACAGTACATCATAATGCTGCTTCATTTTCTCCACCTCCAGATGTCCATATATGAGAATATTGTTTAATCGCTTTGAGGGGATCTTGCGCAAGCATGACACCAGACATCACAGCTATACCGTGTGCTCCTGTTTGAAGCACCTCTTTGGCATTTACAGGTGTAATTCCTCCAATGGCAATAACCGGTATCTGCACAGCGTCTACTACTTCTTTTAGTGCTGCTATCCCTCGACTTTTTAATCCTTTTTTTGAATGTGTTGAATAAATATGTCCGTATAGAATGTAGTGAGCACCATCTTTTTCAGCTTCTAAAGCCTCTTCCACAGAGTGAACTGATTTTCCGACAATAAGAGAAGGAAATGCGTCTATAACAACCGAAACGTCTAAACTATGATAGGCAAGCTGTACGCCTTTTGCTTTTAAAGCATGCGCTACATCAACTCGGTCATTCAAAATAATTTTAGAGCGACAAAATGGCAGGCTTTCTAGTAAACATTGAATCTGCTTTGCCGTTTTCTCTTTTTCTCTAATATGAACGGCGCCCGCAAAAGGCGCGATAGCCGTTAAAATTTTTTGAAGCTCTTCGATTGGCTGCTTATCTGTTGTAATGACATGAAATTTAGGAATATCCACATGATCGAAACCTTTCTATTCAGAATAAAGAGAAATTTCAATCACCTCATCTTGTGTAGAGGGTTTTATTACATACAAAAAACCACTCTACAACGTAGAGTGGTTAGCATGCATCGTTATGTAAACATGATCACCACTTCCCTACGCTGGTCCAAACCAGATCAGGTTCAAAGGGTCCGAAATACATTCGTCTCAGCTTCAAAAAGCTCCCCTAGTGATTGCTATTTATTGATTTTGTTTTCGCACTTAAAATTATAACACAACTAGATGTAAATACAATATCTCTTTATGCTCTTACGGCTCTCTTCCTTTTATAGATGTATCTTTTAAGCTTCTTTAGTAAGTAAGAGGCCCGGCGCACCGCATCATTCTGCTTTTTATATGGTTAGTAATCGGTATAGTCGTCAAATTCTTCTTTGTCTTTTTCCTTTTTCCGATCCCATATAAACAGCAGGAGTAACATAATAAAAGTTAGAATATAAAAACCGTAAAAAATAAATGCCGCGACAACATTTATAAATAAAAATAAAAAACCGATGATCTGACCTGCAACAGCTACAATCAACAAAATGTATTTCCAAACTTCTGCTTTTCTATCCATTCTCTACTTCTCCGTCTTTTTGTTTTTCCCTACTAGAAACGTTCTCTTTACTTAAATAAAAACGTTCCTGCCAGTAAACCGACTGTAAATAAACCAACTGTTCCAAATGCTGAAATCCCCACATACGCCAACATTTTTCGATAAGATTTTTCTCGAATTAACTGTACGGTTTCCACACTGAACGTTGAAAAAGTGGTAAAGGCACCAAAAAACCCAATGCCAATCATTAAAAATATTGAATCATCATAAGCATGACTCGGAACCTTTCCATAATAACTACCGTAAAAAAGACCAAGGCCAAACGCACCGAGCAAGTTTACAAACAGCATTGATACTGGAAAAGGAGGGTTTGAAACTATTTTTGTAACTTTTAAACCCAAAAGATAACGGCATATCCCTCCAGCTGCCCCGCCAAGTGCCAAGCTCACTATGCTCATTTACTTCACCTCATGTACTTTCACTAAATTTCCCCCTGCCGCTTCACCGCATAGATAGCCTGCTAAAGCAAGAAGGATTCCACCTACTAAAGAGACAATTACATAAATGGCTCCCCAAAATAAATGGTGCTGAGTGAGAGAAATGACGTCTCCTGCAAACGTTGAATACGTTGTAAAACCACCGCACACGCCAACTCCTAGTCCAAGCTTTATCCATTCTTTTGGCTTTTTCCACACAAAAAATCCTGTTAATAGGCCTAGTATGAAGCTTCCTAATAGGTTTTCAATTACCGTTCCTATTGGATAGCCCGTGTATAATAAGGAAAGATTCAGCAAATAACGTGCATATGTACCAGCGATAGCACCAAAGGCAATTGAGATTAAGTTTATGGCTTTCATCATATCGCTCCGTTTCATAAATTCTTCTTTAAGTGTACCATAAGGAATTTATTTCTACCTTAACATTTAACTATATGTTTATTGCACCAAAAGTCATGAAAAAATGAAAGAGAAAATCGTCGCATGAAACTTCCTTTTTACTCCTCAAATCTCCCTTAAAAATCCACTTAATCCAAATTTTAAAATCTTTCTGTATCCTTATGACAAACCGTGTATAGAAGGTATATTTCCCTTATTTTAAGTCACATTAATCGTATAAGTTTTTTTTGTTGACTTTTGCTGTGTTCTTGTTTAGTATCACAGAGTATCATTTCCTATCAGAATACTAGGGGGTTTAGAAAATGAAGAAATTTGCTGCACTTTTGTCGCTACTATTAGCTTTCACAGTTGTGCTTGCCGCATGCGGTTCTAGCTCAAAAAATGAAGCAAACAATGGAGACAATAAATCTTCACAAGGGGATTTATATAATAAAGTGAAAAAAGATGGTGTATTAACAATTGGAACTGAAGGTACATACCCTCCGTTCACTTTTCATGATGACAAACAAAAGCTAACTGGGTTTGATGTAGAATTGGCTCAAGAAGTAGCTAAACGTCTTGGCGTAAAAGCTGAGTTCAAAGAAACACAGTGGGATGGCATGTTTGCCGGATTAGATGCTAAACGCTTTGACATGATTGCTAATGAAGTGGGTATTCGTGAAGATCGTCAAAAGAAATACGATTTCTCTGACCCATACATCCAGTCAGGCGCTGTATTAATTGTTCGTAAAGACGAAAAAGATATCAAATCATTTAAAGATTTAAAAGGAAAAAAATCAGCGCAGTCATTAACAAGTAACTATAAAGACATGGCTCAATCTTATGGTGCAAACATTACGAGTGCTGAAGGTTTTGCTCAAGCAGTAGAACTAATGAGCGCAAACCGTGTTGATGCTACAATCAACGATAAATTATCGTTCCTTGACTATAAGAAAAAGCACCCTAACGCACCTATCAAAATCGCGGATGAAAAATCCGATGGTGCTGCAAGCGGCTTTATGTTTAGAAAAGACAGCGGTAAGTTAGTGGATGAAGTAAACAAAGCATTGAAAGATATGAAAAAAGACGGAACATACGCAAAAATTTCTAAGAAATGGTTTGGCGAAGATGTTTCTCCTAAATAATATTTTTCCTGATGGAGAGCGATTGAATCAATTGATTTCAATCGCTCAATCATCTCTCCTACCAATGCTAAAGGGAGCTATTCAATATTCTATTCCACTAACATTAATCACGTTTGTACTCGGTATCATTTTAGCTGTCTTAACAGCCTTGGCTCGTTTATCATCTATAAAAGTTTTAAATATAATTGCGCGCATCTATGTATCGATTATTCGAGGTACACCGCTGCTTGTGCAATTATTTATTATTTTCTACGGCTTACCCAATTTAGATATAACAATTGATCCATTTATCTCTGCTATTATTGGATTTTCATTAAGTGTAGGTGCGTATGCATCTGAAATTATCCGAGCAGCGATTCAATCTATTCCTAAAGGACAGTGGGAAGCTGGTTACTCACTTGGTATGACCTATTCCCAGGCGTTAAGACGGATTATTTTACCGCAAGCAGCACGTGTATCGATTCCGCCATTATCTAACTCTTTTATTAGCCTTATTAAAGATACGTCACTTGCATCGCTCATTCTTGTTTCTGAGATGTTCCGTAAAGCTCAAGAAATTGCTTCGACTAACTATGAATTTTTACTTCTTTATAGTGAGGCAGCGCTCTTGTACTGGATTATGTGCACAATCTTATCCATTATCCAAGGACGCATTGAAATAAGACTAGATCGTTACGTATCTAAATAACCGTTTCGAGTAGCTAAAGGAGTTTTTCATATGATTAATATCAAAAATTTGCATAAATCATTCGGTGATTTGCAAGTATTAAAAGGAATTGATTTAAAAGTTGAACAGGGCAAGGTAATTGTATTGATTGGTCCTTCTGGATCGGGTAAAACTACTTTTTTACGTTGCTTAAATCTTTTAGAAATCCCAACAGACGGCACGATTGAACTTGATAAAAAAAGCATGAATTTCACCAAACCTGTTCGTAAAAAAGACATTACTTCATTTCGAAGCCTAACAGGTATGGTCTTTCAAAACTATAACTTGTTTCCTCATAAAAGTGCGCTTGAAAATGTTATGGAAGGTCCTGTAATTGTAAAAGGCGTTTCTACTCAAGAAGCAGAAAAAAGAGGGAAAGAATTATTAACACGAGTTGGCTTAGGAGACAAGCTTGACTTTTATCCTTTCCAACTATCAGGCGGACAACAACAGCGTGTTGGCATCGCCAGAGCAATGGCGATGGACCCAAAAGTTATGCTGTTTGATGAGCCTACTTCAGCTCTTGATCCTGAGCTTGTAGGAGACGTTCTTCAAGCGATGAAAGACTTAGCAAAAGAAGGAATGACGATGGTGGTGGTAACTCACGAAATGCGCTTTGCCCGTGAAGTAGCGGATGAAGTTATTTTTATGGATCAAGGTGTCATTATGGAAAGAGGTACACCGGATCAAATATTTTCAAATCCTCAACAAGAGCGGACACGTCAATTCTTGAATATGATTCATTAAAAAGGTTGCACACTTTCATGTGCAACCTTTTTCTTTATTTGGCTACTGCTTTTTTCATTAAATCTGTAATGTACGTAAAGAACGCTTCAGCTGTGACATCATATACGACATCTACAGGTCGTCCCTCTTGGGAAATTTCTGTTCTTCCTTGGCTCGGTGTTTCTGTATGCACAATACTCGAAACGGTTTTTACCTTCACAAGTGTTGAATTCCCTGTAAATGCTGTTGTGAGTACATCCCACAAATAATATGTTGAATTGGTTTCAACATGCACAAGCGGCGGACAGGCCGCGTAGCACTGCCCTACAAAGTCTACTCCTTCATACCTGCGAAGTGAAGCCCACATTTGACGAATAGCCGGTGTTAATGGAACTTGATTCGTGCTTTCTAAAGCAACCATCTCAATTTTAATTCTGCTTTCCCATACTTTTGCTACTGCTTCTGGATCCCAAAAAGCATTCCATTCCGCCGTTCCATCATGTTCAGGCTCCTGTACATTTCCTACTTCTTGAAATGTACCGCCCATCCACACTAACTTGTCAATTTTCTCTTCTATTTCCGGCGCTTTTTCAAGTGCTCTTGCCAAATCAGTTAATGGTCCTGTAAATAATAAAGTCGTTTTTCCGGCTGTATGTTGTAATGTTTCAATTAAATGATCGTGAGCAGGCAGCTGACTTATTTTTGTTTGCACTTCCCCTTTTTCATTTAAAATCGGCAGTGCATCTACATAAAATGTATGCATGCGCCATTCCTTTGGAAATGGGTTCATACCGCGTGAAGTAGATTTGGCTACCTCAATATCATAACTTCCAAAACGATCAATAATTTTTTGGCTTGCGCTGATACCTGGCTCTAGGTATCCGTCAGCGGGAATAACAGATACCCCTGTTACCTTTACATCATCCATTTGCAGCAGTAAAAAAAGGGATACTAAATCATCAATACCTGCATCATGGTTAAAATATATGTTTGTACTCATTTCTCTTCTCCTCTTTCCTATGTATTGCTAACTAATGTTTAGCTATACCGCTATTTTATAATGAAATGACTCGTTTCGTAATCAAAGTATTATGAACTTCTTTTACTATTTTCTATAATGGGTATAGAAATAAGGTAATCTATGTATAGACATATACATCTCAGTATAGAAAGGAGAAATAAAATGGAGCAATCATTTTCAGCATTAGTGGTAGATAAAAAAAGGGAAGACCAAGTGGAGGCGTCCGTCCAAGAACTGACGCTAAACGATTTGCCAGAAGGCGATGTACTTATTCGCGTTCATTATTCAGGGGTGAATTATAAAGATAGCTTAGCCAGCATCGCAAACGGCAATATTGTGACAAGCTATCCGTTTGTCCCAGGAATCGACCTAGCAGGAGTTGTTGTATCTTCTGACAGCCCTGATTTTAAAGAAGGTGATCGTGTCATTGCAACAAGCTATGACATTGGCGTATCACACTTTGGAGGCTATAGTGAGTATGCGCGCATACGCAGCGAATGGATTGTCCCTCTTCCTGAAAATTTAACGTTAAAAGAAGCAATGATTATCGGCACAGCTGGCTTTACAGCTGCTTTATCTGTGCATCGCTTAGAGGAAAACCATACTAGTCCATCTAATGGCTCTGTGCTTGTAACAGGCGCTACGGGAGGTGTAGGAAGCTTTGCGGTTGCCATTCTTTCAAAATTAGGCTACACAGTGGAAGCAAGTACGGGAAAAAGCTCGGAAGCAGCTTATTTGAAAGAGCTTGGCGCTTCCTCTATTGTAGCGCGTGAAGACGTTTATAACGGCAAATTAAAAGCATTAGGCAAGCAAAAATGGGCCGCTGCCGTGGATCCTGTGGGCGGAGAGCCTCTAGCTTCTGTTCTCAGTCAAATTCAGTACGGAGGCTCTGTAGCTGTCAGCGGGCTAACAGCTGGAGGCAAAGTGCCAACAACCGTCTTTCCCTTCATTTTAAGAGGGATTAATTTATTAGGTATCGATTCTGTTTACTGTCCAATGCCTACTCGAAAAGAAATTTGGAATAGACTCGCTAATGACTTTAAGCCTGAAAGCTTCGAACCTTTCATTCAGCAGGAAATTTCACTACAACAGCTCCCTGAGGTACTTCCGACTTTATTAAAAGGACAAGCTCGAGGACGAACAATTGTGAAGCTATAAAAAAACGGAGAAACCTAGGTTTCTCCGTTTTTTTACGAACAGAAGCATGTTATTATACATCTATTTTTGCTATTAAATCCGTCACTAATTCTTTCATGGTCACATCGGCTAAGACTTGTTCCATGGCATCTTGAGAACGTTTTAAAATCAATTCAAGGACACTTTGAATATTGGCTCCTACAGGACACTCCACATTCGGATTTTCATGCATTTGAAACAATTCTCCTTCTTCCACTGCCGCCACCGCTCGATAAACGTCTAACAACGTTATCTCTTCTAAATCTTTCAATAGATAAGCTCCGCCAGCTCCGGCTTTTACACCCACGAGTCCAGCTTTCTTTAACATCCCAATTACTCGTCTTATAACAACAGGATTTGTATTTACACTGCTAGCAATCCACTCTGAAGTACTAGGGTGACTGCTATCTACTTTAATTAAAGATAGTATGTGAACGGCCACGGTGAATCGACTGCTAATTTTCATTGCTCTCACTCCTATTTTGTTGTAATCATTATAGTTACAACATTTATGAAAGTCAAGCATGCTTTTTTAGGAAAGAATGTCCTCTTCTACCGCCTCATAAAAGCGCAGCATTTTCTTGATTTCCATAGCTTCAGAACATGCTTTCATTTTCTTTTTATTCGCTTCTTTATGTTCGTTCACATGTTCTTCTCTTGAGATCCACGCTTGAAAGAACTGCTTGTCTTCCCACTTGGATACAAGGACATATTCAACTTTATCTGCGGAATATTTTTTCCAGCATTCGAACGATAAATTTCCTTTGGCTGCCTCAATTTCTGCTTTGTTTTTGTTAGCTTTTTGCTTGAGCTGTTCTTCAAATTTCTTTTCTGTTTCAAAACTTGCGTTTACAACAAACATCTTATCTTCCTTTCTAAATGAAAGTAATTCTCATTCGATTATTGCACAGTAATTTTATTTTTTCAATTTATATGGATAAATTACAGAAGCCCAAAAAGACCGCTGTTTAAGCGGTCTTCTTTTTTACAAATGTTTTCTATGCACTGTTTTTCCATCATACGTAAAGGCGATTGGCTTGCCTTCCATTACCGTTTCTAAATGAACGGGGCGGCCCCAAAGCTGATGAACGTACGGTACCACTTTTTCTAAGTATTTGACATCTAATTCAATTCCTTCATACCAGTGTTTTAAATAGAGCTCTCCATTTTTTAAATAGTCTCCATTGGTTACTGTGATGTAAGGAAATCCGCCGTTTACGCGCATATTAACAAGCTGATCTCTAACTTCTGTCCACTCTTTGTCGACGATTTTATAGTCTTTTCCTTGTTTTTGGAATAAGTACATATCCTCCCGCATGACTAAATCTTTTGTTAAGTAATTGCGGATAAAGGAAATATCTGATTCAACCTCACGTACCTCAAACATCTTCTCTCTTCCTGATCCAGGCTCCACGCCCCGGCGAATCATATCTTCTGTTGGATTATTGTAGCGTTCTTCAATGTCTTCAAAGATTTTTAATCCTAAATAATATGGATTGATTCCCGTCTTAGACGGCTGCACAACCCCTGCATTTAGCTTGGCGAATTCTATCGCTTCATCACTCGTTAAGTCCATTTCTCGAATAATGCGCTGATGCCAGAAAGAAGCCCAGCCTTCATTCATAATTTTTGTTTCAAGCTGCGGCCAGAAATAAAGCATTTCTTCTCGCATCATCGTTAAAATATCCCGCTGCCAATCCTCTAAATAAGGACTGTATTCTTCAATAAATAATAAGATGTCTTTTTCAGGCTGAGGCGGAAATTTTTTAAAAGACTTTGGAGGTTTTGGTTTTTTCTTTTCTTTATAATCCAAATTCCATAAATCATCGTAAGGAGAAATGATTTCTTCTTCCGATGATTCTACATCATCTATGCTCCAAGAAAGCTTGGCACGCATAAGAGACGGATCAATATGTTCCTGAATCGATAGGACAGCATCCAAAAACTTTTCTACTTCACGCTTACCGTGCTTTACTTCGTATTCTTTAATTCGATCAGCGGTCGCTGCCATACTTTCTACCATATCCCGTTTAGTGTTGGCAAAACGGCTGTTATTTTTAAAGAAGTCACAGTGGGCTAACACGTGAGCTACAATTAATTTATTCTGAATAAGCGCATTGGAATCCAATAAAAATGCATAACAAGGATCTGAATTGATAACTAATTCATAAATTTTACTCAATCCAAGATCGTAGTGTAATTTCATTTTGTAAAATTGTTTTCCAAAGCTCCAATGTGAAAAACGAGTTGGCATCCCATATGCACCAAACGTATAAATAATATCTGCCGGGCAAATTTCATAGCGCATCGGATAAAAATCTAAGCCGAAACCGCTAGCTATTTCCGTAATTTCATCAATCGCACGGTATAATTGCTTATAATCTGCTTCTTTCACGACAGCTCCCCCTTTCACTCCTTACTTCAATCTATGTACAAACATGTCAATTCATGTGTTTTCATCAAAAAGAAGCTTTATTTTTTCAAGAAAAGGGGATTTTTATTTAGTTGTCTTAAATAATGGATGTAATATAACTGTTATGCTGCATCATTCTTTGCCTTTCTTATCATTTATCCGGTGCTGTACGTTTATTCTTCTTGCATAATGACTACAACCTCTTTTAATTATGCACTGGTCTTTTGCCCAACATTTACAGCGTAAGAATTCCCGCAAATATCATACACTAATTTCAACTCCTCAAAAGGAGGAACGTTATTAATGGATGTAATTGATTATGATCGAGCTTTGTATTACACACACCGTTCACAATGGGATAACTTATTAATTTTAATGGTTCGAACAGACGACGATTTTCTTTCAAAAAAGATTGAACATTTTTTGCACGCCTACAATTTTGAACGAAACTACCGCATCATTCAAGAAGAGCTTTATTCTTTACTACGCTACATTGATCATGCAACGGAATATTCGGAGCACAACCCGGAGCTTCTGGAAGAATCATTGTACTAGTATTTTTGATACACACACTTGGACAAAGAAGGGATGAATTCCCTTCTTTATTTTTTTATGTTGCACTAAAAATATGCATACTTTATTTCAAAAACCATTAAATAATATATGTAAACATATTTATTTTTACCGTTGACATAAAAGTGAATTCGACGTACAATCTTCAGTACATACGCTAAGATATTTCAGTACATACTGGGAGGAACATATATGAGTACTAAAAGGTTTCGCACTTTAGATTTAACGCTAGCCGGTATGTTTGCGGCTCTTATGGCTATTGGTGCAAACATTACTTCTTGGGCACCTTTTTTACAAGTAGGCGGCGTGCCTCTTTCACTTCAGCCTTTTTTTGTTATATTAGCAGGACTTTTACTTGGGAGCCGAATGGGTTCTATTTCGATGATTGTATATGTATTAATTGGCATTGCCGGCGCTCCGGTATTTGCTCAATTTAAAGCAGGAATTGGTATTTTATTTGGAAGCACCGGCGGCTTTTTGCTTTCTTATATTGTAGCAGCATTTATCACAGGCAAAATTATGGAAATGCGCGGCAAGCCAACTTTTTCTATCTTTTTAATTTCATCGCTAGTTGGTATTGCCGTTATTTATTTAATTGGTACTACGTATATGTATGTAGCGGTTAATTACTGGCTTGAAGCTCCTGCAATGACATATGCAGCCGCTTGGAAGATTATGTCGTGGTTTGCGGTAAAGGATCTTATTTTTACTGTCCTTGGGGCTATGCTTGCTCCGAGAATTTATAAAGCCCTACGATCTTCTTCGTATTTGTCAAATACGCAATCAAATAAAGTATCATAAAAGAAGCCTGCTCAAGTTTGAGCAGGCTTTACTTTTATACCGTTTTCACTTTATCTAATACCCGTTCTACTTCACCCATTACAGCTGTTTGTACAGCTTCTAAATGGGCAATGCTCGTTGCTTCATCTTCTGACACGACGCCAAAATAGAACTTCACCTTTGGCTCTGTACCAGACGGACGAAGGCAGAACCAAGAACCGTCTTCTAAGATATATTTTAATACATTTGATTTTGGTAATGTAATTTCTTCTACTTTTCCTGCTTTAATCTGCTGACGCTCGCTTAATGTATAATCCTCTACAACCGAAACATTTAATCCTGCAATGTCAGTAGGAGGTTCATTTCTAAATGTAGCCAAAATATGCTGAATTTGCTCAGATCCTTCTTTTCCTTTAAGCGTTAAAGATTTCAGACCTTCACGATAGAAGCCATATTTAGTAAACACTTGCTGAAGCGCTTCATATAGCGTCATGCCCTGCTTTTTATAATAAGCACAAGCTTCTACTGCTAGAATGGCTGCTTGTACAGCGTCTTTGTCACGAGCAAAGTCACCAATTAAATAGCCGTAGCTTTCTTCATAACCGAATTGGAATGTATACTCGCCCGTTTGCTCATATTGCTTAATTTTTTCACCGATAAATTTAAAACCTGTTAGAGTGTCAACAACTTGCAGTCCAAATGAACGAGCAATTTGTGCGCCGATTTCTGATGTTACAATCGTTTTTAACACAACGCCATTAGCAGGCAGCACGCCTTTTTCTTTCTTTTGAGAAAGCAAATAGTGAAGCAATAAAGCACCCGTTTGGTTTCCTGTTAATAACGCATATTCGCCGCTTGGATCTTTGACAGCAATTCCTAAACGGTCTGCATCTGGATCCGTTGCGATTAAGATATCTGCATCAATTTCTTTTCCTTTACGAACAGCATATTCAAATGCAGCCGGCTCTTCAGGATTCGGAGATTTAACCGTCGAGAAATTTGGATCAGGAAGTTCTTGTTCTTCAATAACCGCGACATTTTCGTAACCGATGGATTGAAGCGCGTTGCGAACTGGCTTATTAGCTGTACCATGTAGAGGTGTAAACACTACCTTTAAGTCTTTACCTGTTTCAGAAGCTAGCTCTGGATTAATTAAAATCGTTTTTAGTTTCTCATTGTATGCTTCGTCAATCGCTGAACCAATCATTTCAATAAGACCTTTTTCTTTTAGCTCCGCTTCAGATTGAACAGCTAATGTAAGTTCATTTTCCACAGCATTTACAAAGCCAACTAGTTCATCAGCTTCTTTTGGCGGCAGCTGACCACCGTCTGGACCATATACTTTGTATCCGTTATATTCAGGAGGATTGTGGCTCGCTGTAATAACAATACCTCCAAATGCGTTTAGCTCACGCACTGCAAATGAAAGTTCAGGTGTTGGTCTTAGCTCTTCAAATACATACGTTTTAATTCCGTGACTTGCTAATGTTTTTGCTGCTTCCATCGCAAATTCAGGCGATTTGTGGCGAGAATCATACGCAATGACTACGCCTTGCTTGATAGCTTCTTCACCAGCTTGTTTAATGTACTCAGCAAAGCCTTCGGAAGCTTTTCGGATTGTATACGTATTCATACGGTTTGTACCCGCTCCAATTTCCCCACGCATTCCGCCTGTTCCAAATTCCAATGTTTTGTAAAAACTATCTTCTAATTGTTTTTCATCACCTTTGATTGCGTCTAAATTTTGACGTAATTCAGGATCTAAATTTGGATGATTAATCCAAGATGTATATGTTTCTTTCCAACTCATAAAAAAAAGCCCCCTTATATAAATGTAAATATGTATGAAAAGAGAAAAACGAGTAATCGTCTTTCTCTTTTTTTAACAGTCATATTATATTTCTTCGTCCAAATTTGACTTCCTGCTATTATATTATGGCTGTATTGACAAATTTTGAGGTACTTTTTTATTTTATCATGAAATACCTGTCATACGGTTAACTTTTTCATCTACTGGTACAACTGCGTCATGAAGGTGCTGTTCTAATTCATCCGTATAAGCTTTTGTTTGCTCAGGCGTCCACTTTAACTCTTCGGCCATATGAGCAATCACTTGTTTTTTCCAGCTTCTTACCCAGTTGATATCAAAGAATAAAGCGCCCGTACGTCTAATGAAGAAGTCCACTGGTTTTGAAACCATTTCTTCTTCTATGCCATATTGAATTTGCAGAAATACACTAGCTGGAAGGTCGCTGTTTTTTAGCTGATCGGGACGTTCAATCATGTAGCGGTATACTTTATCTACGTTTGAACCATAGCGTTTTACAAGCTTTTCAGCAGCGGCACGTGATAACCCTAGTTTGATGCCTTCTTTGACTTTTTGCTCTACAAACGTTGGGAACCCACCTGAACCGCCTACATTACCTCCAGAAATAGGTAAATGTTTAGTTTGACAGCTTTCAAATTCGCGTCCTTCTGCTTTAAAATCTTCAGCTACGCGATTTACGACAATTTCAGCCATTTTACGGTACCCAGTTAATTTCCCTCCAGCGATTGTAATTAAACCTGATTCTGATGTCCAGATTTCATCTTTACGCGAGATTTCAGAAGGATCTTTTCCTTGTTCGTGAATAAGTGGACGAACACCCGCCCAGCTTGATTCTACGTCGTCTACTGTAATATCAACCGTTGGGAACATATAGTTAATCGCATCAATAACATATTGACGGTCTTTTACAGTCATACGCGGATGTCTAGCGTCTTCTTTATAGACCGTGTCTGTTGTGCCCACATATGTTTTTCCATCACGCGGAATTGCAAACACCATACGTCCATCAGGTGTATCAAAATAAATGGCTTGTTTTAATGGAAAGCGCTCTTGATCAATAACTAAGTGAATTCCTTTTGTTAATTGAAGCTGCTTGCCTTTTTTTGAATTATCTTTTTCACGCAGCGTGTCCACCCATGGACCTGCAGCGTTGACGATTTTTTTTGCATAAATATTATATTCTTTATTCGTAAGCTGATCACGAACAACAACCCCTACTACTTTTCCTTTATCGTAGATGAAGTTTTCCACTTTTGTGTAATTGACTAAGTCTGCTCCTCTTGCGGCAGCTTCTTTAGCTACTTCAATCGTTAAACGTGCATCATCTGTTTTATATTCAACGTAGTAACCGCCGCCTTTTAAATCTTTAGATTTCACCAATGGCTCGCGGCTAAGCGTTTCTTCTGCGCTAAACATTTTGCGGCGCTCTGAGCGTTTTACACCAGCTAAAAAATCATATACGCGCAGTCCAATTGAAGTTGAGAATTTACCGAATGTTCCACCCGTATGGAAAGGTAACAGCATCCACTCCGGAGTCGTTACATGAGGCCCATTTTCATATACGATGGCACGTTCTTTACCAACTTCGGCTACCATTTTAACTTCAAACTGTTTTAAATAGCGTAGACCGCCGTGAACAAGCTTCGTTGAACGACTAGATGTTCCTGCTGCGAAATCCTGCATTTCAACTAATGCCGTTTTCATGCCTCGATGAGTCGCATCAAGCGCAATACCTGACCCAGTAATTCCCCCACCAATTACTAGTAAATCATATTGATTTTGTGTCATGTCTACCAATTTATTCGAACGTGTTTGACTTGAAAACATACGTCATTCCCCTTTCAATTTTTAAAGATATCAAATTTTTCCAATATACAAAAAAGAGAGACCACAAATCACATATATAGTATGTCTATATATGGATCTGTGGTCTCTCCGATTCTCCAACCAATTTATTAACTTGATTAAATTATATCATGCATGCACTTTTAATTAAAGTGTTTTCATCAAATAATTACTTAAAAGCCATTGTTGCATGTACGGCTTTTTTCCAGCCGCTATATAATTCTTCACGCTTTTCTTCTTCCATATTTGGTTCGAAAGATTTTTCCATATTCCACTGCTGCGCAATTTCATCGCAATCTTTCCAGTAGCCGACCGCAAGACCCGCTAAATATGCTGCCCCAAGAGCCGTTGTTTCATTCACTTGAGGACGCTCAACCGGAACGTTTAACACATCACTTTGGAACTGCATTAAGAAATTATTCTTAACTGCTCCCCCGTCTACACGCAATGTTTTTAATGTAATTCCAGAATCTGCTTCCATCGCACTTAATACATCTCTTGTTTGATAAGCCAGTGATTCAAGCGTTGCACGGATAAAGTGTTCTTTTTTTGTACCACGAGTCAACCCAAACATCGCTCCCCGTACATCGCTATCCCAATAAGGTGTTCCAAGTCCTACGAAAGCTGGCACAATATATACACCGTCTGTAGACTCTACTCGCGTTGCATAGTTTTCAGTTTCAGCCGCATTTTTAAACATTCTTAAACCGTCGCGAAGCCACTGAATAGCAGATCCTGCTACAAAAATACTGCCTTCAAGCGCATATTCTACCTTACCGTTAATCCCCCATGCTAATGTAGTTAATAAGCCGTGATCGGACTTAACTGCTTTTTCACCCGTATTCATGAGCATAAAGCAGCCTGTTCCATAGGTGTTTTTCGCCATTCCTTTTTCATAGCACGCTTGTCCAAATAAAGCGGCTTGCTGATCCCCTGCTGCTCCAGCAATTGGAATGTTTTTACCAAAGAAATGATAATCTACTGTATGGGCGTATACTTCAGAAGAAGGCTTTACTTCTGGAAGCATTGATTTCGGTACCCCTAAGATATCTAGCAGTTCATCATCCCATTTTAAATCGTAGATATTGAACATAAGCGTGCGGGATGCGTTTGAGTAATCCGTTACATGCGCCTTTCCGCCTGATAGCTTCCAAATTAACCATGTATCAATTGTTCCAAATAACAATTCACCGTTTTCTGCTTTTTCTCGTGCACCTTCTACGTTATCTAAAATCCACTTCACTTTTGTTCCAGAGAAGTATGCATCAATTAATAATCCCGTTTTGTCGCGGAACGTATCGTTTAATCCTTTTGCTTTTAATTCTTCACAAATACCAGACGTTTGTCGAGACTGCCATACAATTGCATTGTACACCGGCTTCCCTGTTGTTTTTTCCCATACTACTGCTGTTTCACGCTGATTGGTAATCCCAATTCCTTCGATTTGATCCGCATGAACACCTGACTCAGATAAACAAGATGCGATAACTGCTAGGATAGAACCCCAAATTTCACTTGCATTATGTTCTACCCAACCTGGTTTTGGAAAGTACTGTGTAAACTCTTTTTGAGCTACATGTACAACTTCACCTTTTTTATTAAATAACATTGCTCGTGAGCTTGTTGTTCCTTGGTCTAAAGATAAAATGAATTTTTCCATATCAATATCCCCTATTCTCTGTATATTGTCGTTTCTTTATTGTACATAGTTAGATGGTAAAGCTCATTCATTTTTTCGGTACTACTGCTGATTGAATCTGTGCTGCCTTTTGTTTAGAAACAGCGTAGATAACTGCTAAAACAATCAGCGCTAGACTTAAAACAACCCATAAGCTGCTTGACATTTTATTTAAAAATGCCGCTTGGTAAAATACTGCCCCGATTGATCCGCCTACTAAAGGACCCACTACTGGCACCCAAGCATATTTCCAGTTCGAGCTGCCTTTGCCAGGTATGGGCAAGATAGCATGAGCAATACGAGGTCCTAAATCACGAGCAGGGTTGATGGCATAGCCTGTTGTTCCTCCTAATGATAAACCAATACTTACGATTAAAAATCCTACTACTAAAGGATTTAATCCATCTGTAAATTTATTTGCTCCAATTGCTAAGATTCCTACTACTAATACAAACGTTCCAATCGCCTCACTTAAAACGTTTGCAAATGGGTTAGCAATTGCTGGCCCCGTTGCGAATACGCCTAATTTTGTACCAGCATCTTTTGTTTCTTCCCAGTGTGGAAGATAGTGTAAATAAACAACTGTTGCACCAAGAATGGCTCCAATAAACTGAGCTAAGATGTACATCGGTACTTGTGACCATGGAAAATCACCTGTAATAGCAAGCGCTACGGTTAACGCTGGATTTAAGTGTGCCCCACTCATATTACCAACCGCATATGCTGCCATCGCTACTGCCATTCCCCATCCCATTGTGATAACGATCCATCCCGAATTAGCAGCAAACGATTTTTTTAAATTGACACCCGCACATACACCAGCGCCAAGGATAATTAAAATCATTGTTCCAATTATTTCTCCTAAGAATGCTTGCATATAAATAACCTCCCCTTTGTATGAAAACGATTAAAATGACAAGAAAATAAGAAAATCCACAATACATCCCCCTAATAAAATCATTAAAAGGCTATACCGTGGATCTCCTATTCTCCCTCACATCTATTAACTTATCTAGAAGTTTACTAGATGATGAAAGCGTTGTCAAACAGTTTTTTTAAGTTGAAATACTCCACAGTTCTCTATTTGATGTTGTAACAGCAGAAGCCCCGGCTTCTAAAGCATTATGAACTTCTTCTGCCGTTCGTATTAAGCCTCCAGCTAACACCGGAATGCCCGTTTCAGCTTTAACTTCTTGGATTAAAGTGGGCACAATTCCAGGAAGAAGCTCAATATAATCCGGTTTTACTTTCTTCATTAACTCATAGCTTTTCTTCAAAGCTGTGCTGTCCAATAAAAAGACCCGTTGAATGGCATAAATCCCTCTTTGTTTAGCTTTTAAAATAACGTTTGTTCTTGTCGAAATAATTCCCGCAGGCTTAAACTCCTGACACAAAAAATCAACCGCATACTCATCGTGCTTTAAGCCATGAATTAAATCTAAATGAATGATTAGCTTCTTTTCATGCTTATGGACCTCTTTCATAATTCCTTTTAGCATGCCCACTTGATTGTCTAAAAGAACTCCGTACTCATAATTACTTACTAAAAATTTTTCCAATTGCTTCATATCTCGAACAGCGGGTAATACCGATTGTCCATGAAAACTCATGTTTTCCCCTCTTTTCCATGGTTAGTCCACAAAATTCATTGTAATAGTTTTTATTATGGCAAAAGTTGAAATAAAAAACACCATGCATTTGCATGATGTTTTTAGAAACTGCGTTATTTTTTATATTTAATATTGTAAACGTCATGGCGTCGGTCTTTTAATTGACGAACCGTTCCCGATTGACGCTGGCGACGAAGAATTTCTAAATCTACATCTCCAATAACTACCATTTCAATATTAGGATTACATTCTCCTACAATACCGTCTCGTGCAAATTCAAAGTCAGACGGTGCAAAAATAGCAGACTGAGCATACTGAATATCCATGTTTTCTGTTTCAGGCAAGTTTCCAACTGTACCTGCGATAACCGTATAAATTTGGTTTTCGATCGCGCGCGCCTGAGAGCAGTATCTTACGCGCAGATAACCTTGACGGTCTTCCGTACAGAATGGTGTAAAAATAATATTTGCACCTTTATCGGTAGCAATACGGGCAAGCTCCGGAAATTCAATGTCATAGCAAATTTGGATCGCAATTTTACCGCAATCTGTATCAAACACTTCAACTTTATCTCCTGGGCTAATTCCCCACCATTTTCTTTCATTAGGTGTAATATGCACTTTGTACTGCTTTTCAATTGTTCCATCTCGGCGGAATAGATAGGCAATATTAAAGATATCTCCATTATCTTCTTCGACAAAGTGGGATCCTCCAATAATATTTACGTTATATTTAACCGCTAAGTTAGTAAATAGCTCAATGTACTCTTCCGTATATTCTGCTACGCGCTGAACCGCTTTGCTTGGGATCTTTTCATTCAAGAAAGACATTAGCTGAGTTGTGAAAATTTCCGGGAATACGCAGAAGTCGGCTTTTGCATCATAAGCAACATCTGTATAATATTCTACCTGTGTTGCAAACTCTTCAAATGAATTGATCTGTTTCATCATGTACTGAACAACACAAATACGCACTGGGAATGATGTTTTAAAATGGCGTTTTGAACGGCGAACGTAATCTACGTTGTTCCATTCCATTAACGTTGCATACTTATTAGAAGCTAGATCATCAGGAAGATAACCAGGGTTTATACGCATAAGCGTAAATCCGTTCATTAGCTGAAAAGATAGCACTGGATCATAAATTTTATGATGAATAACTTGCTCTACATATTCTCTAGGCGACATTTCAGCTGAATGCTTATGGTAATTAGGAATTCTTCCTCCAATGATGATACTTTTCAGGTTCAATTCACGTGCTAAATCTTTACGCGCTTCATATAAGCGGCGTCCTATTTTCATGCCGCGATACTTTGGATGAACCATTACTTCAATTCCATACAGATTGTAGCCTTCCGGGTTATGATTTGTAATGTATCCTTCGTCTGTAATATCGTCCCACGTATGCTGATCATCGTACTCATCAAAGTTCACAATCAAGCTTGAACAAGATCCGATAATTTCCCCGTCGTACTCTGCACATATTTGTCCTTCTGGAAAAATGGCCAGGTGACTTTCAAGCTGTTCTTTTTTCCACGGATCCATTCCCGGGAATGATAGCTTTTGAAGTGCTAAAATTTCATCTATATCGTCCGGTTTGATGTTACGAATAATCATTTTTTTCTCGAATTTTGATAAATCTATTGTAGACATACGCTCAAACAACCCTTTCTCTCTCTTCATTAGGCAATTAGTTTCCCTGTTTTTTATTATAATAAACATTATTAAAAATTCAAAAAATACCGTTCATATAGTCAGCTATATGAACGGTATTTTCTATTTGCAAATATTTAATTTTATGGATGTTTTTTTATTAGGATAATTTTCAATAAATCCTGGCCCTAAAGAGACTTTAATGCCATCTATTTTATATACATTATAGCGTTCACCGCGATTTAACGTACGAATCTTTACCCATTTTCCTTTTTTTTCCTTCAATAAAACCATCGGTGATTGAATCGTTACAAAACCAATTTGGCCTTTTGAGAGCTTTTTCGTTTTACAAAGATTCTGGGCGACTGGAGCACTGCTTATTTTGTATTTGTTTTTAACAGCGATTGAATCAAAACTTTGAGAATGGAATTGACCAATAACCACTTTTGTACCGGTTTGAACACGGTCAAACAGCCAGCGTACCTCTTCATCATACATACGAATGCACCCAGAACTTGCGTAAGTCCCGATAGAACTTGGATTATTATTTCCATGAATAGCATACGTCGTTCCATATGTTCCGCGCGCATTTAATCCTAGCCAGCGATCACCTAGCGGATTCCTAGGATCTCCTCCCCGAATGTTGTCTTTATAATAAGGCCGGTTTTTAATTTTATTCACAATGCTAAAGGTACCTTCTGGTGTATAACTCATCTGCCTCCCCGTCGCAACTTTGAACGTCCTTACTAATTTTCCTCTATCATAAAAAGCAAGGGTGTTAGTAGATTTGTTAATAATAATAAGTTGATTTGACGCCGCAGACGCATTGCCTGTCAGACCCATCCCCGCGAGTAAAAAAACAAGCCCAACAAAAAAAACAGCCACCTTTTTCATTTATCGACTCCCCCAATTTCTCTTATATCTATATAAGAAAAGTATAGGATGAAAGGCAAACCATCAGAACACTTTTTACCTTATAAGTCAAAATACAATAAAATCTTTCACGCACCCCTTTTTACTGACAAGAAACAATAAATGTACATAACAAAAAAACGGCCCTTTAAAGAGCCGTTTCATTTGTATTTAAAGCTTCACTTCAACTTTTGCATTTTTCTTAAGTTCTTCAACTTTTTTCTCCAATGCTTCTTGTTTCTTTTGTTGTTCAAGCTGCTGCTTAATTTGTGGCTTTACGTCTTCAAGCTTTGGCATTTGAGATTGTTCTTTACCGCCGCTTGCTTGACTTTGGCTTTGTTTTGCAAATTGATCGTAATAATCTTGAATTTCTTTATCTGTTACTTCTGGTGTTTGGATGTCTTTATCTACGTACTGCTGATATTTAATGCTGTCAGCCAGCTCAGACTTTAATTGTGATTGAGTTAGTCCTGCATCTTTTAAAGCCGCTTTAAACTGTTTATCTGTTTTGAACTGCTTTTTCGTTTCTTTTAACTTTTTATTTACTTCTTCATCAGTTGCTTTATAGCCTTTGTTTTCAGCTTCTTGCAATAGCAGCGTTTGACCTACTAAATTGTCAATTGTTTGCTGCTTTACTTGTTTAGCTGCTTCTTTAGATGTTGGGTCTTGTCCCATTTGTTGGTACTGATTTTGTGATGTAGCCAGGGCTGCATTATATTCTTCACCAGAAACTTTTTTACCGTTTACAACTGCTACGGTTTTCTTCTCATCTACTTTTTGTTTATCTAATTTCTTCTGCATTTCTTTTGCTTGCTTTTCCTGCTTTTCCTGAGCCTCTTTTTGCTTCTCAGTTTGTGCAGTTTTCTGATCATCACTTTTTGATTGCTTTGCATCATCGTTTGAACCGCATGCTGTTAAAGCTGCAGCAATTAACCCAATGAGCAATGTATACATCAGTTTTTTCATGATTAATCTCCTTTCATAATCCCAAACGATTATTAGCTATTCGAAAAAATCATCTAGGGGGCATTGTATATGATATAGGCGTAAAAAGAAACCATTTAGGCTAATTTTAAACATATGTAATAAGATTGAAACGTTTTGTAATCTTATGAAAGATAAATGCTCTTCTTTATACGGCCTGTCTAATCATAACATTATTTAGTATGATTTACATAATTTACAGTTCGTTATACATCTGTATTATTTCAATTTATTTGTTATATGAAAAACGATAGTATTTGATTTCATATTTCTATAAGAACTTTATACGAGCTTAACGATATCACAAGTTCTTTTTTTATCCAATTGAAAGCCGAAATTCATAAAAAAAAAAAGAAAAAAGCATGGGATAATCATGCTTTTTTCTTTTCAATTTATGTATGAATTATAAAACGATTCATACGAATACGTAATCAAATTGTTTTCTTTTGCAAAACACTCAATGGAAACAGGAAATAAGAACCCGTATTTTTTTAAAATTGAAATATTTTTTTCGAATTGCTCGCAGTCGCTTTCTTCAATCGGCCGATGTTGAATCGCTTCAATCACGGCAATTATTGTCTGAAGGCTACTAATGACTTGCAATGCTTCATCGAGTAAGCCATTATATAAATGGTCTGTACAATAATCTGGGTTTAATAATTCATCAGGATTAAGCTTATCTACAGATACATACCGAGGTAACAAGTCATAGCGAAGCTGTTCAGTCAACTCTTCTATGTAATTCTCCATTTCTGGCGGAGCTGCTTGGGCAATTTTCATGGTTACCCCCCCTTTTTTCTCTTAACTTATGTCTCTTTATTTAGCATAACATAAACATAAAACGAGAACTTCAGGTAGTTATTTCCTCCTAATTATTTACAAGTTCTTTTAAAAGATTAAAGGATATTTACTAGTATGTAAGGAAGGGATTAAATATGAGTATACACGGCCAATGGCTAGAAGATAAAATCGCAAAAAATGATGCAGGGCAAACAATTGAAGATTATTTAAAAACGAAATGGCGTATTCCTAAAAAAACGTTGCATCAGTTTCGGATGAATAAAAATGTCCTTATAAACGGTGAGCCTTTACCATGGAGAAACACGCTTAAGGAACATGATAAAATGTCACTCCCTTTTTTTGAAGCAGAGCCTAATGAAATAACACCTTACAATGTTGATATAGAGATTTTGTTTGAAGATGAGCACGTACTAATCGTAAACAAACCAATAAACCTAGATACTCATCCTTCATCAGAGCAAGACCAAAAAACTCTTTTAAATGCTGTAGCTGCTTATTTTCAAAAAATAGGCCTCAAAACAAAGCCTAGACACGTTCACCGTTTGGACAGCGATACATCAGGTGCTATCTTATTCACGAAGCATTTTGTAGCAAGCTCTGTGTTTGATCAGCTGCTGGCTGAACGTAAAATTAATCGGACTTATATTGCCCTCGTCCAAGGAATCATAAAAAAAGAGGACGGAATCGTCAATGAACCCATTGGACGCGATCGTCATCATGCTACAAGAAGAAGAGTATCTAGAACGGGACAAGCTGCCAAAACACGTTATCGGGTGTTAAAACGCAATACGGCAAAAAACGAAACGCTTATTGAACTTTCGCTCGAAACCGGACGCACTCACCAAATTCGTGTTCATATGAGTCACATCGGCTATCCATTACTTGGCGATACGCTTTATGGAGGAAAGAGATTAAAAGAGCAGCAGCAAGCTTTACACGCCATTAAGCTTTCTTTTATACATCCGTTTACACATCAGCGCGTGTCAGCTGTTGCACCTCCAACTCAGCAAGTCTTTTTGCCTTACAGCAAGTTGCTTTCCTATTAAACATAAAAGAGAGATTAAGACACAACCAGCTAAAGGCAAACAAATAGGAGAAATATGCTCATATGGGTCGCTTGAGACACCGCTGCTGATTTCCGTGCAAGACTTCGCTTTCCGCGGGCGGCCGGAGTCTTCGTCTTGCCCTCCAATCACCAGCTAGAAGCAGCAACATACATGAAACCTGCGTTCACCATATCAATAAAAAAATCCGAACGAGTTGAATTCTTTATCAAGAATCTCAATTCATCGTTCGGATTTTCCTTTAACTAAAATACTTTTGTCCTAGCCTCTTTTTTTCTATTGAATTTTAAACTGACGAATCAAGTTCGCCAATTCTTCACTAATCTCTTGCAGATGTTCAGCTGATTGAGAAACAGTAGAAATAGCTCTAATTTGTTCTTCTGTAGAAGCGGTAATTTCTTCAGTTCCCGCTGCTGATTGCTGTGCAATAGCTGCTATGCTTTGAATTGCCGCTACCACGTCTTCCTTATGCTCATCGATACTGTCCATGCTGCTTGTCACATGTTCGACAGCCGCTGCTACTTGTTCAATCGTAGTTGCAATTTCATGAAAAGCTCGTTCTGTATCTCCTACCACAAAGTCTTGAGACTTTGAAAGCTCTTCTGTACGGTTGCATTCTTCACGCGCAGCAGCGACTTCCCCTTGAATCGCTCCGATCGTATGGCGAACTTGTTCAGTGGCCTGAGAGGACTGTTCAGCAAGTTTTCGCACTTCTTCAGCTACTACCGCAAATCCTTTGCCATGTTCTCCTGCACGAGCTGCTTCAATACTAGCATTTAATGCAAGTAAATTTGTCTGATCTGAAATACTATTAATCGTGAAAATAATAGATTCAATTTTTTTCATCTTATTTGTTAATTCTTCCATTACAGCTTGAACAGCGTGAATCGTTTGAGACGATTCAGTGGTTTGGTTGCGAAGGAGCTGCATCTGTTTTAAACCTTTTTCATTGATGCTTACAGCTTCAATCGTCATTTTATTAATCTGTGCGTTTTGTTCAATGACTTCTTCAATTTGCGAAGATAAACTCATCGTTTTATGATTAGTAGAGTCAGCATCAGAAGCTTGCTGCGTGGCACCGCTCGCAATCTCATGGATAGCCCGGCCAATTTCCTCACTGGATGCAGTTGCTTCTTCAGATACGGCGCTCAAGTCTTCAACAGACGTTTTCACTGTCTCAACAGACGTCTGAACCGTGCCGATCAATGTTTTCATTTTGGCTACCATATCATTAAATAAATGAGTAAGCTCACCAATTTCATCTTTTGACTTCGTCTTCACCTGAACCGTTAAATCGCCAGCTGTTACTTTGGCTACTTCATTTTTCAAGCGGCGAATCGGATTAGTAATGATTCTTGAGAAAAAGATGGTTAACACCACTGATAATAAGATGCCAATTAACGCAATCCAGACAATAACAGTCAGTAAATGATGAGCGCTTGAGAGCATTTCATTATAAATAAAGGCATTTCCTATCTTCCAATTCGTCCCTTCGAGAGTATCATATGCCATCACTCTCTCTTCACCTTGAAAGGTATACTTCATGAAATCTCTATTCCGGTCTGCTTCGTACATTTTTTTCATAAATGGCTGATTCATTAAATTTTTCCCAGCTTCTGTTGGATGAACGAGCGCTGTGCCATTTTGATCAAATAAAAATGCATACCCACCGTGATTTACTTCTGCTTTACCTACCATGTTTTTTAATGCATCTAAGTCTAAATCAGTAGCTATAACGCCCAGCACATTTTTAGTATCTGGATCTAAAATAGCCTTTGCAATTGTCACGACCGTCTTTTTTGTTGCTGCATCTTCATATGGATCCGTATAAATAACCTCTTCAGGTGATTCTACTGCTTGTTTGTACCATACCCTTGAAGTCGGATCATAGTTTGAACCAAACTCTTGTTTAGGAACAGAATACATTCCTTTATTTTTAGTGCCTATGTATTCAAGTGCTAGGTTTGGATACTTTTCTTTAAACTGTGTAAACTCTTTTTGAACTGTGTTCCATGTAAAATACGGATTTTTCTCTTGGTTTGTTTGATCTCCTTCCTGCTTAACAAAATTAACAATTACATCGTTTTCACTATACGTCAGCAAAGAACGACTATACATGTCTAAGTACGTATGAATCGTTTCTTTTAACTCTTTCACTTGACTTTGAGACTGTACTTCTACATCTTTTTCTATTTGCGTTTTGGTAAATTGATAAACAGCCCCTGAAACAACTAATAATAAAATAGCTATAAAAATACTAAAAAATACTACGAGCTTTGCACTTAACCTCTTCATTCCCTCACCCTTCTACAAAAATCTTTATATTACTAATAACGGCTTTTCATTTTCATTTTTGAAGAAGTTTTTGTGATTTATTTCAAATTCCCGCAAAATAAAACCAGCGCATCCTTTCATAACGAAAGAACGTGCTGGTCTTATTTTTGCTTTTCGTATGCATCAGGTTCAATATGAACAAGCGTATCTTTAATTTGATGCTCATCGTTCATCATATGTTCAATTTGATCAGCAATTTCATGGCTTTTGATAACATTTAAATGGGGATCTACTTTAACAGTTACATCAATCACGACTTGATTACCAAGCTTGCGCGCTTTCACATCTTCTACTTCTTTTACACCTTCTACAAGCTCGATGCTTTCTTTGTAGTGCCCTAACTTCTCTTCGTCGAATCCGTCTGTTAAGGAATGAGCCGCTTCTTTAAAAATCTCGATGGCTGTTTTACAAATAATAATTCCCACAGCAAAAGCAGCTACCACGTCCAGCCAGGGCAGGCCGAACTGTGAGCCGAAAATTCCCACAACAGCCCCTATACTCACAAGTGCATCGGACAAATTATCTTTAGCAACCGCATATAAGGACTGGCTATCAAGTTTTTTAGCAAGCTTAATATTATATCGGTAGACACCACCCATAACAGCAGCCGCTCCAAGACCTACCCAAGCAGCCAGTAAATTAGGCGCTTCAGATTTGTCCATAAATAATGACTGACCCGCATCGACCAATACTTCTAGTCCGATGACCATCATGATAAAAGAAGCAATAAGTGAAGAGATATGTTCCGCTCTGGAATGTCCATAGGGATGATCATTATCACGAGGTTTTTTAGAGATTTTTAAGCCGACTAAGACGGCAATTGATGCAATAATATCTGTAACATTATTAAGACCGTCGGCTTTTAATGCAGAGGAAGCGGTGACACCCGCAATGATAAGTTTACATGCTGATAAAAAGATATATGATAAGATACTAACCCAAGCACCTTTTTGGGCTTGCTCATAGTAGTTCTCCATCCTTTCCACTCCTTTATTCAAAATAAGCAAACTTAGTGTAACAAATGGATTTCGTGTGGGTCTATAGAAACATTATTGGCTGCTAACATACAAATAGAGAATGTTAAACTCTTTAGCTTTCTGCAAAACAAGTTGCCTTTACTCAACACTTTAAACGTTTAAGATCTTTCTAAATGTGGCACTTCATGTAGAAGGACATTTTTTTAAATCACCCTGTAAAATTGTTTACTATTTTTTAAAGGTGTGATTTTTATCACAGCTGAAGCTATTTATTCTTGTTACACTAACATTGTGAAAAACATCACAAAATTAAATTCAAAGGATGATACAAATGAAAACACAATTTACACCAAAAACACGAAAAGTTGCCGTTATCGGAACTGGTTTTGTTGGCTCAAGCTACGCTTTTTCAATGGTGAATCAAGGTATTGCCAATGAATTAGTGTTAATCGATATGAACAAAGAAAAAGCAGAAGGTGAAGCACGTGATATCAATCATGGAATGCCATTTGCCACACCGATGAAAATCTGGGCTGGAGATTATAAAGACTGTGCTGACGCTGATTTAGCAGTTATTACAGCAGGCGCTAATCAAGCTCCAGGGGAAACACGCTTAGATCTAGTTGAAAAAAACGTTAAAATTTTCGAATGCATTGTAAAAGATATTATGAACAGCGGATTTGACGGCATCATTTTAGTGGCAACAAATCCAGTTGATATTCTCGCACACGTTACACAAAAAGTATCAGGATTACCAAACGAACGGGTAATTGGTTCAGGAACGATTCTTGACACAGCTCGCTTCCGCTACTTGTTAAGCGACTATTTCGAAGTAGATTCTCGCAACGTCCACGCTTATATTATGGGGGAACATGGAGATACGGAATTTCCTGTTTGGAGCCACGCGCAAATTGGCGGTGTGAAGCTCGAACATTTTATCAATACTGCCGCTATTGAAAAAGAACCGGATATGCAGCATCTATTCGAACAAACCCGCGATGCGGCTTACCATATTATTAATCGAAAAGGAGCGACTTATTACGGAATTGCAATGGGGCTTGTACGCATTACCAAGGCTATTTTAGATGATGAAAATTCTATTTTAACAGTATCTGCTTTATTAGAAGGACAATACGGTATTTCTGATGTGTATATCGGCGTACCAGCTATCATTAATAAAAACGGCGTGCGTCAAATTATTGAATTGAATTTAACTCCTCACGAACAGCAGCAGCTCGAGCACTCTGCTAGCATTCTTAAGCAAACTCGCGACAGAGCTTTTGTGTAACATCTAAAGATTTTTGCGGGGGACTCCCCCGCTACCTTGTTTTAAATATGTAGTAGAGGTGTATGAATATGACGTGGACTCAGGTATATAATCCGTTAGATAATATTTGGCTTTCTGCACTAATTGCACTCATTCCCATTATCTTTTTCTTTATTGCTTTAACTCTTTTGAAATTAAAAGGACACATTGCTGCCGGTATTACGGTGCTTCTTTCTATGATTATTGCTATTTATTTTTATGATATGCCTGCCTCAATGGTTTTAGGAGCCACAGGCTATGGGTTTCTGTATGCACTTTGGCCCATCAGCTATATTATTATCGGAGCGGTGTTCTTATATAAGCTAACTGTCAAAAGCGGACAGTTTACTACCATCAGACAATCTATTATTTCAATAACCGATGACCCCCGCTTGCAAATGCTGCTTGTTGCTTTTTCTTTTAATGCTTTTTTAGAAGGGGCAGCGGGATTTGGAGCTCCAATTGCCATTACAGCAGCGCTTCTAGTTGGACTTGGGTTCAAACCGTTAAAAGCAGCGGCGCTATGTTTAATTGCTAATACAGCTTCAGGAGCGTTTGGCGCCATGGGGATTCCTGTCATTGTTGCAGGACAAGTATCTGGCATAGATCCAAAAGAAATTGCTCATTTTCTTGGCACGCAGCTTCCGATTATTTCTTTTCTTATCCCTTTTTTACTTGTCTTTATTATGGATGGGATAAAAGGATTAAAAGACGTATGGAAAGCAACGAGCATCACAGCCGTTTCCTATGCACTGACACAGTATTTAACTGTTACATACATCGGCCCTGAACTTCCAAATATCACATCTTCTATTGTGAGTTTGCTTGCTCTTGCTTTTTATATTAAACGAACAAGCCCGGCAGCAGCTAAAAGCTTCAGCCTGTCACCAAAACAGATTTTAAAGGCTTGGTCTCCTTTTATTCTATTAACGATACTCGTTACGGCTTGGAGCATTTCTTTTGTCAAAACGATGCTTGAACATATGAACCTGCTTATTAACGTCCCATTTTTACACAATCACGTAATTAAAGCAGCGCCTTTAGTAAAGGATCCTACGCCTTACGCTGCTGTCTTAAAAATAGACGTATTTGCAGCAACAGGTACAGCAATTCTTATTGCTTGTATCCTTTCAGTTTTCTTGCTTAACGTATCGCCAAAAGTGGCATGGACCACTCTTTTAGAAACCGTAAAAGAATTATCAAGACCTATTATTACTATTATGATGGTCATTGCTTTTGCTTTTATTTCAAATTATTCAGGACAGTCTTCTACACTTGGATTAGCGCTCGCTACATCAGCTGCTTATTTTCCATTTTTATCTCCATTTCTTGGCTGGATCGGCGTATTTCTAACGGGGTCTGTCGTATCAAATAATGCGCTGTTCGGCAACTTGCAGCTAACTACAGCTCAGCAAATTAATGTTTTGCCAATTATTCTTGTAGCGGCCAATACTGCCGGCGGAGTGATGGCTAAAATGCTTTCTCCTCAATCAATTGCCGTCGCTGCCGGAGCAGTGGGACTGGCTGGAAAAGAAAGTGAACTGTTCAAATACACGCTCAAATACAGCATGGGATTTTTGATACTAGGGGGATTTGTTACCTTTTTGTTAGCTTGGTGGTTATGATAAAAAACTGCTAAAAATCCTGTTATTACCTTGTTTCTTTCATTTAAACAAACGTTTGATTATATAAAAAAGTCCCCAGTTAGCGCTGGGGATTTTTTTATTCTGAATTTCTCCTCTTTGAGGGTGCATCTCCTGAAGATCTCTGTACTTCATGCCTGCTATTCCACTTTTTTCACTATGTATAATGCCTTTCATCATTTCGCCTCCTCTTAATCTACCCTACTAAAAAGCTGAAAATGGTAAAAGGAATATGCCTAAAAAAGGAAAAAAAACAGTTTTCACATTCACTTTTTCACCGTTTTATCTTTATTTTTCTGTATCGTAAAGGTATTAAGCTTCTTTTATTACAGTTTTGTTACAAACAATTTTTTTGTAACAAAAAGATTAAAAAGTAGAAAGAAACGCCTGAAAACGTTGATAAATCAACATTTAACTGGTAATTCCCTTACTATATCTATTTTAGAAACTAGTAAAAAACTAAAAAAATTTAAGAAAAAAAAGACAAAACACTTTCTTTTGTTACAGATTTATTGTAATATAAATGTAACAAAAGAAATATAAAACACATAATTGTTACATAAATAAGGTTAATTAATTAGGAGTGAGTTAGAAATGAAAAGAATTGGACTAGTTTTATCATCAATCGCTATTTTCTTTACACTAAGCACTGGAGTTACAGCACAAACAACATCTACAACACTAACGGATGCAAATGCTGTCAAAATTGCAGCTAGTGCCAGCAATCATTTCTGGAGTGCTCTGCACGGTTATAAAAACAAACCATGTACAGAACGTACATTTGAATATAAAGGAACTGAGTACGTGTATCTTTGCCCTGAATTTGATACAAAAGCTGAGCTATCAAGCTACTTATCTGAGACATTTACAAATAGTGCAGTAGAAAAAGGATTAACAAATTACGGCTATATCACATATAACGGCAAACTTGCACATCCAATCGGCGACGGATTCAGCATGTTAGAGTGGTCAAAAGCAAAAACAAAGCTTGTGTATCAAACAGCAACAGTTCGCTCTTATGAATTCACAGTTCCAACTGTAGATGGCGGCAGCGTAAAACGCACTGTCACATTCTATAAATCTAATTCTCAGTGGAAAGTAAATAAATTTGACGCTGTTCAATAATAAAAAAAGCAGGCCTGCTTGAGCAGACCTGCTTTTTTCTTTTTTATCGATAACATAAATAAAACTTCTACTTACAGCGCTCTAATAGCTGTAAATAGAAGTTGAGATCACAAGTTTAAGTAAATCAAATTTTGTCGAATCCTGTAGAAACAGTGATAAGTTACGTTTTATATTACAGGCTAAATTGCTTATTGTCAACATAATTCAGCAAAAAGATAGGGCAATATATTCAGAGCATAATAAAGACATTAACTTGGATTTTGTTCATGTTCCTCTGGGTTATCATGTACAGGATGCGCGCCTGGAAATAATCTTTGCGCTTTTTCATGAAGATTTTTGTTTTCATAATTAAATGCGCTATACGTTCGCTGCCCTTCTTCCCATGAAGTAGATTTCCCAAGTTTTTGATTAACAGGAGAGCCGAAAGGACCGTCTGGAAATTCTTCAGCGGTTATATACTCGTGGCTTTTTTCTACTGTAGAGAAATCATCATACGGTTTTTGTTCTTTCAATGATTTCACCCCTTCTTTCTAGAAGATTTTCTACTAGTATGCACACTTCTTTGTAAAAAACCCTCTTAAATTAGTCTAAATCAGGGTATGATAACTATACATTTATTTTTTAAAGGAGTTGAACAGCTTGGAACCTAGACCTCAGAAAGGAACTTTTTTCCGAGAAAAAATCTTAAATAATAAATTTGTTGTATATACAATTATTATTTTTATTCTCAGCATGACTATTTTTTCGTTATCAAAAATCGGATTTATTTTAATTCCTATCTCTATTTTTATTAAAACAATCGCACTGCCGATTATCTTAGCAGGAATTTGCTTTTATTTATTTAATCCGCTTGTTGACTTTTTAGAACGAAAAGGTGTAAAACGAATTATTTCCATTCTTGTTTTATACATAGTGATTATCGGCGCATTAGCCATTATTATTTCATCGGTTATTCCGCCTCTAAAAAATCAAGTTGACCGTCTTATTGATAATATCCCAGAGCTGACGCATGACGTTCAGCATGCGGTGACGAATCTTTCAAATAACCGATATGTCGAGCAGGGTCTTCAGTCGGCCAACACGGACCTAGACAAGCTTTCAAAAGATGCTTCCAAACACTTGAGTAAATATGTTTCTGGATTTTCAAGCGGTATCGTTAATTTTGTCGGAACCATCACAGAAATAATATTATCGGTTGCCGTTTTACCCTTTATTCTTTTTTACTTGTTGAAAGATGGAAAAAATCTTCCTAATTACATTGTGAAGCTGCTTCCAAATCGTTCTCGTTCTGAGGCTAAGTTTATTTTAGCCGATATGAATCATGCACTAAGCGCATATATTCGTGGGCAAATTTTCGTTGCAATTTGTATAGGTGTACTGCTTTTCATTGGCTATCTGATTATTGGATTAGACTATGCATTACTTTTAGCGATTATCGCCATGGTAACCAATGTTGTGCCTTACCTTGGTCCTATTATCGCCATCATACCAGCAATTATTATTGCGTTTATTACCTCTCCTTTCATGCTTGTAAAACTAGCCATTGTCTGGGCAGTTGTTCAATTGCTTGAAGGTAAAGTAATATCTCCGCAAATTATGGGAAGAAGCCTAGACATTCACCCGATTACAGTCATTTTTGTCATTCTAACCGCCGGAAACTTATTCGGAATCATCGGTATTATTTTAGCCGTCCCTGGATATGCCGTTTTAAAAGTTATTATTACGCATATTTATCAATTCATCCGTTTGAATTCTACTATGTATCCAGATAAAAAAGCATAATAAAAAGCCCATCGATTTTCGATGGGCTTAACTTTTTACTTTTGTTCTTCTTCATCTTCACGATCAAACCAAAGGAGCTCTTGATCATCTTCATCTCCATTATAGTTGATGAGAATTTCTTCTCCTGCTTGGATATCCGTATATGCATAAAAATCAAAGGTATGATTGTCAAAATTAATTTCATACGTAGCATTGGGTGTATACGAGTGATTAAACAGCATACCGTATCCCAAAAGAATAGCCGTATGATTCACTCCATATTCAAAAGCATAATCCGCTAGTGTTGTTTTCTCAATAAAATCATGCTCTTTATTAGGATAAGCGATAACAGGAGCTTCGTGAATAAGCGTTCCTTTTTTAATATCTTGCTTAGCAAATACACCTCTATTAAATTCTCCGTCGCTTATCGCAGACACTTTTATTTCGATCATATTCGTCACCTATATATTCTTTCCTCTAAGATTTTTTTCTTCCTTAAGCTTGACAGTTTCTAATGGGGAAATCAACTGTTTTTCATAACCACTTGAATATAAGCTGAAGGAGCGCTTATCATGCACACTTGTGTAAGCACTTACCTTGTTAGAAACATGCAATTTGATTTTATTTTAGACATGGAAAAGCAATGACCTTGCGCATAGCGCTTTTTTGAGCCATTCAACATGTGAAGAATCGTTTTTCTCTGTGATATAATCGTTTATGCTGTTTTTTTATGTTAATCTATCACTCTTACTACCAAATTTATCTCATGTTAGAAAGAAGGTTTTAAATGAACTTAAATCATGACAAAGATGGTGTAACGTATGCAGTCCTTTCTTATCTTATGTGGGGGCTTACGCCAATTTATTGGAAGCTGGTTCACCCCGTAGCACCAGGGGAGCTTTTAGCTCAGCGCGTTTTTTGGTCTTTTATTTTTATGCTTATTCTTTTATTGATAACAAAGAAATGGCGTACATACATTACGTTTGTAAAAGAAATAATGAAAAAACCATCCTTATTCTGGTCCCTTTTTACTGCGTCTGTACTTATTAGTGCAAATTGGGGCATTTTTATGTGGGCTGTCATTGATGGAAAAATAGTAGAAGCGAGCCTTGGACAATATATTAATCCCCTAACAAGTGTTTTATTAGGTGTTATTGTCTTAAAAGAGAGATTAAGCGGAGCTCAAATTTTTGCATTTATACTAGCAGGGATCGGCGTATTAACACTCAGTCTTCATTATGGTGTTGTTCCTTGGATTTCGCTTAGTTTAGCTCTTACTTTCGGATTATATGGTTTGGCAAAGAAAAAGATTAAAGCTGATTCGACAATCGGATTAACTCTTGAAACGATGGTCATCTCCCCTATTTCATTAGCATACATAGGCTACCTCACGTTTCAATCACACTTGCAGTTTTTTGATTCTTTTTCAACAAGTCTTTTATTAATGGGAAGTGGAATGGTCACAGCTCTACCACTCTTATTATTCACAAAAAGTGCTAAAAAAGTATCATTATCAATGCTTGGTATTCTTCAATATATTTCACCAACCTTATCTCTGCTAGCAGGAGTAATTCTATACCATGAATCGCTAACAAAAGCTCATGTTATTGCTTTTAGTTTTATTTGGTTAGCTCTTATTGTTTATACGTTTTCATCTATTACTAAATGGGGGAACAAAAAACACATAAAAAATAAGATGGAAGCCTAACAGAAGCATACATTTTCTTACGTATTATTTCTAAACAAATTGGGCTGAAAGGAGCGATACTTATGAAACAAATCATTGACGCTCATATTCACCTCGATCAATATGAACCGAAAAGCTGGAAGGACATAATAGAGAAGGATCCTTCGTTACAAGCGCTTATTTCTGTATCTTCCACATTACAGTCTTGCCAACTTAATCAAAAAATCAGCCAATTGTATTCCTGTGTGAAACCCGCCTACGGATTTCATCCTGAACAAATACTGCCTTCTCCAAATGAATTAGCGGAGCTGTTTGCCTGGATTGATCAAAACAATGAAGAAATGATAGCTGTTGGTGAGGTTGGTCTACCTTATTACTTAAATCAGACCTATACTCTTTCTCTAGAGCCCTATTTGGAGCTGCTTGAAGCTTTTATTATTCATTCAAAAAAGTGGGGAAAACCGTTAATTCTTCACGCTGTATATGAAGACGCTGAAATTGTGTGTGACTTACTAGAAAAACATTCCGTGTCTAAAGCTCACTTCCACTGGTTCAAAGGAGCTAAAAAAACCGTTGAACGAATGAAAAACAACGGTTACTATATTTCAGTTACACCTGATATTGTATATAAGCCTAAAATCCAAGCGCTTGCCATGGAATACCCTCTTGACTACTTGATGGTCGAAACAGATGGTCCGTGGCCATTTGAAGGACCTTTTCAAAACCAGACAACGGTTCCATCAATGATACATCAGTCCGTTGAGGAAATAGCACGTCTCAAAGGAGTTTCTGGAACGGAAGCATATGATTTTTTATATCAAAATACGTCTTGTTTTTATAATCTCTCCACATAAAAGGCCTTTCCCTAAGGAAAGGCCTTTTATATCTAAATTCGTTTCACAAGTTTTACGATTAGCACAATCACTGCAATGACAAGAAGAATGTGAATGATGCCGCCGCCAATATGAAAAACTAATCCTAATAACCAAAAAATAAATAAAAGTCCAATAATCGTCCACAACATAATTTTTTCTCCTTTTTTATATGTAGTATTTGTTATAATTCTATATTTCCCTAAATGTGCATAAATAAACGCATTTCATATACATCTTTTCACTAAGGAAGGTTCACATAATGTACAAAAAGTACTCATGTTCTCTGTGGTAAAATAAGTATGTAATCTTATTTCATTTAAACTATAGCGGAGATGATTAACTATGACGTGGATTGTATTACTTTCCATCATTCTTGTAAGTGCACTCAAAATATTAGTAACGTGTCTTCCAACTCCAGTGGTCAAATGGCTTATGACTAAATTTCAATTACACCCAACACTTGATGATCAAAACGTTACTGTCACAGTTGATGGGAAACATTTAGAAGGCAAAGACAAAATGCAAGTGATTGATTATTTTAATAAAGCAACATTTTTAAAACAATATTATGTCCATGAAGGAAATAAGGACTATTATAAACACCTAGAAGACAGTGAAACTCCACTGGTTATCGATACGAAAAAAGGAAAAAAAGATGTTCGATTATGCGTATACAGTTATGATGATCATGTCGATGTCGTAAAACAGTATAAAAAGAAAATTATTGCTTACAGCCTGCTGTCTGATCACCTTCAAAAGCAGTCCATAACAGCTGACCTAGCTTAAACCAGTCGCCTATAAGGCGGCTTTTTTAGTTTTAGGTTGAAGCTATCTTATTTAAAAATTCCAAACTTTAACATTAATTCTAATGCTATAATATAAATTAATTGGTTGAAGTAGATTTCGGCGAGCATCAAAAGTTTCTTTTCAAGTGGGCCTTTGGGACAACTATTGTCATGACAATTACAGCCATTTTAACAAATGCTATTTCCCTTTAGAGTCCTACCATAAAAAAGGAAGCCGACTACCATAAGGCAATCGGCTCACACATGTAGGATATTGATTTAACACTAACAAAGTACAACACAACACTAGTAATTATATAATATATTTCATTATTTTGAAAGCGATTTCATATATATTTTCAAAAATATTTTGTTATTTGTTTTTCATAGAAAAAAACCACGTTTCAGCCAATTCGAAACGTGGTTCTTTTCTGTAAGGACTTGCCCTACAGGCTATAAATGTAAGTACGTTCATTATAGCATTAGCTCTTATCTAGATCCCATGGTAATTACTGTATAATATCGTTACATTACGACCGGTTGTATTTTTCTGTCCATATGCAGCGTATTCCATGGCTCATCCTGTTCAGCAAGCCTTTCGATAAAACCTTGTGAAATCCAGAATGGGATAGCCCCCGGTAAAAAAGGATGAGTATGCAGATACAACGTGTCATAAAAATGATTTTGAGCAAATTGTTCCACTGCCTTTAACAGCTGCTGTCCAATGCCTAGACGCCGGTATGCTGGATCGACATAGCATTTTACAATCTCGGCTGCAGTTTTATGTTCATATCGCTTTTTTAATGCATGAAACCTTCCATCGTAAGCGTATAAACCAATTGTTCCAATTACTTGTTGATTTTCCGTGACAGCTGCAAAAAAAGCAGCGCCTTTCGCTTGAACATAATGTTCATTAAAATGAAGCAAATCCACAGAAAGCTGATTTTTTTCCAGCATAGGAAATAGCTCATTCCGCATATTCATGACAAACTGAATCACTTCAGCATCCTTTTCTTTTACTTCTTTAATTTGATACATTTGTACTTCTTGCACGTTTACTGTCACATCCTTTTATCTATCATTGTATCCTTTCTCTTTTTCCTATAGGAACAACAATATTGACTATGGCGTTACGTCTAAATGCTGAGTCAGCATATAATACTCGCTTGGATTTGTTGTCCAGTTTTTCACTTTTTGATTATAAGCAACAACAATGTTTGGATGTACAATCGATGACGTCAGCATTTCCCCATTAATCAAAGCGGTTGCTTGCTTGGCTAGCTGATCTCGTTTTGCGTCATCTACTGTTGAATTTAACTGTTCTATCATTTTTGTTAGCGTATCGTCATTAATCCGGCTGGCATTTAAACCACCGCCCGGCAAATAGTTCGTGCTTAAATAATAGCTGGCATCCCCTCTAGGTGCTGTGATAAGGCTGTACAATGCTAAATCCCAATCATCTTTTGCCATTACATATTCATCGCTGTCTTCAACTAGGTGAATCTTAATATTAATTCCTAACTCTTTCGCATTAGACTGTATAAGCTGAGCAATCAAAGGAAGTTCTGGCAATGAGCTGTATGTGACAAGAGAGAGGGATAATGGCTTTCCATTTTTGATTACTTTGCCATTTTTGAGTTGATAGCCTGCTTTCTCTAAATATTTTTTAGCATATGCTATTCCTTTTGTCTCACTAGCAGTATTATCAGCAAAAGGAAATTGGGGTAAAAATGGACCTCGAGCCGCTGCCGCTTGATTGTTCATTATGCTGCTGACAATTTCTTTCCGGTTCAGTAAGGTATCGATAGCTTTTCTTACAGTTTCGTCTTTTAATGCGTCATTGGTTTGGTTATAAAGCAATAAATGAGTACGCACACTAGGTACTCCACTTACTTTGAAAGACGAATTCGCTTGTAAAGTGCTCAAGCTTTCTAAAGGCGGGCGATAAATAATATCGGCTGTCCCGGACTGAAGAGCCGCAACTCGCGCATTAGCATCTTCGTTAAATGCAAAGATCGCATTTTTCAATTTTACTTTCCCATTCCAATAATGTTCATATCTTTCTAACTTCACTTGATTTCCTTGATCGAAAGTCAAAACGTGAAATGGCCCTGTGCCAATGGGCTTCTTAGCTATACTAGAAACATCAACATCTATAATAGCTGTGTTTGGATGCACTAACTCAGAAGGAAATTTAGGCATTGGTTCTTTTAATGTAATTGTCAGCGCATGACCGTTCGCTTTCATTTCTTTAATATTTAAAGCGTTTTTCATCGCATAACTTTGATCTATCGTTCTTTGAAGAGAAGACTTAACGGCATTTGCATCTAGCGCTTTGCCATTTTGAAACGTAATGTTCTTTCTTATCGTAAATGTCCACGTAAGACCGTTATCTTTCGTTTCCCACTTTTCAGCAAGCCAGGGCTTTATTTTTAAATCATTGCTGATTTTAACAAGCGTCTCCCCTACTCCCGCACGAACTGCTGTATAATTATCATCCGTATGAGGATCAAGCGTTGCAGATGTAAAATTAAATAAAAACGTCACACTTTTATCCGTTTTCTTTCTTTCTTTTATACTTATGCTCTCTTCATTAGGAGCGCAAGCAGTGAGGCAAAGTAACACAAGAAATATCATAGATACGAGTTTTTTATTATTTATCATTGATTTTTCCACCTTCTATTTTAATACACAAAAAAGCACTTCTAAAAAGAAGTGCTTGTCTTCACAACAAATTCAGATAAACGTATCCCTTGTTTATCCTATTTTTGGTTCTGCCAAAACACCTCCCTATCCTCGTAGGTTATTGTGTGCTGCGATTTATGGCAGGTCTCCTGGCTTCAAGTCACTGCCTTATACCGCCTTCCCGTCTCTAAATAGACAGTGGCTTTTTTGACATAAGGCTCCTTGTTACAGTGGCGGGACCGCTCCGGATTTGCACCGGATTCCCTTTTAAGGCAATTGAAAAACAATTGCCACCATAAAAGCTGGTTATTTAATTTAGTAGCGTGCTCTTGAAACTCTAGAAGTAGAAGCTGATGGTGAAACATCTTCATCATCAAATCCAGTGGCAATAACGGTTACCATCATTTCGTCCTTTAAATCTTCATTGATCACGGACCCAAAAATCATATTTAAGTCCTGATCAGAAGCAGACGTGACAATATCTGCTGCTTCCTGTACTTCGTAAAGACTCAAGCTGCTGCCGCTCGTAATGTTCAACAGCACGCCTCTTGCTCCATCAATCGATGCATCTAGCAGCGGACTAGAAATCGCTTTTTTCGCTGCTTCAATTGCCCGGTCTGATCCGGAAGCTCGTCCGATACCCATAAGCGCAAATCCTTGATTAGACATGATGGTTTTTACATCAGCAAAGTCAAGGTTAATCAGCCCCGGAACAGCGATTAAATCTGAAATACCTTGAATACCTTGGCGAAGAACATTATCTGCTTCACGGAATGCTTCAAGCATAGGCGTCTTTTTATCGACAATTTCAAGCAAGCGGTCGTTTGGAATCACAATAAGGGTATCTACCGATTCATTCATCGCAGTAATACCGCCTACTGCTTGCTTCGTACGTTTATTTCCTTCAAACTTGAACGGGCGAGTGACTACTCCAATTGTTAAAGCATTTAGTTCACGAGCAATTTGGGCAATAACCGGAGCTGCTCCAGTACCGGTTCCTCCGCCCATGCCAGCTGTTACGAATACCATATCTGCGCCTTGCAGTACTTCTTGAATTTGTTCTCTGCTTTCTTCGGCTGCTTCTCTTCCCACTTCTGGATTAGCTCCTGCACCTAATCCTCGCGTTAAGGCCGCACCAATCTGCATTTTCACATCTGCTTTAGATAAGTTAAGCGCCTGAGCATCCGTATTAACGGCGATAAATTCTACTCCTTGTACACCGTGTTCAATCATACGGTTAACGGTGTTATTTCCTCCACCGCCGACCCCAATTACTTTAATTCGCACTAGTGGCGATACATCTGCATCAAATCCAAACATTCTAAGTTCCTCCTCAATGATCAAAATTACTTTCTCTTATTATCCGAAAAAACACGTGAAGAACCTTTTACTCCTATGTTTAACGCGTAACTGTTCTTTTGTTTTACAGATTTTATACACTTCTCTTTTAACCTTTAAATCTTTACATCTTTATGTAAATTTATTGTTGTTCTAAAATTAGTACGCCGAACTCTTTTATGGTTTTTCCACTCAAAATGGCATATAAGCTTATTGTATCATTCATTTGACAGATGTCTGTATTTAATTTTGAGTAAGATGTGACTAAGAGAATAATATTTTTATAGACAAAATGAGAAAAAGCCCTTAGAAATAAGGGCTTCTCTAGATAATAAACCGTTTTATAATTTCCCAGTTAAGAATTGAGCTTCTCCCATGCCAAAGCTCCAGTCAGCATTACCGTTTTCAACAATCGAAATCATAATGTCGTTTGGCTGAATGCCGCAGCTCTCTCCAAGCTCTTTTACAATTAATCTGTAAAGAGCTTGCTTTTGCTCTTCTGTCCGCTGTTTACTCGTTACACTTATAATAACCAAATCCTTGCTTCTCTCAAAGCCAAGACCTGTATCTTCAATAATCATTTCATGAGCAGGATGCTGATGTACAATTTGATAACGGTCGCGCTCCGGGACGCCAAAGGCTTCTAGCATCGCTCGGTGAGCAGCGTCTAGTAATGTTTTTAACTCTTTTTCATCTCTTCCTTCTATTAAATCAAATCTAAGTAATGGCATACTAAGTAACCTCCAGCTTTTTGTCTAATGTATTATTGCTTCATCATATCACAACTATCATTTGTTAAAAAAAGATATGCTATTCACAATGTGCTCTCTAGTGAAAGAGACCTCAAACGCTTCAATAAAAGCTGAACCTAATAAAAAGAAATGAGCAGCATAACGGCTCATTTCATTAGTACAAAAACATTTATAATAAGAGCTAAAATACATACAGATACAATGGCAATGAGTACGTTCATCACAAGGTTTTGCGAGGATGTTTTGGCTTGTTTTTTCATATCAGCCCGACTCATCTGTTGCTTTTCATGATCACTTTTAGACATCACGTAGCCTCTCCTATTCATCAAAATGTCAGCAGTGTGTAAATGATTTTTGAGAAACCTTGATCCAGTTCTTTTGTATAGACAGCAGCACATGCAGGTTATCACCAGTTATTTTAGCATGTTTTGTCAAATAAGTGGACTATGTAGCGCTTCAATTTAGTATTCACGGGCAAATATATTTAAATTCGTTGCTTTTCTCTTCTTTTCTCGCTATTGTTTGAGAAGAAGGATAATTAGATACGATAAAGGATGATACGATATTGAATAACCATACGCAGCTGCCTCAGTATATTTACACATACGCATGCAGCGAAGAGGAACTCTCACTATGTCAATTAGAGAGACGCTCTCTTTTTGAAATTGAAACTGAGAAACCTATCATAAAAAGTGCCGTTAAAATTGATCCAAGCAGAAGCCCTTTTATCAAAGAGCGATTAGATATTATGTATGAATCAGATGACCTTGCAGATATTTGTAAACAAGTAGAAGATATTGACCTTGGAGACAAAACATTTAAACTCATTTTCATGAAAATTAATGACTTGGAAAAAGATCAAAAAATAAGTTATAAAGGTCAGCGTGCTATTGAACGTGATGTGGGTTGGCATTTTGTAGCAGAAGCAGACTTGCATAACCCTGACCATTTGTTTGGCATTGTTCCATTTGAAGGACGCTGGTATTTTGGGAAATATCAAAAAAGCGAAGCGGTATGGCTGCATCATTTGAAGAAACCGCGTGAATACTCTACAGCACTCAGTACCCGCCTTGCAAGAGCTGTAGCTAACATTGCCGTTCCAAACCCTGAAGGAATCAAAGCGATTGATCCATGCTGCGGTATCGGTACAGTCCTTGTAGAAGCCCTTTCAATGGGCATTGATATTGTAGGACGCGATATCAATCCACTTGTGACCGACGGATCTCGTGAAAATATTGCGCATTTCGGCTTAAGCGGTGATGTCAAAACTGGACCGATTTCAGATGTTACAACTCACTATGATGTAGCTATCATCGACATGCCTTACAATCTCTACACCCACGCGACGCCTGAAGATCAGCTTTCTATTTTAAAACACGCTCGCCGCTTTGCGGATAAAGTAGTCGTGATTACAGTAGATACGATTGACCATATGATTCATGAAGCTGGCTTTTCTATTTCAGATCGCTGCGTAGCGCGCAAAAGCGTATTTTCTAGACAAGTAGTTGTATGCGAATAAAAAAGACACCAGTCTAACAGGCTGGTGTCTTTTTATTTACCACTCTTTAGGTTCATAGTCTAATTCTTTGAATAGCTGCGTACGCTCTTTTTTCGTTAAATCTCTCCATTGCCCAACAGGTAAGTTGTTTAAATGGATATTCATAATACGCGTACGCTGAAGGCGGTATACTTCATATCCGAGCACTTCACACATACGGCGAATTTGACGATTTAAACCCTGTGTTAAAATAATTTGAAACTCATACTTAGACAGCTGTGTCACTTCACAAGGAAGCGTTTTTGTGCCTAAAATTTTTACTCCCTCAGACATGTTTTTGATAAACTCTGGTGTAATTGGCTTATCTACTGCAACAATATATTCTTTTTCATGCTTGTTTTCTGCACGTAAAATTTCATTAATAATATCGCCGTCATTTGTAAGTAAAATTAAGCCGTCTGAATCCTTATCAAGTCGTCCAACGTGGTGAATACGCAAAGGGTGATTGACTAAATCAATGATGTTTCCCTTTACTTTTTTTTCACTCGTACTTGTAATGCCGACTGGTTTATTAAGCGCAATATATACATTATTTCGAGCAATCCGAAGCTGTTGGCCGCTTACTCGAATATCATCGCCAGGCTTAACTTGATCTCCGACTTTTGCAACCTTTCCATTAACGGTTACTCTTCCTTCACTAATTAACTTATCTGCCCCGCGTCTTGACGCCTTTCCAGATTCGCTAATAAATTTATTCAGTCTCAGGTGAATCACAACCTTACATTTAAAAATTTTAAAATTTGTCTCTTCTATTAGAAACAGACATATGCCAATTTCTATACCGTCCCTATCGTAACATGCTATACGCTTCTCGTCTGCTTTTAATTTCATTACTTAATCATATTTTTTTAACAGTAATAGAAGTATAGCTCCAAAATACTTTGTAACCTTATTCTTAACATTTCAATCAATGCTTACACCTGTGAAGCTTGCATCAATCTTCACTTATATACAAGACCTAGACGTCTGGATTGACTGATCAGTATAGAGTTGCTACCATTATACTGACCGATCAACTAGTAATTATATCAGGGAGCTGTTTTCATGGAACCAACCAATTCAAAAGAAAAAATTTTAAGCGCAGCTGCTAAACTTTTTCGCAAAAAAGGCTATCACGCCACCAGTCTAAGTCAAATTACAAAAGAAAGCAGCGCTCCGAGAGGATCTATTTATTATTATTTTCCGGATGGAAAACAACAGTTAGCAAAAGAAGCTATTCAAAAAACGGGAGAAAGAGTCAAAGCTTATATCGAAAAATCCCTCGCTTCTCATGAAGATGCCGCGGCAGCTATTCAATATCATATAAAAATGATGGCTGATCGAATGTTTGAACAAGTGGAAAATGAAGCGGATATCTCTCTCGCTGCTATGTCGAGTGAAGTATGGTCATCAAACGAAACGCTTCGTATGGCCTGTGAAGACGTGTATAACGAGTGGGAGCAAGTTTATGCAGATAAGTTAGTTTGTTCAGGTTATGAACAAGAGGAAGCAAGACAGCTAGGTTCAGCTATACAGTCTTGGATTGAAGGTGCTTATACTCTTTCATTAACTAAAAATAGTACAGTCCCTATGCAAATTGCAGCTGACCAAATTGGTAAGCTGTTTGCAAACAAAAATTAATTTAGTAAAAGGAGGTCACTTATGACACAAACAGAAGAAAAAATGAGTACACAAAGTAAGCTTATCCTTTTCATTTTGATTCTAGGAAATTTTTTATGCTTAATTAGTGAAACGGTAATGAACGTGGCCTTGCCAAGTATCATTTCAGATTTTCACATTAGAACGAGCTCAGCTCAGTGGTTAACTACCGGATATATGCTTGTAATCGGCATCTCTGTTCCGGTGTCTGCTTTCTTAATTCAACGATTCACATTAAGACAGCTGTTTGTGACGGCTATGAGCTTTTACTTAATTGGGTCCTTCATTGGATTTATCACTCCATGGTTTTCTCTGCTTTTTGTGGGCCGTATGATTCAAGCATTAGGGACAGGCATTATTTTACCTCTTGTGATGAGCACAATGTTAACACTCGTGCCTGTTAGCAAACGCGGCACCGTAATGGGGATTTTTAGCGTAGCTATTTTATTTGCACCGGCAATAGGACCGGTTCTTTCAGGATTAATTATTCAATATTATTCGTGGCGAATTATATTTCTAGGTCTTTTAATTGCAGCGGCGCTTATTTTCCTATTTGCTCTTTTCAAGCTCAGTAACGTTTCTGAAACATCTAAACCAACAATTCATATCCCATCTGTGATTCTTTCTACAATTGGGTTTGGAGGAGTTGTTTATGGATTTAGCGCAGCTGGTGAAGAGACGGGATGGAGTAATCCTATCGTATGGCTTACGCTCATAATTGGCGTCATAGCTCTTGCTTTATTTGTCAGACAGCAAAGCAAGCTGAATTCTCCTATGATTAATATGAAGCCTTTTAGATCGTCTGTGTTTTCAAGATCGATTTTCTTAATGTTTCTTATTATGATGATTCAGTTTTCAATGATGTTAATTTTGCCGCTATATTTCCAAACGGCTGCGGGACTGTCTCCTTTGCAAACAGGGTTTCTTATGCTTCCAGGCGGCGTAACGCTGGCTCTAACAGCTATGGTGGGAGGACGTTTGTTTGACAAAATTGGATTTAAACCGCTGCTTTTAACGGGCTTAGTCCTTTTAACAATTATCTTAAGTTTGTTCACTACTATTTCAAGCGGAACAAGCACGAGGACTGCAGCCATCTTATACGCAGCCTTTACAATTGGCGTAGGTTTAAGCATCGGGCCCGTGATGACGCTTGCTTTAAATCAAGTACCAAAACCGCTTCATGCTCACGGTTCAGCTATTTCAAATACGATTAACCAAGTTTCAGGCGCGATTGGACCCGCTTTGTATACAAGTATTATGACCATGGCTTCTCAGCACTTTATTCAACAATCAAATGAAACGAATAAAACGCTGTTACAAATAAAAAGTATGACAAGCGGGGTTCATACCGTCTATTATGTAGCCATCGCTTTCGCCGTCGTTTCGTTCCTGCTCGCTCTTACGTTAAAGAAAAAAGACCAGCAGCTTGAAACACAATAAGTAAGAAACTGATAAGAGCTGCTCACAATTTGAGCAGCTTTTGTTACATGCAGAATTTATATTATAAATGTAAGAGCAATCATAGATACTATTAAAACAAGGATAACAATACTTTTCTTTCTATCTTCCATGCTTCAATAGCGCCCACGACACCACCAATGACTAAAATAAAAGTACCTATAACGTGCAGAGGCAGCAGAGATAACAGCTTGCAGCTTGCCTAAACTCGCCATAACTCCTCCGGTCAATATAAATCCTGTTGTTACAATAGATTTTACAGATGTTAAGTCTCTTATAGCTTCTTTTTTTTCAGTTTTACTCAGTTTAAAGTAATCTACTATACTAAAAACAGCGGGTGTTCCCCATAAAATAAAGAAGCTAATCAATCTATCGGTGTCTACACTCACTGTTCATTCACCACCTTTATCAATCCCTTACGCTCAGTTCCACCATTTAACAAATAGTTATATATTATTCTTGCTTCAAGGATCCTCCAAAAGAAAATTGATGGTAGTCATCAAGCTTATTCCAATACCCTATGCACTTTACGTCAGGCTCATCAATAGCTAACGCTGCTTTATTAGTTCCTTTATAAGGAAGAAATGCCGTTAACTTAACCTTTTGTTTTGGCTTGATATTTAATTTATTTCCTTCTGCTAACACCTTAAATTTATTATCAGAATAACCGTTTTTCATTTTTAAAGGATACGATAAAAATACATTATTTTGTTTGATGGTCAAATCGCTCTTGTTTACTAATTCCATTTCATATGAAATCCCTTGCTTCATTTTTTGTTCTTTGATTACGTTAATACTTATCTTTTCTAGTTCTCTTAAAGGAACGTTGTCTTCTTCTTTTGAACACCCGGCAAATAAGATGACTAACGCTAATAAAACAAGAATTCCTAACTTTCTATTCAAAAAACAATCCCCTCTCTAGTAACAAAGGTTATTTTACAATCATAACTCAAAAAAGTTATTTAATGGTAAAAATACAATTAAAAAAGCAAACCGTCATCGGTCTGCTTTTTTAATTGCTACGCATAGGTAATGTGTTGTTGTGCGAAAAACTTTTCGATAAGGAGTTTGCCAACTATATGTATATCGTAACAAAAGAAAAAAGAATGCGCTGTGAGATTTGTCACTCCTTGTTTCAAAATAATCTAACCGGATACTTCCTATTGTCTTAAGCAAAAAGAGCAGAACGCAAACGCGATCTGCTCTTTTTACATGCTAGATATGGGTAATTTGTCCATGCGTGAAAAGCTCTTCAATAAATAAGGGGTTTATCACTACACCTATAGAATAACAAAGAAAAAAAGATGTGGCTGTGAGATTTATCACAGCCGCATCTTTTTTATTCAACTAGCTTGTTAAATTGTACACGTTTATTAATTGCCGCCATAATTGGTGCTCCTACAAGCATAACAATGAACTCACCAACAGCCGTTGTTAACCATGTAAAGAAAAATGGTAAATCAAATGCTAAGTGCAGTTCAAACGCAATAATAAACATCGTGAACGTAAATACAAGTGTATTAACAAGCATACGAGCCCACATATTTTTAATGTAGCGCATAGAAAAAATGGTAATGAGTAATGATAGCACGGATTGTCCTACCCCAAACACCAGATCATAAGCGACCATTGGTGAAAAAAACAAATTCGTCAGAAATACTCCTAGCACAATGCCGTACACGTACTTTTTATTAAACACAATTAAGTGATTGAACATTTCCGATATACGAAATTGGATATTGGTGAAGCCAAACGGCTGAATTAACATGCTGACAGCAATATACATAGCAGCTAAAAGACCGTTGACGCAAAGTGTTCTTATATTCATCTTACTATTCTCTCCTTAGTTTTTTAACGTGGGATGGTTACGAACCACGTAAACACTCAAAGAATCATACAGCAAGCTTAAGCTTTCGTCAATCTAGCTGTTTACAAACTACTGCCGGTTTCTATATCTTGCATATTGACTGCTCTTTTTTCTTACTTTTCTTTAGTATAAAATAAAAGACGTATCAGTATACATAGGTGACATCAAGTAGTTAACCCTTTTGATTTGAAATACGAAAGGATTTGTAGCGATGTTAGACAATACAGATAAGCGCATACTAGAAGAGCTATCAAAAAATGGACGTATAAAGATGAAAGAACTAGGAGAAAAAGTGCATTTAACCGGACAAGCCGCTTCTGCTAGAGTATTAAAGTTAGAAGATGAAGGCATTATCAAAGACTATACAATTAACATTGATGAACGAAAACTCGGCTACATCATCCATGCATTTTTAAATATCTATACGCAGAGCATTCATCATCACCCCTACCTTACATTTTTAGAAAGTCAGCAGGAGTACGTTATCAACAACTTTAAAATCAGCGGCGATGGCTGCTACTTATTAGAATGCAAATTTCATTCAAATGAAGAACTAAATGATTTTTTGACAGAGCTAAATCAGCATGTGAATTACAAACTTTCAATCGTCATTAACAAATAAATTTTTTTAAAAAATAAAGGTATATTAATTTATGAAAATGGTAATCCTAATAACGTATTCCCCCTATTCCAATAAATTTGAAAATCCTTTGCGCCATCGCAAAGGATTCTTTTTTTATGTAGGAAACCGCCTTCTATTTTTTGAAAAGTTGAACATCTCTCACAGCGTTGACATAGCGGTCAGGGGTTTATATAATCGGTGACATCGAAGCATAGAAAAGCAGGATCAAGACCTATACACGTATCGTAATTCTTCGTCTTAGAAGTTGATCAGTTTTATAACTAGACAATTTCTAAGACGTTTTTTATTTCATTATTTGTGAAACACTAGTAAAAACAAGATTCCACGTGAAAATATCCTAATAATCAAGGAGGTTTGTATATTGAAAACAATCTATAAAGACATCATCTTAATTATTGTTGGAGCACTTTTAGTTGCTGCATCCATTGATTTTTTCGTCATTCCAAATAAATTAGGTGACGGCAGTACAGTTGGTATTGCTCTTGTTTTATATTATTTATTTCATATCCCTACAAGTATCAGCACATTTCTTGTAAACCTTATATTTATTGCCTTAGCCTATAAATTTCTAACCAAAAAAACGATTCTTTATACGATTCTAGGAGCCGTCATGACGTCCGTTTTCCTCGGTCTAGTCAGCTATATTCCTTTTCACGTTCACGACATGATTTTAGGAATTGTATTCGGGGCTTTACTAATGGGAACAGGACTTGCTCTCATTTTTATCGCAGATGGATCTACCGGTGGAACAACTCTTTTAGCTTATTTATTAAACTATACAAAAGGCTATAATATTTCTAAAAGCATGTTCTATATGGACAGCGTCATTATTTTAGCATCGGTTTTTGCTATTGGCGTCAACAACACACTCTATACTTTTATATTCGTCTATCTTTGTGCCAAAATCGTAGATGTCGTTATTGAAGGTTTCCACAACAAAAAAGCAATGACGATTATGTCTGATCAATACAAAGACATAGCACAAGTCATCACCAGTGAATTTGGAAATGCAGCTACCATCTTTTACGGATATGGCTACTACGCCAACAAAGATAAACGTATTATTTACGTTGTTATTAAAAAGAACGAGTTATTAAAAATTAAAAAGAAAATCCAGCAAATTGACCCGAATTCTTTTATTGTCATCCACGAAGTAAAAGAAGTTGTCGGCGGAAAATTTGGATTTATCGGCAATTCGCCTCATGAAACAAAAGCCGCTGCTAAATAAAAAAATCCACCTCTTGGTGGATTTTTTTATGAAAAAACCGTTAAGAAAAACGAAAAGATACCTGCTAAAAAGTAAACCGACCCTAACGCAATTGCTCCTGTAACGACCGTAAATACACTTAATCCTATAGCCACCTTCATTTTCATCCACACCCCTTTTTAGATTAGTAGTATAAGTATGTCCAAGGATAGGAGATTTATAACTATGCCCTCCTATTTATTTCATATATCGATGCAACAATTGTCTATTCAATGTGTTCTAAAACCACCCCTGACGACATAATGTATAGGAAGGATTTCATATACACATCTTTGTATCACACATATCATATGAAATTAGGTGAGATAAAATGGTGGCTGTCCACTTTTTTGAAAACAGAAAGCTTCTATTAAGCCAGCTGAGGGAAAACATTCCTTCTACGGGTGATGATTTAAAGATTAAAGGACGAAAAGGAACCGTCGTGCTTGTGAATGACATCGATGAAAAAAATGTTCACGTGGAAGTTGCTTTAGAAAAAGTAGTGAAAAAGAACTTAGCGTTAGATAACGCTAAAAAGAAAAGGAGATAAGCGGCTTACGCTTATCTCCTTTTCCTTTTAATTTATATACGAATCGTCTGTATCTTTTGCTTCAGTTTCCAAAAAAAAGAGACTCCTAAAAAGGAATCTGCAGCAAAGAGCGATATCATCGCCTGAATATTAATACAAGCTACATTTTAACATATAAAAACATATTTTACAAAAATAAACTATTATTTTACGCATAATTATTTTTCATTCGAGGTTTTTCAACATTTGAAACCCATTTCGTATAAAGATCTTTCTTTATTTTTCAGGCCAAATTTTTGCATCCGGTTCTAATAACCACTTATGCTCTTCTTCCATAATACGGTCTGTCCACGGATTATTGTCGAGATGGCGAATCATCCAGCAGAAGTACATCGCATAGCCAGGAGCCGTTGCTTGAGGATGATCCAATTCACCAGGAATTGTAATAAAACTATTATCAACTACACGGTACGCATCTTCTCCAACCATTGCGCAGCCAAATCCTTGGGGCTTGTCAAAACGATAGTAATACACTTCGGGCTGGTCATGATGATGAGGCGGATAACTCGACCATCTTCCTGGATAAGAAATAACTTCTCCAATAACAAGGTTAGAGTAAGGAGCGTTATTGTAGTCAAAAATTGTTCGAATTACACGCTGAGCAGTACCTTCCCATACTCCTTCACCAGCCACTGTGTTTTGACAATCTTCAGGCGTATATAATTTTGATGAAAACTCTTTTTCATTATCCGTTTTTTGAATTAGCACTTCACTATCGGCAAGCCCGGTAATTTTAACCTCCACATTTTTTGAAACGTGCAAACACCAAGGCTCTTCTTCAAATAGGGACTGGCGCTGAATTTCTTTCGAATGGCCTTCCCACTCTAGCTTTACCTTTCCTTCTAGTAAAAGAATAGCCGTTTCACTGCTACTGTCTAGTAAAGTTTCCTCTTTTCCTTGGGCCATTTTATAAATCCCAATATCCATCAGCATATCTTTGTGCTGACCGGTCATTTCTGTAAGTACGTTGTATCCTTTATTTAATTCACCTAATTTACCTAACATGCTTAAATTCCTCCTTTATGTAGTAGCGCAATAAGAATTTACTAATTACTCATTTTTTCTTCATAGACTCTCTAAATTCTTTTGAATATGTGACTATGAGGATTTTTTATTAACGGCAATATTCTTGATTGTGTTCAATTATTTGTAGATGCTGTGGCTTCCCTTCGTAACGGAGCCGTTGATTTCCGAACAATCAATTTTGGCTCAAGAAGCAAATGTTCTTTATGCATCGCTGGATATTTCATTTCTCTAACCAGCAAATCCACTACGTTTACAGCCATTTCTTTTGTCGGCTGTGCTACCGTTGTCAACATGGGCGTGATGGTAGTAGAAAGAACCGTATTATCAAAGCCAATCACTGATAAGTCTTGCGGCACATCAATTTTGAGTTCCTTTGCGGCTTGCATAACGCCGATAGCCAGTAAATCGTTACAAGCAAAAATAGCCGTCACTTTCTCCTTCATTGAAAAAATTTGCTTAGCACTTTCATATCCTTTTTGAATACTTGCTTCGGTCGTAATAACGTGCTGAGGCGGCACGATGATTCCATTTTCTTGCATAACTTCTCGAAAAGCATCTAAACGGGCGTGATTACTTTTTGCATTTTCTGTAATAATCGCAATTTTTTTATGATGCAAAGACAGCAAATAATCAGTCGCTAAATAGCTCCCTTTGTAGTCATCCACTGTCACTGTATTAACGGATATGTGAGGAATTTCTGAAGCAATAACGCTAATCGGTATATCTTGCTTAAGCATATTTTTTAAAAGATTAGCATTGCGAAAAGCAGAAGCTACAATTAAACCGTCGATTCTCTGACGTATTAACAGCGATAGATATTTTTTCTCTTTTTCCGCATCGTTATCGGTATTGCACATTACAACATGGAAACCTCGCTCATGACTTCGGTCTTCTATGCTTCTTGCCAAATCGGCAAAAAAAGGGTTGGAGATGTCAGGTACGAGAAGCCCAATCGTTTTAGTGGGTTTTCCTGTTAAAGCAGATGCTACGACGCTTGGATGGTAATTCAACTGCGCCATAACCTCAATTACTTTTTGTCTTGTTCTTTCACTAATATGACCGGTTTGATTGATGACTTTTGATACGGTAGAAATTGATACACCTGCTTCTTCAGCCACACTATAAATGGTTGGCTTCATTTCCTCTCCTCCTTTCCTTTCATAAACACATAAAAGACGTAAAATCTTTTACAATGGAAATTAAAGACCGCTTTTTTCTTTAATAAAGTTTCTTGCTTTTAAAGCATATTCAAAAGGATTAGCAAGGGCTGGATCCTGTTCTGCTTCTACGACAAACCATCCGCTATAATCCGAAGTGGCAAGCGTAGTAAATACCTCATCAAATTCAATAGCTCCGTCACCTGGAACAGTAAAGGCTCCTTCTTTTACCGCTTGCAAGAAGCTCAAGTCTTGTTCTTTGACTCGATCAACTACTTCTTGACGAATATCCTTTAAATGAACATGCTTAATACGGTGCAGATATTTTTTTAAGATATAAAGAGGTTCTTCTCCTGAAAAGACAAGATGACCAGTATCAAATAGCAGCGAAACAAGCTCCGGATTGGTAAGCTCCATTAGCTGCTCAATTTCTTCTGTTGTTTGTACACCTGTGCCCATATGGTGATGATAGACAATATGCATATCTTTCTCTCGTGCTAGTTTCCCAAGATGGTGCAGGCCTTCTGCAAGTCTGTTCCACTCTTGCGATGTGAACACAGGCTTTTCTTTAAATAAAGGAACATCCAGCAGCCCTTGAATGCTGTGCCCTTGTTCAGACACAACAATTACTTTTGCTCCCATTTCGTATAAAAAATCGCGATGTTCAATAAATGGCGTCACCGTTTCTTCCAGCGGCTTTGTTGTTAAAAATGTACTAAACCAGGCACTTGCAATTTCCAAATTCCGAAGCGATAATGCCTTTTTTAAGATTGAAACATTTCGCGGATATTTATTTCCTACCTCACTTCCTTTAAAACCGGTTAAGGCCATCTCACTGATACACTGTTCAAATGTATTTTCAGCTCCTAGCTCAGGCATATCATCGTTTGTCCAACCAATTGGAGCAATCCCCAGTTTGACCGTATTTTCCTTGAACATCTCTTCCTCTCCCTTATATAAAATTAAAACCTCTTTTATATTTATCGAATGTTTCTCTTCAACAACCTCATTTTCTCCTACTCCTTAATAAACTCTTGCCATTTCAAGGTTTTTCACCTTATCTTCATAAGCTTCCTGTACATGCTGATTTTTAGATACCTCTGCTACTCCTACATGCCACCATGATTCATAACCGTTCGTCATAGTTTTTGGCAGCACTTTAATATCAATTAGCGTAGAAACCTCTTGTTTTTGTGCATCTTCTATCGCCGTTTTTAATTCTTCAAGAGAACTTACGCGATACGTTTTTACACCGTAGCCTGCGGCGCTGGCTGCAAAATCAATTTTCATCACGTTTCCGTTTAGTTTTCCTGTTTCATCGTTTCGATAACGAAACTCTGTGCCAAAGCTACCCATACCGTTTGACATTTGAAGGTTATTAATGCACCCGAAGCCTGAGTTATCAAACAGTAAAATGTTTATCTTCTTTCTTTCTTGAAGGCTTGTAATAAGCTCTGAATGAAGCATTTGATAGCTTCCATCTCCAACCATCGCATACACTTCTTTAGCTGGTTCTGCCAGCTTAACTCCAAGTGCGCCTGATACTTCATATCCCATACATGAATATCCATATTCCATATGATAGGTATTAGGTTTAGTAGACTTCCACATTCTCTGTAAGTCGCCTGGAAGACTTCCTGCTGCACCAACAATGACGGAGTTGTCATCAAGGAGCTTATTCACCTCTCCAATTACTTCTGTTTGCGTTAATTGAGTACCAAGTGATTCTACATATTCAGCTAAGCTTTCATCTAAATGACCTTGTATTTCCGGAACAAAATCTGCACCAGTAAAACGTATGCTATGTAGACGCTCTAATTCTGTATCCCATGCGTCTTTAGCACTTGTAATTTCTGTTGTATAAACAGACTGATAGCCAATTGATTTTAGCTCTTCCCTAAGAGCAAGCAACCCTTCTTTTGCATCAGCTACAAGTTTCACGGCATCAAGTTTATTTGCATGAAATTCAGACGTGTTAATGGTAAGAAATTGCACGTTGGGATGTTGAAAAAGCTGTTTAGATGCTGTTGTAAAATCAGTAAATCGAGTACCTACTCCAATTACTAAATCTGCTTCTTTAGCGATTGTATTAGCAGCTGAGTTCCCTGTTACACCTATTCCGCCCAGATTATAGCGATAGTCACTTTCAACGGCACTTTTCCCTGCTTGAGTTTCTCCAAATGGAATATGGAACTCACTTGCAAATTGTTTTAACTCTTTTGCAGCTTCTGAATACCGAACGCCTCCTCCGCAAATGATGATTGGCTTTTTCTTTGTTTTCATTAATTGAATTGCATCTGCTAGACTGTCCCTAGTCGGAAGGCGGCGCTCAATGCGGTGAACGCGCTTTTGGAAGAAATAAGCTGGAAAATCCCATGCTTCTCCCTGCACATCTTGAGGCAAACAAATAGTTACAGCTCCCGTATCTGCTGGATTCGTTAACACACGTATCGCATTAATCATAGCTGTCATCAATTGTTCAGGGCGGCTTACGCGATCCCAGTACTTACTCACTGGTCGAAAAGCATCGTTTGTAGAAATAGATAAATCATATGACTGTTCAATTTGCTGCAAAACGGGATCCGGCTGTCTAGTTGCAAATACATCACCAGGAAGCAGCAAAACTGGAATATTATTAGCTGAAGCAGTGGCTGCCGTTGTAACCATATTTGCTGAACCTGGCCCCACTGAAGATGTGCAAGCCATAATCTGCTTTCGATGTTTTTGTTTTGCAAAAGCCATCGCTGCATTGGCCATTCCTTGTTCATTACGTCCTTGATATACATCTAGATTTCCTGGGTCTTCTTCCAAAGCTTGCCCAAGACCTACCACATTTCCGTGCCCGAAAATTGTAAAAATCCCTTTAATAAACTGATGCTGCTTTCCATCAAATTCAACATACTGCTGATTTAAAAACTTCACTAATGCTTGTGCCGTCGTCATTCTAACTGTTTCCATGCTTCTTTCTCCCTTCTAGTACTAGATTGCGATTTTAAAAAAGGAAGCATAAGGAATATCTTTAATTCCTGATACTTCCTTTTTAAATGAGATGCGATTTTTAACGAATCACTTACCAGCGCGTTGTTACCATTTTCTTTCTTGTATAAAACTCCACGCCGTCCGTACCATTTGCATGAAGATCACCATAAAAAGAGTCTTTCCAGCCAGAGAATGGGAAGAATGCCATAGGTGCCGGTACCCCTACATTTACTCCTAACATACCAGATTCAATATTTTCACGGAATTCACGTACGCTTGCGCCGCTATCTGTATAAATACAAGCACCGTTTGCAAATCGAGAGTTATTAGCTACTTCAATAGCTTCTTCTAATGTTTTCACACGTACAATGGACAGCACAGGTGCAAAAATTTCATCTTGCCAAATTTTCATTTCTTGCGTAACATGATCAAAAATCGTTGGTCCGACAAAGTAGCCATTGCCATTTACTGCTGCATCTGTGCGACCGTCACGAATAAGCTCTGCTCCTTCTTGCACGCCTGATTCAATATAGCTGAGCGTACGCTCTTTATGATTTTCACGAATAACTGGTCCTAAGAAGACGTTTTCTTCTAAGCCGTCGCCAATTACAATACCATTTGCTTCCTCTACTAATCTTTCAATTAGCTGATCCGCAATTTCTTCTTGTACAGTAACAACAGATGCTGCCATACAACGTTCACCTGCTGAACCAAAAGCAGCTCCGATAATTTGTTTTGTTGCTACGTTCAAGTCTGCATCATTTAATACGATCGAGTGGTTTTTAGCACCAGCTAAAGCTTGAACACGTTTTAAGTTTTCCGTACCTTTTTTATACACGTACTCAGCTACAGGCTGTGAACCAACGAACGAAATAGCTTTTACGAGCTTATGTTCAAGAAGGCCATTCACTACGTCATGAGCACCATTTACAATGTTTAGCACGCCTTTTGGCAAACCAGCTTCTTCAAACAGCTCAGCTAATCTTGCAGCTAAAAGCGGTGTACGCTCAGACGGCTTTAACACAAATGTATTGCCGCAAGCAATCGCAAGCGGGAACATCCAGCAAGGAACCATCATTGGAAAATTAAACGGCGTAATTCCTCCAATTACACCAATTGGATAGCGGTACATGCCAGACTCAATGTCTGTTGCAATATCAGGAAGCTGTTTCCCCATCATTAACGTAGGAGCACCCGCCGCAAATTCTACACATTCAATACCACGCTGCACTTCGCCTCGCGCTTCGTTAAAGCTTTTTCCGTTTTCAACCGTCACTAACTTTGCTAATTCATCCCAGTTATCTACTAATAGCTGCTGATACTTGAACAAAATTCGTGCGCGTTTAGGCACGGCTGTTTTTGCCCACCCTTTGAAAGCTTCATTTGCTGCTTGCACCGCTTGATCCACATCTTCTTTTGTAGAAAGAGGCACCTGTGCGATTAATTCACCTGTCGCTGGGTTATACACAGGTTCTGTTTGTGATGTAGCTGATTCAATCCATTGTCCACCAATATAGTTTTTTACTGTTTTTACTGCTGTTTGTGTCATAGAATATCTCTCCCTTTATCTGATTTTAATAAACTTCTATTCCTTTAATCTCTCAAGATTTTCCCTTTGTTTATTAAGCTTCCTGCAAAACTTCCGTTGCTGTCTCCATAAAGTTGAAGAGCTCAACGCTTGTCGGCATAGCATCTGAACAGCTGTGTTTTGAAATTACAATCGAAGCTGAGGCACCTCCCAATCGCATTGCCTGCGGAATTTCAAGCCCTTGCATCAATCCGTAAATAAAGGCTGAAGCATAAGAATCACCAGCGCCAAACGTTTTCAGAACTTTTGTTTTAAATATTCCTCCACGGTGAGAATCGCCGTCTCTTGTATAGGCAATAGATCCTTCTCCACCGTGCTTAATCACGACGATTTGAGCATGGTAAGAAAACCAGCGCTCTGCTGTTACTTGGTCATTAGATTCTTTATAATTTAAAAGTTTTTCCATCATATCAAACTCTTCTCGCGTACCAATAATCACATCTGATTTTTCAGCGGCTAAATTAAAGTAGACTGCCGTTTCAGCTTCTGATTCCCATGTATATGGACGATAGTCGATATCAAAAAACACTACAACTTCATGCTTGCGTGCGTGTTCTAGTGCTAAAAACACGGCTTCACGAGAAGGACTTTGGGCAAGAGCGGTTCCAGATATTAAAAGAGCCTTTGACTTCTTAATATATTCTTCTGATACTTCTGTAGGATCTAGTTTTAAATCCGCTACATTATCTCGATACATTAAGATGCTGCAATCTGTAGGGCTTTTGATTTCCGTAAAAGCTAACCCCGTTACGGCCCCCGTTTTATCAACAGCAATGCCATCTGTATTAATCTTATTTTTTTGAAGATAGCCAGTAATGAAGCGGCCCATTTGATCATCTGATACTTTTCCGATAAAGCCGGTTTTTAAGCCTAGCCTTGCTGCTCCAATCGCAATATTAGCCGGAGAGCCTCCGACATATTTAGTAAATGTTTTAGTCTCTTCCATTGGACGCTGCGTTTCATTTGCATTTAAATCAATACATAAACGGCCAACAGCGATGAAATCTAACCCACGATTTTCTTTAAAAACAAGCGGATTCATCTTTATTCCTCCTTAGTTAAGCGCTTTCCTAAAAGGGTAGAAAGACCAATTTCTTTCATCCCCACGTTTACCGTCATTAATTCACTGCGTATTTTTTATGTTCAATCTTTACTGGCTGCCCGGATAGTAAAGATTCTTTTGCTGCTTTAGCAATTCGTTCTGCTTGTAACCCATCGTTCCCTGTACAAATAACGCTTTGATTTCCCATAATTGCTCTTGCAAACTGTGTCACTTCCGCTATGTACGCTTGTGTATAGCGCTCAAGAAAGAAATACAGCGGCTTCTCTTTAACTACATTTTCGCCTGTTGATATTTCCACTGTAGTAGGACGGCAATTGTCAGCGGCAGCTGCACCTTTTTCACCAAAAACTTCAAGGCGCTGATCGTAACCGTAGACAGCTTGACGACTGTTATCGATTACACCTAAAGCTCCATTTGCAAATTTTAATGACACAATGGCTGTATCTATATCTCCCGCTTCTTCAATAGCAGGATCGATGAGCGTCGTGCCGTAAGCCGATACTTCTATTACTTCGCTTCCCATTACATAACGAGCCATATCAAAATCATGAATCATCATATCCATGAACAATCCTCCTGAAGCGCGAACATATTCCGGACTCGGCGGCTGAGGATCTCTAGACGTAATTTTTAGAATGTGCGGCTGTCCTACTTCTCCTTGCTGTACAAGATCATGCACTTTTTTAAAGTTGGGATCAAAGCGTCGGTTAAAGCCAACTTGAAGCTGTACGCCATGTTCTTTTACTACTTCTAACGCTTGGATTGTTTCTTCTACTGAAAAACTAACGGGCTTTTCACAGAAAATATGTTTTTTCGCTCGAGCAGCTTCTTTAATAATCGATGCGTGCGTATTCGTTGGCGAACAAATGAAAACGGCATCAATTTCTGGATCAGCTAATAAATCTTGATAATTTGTTGTTAACGTCGAAATTTCTTTACTTGCAGCCCATTCATGCAAATGATCTACTACCACATCTGAAACCGCTTTAATTTTTATTTGCGGCATTAATTTTAAATTATCAGCATGTAATTTCCCTATGCGTCCAGCACCAATTATTCCAATTGTAAGAATCCCCATCTTATTTTCCCCTTTAATTAAAAGTTAAGAAAACATTCGCTCAAACCTTTATATGGGTTAAGCGCTTTCCTAATCCCAATTATACATAACGTTTTCTGAAATGCAAACTTTTTTTATAGATTATTTAGAATATTTGTTTTTTAACAATCTAAACGTATACGATAAAAAAACTATTTTTATCATGAATTCAGTGATTATTGCCTTACGTACTAATATTTTTATGATTAAAATAATTTAATTGAAAATTATATATATTTAAAATTTTAATTGACGTTCAAAAAATGTAAGCGTATACTTTTTATCAAATAGATTAAGCGCTTAACCAAATTAGTTTGATGTTTTACACAAAATAATCGATCTGGTGGTGTGGAAAATGAATGAATTTATTTCCAGAAAAACGGCTTTAGACAGGATTGGGATCCCTTCTCATTTAACGTGGGGATACATAGGTATTATTGTTTTTATGATTGGCGATGGTTTAGAACAAGGATGGTTATCTCCTTATCTTGTAGAACGAGGTTTAACCATTGAACATGCTGCTTTACTGTTTACTGTTTACGGCATTACGGTCTCTGTTTCTTCCTGGTTCTCCGGCGTACTGGTTCAGCTGTGGGGTCCTAGAAAAGCAATGGCATTCGGCTTGATATCCTTTATTATTGGTTCAATTGGATTTATAGGTTTAGGACTTCATATTATGAATTACACAATTATACTAATTTGTTATGCTCTTAGAGGATTTGGTTACCCTTTATTTGCCTACTCATTTTTGGTCTGGGTGTCTTACCGCACGCCCCAGGAAATGCTTTCAAAAGCAGTAGGCTGGTTTTGGTTTGTCTTCCAGCTTGGATTAAGCGTAATCGGAGCCTTTTATTCAAGTTATATGGTTCCGAAAATTGGCGAAATCGCTACCTTGTGGAGTGGTTTACTTTTTGTTTTGATCGGTGGAATCTTTTCGATTATTATGAATAAAGACAAGTTTACCGTTCAAAAAGTAAACGATAATAAAACAAAAGAATTAATGAAAGGGATTACAATCGCATTTGAGAACCCTAAAGTAGGCATCGGAGGCATCGTAAAGATTATTAACTCTGCTGCTCAATTTGGATTTGTTGTTTTCTTGCCAACATATATGATGAAACATGATTTTACGATGAGTGAATGGTTGCAAATCTGGGGTACATTGTTTTTTGTGAATATGGCTTTTAATATTATTTTTGGTATTGTTGGAGATAAGTTTGGCTGGGTAAATACAATCAAATGGTTTGGCGGAGTTGGATGCGGCATTGTAACACTTGCTCTCTACTATGTACCGCAATTCATCGGACATAATTATTGGGTGATGATGATTGTCGCATGCTGTTACGGTGCAACACTAGCAGGATATGTTCCTCTTACAGCATTAGTGCCTTCTTTAGCTCCTGAGAATAAAGGAGCGGCAATGTCTGTGTTGAACTTAGGATCTGGACTTTCTGCTTTTGTAGGTCCTTTAATTGTGACCGTTTTTATTGGTCTTTTGGGCACGGGCGGCGTGATTTGGATCTTTGCTTGCTTATACTTCTTTGGTGCTTTTCTAACTGGTTTCCTTACGATTCCAACAGAGACAACTATCAAAGGCGAAACAATAAACGAAGTCAAAAGTCCAGTCTCTCTATAAATATGCTTAAGCAGAAAAAGCTGCGGGTGCCTCAACACCTGCAGCTTTTTTATTTTCTCTCCTTTATAACTTTTTTACCGACGCACGTTCTACTAGTTCGGGAATAATCGTTACTCGCTGTTTCGCATGCTCTTCTTTTTTCATAGACTTTAACAGCTGTTCAAACGTACTAGTAGCCATCTGAGAAATAGGTTGTTCAATCGTTGTCAAACCCGGCTCAGCAATATCGGCATATATCGTATTATCGAATCCAATTACCGACAGATCTCCAGGGATCGAAAGCCCCTGCTTCCTTGCCTCGTTTATGAGCGATACTCCAATTAGATCTGTACATGCAAAGACTGCTGTTGGCCTATTAGGCAAGGAAAGCAGCTGTTTACTTGCTCTCCTGCTATCTTCTACTGTTGAATAACAGCTGATAATGGACTGATTTTCTAGTGATAAATTTGCTTCTGTGAGCGCTTGTTTAAATCCGGCTAATCGCCCCTCACTGCTTTTTCTATCTTTTTCAGTCATAATCGTTACCGATTGATGACCTTTTTCTATTAAATACGTACCTGCAATATATCCTCCGCGAACGTTATCAATTGTCACTACATGCGTTGAGATAGAAGGATGGTCAACTGAAAACAATACAAGCGGTACATCATGCTTCACAATTTTCTTTACGAGCTTCGTATCATTTAGTTCGGTTGCGATAATGATTCCATCTACTTGTTTTTTAAATAAAAGATCTATATATTCATGTTCGCGCGCAGTTTGATGATCTGTACTGCATAAAAAAAGCGTGTATCCGGCTGCTCTAGCACTATTCTCAAAAGCTCTTGCTACCTCTGCAAAAAAAGGATTCGAGATATCAGGAACTAGAACACCAATCGTGTACGTCTTTTTTCCTGTTAACGCCGCTGCGACACTGCTAGGCTGATAATCTAATTCCATCATTACTTCATTCACTTTTTTTATCGTTTTTTCACTAATACGGCCTGTTTGATTGATTACTTTGGATACAGTGGCTATCGATACCCCTGCTTTTTTCGCAACATCGTAAATGGTTGGTTTCACTTTCACTGTTCCTTTCTTCGTGATCTCTTCCTTTATTTTATCACGAAAGTATTCAATCGTTTTATATATTACCATAAGCATATTCTATAAGTCCCTGAAAAAAATTTTTTATTTTATGTATAAAAACTATCTATTAATCAAATCATAATCTTAACCTTATAAAAGGAGTTGATTATGATGGCAAACAGCAGAAATAAGAGCAGCAACGAATTAGCAGTACACGGTGCTCAACAAGCAATCGATCAAATGAAATATGAGATCGCTAGCGAATTTGGCGTAACTCTTGGTCCTGACACAACTGCACGCGCAAACGGCTCAGTAGGCGGCGAAATCACAAAACGCCTTGTGCAAATGGCTGAACAGCAACTTGGCGGCGGACGTTTCTAAATCACTATCATAAGCAATACGGCTGGAGGAAGAGCGAATGACCGTTCTTCCTTTTCCAATTTTTACATAATCTCTTATCGCGTTCCTTCTACTCTATATGTATCTAAAACAAAACCACTACCCCATAACGTTCACATCCCGTTATATAAGGTTCTCTTTCTCTCACAATAGAGTGTTTATGATAAAACATAAAAAGAAGTTCCTTTTATAGGAACTTCTTTTATCTCACTTTATAAATGTGCAAGCTCTTTAGATATCTTTTCAGTCTTTGCTTTTAGCTGTTCTTGCTGACCTTCTAAGTCAGCAAGAACAGCTAACACTTCCGTATTCTCTGGTTCTTCTTCATACTGTTTTAACGTAGCAACAAGAGACTGTGAAACTTTGATGAGCTCTTGATTAACTTCTTGCTGCTGTTTTAAATAGTCAAGTTCATATTCCGTTTTTTCTAGATTTCTCATCGGTCCCCTTCCTTTCGTTAACTAGCTTTTATTTAAGAACGCAGTCTTTTATTATCTCATTTAGTTACTTCAACATTACCTTATTTTATTTTCGTGATTGCCGTATAACATTTTTTCATTCATCGGGTCAGCTGATTTTTCAGCAGGTGTCACTGTTTGTCCTAGAGATGAATTGTGTTTATCATGCTCAACTGCGTCTACCATCAGCAAAACTTTTCCTTTTTTAAGATCAGATACATATGAGGAAGCTTCTGCAGCAGGTACACCATATTCGGTTAATTGATTTTCGATTCGATTAACATCTTGATCCATTTTTTCTTCAGACGGCGTAAAAGCATTTTTTATTTTCTCCATAAAGGATTGATGGTGCTTTGAGTGTTGATCTGTATCAACTGTTTGCACATCAATTCCTGCAGAATGCTCAATCGCTTCTGTATTTTCATGATGGGAACCACTGTTTGTCAAAACAGAAAGTGCACTGTCCGGATATCCCTGTGTTTTTAAATTTCGAATCGCTGTAATAACGGCTGCCTCTGAATCATACGTACCTACTACATTTTTTGTCATTTTCTATTCCTCCTAGGTATTATCATTTTTTAGCTTGTTATAGTATTAATACCCTTGGATTTTTTGGTAAAACTTTTTAACTTTATCTCTAGCTCTCCTTACAAGGAGAAACCAATAAAATAACAGACTTGAATCTAAAAATTCAAGTCTGTTTCATGATATCAATGATTTGTATTATAAAATTGGTGACAGTAAGCGAGATACCGCTTCTTTAAATTTTATAAGAAGAGAGCGCTCTTTATATCGTTCGAGCGTTAATTTTGAACTGCACTGCACATCTTCAAGAAACAGGTTCTTTAATTTTTTGGCAATAGGCTGGTCATATACAACTGCATTCACTTCAAAATTAAGGCTGAAACTTCGTGGATCAATATTCGTCGTTCCTACAGAAGACACTTCACTATCTACTACAATTGTTTTAGCATGTAAAAAGCCTTTTTCATAGAGATAAATATTCGCACCATACGTCAGCAGTTCACCTACGTGAGACCACGTAGCCCAATAAACAAAAGGATGATCGGGTTTGTTTGGAATCATAATATGAATCTCTACTCCAGATAATAAAGCAATTTTACAAGCATCCATAAAGCTTGCGTCAGGAATAAAGTAAGGCGTTTGAAGGTACACGCTTTCTTTGGCCGACATAATCAATGAGATATACATGTTTTTCAGATGCTGGGTAGTCGAGTTTGGCCCGCTTGCTACAATTTGTACAGGAACCGTTCCAGAATGAGTTTCTGTACGATGCAAAAATTGTTCCAGTTCAATTGGCTGCTTTGTTGCTTGATGCCAATCTAAAATGAATCTCCCTTGAATATCGTTCACTGACTCTCCTTTAATGCGAAAATGAGTGTCTCTCCAATAACCCATTTTTGGATCTAACCCTAAATATTCATCTCCTACGTTAAATCCTCCTATGTATGCTACTTCACCATCAATAATACAAAGCTTTCGATGATTTCGATTGTTAATCCGAAAATTAATTAAGCGAAGAATTGAAGGGAAAAATGCCTGTGCTTCGCCGCCATATGAAATAAGCTCCTTAAAAAATGATGGCGTCATTTTTCTAGATCCTACTTCATCATAAAGAACGCGAACCTTTATGCCTTCTTTTGCTTTTTTTGTTAGCTCATCTCTTAATTTTTTCCCAAGATTATCTCGTTGAATAATATAATATTGAATATTAATTTCTTTTTTAGCATTTCGAATGTCCTCAAACAATGCATCAAATTTCTGATTACCATCACTAAAGATATCAATTTCATTGTCGGTGCGCACGAGTGACTTAGAAGAATTTAAATTAGTGAACAGCAGTTTATTATGTTGAATTAATAAATCATTTCGATATTCATGGGTAGCTTTAAGTTCTTTTAATTGTTCATCTACTGAAGATCTTAAATATTCCCGCTCATCAGATGATAACTTATAAAAGTTCTTCTGTTTTAGCTGTCTTCCAAAGAATAGATATACAATAAAGCCGACAATCGGTATAAAAAATAAAATAAGAAGCCACGCCCATGTAGATCCTATATCTCTTCGTTCGATGAAAATAAGAATACCGGCTAATAAAATATTAATAGCTGTTACAACAGATACACTTAGTGTAAAGATATGGGCAAATTCCATCCTTTTACTCCTTTCTTTCTACTGCATTGCTTTATTAACTCATTCCCGTTTTTAACGTTCTCATTCACTTTACTATACATAACACAGATCGCTTCCTTTTTCATCTTTAGTATCCAAATTTTATTGTTTTTTTATTTTTTGCCACACTAAAAATGTAAAATATTCGCTTTTATTGTGTATTAAAAACAAGGGGGAAATAATTTGTTTTTTTCTTTTATTTTTCTTAGCCTCATCAATGTATTTATCAGTATTAGCCTGGGGTATACGGCTTATCAATTATTTAGAAAAGCATTTATTGGAGGTATTCTTACGTGTATCCTTGCTTGCAGCGCTCCTATCATGTTTGTATGGCCTTTCCTGTTTTTATCAACCGGCATATCACTTTTTCTCTACTTTCTCATTATTTACTCAAAAAAGCACATATCATCTAATATGTAAATAAAAAACACGAAAATCTAAGATTTCCGTGTTTTTTATTTACAAGCTGTATACGTAATAATCCTGCACGTGATATGAATTGAAACCGCATGTTTCATAGAGTTGCAAAGCGCGTTTGTTTTTCGCTTCAACCTCAAGAAATATATCATATCCTAGCCGAAGCTGCTTTAAAACAACTTGTTTTAAAGCAGCTTTTCCTATTCCTAATTTTTGATAAGAAGGTAAAATACCAAATCCATAAATCCATGCCTCGCTTTTATCATAAGATACCCTTAACTTTCCAACCGCTTGACTATTGTACTCTACGATAAAATGATTTTGCTGTTCTTCCGTTTTCGTTTGTTCATAATAAGCAGCTGCTTCTGTTAAAGACATACCAAAGCATTCCACATCAACTTGTATTTCCATTTTCATATCGGTATCTGATTGGGAAGAGCGAAGTGTAACAAAGGGATTATCATCTTCCAATTCTTTTTGTGTCCACTTCATTTGATATTCTGAAAAAGTAAATGAACATGGAATTTGCTTTAAGAACTCCCTGCCTGAAACCGAATCGCCAGGAGCATTTAATAAAATCTCTGTATACCCACGCTTCTTACATATATGTAAAGCTTGAGAAAACAGCTTTGAAAAAATCCTTTTTCGGCGATAGCTAGGAGCGACCATTCCGCATATTTCTACTGTATTCCCAAACCCATAAAGACCAATAAACCCAACAAGCTGATTATCTTCATAATGAAAAAAATCGTTAACTTCATTTTGTTTTCGACTTCGTAGCATATCAAAATTCAGCTTCAGCTCTATGTGCTCTTCTTGTTCGCAAATAGACTGTAGCTTTTGTATATCTTCTAACACATGTTGTTCTAACATAAAACGCCCCCTGCATTCTTCTTTTTATTATAAGTTCGGCTTTATTTAACTTTTTCCTTTCATCTTTAGCGCAACAGTCGAATAATTATAGGGTAAAAGCAAGATCAAAAAGCATATAGAGTAATCAAACTAAATAGGCGGGGTGCTTATGAAAAAGACCATTTTAATAAGTTTTATTGCACTAGTTGCTTTAACCATTATTTATTGCCTGCAGAAAGAATTTATTTTCGCTTTAGCTTTGTGGAGCATTTATGGAACAGTATTATCTGTTTTTGTATATTTTTCTTTTTACAAATCAACGGAAGATCGCGAGGAACAGTAACGATAATGCTATTAAAAGGTCTGTAAAATAAACCTTTTTACAGACCTTTTATAAATTTACAACTGGGATATATGTTGGTAACAATTTAGAAACAAGTATTCCTTATTCTTAGTGTTATAGAAAAGTTATTACCTATTTCACTAAGGAGTTGGATATTTGTATGAAGACAATTACAAAATCTATATCGGTTTTAGCATTAGCAGCGGGCTTTACTTTTTCATCTCTATCTGGAACACTGCCATTCACTCACGAGCAAACAGCAAGTGCAGCAGAAAAAATAAACGCACCGTTCAGCGTATATGAAGTGACCGCAAACGTACTCAATATACGTTCAAAACCTAGCACTCAGGGAAAGATTCTTGATACATTAAGAAAAAAAGATCAAATTGAAGTAGTCAAGTTTGTAAATGCAGATTGGGCTGCTATTAAAATAATTGGCGGCACCGGATATATCAGTACTTCCTATTTAATGAAAGTCCCTTCTACTGTTCATACAGCTGCTAACCTTAATTTACGTACAGGACCTAGCACAAGCAACAAAGTTGTAACAACTATTCCTAAAGGAAAAAGCGTCAGCTTCTTAGCTTGGGGCTACTCAAAAGATAACAAGCTTTCATTTGATTGGGCTTTTGTAGAATACAACGGCTTTAAAGGATATGTAAGCACTTCGTACTTACAGTTACCTACTTATAGATAAAAACAGATAACTCCCTTGAATTATTTCAAGGGAGCTTATTTATGGACACCGTATTAATAGTGCCCTGCCCATGAAGCACCAATGATAATTAGTAAAATAAATAGCACAACGATTAACGCAAAGCTACTTCCGTGACCTGCTCCGTATCCGTACCCATAACCATAACCTCCGTAAAAACTCATTTTCTTTCACCTCCTTTTTTGTAGAATATGTGAAGGAAAATGAAAACGAACATGAGTATTCTTTATCACAAAATTCATTATAATTTATAAACGTTAACTCTTTTACTAGTAAGGCATAGGATATAGCATCCCGTGGTTCATCTCTACATCTTTCCCTCGTTCCCCCTTTTAAGTAAGGGTATATTCGAGCAATACAAAAAAGAAGAGTTTATATAACTCTTCTTTTTTATTGAACTGGATTATCAACTTGCATGTAGTCATTATAATATTCTTCTAACGTAATTCCTTTCTTAGACACTTTAGAGGCGAGTTCTTTCCCGACAAATCGTATATGCCACGGCTCATATTTATAACCTGTAATCTGCTGCTTTCCTTCTGGATAGCGAACAATGTATCCGTATTTATATGAATTTGCTTCAATCCATTTGGCTTCAGGAGTATCTTTAAAACAATCTTGAGCTGCACACTTACCGGTGCTGCTTGATACATCTATACTTAAACCAGTCTGATGTTCACTGCTGCCTGGATGAGCGCTGTAATGATTAGCTGCCGCTTCTCCATCTTGTTTTATATACGCTTGATAAAGAGATTCTTGACGGCTTTGAGAACGATAGGCAGAAACACCGGCTAGGTAAATTCCTTCTCGTTCAGCAGCTGAAAACATCCTTTCTAACGCTTTTGCTGCTTCTGTACGCATTTGGCGCTTTTCAATTTTTTCTTTAAATATAAACCGAACGTCTGGGTATACAAGGTCAGTGGGTTCATAGTGATCAGGAAGAAGATTTTGTTTATTTACTAACACAGCAATGGATTCTGGGTTCCCTACAATTTCTATACTATTCTGCTTCTGTTTAGAAGAAGATAAAGGATTATGATCAGACGTATTCAAATGATCGTCGTGCTGAAATAATCCCTGATAGCCTAGATACGAGAATCCTGCAATAACACCCAGCACTATTAGTAAAGCCATTTTTTTATAAAGTTTCATATTTCTATACTCCTGACATATTTTCAGCTTTTTAGGACACTCAAACATTGTATATAAATCAAGAAATAATTACTAATATAACAAACTAATTCCTACTATAAATTTTAGTATGCCCGGACCTAATTTTTTCAAACGTTCATTTTAAGCATAAAAAAAAGAGATGTCTCCTAAAAGACATCTCTCTTTACTTCTATTCTATAAGACTAGTATTAGTCGATAACTGTAATTTTAACTGATCTTCTGCCCCAGTCTTGTGCAGCACTATCTGAAGAAACGAATACATCAATTCGATTTCCTTTAATTGCGCCACCTGTATCTGCTGCTACAGCTTGACCATAACCTTCAACGTATACTTTTGAACCTAATGGAATAACGCTAGGATCAACCGCAATTACTCGTTGATTTGGATTTGATTTTAAATTTACTCCAGTAGCTGTTGTACCACTGCATCCAGCACAGTTAGCTGTATAAGCTGTTGCTTCAACAGTCATAGACTTGCCGCTAGCTTGCTGTTGAGACTGCTGTTGCTGCTGTTGAGCTGCTTGTTCTTTTTGTGCTTGCTCTTGTGCTGCCTGTGCTTGTGCTGCTGCTTGAGCTTGCTGTGTTTTAACCACCCTTCCTGTTCCTTTTATTATTTAGCACATATTTCAATTTATGTAATTTAGACATAATAAA
>NZ_JBZVWT010000010.1:0-105028 GCF_058629175.1 Priestia sp. MDV22-iso46
ACATTTCCGACATATAACATCCCTAGTCTTCCTTCACCTTCAGCTTCTGCTCGCATCATCCTTGCCATTAAGTTAATATCTGCACTTCGGTAACTTACTCTTGCCATTTACTCACCCCCAAAATATAGTATGAAAAAAAGCCTATATTGATGTCATTGTTTATAAGATAGCAATGCTTAGTTTTTACATATTATCGCGCATATTTAAGCATTCCCATTAAATAACTAGATACTGATTACCAAACGAAGTAGTTATTCTTTTGATACTAAGTGGCTACCGTAGTAAGCTTACCTGTCCAATCGAAAAATAAAAAAGAACCCCTTACTACAGTGGGGTAAGATGTTCTAGGCTTTTAGCTACCAGGAGTTGTCCCAATCGTTTGTTCTTTTTATAAAGCTTAAATAGCGTAGATAGCCCTAACATATTTGAATAATAAGGAATACCGTTTTCTTCTTGAATAAAATGGGAATTAGTTAAAAGAAAGGTTTAACCATTTTGAATAGGAGGGAATGTCATGTTTAATGATCATGAAGAAGAAATTCAGGCCTATTTAATTAAAGAGGGTTATAGTGTTAGTAAGTTTTTAAGAAAAGATAGGAATTGTTATTACTTCAGGGTCAATAATATTTGGTTAGGTGATCATATAGTCAAAGTTCAAAATGGATTTCTAGGTTTTTTAAAAGAAAGGGTTAGTGGATAAAGAATAAATAGTCTAGACGCAAAGAGTATATTAAAAAGAATGATAAAGGAGCAGCCATTTCCGTTGTTATCTCAGTTTATAAAATTAAAATTTTATAAACTGAAAAAGCATTCCTTTTTGAGGAATGCTTTTTCTTAATGTTGAGAAATTATAAATAACCTTTTTTTTGACCATTTGCGCTTCTGTTAAAACAGGTTGAGCTACTTATGCTTGCTTATTTATCATTTCCTTTAATCTTATGTATGCTCTAGCATTGTAGCAAAAGGGCGCCATTTTTTCATTCCTCTATGTGCCATGTTTCTGTCCTCCTTAAGCTTTATGGCCTCCAACTAAGCCATTTCGGTAACAAGCTGTTGAATGCTCTAGATGGCTTGAAGCCCGCAGCAAACTGTTCTTTCCGTAACGCATTCAAATCTCATCAATCGTTTTGGCAAGAGCATAGGCTCTTTCACGCTGATCAATGTCCTCAAATAAGCTCATTTGCTCCTCTTCTTCAATGCTAGTATTGGATAACGAAATCCCAATGGAGCGAATCGGCATACCATTATCAAACGTATGTAAAATGGTTAAACAATAAGGGAAAATATCTTGGCTTAAGTTCGAAGCTCGCACCATTTTCTTTTGTCTAGAGAAGCCTCCACCTGTTTGTTTGTTGTAGCCAATGGATAAATGAACCGTTTGTGCTACCACTTGATGCATACGTAAGCGAAAGCACACATCATCCAAGAGTTCTAACAGCAATAACTCTATTTCTTTTCGGTTTGTATAATCGCGAAATAGAATCTGACTTTTTCCAAAGGAACAAGAGCGAGGAATGTAAACATCAGAAATGCGACTGTAATCAATGCCATTCGCATGTTGATGCAACTCTTCATCCAGGATGCCAAATTCTTTTTGTACCATTTTAATTTAGCGTAACTAAACATCAGACAAATTAAGGTTACTTAAAAGCAGAGATTATATCATTCATTCTGTAAAAACATCAGACGAATTTTAAGGGTTGAATTAACTATTATGCTATTTTTAGTTTAAAAACAACCTAATTTTATCATTGACGTGCTTAAACTGGATGTTGTACAATCTATTTAAGATATTTCATCAGACAAATAATTGAGTACATATGTGGTGGAATAGATTTTAAATAAATATTTTTATTCTGTTTTCTAGTTTAAACATCAGACAAATTCAAGAAATGGGGGGAAGAGTGACATGCATATATAAAATTTAAAGGTTATTTTAAACACAATTTGGCTAGATGGAATTAATATTGCTTCAAAGACATGTTATGTTCGCATCTTAACCTTATCGCGTGTTAAAAAAACTAAAAGTTCTGAATAGTAAATGTATATAACTAAGGAGGTATCATAAAATGAAAGCGGTTGTAAAAACAGGAGAAAATTACGGTTTCTCTTATATGGAAGTAGAGAAGCCTAGACCAAAACCTCATGAGATCTTAATTGAAGTAGAGGCAGCAGCTATATGTGGAACAGATATTAGCTACAATAAGTGGGGGCAATCTGCAAAAGATTTTGCGTCGAAATTTAATGTGAAATTTCCTTTTACTGTTGGTCATGAATGTTCTGGGACGATTATTGAGGTGGGTAGTGAAGTTAAGAATAGAAAGGTTGGTGAAAGAGTAGCTTTTGAAACTCATATTCCTTGTGAAGAGTGTTTTCAGTGTCAAACAGGAAATGCCCACAATTGTATGAATATGGGCATTTACGGAACAAGTTGTGATGGGTGTTTTGCAGACTACGCAGTTGCTCCGGAAAATGTAGCATTTAAATTACCCGACAATGTATCCTTCGAAGAAGGTGCCCTTTTTGAACCAGCCGGCGTTGCCATGCGAGCAGTGGAAGAATCTCAAATTCAACCTGGTGATACTGCTCTCGTCTTCGGCTGTGGTGCTATAGGTCTTTTGGCTATAAAAATGTTGCTGGCATGTGGGGCTTCAAGAGTTATAGGAGTTGATATAGACCCGTACAGAGTAGACATGGCCAAAAGCTTTGGTGCTGTTGGAGTTAATTCACTTAAAGAAGATCTTTCAGCAATTGTTAAAGATATGACGTCTAGCAGAGGTGGAGTAGATTTCATTTTTGAGATGACAGGTTCACCAAAAGTATATGAAACTTTATTTGATCACCTTCGCTTAGAAGGAAGAGTAGTCACTGTAGGACATCCTGGGGGTCCTATCCCAATTAATATAACACAAAGTATTAATTTAAAAGGTGCTACAATTAAGGGTTTATTTGGAAGACGTATTTGGGAAACATGGTGGAAGTTATCATCCTTAGTTGAGTCGAAAAAAATTGATATACTTGAAGTTGTAACACATCGTTATTCATTCTCCCAAGTAGATGAGGCATTTGAACAAGTAAATAAAGGAGCAGGGAAAATTATGTTCTTAAAGGACAGAAATCGTTTTTTAAAGAGACGGAATATTTAATTAATTTCCAACTTAAAGATATAGTGTATTTACCTAGAATCAATATAGAAAAATCTATTGTTTAGCAGCAATAAGACTAGTAATCGAAGAGATAGTTTCAGATAAACAGAATTTTGAAAGCGTTTCAAAATGGTTTTTTTATAGGAATGAGTTAACGAGAAAATTGTACCAATGTTAGTATACATTGTTTAATAAGTAGATTTGCACAAATTGTGATGTTAAGAGTTTTAACAGATTCTAAAACAATACCAGGAGTTGAAACTATGCAAATAAAAAAGGCAATCGATAAGATTCCTGCAGGCTTAATGCTTGTTCCTTTATTTATAGGATCTTTAGTTCGCACACTCTTTCCAGAAGCATTTGAATCGCAAGCATTTACACATTCGTTTACCGGGGGACTATTAACTGGCACCACAGCATTGCTAGGTGGATTTTATCTTTGTTTAGGTGCAACTATACGATTCGATGCAACAGGTTATGTGTTAAAAAAAGGGGGAGCCTTATGGTTGGGTAAAATAGGCACGACTTTTGTAATTGCTTTATTAATCAAATCTATTTTCCCTGATCAAAATAACTTATTTTTAGGGCTATCTGCTTTAGCTATAGTTGCTGCTTTTTCTGATACAAACGGTGCTATTTATATGGCTCTTATGGGACAACTTGGAAAGAAAAAAGAGGATATAGCTGCTTATTCTATTATGTCACTTGAATCTGGGCCTTTCTTTACGATGCTAATATTAGGTATTGCTGGATTAGCTAGTTTTCCAATTTCCGCATTTGTCTTTACGCTTCTTCCCCTAGCAGTCGGAATGATCCTTGGAAATCTAGACGAAAAAATGCGAGAGTTTTTAAGTAAAGGCGAGGACGTCTTTATCCCTATGTTAGGTTTAGCGATTGGGGCCGGAATTAACTTAACCAATGTAATGAAAGCTGGATTATCTGGCATTATCTTAGGTATAGCTGTTGTTGCAATTACTGGAATTGCTCTATTTATGTTAGATCGGATTACAGGTGGAGACGGTGTAGGGGGGTTAGCTGCTTCAAATACCGCGGGTAACGCAGCTGCCGTACCATTATCCCTTGCAGCTGTTAATCCTATTTATAATGAAGTAGCTGCAAACGCGACACTTCAGGTATCAGCAGCAGTTATTGTTACAGCCATTTTATCACCCACCCTAACGGTTTGGTATGCAAAACGAGTTGAGAAAAGAAAAGTACAGAACGTTAACAACATTGGAGCCTGACTATCTGAATCTATATTTGAAGGGCAATTTACTATATAATGCTTTTAATAAGATTAAAATTAATAATATTAAAGGTGATTAATAAAATGGATAACGAAATGGATTTAATTATGTCAGCTGCTGTTAATAATGAAAAAATTTCAGACGCAAAAACAGCTGTAGATAAGGTAACAGATTATATTAAACACAAAATCATTTATAAAGAATTAAAGCCTAATGATAAGATTCCTACAGAAAGTGAGTTAAGTGAAATTTTAGATGTAAGTAGAAGTTCAGTGCGAGAAGCATTAAAGATATTAGCAGCTACTAATATTATCCAAATAAGAAGAGGCGATGGCACCTATATTTCAGAACCAGAGAACATTTCTTTTTCTCAATCTCTATTGTTTAAGATAATCCTAAATAACATGCAACTTAAAGAACTAGTTGAATTTCGTGAGCAGATGGAAGTAGCAGTAATAAAATTAGCTATTACTTATGCTACCAAAGAAGATATAGAAGGTTTAAAGAACATTTGTAATTCTTTTTTAGAATGTATTGAAACCAACCCAGATGATTATAAAATAATTCATGAATTAGACTTGAGATTTCATAAAGCTCTAGCAGCTTCAACTAAAAATAAGTTAATGGCAGAAATATATTTGTTTGCATTTGAAATTTTTTCTCCAATGATTTTAGAAAACTACGCTATGGGCCAGGTAAAGGGTGAGGACAAGGAAACAACAGTTAAAAATCATAAGATCCTTATTGAGGCACTGGAAAAAAAGGATCTTTACACAGGAATTTACGGCATACAAATGTCACTTAAGTTATGGATGAAGTGGATCAATAATAGGGATTCAGATAATATATCGAGCAAGGAAGATCATACATTTTAAAACTTTAGAGGATAAACTACGTTTCATTATCATCCTATTTTTAGGAAAATAGTGGAACAAGTAATTTGTGAAAAAAATCACATTATGCAGTGAAAATTGACGACCGTTTATACAAAGAACTTCTTGGAGAACCGGAGAAAAAAGGATAGAAAGGAAGAGTGAGAATGACTGAGAATAATCTATTGCTTGCTTTTTACGGAGATGATTTTACTGGTTCTACAGATGCAATGGAAGCGCTATCTTCAAATGGTTATCGTACAATCCTATTTTTGGAACTACCTTCACTAGAGATGTTGGAAAAATTTAATGATGTTCAATGTATTGGAATTCCAGGAACTAGTCGGGCTAAAGATCCTAAAGAAATGGAACAAGAATTACGACCAGTGTTTGAGTCATTATTTAAGTTGAAGACGGATTTGATTCACTATAAAACATGTTCAACATTTGATTCCAATCCGGAAGTTGGTAGTATTGGAAAAGCGATTGAGATTGCGCTTGATTACACTGAAGAATCGCAAAAAACAGTGCCGATTTTTGTTGCGACACCACCACTGGGTAGATATACATTGTTTGGGAATCACTTCGCGAGAATGTATGATACGGTTTATCGGTTGGATCGACACCCAACTATGTCAAAACACCCGATGACACCCATGAATGAATCAGATTTAAGAGTTCACTTAAACAAGCAATTTCAAATACCCAAACAAATTGGTTTGATGAATTTAGTAGAACTATCTGGGGATTATAGGTACGTTAAGGAAGTGTATGAGCAAAAGTTATCGTTAAGCAATGATATCATTCTTTTTGATGGAATTGATGATAGTCATTGTGAAAAGGTTGGACGACTATTGTGGGAAAAAGGTCAGGAAGGTTTACGGTTCATTGTCGGATCATCAGGCGTTGAATACGCATTAACAACTGAATGGAATCGGCAGGGGTTACAAGTAGCAAACAACAAAAAAGAGCGATTAGAAGTTCCTTCCTCTGATCAAGTTCTTGTTGTAGCTGGTAGTTGTTCACCCATCACCGAAAAGCAAATTGAAGTTGCAATTGCTGCAGGTTTCGTGGGAATTCAAATTTCTCCCCAAGATATTATCAATAAAGAAGAACTGCCACAAGGTTTATTGGACAAGGTAATTAAACATATCAAAAATGATAAAAGTGTTATTTTATATACAGCTCGTGGACCAGAAGACCCTGCCATTGCTGAAACTCACAGGCTCTTTGATGAGATGGGAATAGAGAAAAGGGAATCCGGAGAGCTAATTGGCAGTCAGCTAGGTAAATGGGCATTGGAAATTATAAAAGAAACAAATATCCGCCGTATTATTGCTGCAGGAGGAGACACTTCAGGTTTTGTAACAAAAGAATTGAAACTGTTCGCATTGGAAATGATTCTTCCGATTGACCCAGGTGTTCCCTTGTGTTGCGGCTATTCATCAGATCAAACTATGAATAATATTGAAATTGCCTTAAAAGGTGGCCAGATGGGAAGCCCCGAATTTTTTGTGAAGATCAAGGAAGCTAGTTCATTTGATACCCCATCTTTAAATTATAATACCTTAAAATATTAAATTATGTAGGAGTGTTATTATATGAACCAACAACGTGTTTTTGCAATGTATCACATTGAGACGCCGTATGATCTAGAATATGCTGCAAAAGTCATGGCGGGTGAGCAATCTACAGGTACGTTTATCGCTGTTCCTGGAGAAACAGAAGAACTTAAGGATCAATTTGCAGCGAAAGTAGTATCAATCGAAAAATTAGGGGAGGTCCCTTCTCCCACTTTACCCGGATCCAAACCGCCTGGTGGATCCAATAAATCTACTTCATATAATAGAGGGAAAGTCGTGTTATCGTTCCCCTTACATAATTTTGGGCCTTCAATTCCAAACTTATTGGCAACTGTAGCAGGTAATCTGTATGAGCTACGTGAATTTAGTGGGTTAAGACTCATGGACTTGGAGTTGCCTAATGCATTTATGGAAAAGTATCCTGGTCCTAAATTTGGAATAGAAGGAACGAGAAAATTAGCTAACGTATACAATCGTCCACTCATAGGCACAATTGTAAAGCCTAGTATTGGATTAACACCAGATGATTTACGAATAGTTGTAAGAGATTTGGCAATGGCCGGAATAGATTTTATCAAAGATGATGAACTGAACGCTAACCCTCCGTATGCTCCTTTGAAAGATCGTGTAAAGGCTGCTATGGAAGAAATAGAGAGAGTCGCAGATAAAACTGGTAAAAAGGTAATGTATGCGTTTAATATCACGGATGATATTGATCAACTTGAACGTAATCATGAGACCGTCGTAAAAGCTGGCGGAAATTGTGTAATGGTGAGTATCAATAGTATAGGACTGGCAGGTGTTGCACATTTAAGGAAATTTAGCGAGGTTCCAATTCATGGGCATCGTAACCAATGGGGAGCTATGACTCGTTGTCCGCAGTTAGGTATGGAATTTACGGCTTATCAAAAGTTGTGCCGCCTGGCTGGAGTCGATCATTTACATTGTAATGCTATAGACAGCAAATTCTATGAATCTAATGAATCCGTTATTCAATCTGCAAAAGATTGTTTAACTCCGATGTTTGGAGGTTATACTGTGATGCCTGTATTATCTTCTGGTCAATGGGCAGGAACTGCGCAAGATTCGTATGCATCAATGGAAACAATTGATGTTATGCATTTAGCAGGCGGGGGCATCCTTGGACATCCAAGTGGCTTGGAAGCAGGAGTTAAAAGCATGATTCAAGGGTGGGAAGCAGCAGTTTCTGGTGTACCCATCAATGAATATGCCAAGACTCACACTGAGTTAAAACAGGCCATTGAGAAATTTGGGAAATAAAAAATAACAGTATATATTATTTTTTCAATCTGTAAAAGTCGGATTACTCCTCCGACTTTTACAATATAGTAAACTTGACAACAATAACAATGACTTAGGATTCTTTCAAACGCTTCCTGAATAGTAGATTGTGAAAGAATGTACTTAAACTATAGGATGCTTTATAGGAAGGCACTCTCACGAATGCCCTCCTCATTAAATAGTGACTTTTAAATAAATTTTACCATACCCTCACTACTAACAAGTACAATTTTTTGATTAAGCTATACTGAATAGCTTATATTAAGTTAATTTTAATCTGACCAGAAAAAGGGCATATTTTTGTTCTTACCCCTCTTTGCTATTTTGCAGAACTCTTATATTTCTCCATTAATATCTGCTACTTGTATGATGTGGGTAAAATTGTTGTGCCTGATTATATTTTAGTAAGTTAAATTGTTAAAGTGATCGGGTCCAAGATCCTATTAATATTCAGATTATGAGTTAATTAGTTTCCTGTTTTTAGGCTAATTCTATACATATCATAGGCTCCTCTTGTAAGTTACCAAACGGTAGGTAAATAAAGTACTGCCAAAGTAGCCACACAATCAATAATAGAGGAATGGAGGGACCTAATATGAGTAAGAGGAAAATTGTGTATATAGTTTCCGATTCAGCCGGGGAAACAGCTGAGTTGATGGTAAAGGCAATTTTAACTCAATTTAGTGAGGAAGATATCGAAATCCAGAATATTTCCTACGTAGAAGATGTTCAAGATATTAATAATATCTTGGCTGTAGCAAGGTATAATAATTCCATTATTGCTTATACAATCGTCATTTCAACTTTAAAACAGTATCTCGACCAAAAGGCGAGGGAAGAAAGAATTATAGCAATTGATTTAATGAATCCTCTAATGAATGCCTTTAGTAAAACATTTAATAAAGAGCCCAACTTTCAACCGGGATTACTGAGGAAATTAGACGATAATTATCTTCGAAGGGTCGAGGCTGTTGAATTCGCAGTAAAGTATGATAATGGCCAAGATATATATGGAATTAAACGGGCCGATATTGTATTGATTGGTGTTTCTAGAACATCTAAGACCCCTCTCTCTATGTATTTAGCCTACAAAAGATTTAAAGTCGCAAATGTGCCTTTGGTTCCAGAAATTGCACCTCCTGATGAACTGTTTAGTATTCCAAAAAATAAATGTGTTGGTTTAATCATTACCCCTGATAAATTAAATGAAATCCGAAAAGAGCGATTAGAAGGTTTGGGATTAACATCTCAATCCAATTATGCAAATTTAACTCGGATTCTTGAAGAATCAGAATATGCTGAGAAGATCATGAAGCGTATTGATTGCCCAGTGATTAATGTTTCAAACAAAGCAATAGAAGAGACTGCAGATTTAATCTTAGAAATGTTAAAAAAAGAGAGAAGCTGGATAGGATAATTAAGCTGTTATTTATGTTTAAAGAGGAAAATGGCAAGGAAGGCAGTAAGGATTTAACTTGAACGGAATGTCCCAAATTGGTTTACCTGTTCCATGGAATCCGTCTTGGGGGGATCCGTCCGTTCTAGTGTCATATCTATGCTAGGAACAATGGATACCAATTTAAATGGAAAAATATATTGCAAATAACCTTCAAGCTCAAATATAATCCTAAAGCCTTTGCTTTAATAAGCAAAGGCTTTTTTTGACGAGTTTCTTCTATATAGTCTAAATACCGCCTAAATACTCTTTTTCATGCCACAGTTGCGGCATTCACGTAAGAAAACGCCACCTTTTACGGCGCTTTTGAAGTAAGCTGAGTTGCAGTTGTCGCATCTTCCACTAACTTTATCCGGAAATTCAGCGTAGCCACACACTTTGTTAAAATCGATTTCTTGCCCCTTTGTTTCTTCCAGGTTAATCACTCTTTTCTATTTGGCTTTTCTTAGACTACCACAATTACATCCAGATAAAAGGGTTATGTTACAATTACTCTGGCTTTTCCACTAGTTGCATCTGGAAAATTTGCGTTTCTTGTATACCTGCTCTTTGGAGTTCCTGTTTAAAGGATTCTCCTTCTTTTAGTTTAATGATTCTTTTCGAACCGTCACGTAACGTGTATACTCTAAAATTGTACATGAATGTACCTCCACCCAAATAAATGCTTCCTGTACACGATTTCTTTAGGAACTAAGCCAAGCGAACATCGATTAGCTCGCTTAATCTCATTTTATTCTTTAACTCAAATACGTCATCAATGAAAATAAATAAATCCCCAAGAGAATCAACAAACTGAATAAACCCTGTCTCTGTTATACGTTGGCCTTTCTTGTAATATGTAAGGTACACTTGTTGATTTGTATGTAAGGCTTCAATCAAGGTGAAATTGATTTGTTCCATTTGCTCCTCTGTTAAAACAGGTTGAGCTACTTCTACTTGCTTATTTATTATTTCCTGTAATCCTATGTATTGCTCTGGCATTGTAGCAAAAGGGCGCCATTTTTTCATTCCTCTATGTTCCATGTTTCTGTCCTCCTTAAGCTTTATGGCCTCCAAGTAAGCCATTTCGATAACGAGCTGTTGAGTGATCCAGATAGCTTGAAGCCCGTAGCACACTATTCTTCCCATAACGCAGCCTAATTTCATCTATCGTTTTGGCAAGAGCATAGGCTCTTTCACGCTGATCGATATCCTCAAATAAGCTCATTTGCTCCTCTTCTTGAATACTAGTGTTGGATAATGAAATGCCAATGGAGCGAATCGGCATGCCACTATCATACATATGTAAAATCGTTAAACAATACGGAAAAATATCTTGGCTTAAGTTTGAAGCTCTCCCCATTTTCTTTTGTCTCGAGAAGCCCCCACCTGTTTGTTTGCTGTAGCCAATCGATAAATGGATAGTTTGTGCCACTACTTGATGCATACGTAAACGAAAACAAACATCGTCCAATAGCTCCAATAGTAATAATTCAACTTCTTTTCGGCTTGTATAATCTCGAAAGAGAATCTGACTTTTCCCAAAGGAACGGGAACTAGGTATGTACACATCTGAAATTCGACTAAAATCAATCCCATTCGCATGTTGGTGAATTTCCTCTCCCATGATGCCAAATTCCTTTTGTAACATCTCTTTAGAAGAAAGAGCGAGTTCTTTTATGGTATAGATGCCTAAACGGTTTAAGCGTCTTTCTGTAGCTGACGAGATCCCCCAGAAATCCTTCATTGGATGAATCGACCATAACTTAAAGGGAATATCCTCATATCGCCAATAAGCAACTCCTGTTGGGCTGTGCTTTGCTTCATGATCTAAGCTGACTTTAGCCAGTAAGAGATTAGGACCGATTCCCGCGGTAGCTGTCAGTCTTGTTTTGCGATAGATTTCATTAAGTATTCGATGAGCTAGATCCTCTGGTGTTCGAGCGAATAAATGCAAAGAAGCTGTCGCATCAATAAACAACTCATCAATGCTATACGCATGAAAGTCTTCAGGAGCAACATACTGTAACACCAAACTAGAAATATAGTTCGAAGCCTTGATATATCTTTCCATTGATGGATTCACCACATAGATATCTTTCCTTTTAGGAATTTCAAAGAGGCGACTTCCTGTTTTGATTCCTTCTTTCTTTAATAAGGGTGTGGCAGCTAACACAACAGATCCCGACCGTTTGACATCTCCTACAACCGCAAGCCTTGTTTTTAAAGGATTTAAACCCCGTATGACAGAGGAAACCGAAGCAAAAAAACTCTTCATGTCTATGCAAATAATGACTCTGTTTGGTAGCTGCCCATAATCCATTGGAATAACTCCTCAATAAAGAACGTTTGTTCTTTATTATATACGAACAAACGTTCTTTATTCAATGGAATCTTTTCCCGATTATTGTTACAATAAGAAGAAAAAATACTCTATATGAATGAGAACGAAGGGGAATCTATGATTAAAGCTTTCAGCGCATTTTTACTGACTACTATTATTTCTTTTGGTGTAATGGTTGGTGCTTTACTAATTTGGGTTACTATACAAGGAAATCACATAACTGATCCATCACTTGCAGACGGATTAGGGTTTGCGGTTGCTTATGGGGTAATAGCTGCTGTTCCCATTTCAGTTGCAATAGGAATCTTTGGTGGTATTATTGGTTATTTGAGAAATTGAATTTAAAAATCCTATTTATTATTTAAGGAGAAGTAACAAAATGTATCAAATGAGGATCTTTACATTAAGAGGCGGTACTAAGAGGAAAATAAAGATTGAAGAGGGAATGCCCCTTATCATAAAGCAGTTACTAATGAACAAAACTCTCTAACAAGAGGATTAGCTCCTAAACAAAGTAAAACGATAAATTAGCCAATGTTTGAGGATGATCTTTACCCACCAGAACCTTTTAAAAGAAGGGAAGAGTAGATATGCCACAGTGGAAAGACTTATTGATATAAATGGAAAAAATGAGAAATATGGAAGTTCGCTTAGAAATCCAGCATCAGATACAGAAATTATAACAATGAATCATAATATTCAGAAGAAATTACGAAACATTATATTACCTAAGTCATATATTGAACTTTTAAAGATAATAAATGGGTTAGACTTTAATGGATTAGTAATCTACGGTGTTGATGAAGTTCTACTTGATAAGGAAGTAGATGAAAATATCCATGGGTTTATAGAAACAAACGAGCTTTGGTATGAAAATGATTGGCAAAAGCAATATATATTTTTGGGAGATTCTGATACAGCATGGTATTGTTATGACCTAAAAGAGAGTGTATATGTAGAACTCGACAAGCCCTCAGGAACTTTAATTCAGTCATTTGAAAGTTTTGATTCCATGGTGAGCGATGCATTTGAAACAATTCTTTTGTGATGAAATGAAATCCTTAGTATAAATCTTTCTTGTGGTTCTCAAAAGTTTATTGGTGAACTTATTTGGTTCAAACCATCACGAAATTTTACCCGATGATATTTATGAAAGTAAGAAAATGATTGTTAAAATATGACTTTGATTGGCTATACACCTTTCAAGGTTTTTATGTTTTAACCATTATTACGATTAAATGAGCCAATATTTGAATCATATATTTCAGGGTGTTAAGCAGACTTATGAGATTGGTTTCAGTGGTTAAGTAATTCTTATTACTTGATCCATATTTGCACAGGAGAATGACGAAGCACGTATTGATAAAGGTAAACACATAAAGCGAGTGAATAAAAAGGAGAATTAAAATGACTATAAACGATCCAATTTTTGGGGAACTTGAGTATGAATATGGTTGGATTAAGGATACCACTATTCGTTTTTTTGGAAAAGAAACTCAGATAGCTTTGATGATAGATAGTGAAGAAGATGGCAAGTTTGATGAAAATCAGTATACAGCATATCAATCATTCATAAAAAATTGGGATGACTTACAACCAAGTCTATTACAATCAATAGTAGACTATTATAAACAAAAGCAAAATGAACTAGGCTATGATAGTGGATTAAATGAAAATTATCCCTTAATTGAAACAACTGGTCAAATACTAGACATGATAACTTTCGATGGAATTGTTGTACCATATGCGGATATTTTTGAAGGACGAGATATTAGAATGACATTTAATTGTACATGGGATATAGAAAATGGATTAGGCATTCGTCTATTAAATGAAAAAGTAATTGAAGTAGGCTACCAGGATGTTGCAATTTAAGTAGAACTATTCGCTAGGAGGTAATTAGGAATGGATAGTAAACAAATTGCAAAAGAAATTCGTTCGGCTATAAAAAAAGGCGATATTGAAAAGATAGTTGAGTTAATTGGCTCTAATGCTGAACGTTTAAATATGATGACCCCTTTTGGAACGTGGCTTCATGTTGCAGCTTCTAGAGGAGAGTTAGACATTGTTAAGAAACTAATAGAACTTGGTGCAAATGTTAATGTACTTGGAGGAGTGTATGGTGGTGGAGCATTGAACGAAGCTGCTTCTGCAGGTCATATTGATATAGTAAGGTATTTATTATCTTGTGGAGCTGATATGGATGTAAGCAATCCAGAAAGAAATCCATTGTTTGGTGCAATTAGTAATGGTCATGCTGATATTGCAGAACAATTAATTGAAAGTGGCATAGATACGAATGTTACATATAGTAGTGAATTTATGAGAGAGGTAGACGCATTGACTATTGCAAAGGAACAAGGACAAAAAGAAATTGTTAAGTTGTTAGAAAGTCAGAGAGGGCTCTCTAAGGATGTAACTACAACAAATCATAATGATCAGGACCGTCATGTTGAGATTTTAAATCATATTACGAAGCATTTTGGCCCTATTGAAAATACTGTAAGTGAAATTGTTCCAGGTAGTAGAGTATCAGTTACTATTCACATAATCCCTCCGTCAATGAATAAAGACTTTGTCACTCTTGTAACTACCGGTATGAGTGATGAACCTATGGATTATTTAGATGAGGAAAGTATGTTTAAGTATGCAGAGTTGTTACTAAAATTGCCTTCAAGTTGGATAGTTGAAAAGGACAATATGAAAGACCGAAATCATTATTGGCCTCTTGGGTGGTTAAGGAAAGTCGCTCATATTCCACATCTTTATGATGGGTGGCTTGAGGAAGGGGTTATTCTTCCAAATGGAGAACCTCCTCAGCCATTTGCATCAAACACAAAGTTATCATGCATAATGATATGCCGTCCCCAAGAATCCGGACTGAATAACGTTCATACTAAAGGGGAAGACATAAATATTTATACACTCGTTCCTATCTATGAAGAAGAGAGAAATCTCGTATTGGAAAAAGGGTATGAGTATCTGCTGGAAAGAATGAGTGAGAAAGGAATTTCAGATGTTTTGGACATACATCGGATAAATGTTGGTATGCAATAACACTTGTAGATAGTACATGGGCCGAGATTCTTTTCCCCCCTTACATATCATTAATTATGTCGAAAATAGAAAATGTATTTTTTATAACTGCATGAGGATTCTACTTAACTATACAGCGAATCCTCATGCAGTTTTTTGTTTCTATGGAAATTTGATATGCTTTGATTATAGAAAGGGTCAATTTGAACCAGTTGTTGTATTTTTTGACCATGAAGCTGAGGGAGAATAAAAAGAACCTAATAAACGTATGAAAAAGACCATCTTAATCGATGGCCTCTTTCGTAAATGTATTGGTATGGGTTTTCGACTTAGCTTGGATTGCTAAAAACAGATCGGCTAATTTATATATATCCGCGCTTAGTCAATTATAAACCAGTTTTTCAAAAAAAGAGGCGTCTATAATAGCGCCGTCCACCAAGAAAAAGTGTTAGGATTCAATCATTAATCCTTCTGTATGGTAATACATATTATAAACAAATTAATGATTATGCTGGAATGTACCCGCCAATGGAATAAAAACGTTCGTAAAAGTGCATGAATTACAAAAGACGTTCGCAATTGATTTTCAAATATAAACGGACGATAAAAATGATAGATTTCGTATTCAAAATAAAAGTTCGTAAACGTATACCTTTACAGACTATCTACATTGGAAAGCCTTAACTATAGAGTATGTATTGTATCCTCAATGAATCAATATAACAAAAACACCAAAATAAATATAATTTTACAAATAACAATGTCATTTATTTTTGTTACAACAATAGTAGGGGGGCTGAGACTCATTGTACTTTTGGATTGGCAGTAACAAAAATGGTCGTTTTCGTTACTGACTAAAGATATTTAATATAGAAATATTTTTACATAGATTGTCTTTAGAATAGGAAGATACAGGAGAAGCAAATCAAAAACACACTTGTAATTTCCTGATTTAACATTATGTGGTATATTTGATTAAAAAGGAAAAAAACATGATAGGACTTGCTATTGCCATTATTGTATTTAATTTTATTGCGTTTAAAACAAATAAAAGACTGACAGCAAATCAAATTCTTCATATTTGGATATTTACAATTGCTTTTCAACATATGTTCGATGTCTTTATAGATTTAAAATATCATGCCTATTGGTATTTTACAGAAAATGCAGATTGGAGGGGAGTGCTTACTCATACTGTATTACTCCCGCCTGCTAATATGATATTTCTTAATTGGTATCCTTTTAAAATGCCAATTATTCACAAGGTTCGCTACCTTATCTTTTGGATGGTCGCCATTTTGCTTTATGAAATGATTACCTTACTTCCCGAACCTTGGGGATACTTTCACTATGGTTGGTGGAATTTATGGTATTCAGCTATCATTGATCCAGTACTTCTACTTATTGCATTAGGGTATTATAAATGGGTATTAAAGTTAGAAAACAAGTTATTAACAGCAAAGAAATAAAAATAAAAAGCTACCTCGGTATGGTAAGCGAAGTAGCTTTTTGTCAGGAATTACAATTATAAAGTACCAAAATATAACCGCAAGTAAATATTAGCATATTTTTGCCATAAGGACTATTTTTTAGGTGTACTAGCATATGAATAAAAGGTGCACTTTTTATTCATCTATTTCTAAAACGTCTATCTGAAAAACGTTAATAAATCAAGGATGTATAAAAAGCTGCATACTCCGGAAAAAGAACCCTTGGCAGAACCGTTCTGTGACAAGGGTTCTTTTTTGGGTTGTGTTCCGGAAAGATTGATTATGTTAATCAAACATGCATATGATATACAGATTAAAATAGAAAAAGCTACTGAAGTTTACTCTTTTATACAAAAAATAAACTTAAAAATGAAGGACCTTTATCTTCAGCATAGAATATTTTTATACATTCAAAAAGAAAAAGGAGTTGTTTTTGTGCATCAACAAATGGAAATCAAAAAGGAAATAAAACTTTTGAAAGCTGAAATTGATTTGTGTAATCAAATTAGAAAGTTGTTGATGGAAAAAGGTCAGAGATACATATCTTCTAAACAAGAGTATACGGAATATGAAATTTTAAAAATAGCTTTAAATAGATTAATGAATGAAGTAAATTTTAGGTATTAAAAGACTAAAAAAACACCTAAAAATAGAAAGGATATAGATATTCTTTGAAATGTTACATAATGAATTTATTTAAATTAGAAAAAGAGAAGATCACGAATATGTTCTTCTCTTTTATTTTATAGATTCCTGTAAATCACATTATGGTAACTAAAAATGTATACTTTTATGGATAAGATATTTAAATCTATTAAAAGATGTTAAAGTAATTATTATCGTTAACAAAAGAAAAAGCTACCTCGGCAGTGGAAGCGAGATAGCTTTTTCACAGGGTTCGAACGTATAAAAAGTAACGGAAAGATAGCTCAAATAAATATTATCGCAATTTTCCGATAAATACCACTTTTTTCCGTACAAGCATATGTATAAAACGCAGACTTTTTATGCATTCTCCTTCCACCTGGATCTTGGGAAAAACCAGTAATATCAAGGATGTATAAAGAGCTGCATAAAGAAGAAAACAACAATCTCATTAATAAAACCATTGTTTTCGCACCCCTTTTATCATAGAAGATACTTTACAGTTTTGAATTATAACTTTACTTCTAACTCTCTAAGCAGTTGCTTTACTCCCTCACGGCTTAGAATTACTTTTCCTTTTGCCAAGATTAGATTATCTTCAGAAACTTCACCTGTCACTTTACAAGCTAAATCAGGTGAATATTTTTTCAATACAATGTTCTCATTATCTACAAAAATCTCAACAGGTTCGTTCTTTTTAATATTTAATGTTCTTCTTAGTTCGATGGGTAAGACTACTCTTCCCAGGTTGTCTAGTTTCCTAACGATGCCAGTAGCTTTCATTTTAAAACCTCCATAAAATATTACTTACATACCCATTAAGTGTACAATATGCTTTTTATTGTTTTCATTAGTAATATATTACATTTTAGGTGAGGGAGGATATTTCACTATGATAAGGTTAGAAATAAAGGTTGCATGGAAGAATTATTATGGAAATTATTAAATCACTCATTTTTCTCATTTTAACCTGATGTATTAATTAGATATATAACATATTCAAGTTATTTTGTAGTGATTGTTTATCTAATAATTGCATAACAGCTTTATAAAGTACAAATAAGGCAACGGAATAACTTGTTGCCTTTTAAATAACAGATGACCTTAGGATATTAGTCTAGGACCCGTACACGTACTGCTTCTAGCCCATTTTGACCTGTTTCTACATCAAAAGAAACCTTTTGACCTTCTCTCAGGACTGGATAACCATTCCCTTCAATAGAGCGATAAGAAACAAAAAGCTCAGTTTCATCCTCTGTTGTAATAAAACCATACCCTTTATTAAAACTGTACGACTTGATTGTTCCATTTTTTCTTCCCATATAATCTTCCCCCCCTAAATTATTAGTCTTTTTATATTGTATAATATTTGTAATACATTGAGGGAATTAGTGGGGAAAATGGGCTTATGTCTTTGTTATTAAGTATGGTTTTCAAATCTATAAAATTAAGTAATTGTTGTTTATTCTTTTTGATTATTAAAGGCTTTAGGCAGTAAAAACTGCCTAAAGCCTTTAATAATCACCCATAACTCAATTGTATGCAAAATATACTATGGAAAATACAGTTTTTATTGCTTTGATAAACCGTTTCTCATGTTGCTTCTATTCGTCATTGTCTGCATGGTTGGTGCCCCTGGTTTATTTCCATTTCCTCTTACTATCCAAATCACTAAAGTCCCAATTCCTATGCTCAAAAGTGACAGTAGCATGCCTCTGTTATTATTTTTCTTTTCAAATAGACCATTAACCTTAAATAAAGAAGTTAGCTGCTGTACATTATTCATTATGCAAATCCCTCTTTGATAAGTGTTTGAAAGAAAGCTCTCTTTCAACATCTTTATTTTTCGCCGATGCTACGTATATATACTGGGAAAATGATTCTATCATTACTTGGATTTTCAAATTATTCCCTGTAATTATTTTGACAACAATGTAAACCTTAATACATATATGACTATTAGAAGGAGTGAAAAAGGAATGAAGACAAAAAAATATGTACTGGGACTCTTATCAGTTATTTTATCAGTAGGTTTTCTTTTTGGTTGTAATGATAAAAAAGATGAATCTGAGCCTGACCCAACTGAAGAACCGTCTGAACAAAAAGCTCAAAATAATCGTGACAACAATGATCTACGAGACGTGGGATTTCAACCCGACGGTGTTCAAAATAATAATGTAGATAATAATAATCAGACACGATTAGAAGTAGCTGATAAAGCTGCGGATCGTATTGCTAAATTAAATGAAGTAGACACTGCAAATGTGATTGTTACAAACGAAAATGCATACGTGGCTGTTGTTTTAAAGAATGAAGCAAATGGAGAAGTAACCGACCGTTTAAAAAAGAAGATTTCAGATCAAGTAAAAGCTACAGATAAGGATATTCGAAATGTGTATGTGTCATCCGATCCTGATTTTGTGAATCGTATGGAAGAGTACGGAAATCGAATTAATGAAGGTGCGACAAGAAATGGCCTATTTGAAGATTTTACTGAAACCGTTAAAAGAGTATTCCCTAACGCTCGTTAAATTAGAGTGATTGAACATAACAAGTCAATTTAGTATGTTCTAGAAAAAAGAAACCTCCTTATAAATTAAGGAGGTTTTGTATGTGTTTCTTTCTCTAATACATACAATATCCTAACAAATATTTTACGTTCAACTTTTTTTGTTAACGTAAAAACACCATTCATATAATGGGTACCTCGTTCAGGAGGACATGGTACATACATCTGAAAAGCAAGGAGAAATTGGATATGGATTATAAAATATTTAGAGCAATCAATCAGCTCGCTGGTCGTTATTCTTCATTCGATACGTTAATGATATTGATTTCAAAAAAAGTTCGTTATGTATTCATATTTATATTGATCGTTATGTGGTTTCGAAACGGTTCTCAAAAAAAAGTGACATTATATGCTGTTATATCTGTGGCATTTACGTTATTTATTCACACGTTAATGAAATGTTTTTATTTTAAGCCTCGTCCATTTATGAAGCTCCGTGCTGGCATACTCATTCCTTCAAAGATGGATTCTTCATTTTTAAGTAAACATACGTTACTAACGTTTGCAGTATCCACTTCTATTTTTCTCCATAAACGTATTCTTGGATCAGTGATGTTAGGGCTGTCCTTATTAACCGGATTCTCAAGGATTTGGGTAGGACATCATTATCCTTCTGATATTGTTCGAAGTGCTTTCACTGGTAGCTTAACGAGCATTATCGTTGACAAAGCTGTATGTCTTTTAAAGAGGATGAATCAGAAAATAAAGTAGTATCATTTTCCCGGTATAGATAAGTAAGTTTGTCACAGAATAAAGACGTTGGAAGATCATTTTCTTCCAAATAACTATCGATGGGGTATTCACATAATGAATAACTTACATTGATTAACGTCCTCATTTAATTTTGGACGTAATAATAGAGGCATGATGTTTTCATTATTGGGTTTAGGAGTTGGGGCTGTTACGACTAATGGAATGCGACGAAGACATGGAAATAAGATGACACCCGCAACTGTACAAACAATGGTGAGTAGATTCAATAATAGATAAAACAAATAAAAATGGAGGGAAATGTATGAACAATTTTTTTGGACTCTTTGCAGATGAGAATGAGAAAGCACAAAATAATCATGAAAATGAAAAGCTTCGTCTTCATAAAGAGGAATTAGATATCACTAAAAATAAAATAGCCGCAGGGGAGGTAACCTTGCAAAAAGAAGTTATAGAAGAGCAACAAACGGTTGACGTTCCTGTTACCCATGAGGAAGTTGTTATTGAGAGAAGAGCTATCGACAACGAACTCAGCAATTCATCTATTAGTGATGAAGAAACCATTCACATTCCAGTCAGTGAGGAACAGGTTCAAGTAAGCAAACACACTGTAACAACAGGTGAAGTTTCAGCTTACAAGCGCAATGTAGAAGAAACGCAACATGTAGAAGAAACCTTAAAAAGGGAAGAAGCTCATGTTGATACAACTGGTCACGTTAATATAGCTTCCGACGATACAGCTTCTCCTATCGATTAAAAAAGATATAAATCAAACCGAAAAACACTTCCCAAATCGTAAGAACGATTTGGGAGGTATTTTTTGGGGAGTATTTTAAATGATGACTTTACACCCTCTTTTTATATTGTCTTAAATAGAAAAAAACTAACTTATATTTATTACAGTAACTATGGAGGCTAAAATATGTCAAAGAACAAAATTGCCAAATATGACTCCAATACGAATGATCGCAAAGTTTCAGAACAAGTTATTTATGATACTGACAATAGTGCAAAGCTCCAACTTCATGAGGAGAAGTTAGACATCTCTAAAAAATGGATAAAAACAGGAGAGGTAGCCATACACAAAGAGATTTTTACGGAGGAGAAAACCATTACCATACCTGTGATCCATGAGGAACTGATAATTGAGAAAAAAGTTTTAGATGCAGAAAATACAGATCAAACGGGTGAACATACAGAAATTATTCGGATACCTATTAGTGAAGAGCGTATCGAAGTCATCAAACATCCAACAGTTCTAGAAGATGTTGCAATTTATAAACGTCAATTCCAAGAAACTAAGCCTATTACAAAGACCTTAAAAAAAGAAAAAGTGCATATAGAAACGACCGGCAACCCTGAAGTAGTAGATAGGAATACAGAAAAGTAATCAGCATACACTTAAAAAAATATTCAAAACTGTTAATAAGATGATACCCAAAGAAAGTATACTTATACTTAGTTCTGGTTTAAAAAGGCTCAGACAGCCAAACTACTATGAACCTTACCTACTACACGGGCAATCTTTATTTAAAACTTCGTATCTTTTTTATAAACATCGTGACTTTATTTCAAAGCCGTAGGAAATTACGTACACGTTTGAACGAATGAGCTATTCATATGTGCATTGAGTGGATTAAGAATACCATCAAAGAAGGATGGAGCTACTTCATAAACCATCCTTCCTTCATTAAATATATATAGGTTACATTATGTGTAGGAATTTAAAGAAATCCGAGGGCATTTCAGTGTTACTTAAACCGTTTATTTTCTAATACAATTACCTTTGTATTCGTTGATTTCCCTATTTGTTTCGTGTGTTCAACCAATCGAAGAATATCATGACAACATTGTTTGGCACCAATAACTAATAATGGTAAACCGATGAAGTCAATTTTTAGCTCCCTAGACAAGAATCCTCCCATTGTCATGGCAAATGGAACAGTTGGTGAGGTATTAGAAAAAATGATTTTTTCATGAACTTTACATTTATCCTGCAACAATATGCTTAAGTTTTTTAAAGCCGGAACAACAAGCTTTGAGGATTTCCGACCAATTGTATAAACTGAATTTCCGTCCTCATCTTCCCCATGAAAAATGATTTTTCCCATATCAGATTGAGTTAACTTATTAAAATAGTCAATATTCAATATTTCTTCTTTGGTTAGCTTTCGATCAGTAGGTAATTTTTTTAAATGATAAGCTGCTGCCATAGAAGTGGTATGTGTTCCACCATAATCATTATAGATATAAATCACCGTATCATCCCTTATTATTTTTATCTATTTACACCCATTATCACCACTTATACGAGCGTTCATTCAGAAACGTGTTCCATGCTAAGGAAGGTATGTATTAAAATTTTTAAAATCCTTAGTTTTATTTAATAGTAAGGTGTTTTTTAGAAATATTCTTGTTAAACACACCTTTATAAGTGTCTAAAGTTATAAACTTATAAACAAGAAAAAACCCTTAATAAAAGGATTCTGATCATGTTATCCCCCCCTATAAACCCTTGATATTACTCAATTTATAGAGGGAGCTCTGTATATGATATACAACTCATATACCTCTTGTTTTGAGTTTTTTCACTGTCAATAAATAGATAGGCAATGAAAGTAGAAACGGCATTATCGATCCTGATACTTGAGATAGAGAACCATTAGGATAATAAGAAATATTATGTAGCATCAACCAACTAATGTTAAATACATGTCCTATTTCATAAAAGAAAAATGTACTAACTAAGTACGCAAGCGTCCCTAAAATTTTTATCTTCAAATCATCATCTCCATAACTTTATTTTATTCCTGATTATATATAATTTGTAAGTTATTGGATATATCCTAAGAAAAAAAGCTCTTCATGGCATATTTATATAAGCTAGAAGAGCTTTTTTGTTCCGATAAGGCGCATTATGGTAACTACAGATGCATACCATATACAGGCTGAAAACAGAAAAAACCTATCTCTTCCCAGTCAAAAGAGGTAGGTTTTTTCGTGACGTAATTCGAAGTTAGTCGTGATGATTTTATACATCTTGAGTAGTTTGCTCAAGATATCAAAATTTATTTACATACAAAAAAACTTAAAGTAAACACGTCTTTAGAAGTTTTCTTTTTATACTTTGGTAGATTGGGAAAGAATAAGAAAAAGCAACTGATTATAGATTGGAGCTACAATCATGCTATTTCTTATTATCACTTTTGATTCTCTTTTATCCCTGAAAGAAATGACTTGTTTCGTAAGCCAGCGCGACGTATATAGGCTTCCACTGTAATATCTACATCTAACTTTGGAAAGTACACATCGTTCCATTCCTTTTTTAATTTCTTAAATTGATTTGGCCTAGTACGGTGAACCACTTCGCCAAACCCCAAGATATCCGTTTTGTTTTTTTGCGCACGTTCAATAGCTGTCTTTAGCTCTTTTTTAATTTCTTTTCTCAGAGATTGTTCGATTTTTGTAATGACCTTTGGATTGGCGATATCAACAGGTACCTCCATTTCACCGAGATCTCCTTCAACACGCGTGTGAACAGAAATATGAGGTTGACCATTCTTCACTTGAGCTGACACACTTGTTTTTTGGCGTACAGTTTGATAGGCAATCGCTTCTTTTTTCCCTTCCCAATCAATATTAATATCCGTTCCTTGGATTTTGTCGAGAATCCATACCGTTCCTCTTGCTGGTTTTCCATACAACCAATCCACTAATTTCCCCTTTTTTAAAACAGCAATTCCGGAAGCTCCAAGCGTTGCTGCAGGTGCACTCTCTTGAAGGTTATCCAGCTTTTGTGCTTGCTGTGCATTTCCAACTAGGCGAAATCCTGATACGACGGCTCCTCTTCCAGGAGACTCAAGGCTTTTCATCACCTCTTGGAGTGATGTTTTTACATTCTCTCCCCATTTTCTTTCCGTAAATTCTAAAGTTTTTAGTACTTTATTGGCAGGGATCTTATCAACTGGTGTTAACGTTTTAACAAGATCAGCTGCGGACGAATGATTCGCAATCACGAGAGAAGAAGTATTCCGAAATTCTGGATCCCGATCTAGGGCATCGATTAAGGTATCAAGCCCTTCTTCTGTGGCCATTTTTTCTCCAACTACGAGCAAGTTTGTATGAGCATAATACAATCGTCGAGAAATGCTGCCTGAAGCCCGTCTACTTGCTTCGACTATATTATCACCGGAAGCCGAGTAAATGGTAATAGGAGGGCTTTGAGTACCGCCTCCCCCTCCTTGTATACCAGCCACGTTCCCTGGATTAATAATTTGGAGTGTTAGATGATATCTCCCCTCTTTCGTTTTATCGACACCCATGGCTGATACAATAGCAAGGTCCGTTAACTCTTTTTTACTCCAACAACTGGTGAGCAAGACCATCATCGTCATCAGCAGTAAAAAAAAAGCCCCTTTACGTTTCATTCTTGTCACCTTCTTCGAGGTCTTTGTTTGAACGCATAAAAAATGAATCCTTTAACACCACAACTTCTACCCACTTTCACTTGACGAACGACGAAATCTGAACTGTTTCCTGTTTAATGATGTTAAGATTCGTTCATGGTGAACGCCGTATATTTTCTAATGAATACATTGGTTTGTAGCATCAAAGTATCGATTCTTTCTTATGTTTGGATTTTTAAAGGATAAAGACATACTTCCAGTGCTTTTTTGGATATTTTAACCACATATTGAACTATTATGTAAAACTGAACAAAAATGCTTCTACGCCCTACTAGCAGAAAGAGAAGAAGATGGTGGGGGTAACATGGTATGAAATAAATAAAAAAGCCCATCGACCTAAGTTGATGGGCTTTATCTTTCCTATATGAATTGTTAGACTAACTAACGCGTTTTTTAATTTTTGATTCAGGCTTTATTAGTAGCGAGGATAAAAATTCATAAATAATTGTGAATACCAAGGGTTATTTACGCTCCTTCAGTTTATATTTAATTTGGTTTAGATGTAATCATAAAAATAAAGATTAAAAAATGATCTGCATTACATCGATTAAGTGGAAAAATTGCATAGTACCATCATACAGATAGATTATAGTAAAAAAAGATAATTTCTCATAGTCCTATTTCAAAAAAATTATTAAATGATTTTTTCCTTTTTTTCTCTACTCGGAATGCTTTTGAACTTAAATGTAATTAGTTATAGATTAGGAATGTATCGTTCAATATTACGTATACTTCTCCCTATTTCTAAAAGTATAGATTCACAAATAGAAAGCTCCTTATCATAGAAGAAATAGAGCCTTTTATCATGTTGTTTCCGATAATTGTGATTATGTTAACTAAGATTGTATAGAGTATACAGATTAAAAAGAGAAAAACTCCTGTCGTTGGTCAGGAGTTTTTTCAGTAACGTATCTTGAGTAGTTTGCTCAAGGAGTTATTTGTTATTCATTTTATAATGATTTTTAGAGAGAATTTGCTTGTCTTAATTCTAAATCCCATCGTTCTTCGATAAGTTTTTGTCCCCACAATAATTGTTCCTCTTTCGTTTCAGCAATTTCGAACCCGAATTTTTTATATAATCGTCTTGCTGTAGGTAAGCTACTTATAGTCCATAAAATGACACGTTCATATTGTTGCTCTTTACAGTAATCAAGTAGTGATTGAATTAATCGTGTACCTACTCCTTTTCCACGTGTGTTATCTTCAACGATAAACCACCTTAATATAGCAGTTTTCTCATTTTCTTTTACTAGTCCTATGGAGCCTGCAAATTCTCCATGATTTTCTGCAATCCAAACTTTTTCTATTTCTGCATCAAAGGTTTCATGGAGATAGTCTAGAAATGTCGCATCAAATCCATAGTTATCTGTATAAAAAGCTTTTTGTTTTTCAATAATAAGCTCTTTTTTATCTTCAGGATTAAAATCTCCTTTTATGTAAACGTCGAATTCTTTTGGGTTAATTTGTTGTGACAGTATTTCTTCAATTTTATTCATTGATTTAATCAGAGTTTGCTGTTTATTACTATCTAAATTTCTCAGGAAAAATCTAACCTGCTCATTAGCTTTATCTTCTAAATCATAGTAAATGTTTTTTGCCTTTTCAGTTAGATGGATAAAATAAGTGCGACCATCTTCTTCCGATTTTTCTTTATAAATCATATTTTGTTCATCAAAACGTTTTAAGATCCTACTCACATAACCACGATCTAAAGCTAATTCTTCTTGCAATAATTTAGCCGTACAATTGTTTTTACTGTTAATCTCAAATAAAATGCGTGTTTCTGTTAATGAAAACGGACTATCATATATTTGTTGATTCAGTAAACCAAGAACATTGGTATAAAAACGATTAAATTGTCTAAACTCAGATATACTTTCACTATTCGATTCTATCATATTAAAACTGCCTCCTTTAAATATAGTTGACTTTAGCAATTATATTTAAAGTGTAAACTTTAATAGTTGTTAAAGTCAACTATATTATTTTTCTTAATAAACGATTGCCTATAACGCACATTATGTCAACTACAAATGTATATCATATACAGCGTAAAAACAGAAAAACTCCCCCAATGCTTTAAGGAAGTTTTCTTTGTAAAATTCGAATAAGAAAGTCCGTAGATGCCTCACGGCGTCTTGTGTAGTTTGCTCAAGGCAGTTAAAAATATGTATATAGTCGAGTGTATTTTAAATTTTATTTGAATTTATGTTTTGAAATATATAAAAAAGGGAAAAGTAATTTAATTTTATTCCAGATGTATTTTGAATAAGAAAAATGATTAATATGTTGAATAGACTATGATAATGAATCTGGAGGGAAGGTATGTCAATTAATAAAGAGGTTTTGTATCGTGGTACAAGATTTAAGATTATTCATATTTATAGTTCTGGTTATTGTGAACTTAGAAAAATTAATGATCCTTTCAGCGTAGAACTAGCTTTATTAAATGATATCCTACTAACATGATAATGATTGGTGCATATTCTTATTTAACTAACCAAACCGAATCAATTTAATCTTTGCTGCTAAATTAAACATATTAATCATTTTTTTGATAAAAATAGAAGCCCAATTCTTTATATATAAAGAATTGGGCTTCTTATAATACGTTTTATGGTAACTAATTTTGTATTAGGTATATACCCTAAATCAGAAAAAACGACTGTCTTCAGTAAAAAAGAGAAGGGCTTGCCCTTCTCTTTTTTCTATTTAATTCTGCTTCAAAGGTTAAAGAAATAAAGTTAAGGTTTTTTTTTGAGCTAATGAAATTATTTTAACGCTTTGTTATACTACTGGAATTATAATAGAATATTTAAATCGCTCATCTTTCTTTTAACTTGCTAAGGAAGTAATACTACACTAATATTGACAGGTACAGCAATTGATTTTTAAATAAGAGGTGTATTAATGAAGCTAGATGAGTTTACAATTGGACAAGTATTTGAAACCAATTGTTTTAAATTAACAAAAGAAGATATTATGAGATTTGCGAAGGAATTTGACCCTCAATATATGCATTTAAATGAGAAAAAAGCGAAACAAGGGAGATTTAATGGAATTATTGCTTCTGGAATACATACAATGGCGCTTTCATTTAAGCTTTGGATTGAACAAGGTATGTATGGGGAAGATGTTATTGCTGGAACAGAGATGAATAATATCAAATTTATAAAACCCGTTTATCCAGGAGATGAATTGCATACTATTGTCAAAGTTATTGATAAAGAAACGAAAAAAAGGGAAACGGGAATCCTTACTGTCTTATTATCTACTTATAATAAAGAGCAAAAAGTATTTGAAGGTGAGTTGTCCGTACTGATTAAAAAATAAAATCTCATTGAAATCGGTGAAGGTCTCCAAGTACTTTTTTGGGTTTTCTTACTATAAATGCTTTTCACTCAAAAATAACTTGGTTTGTAGGATAGTCTATTCTCTCCACAATCAGTTATCATAATGGAATTTATAAATACAAAAATAAGTCACATCTTATAAAAAGGAGTGACTTATTTTTACTCATAATTTAAATTCTCTTATTAATTTTTTAAACTGTTTCTGGTAGGAAATCAACCTATATTAGCTAACAGCTTGTTTATTTTTAAATGCTATTTCTAGTTCAATTTCTTCTAACGTTCGACCTTTTGTCTCAGGAACATATTTCATAACAAAGAGGAAAGCAAAAATTCCAATAACTGCATATGTTAAGAAAAGGACTCCTACTCCAACAGCCTCTACAAGTACTGGGAATGACATGGAGATGACGATATTTGAAAGCCATAAAGCTGTACTTGCTACACCCATTGCTACGCCACGCACATTCATAGGGAAAATTTCACCAAGAATGACCCATACGACCATACCCCAACTTGCTGAATATGCAACAATAAACAAGGAAAGGCAAGTAAGTAACAACCACACCGGCACTTCAACCCATACCATTCCAACCCCAAGCGTACCCAGCGCAATTGTCATACCAATGTTTCCAATTAACAATAGCTTTTTACGGCCAATTTTATCAATAAGGAGCATTCCAAGAATCGTAAACAAAATATTAAAAACTCCAATACCTATTGTTCCTGCAATCGCTGCTGTGGAACCGAATCCAGCTGTACTTAGAATCGTTGGTGTATAGTAGATAATTGTATTGGTTCCAATGATCTGTTGAAATACGGCAATGCCGATTCCAATAAATAAAATAGAACGTAACCCAGGTGCAAAGAGCAGCTTTAAGTTTACCTTTTTTTCAGCCTTTACCTGCATAATACTTCTTATTTCTTCTTCTACTTGGTGTGCATACCTTGTTAGAGATAACACTTTACGTGCTTCATCTTCACCTACATTCTGCCAAAGCCATCTTGGGCTTTCGGGCATAAAGAACATTCCTAGCATCAGTAAAATAGAGGGAATAACGGCTAATCCTAGCATCCAATGCCAATTTTCTGAAGCCGCAAACATGTAATTTACAAGGTAGGCCATAAAAATGCCAAGAGCATTCATAATCGTGTTTAATGAAGAGACCTTACCGCGAATATTTGCTGGAGCCATTTCAGCTAAGTATAGAGGAACAATACCTGAAGCTCCTCCAACTGCTATTCCCAGTTCAATACGAAACGCAATTAAAGTATGTACATTAGGAGAAATAGCTGTTCCAATTGCGCCAATCGTAAAGAGTACACCTAGGATAATGATTGTTTTCTTTCTTCCATATTTATCGGCTACAGGTCCACTAAAAGCTGCGCCTATAAGGGCCCCAATTAAAACGCCACTTACCACTAACCCCTCAAGAAAAGGTGTTAGCCCCATGTCTTTCTTTATAAAAAGAAGAGCACCTGAAATAACCCCTGTATCATAACCAAATAAAAGCCCACCTAAAGCACCAAAACAATAAATTACCCACCTATACATTTTTTGTTTATTCATGGTCCACCCATCCGCCCCTTTAGTTGAATCTTTTTTAGCAAAGAAATACTATTTAGAGTTGTTTTACAGGTATGAAGTTATTTTGTAAGAACGATAAACTTTCTTCAGCAAACGTATAAATCTTATTCATGTTGGCTCCTTTATTCGCTTGAAAAGGATTTGGACCGGGAGCTGTTGCTTCTACTACAACATATCCGTCAAAGTTTATCCTTTTTATCCCGGAGATAAATGGCTTAAAGTCGATGAGTCCACGCCCCATACTTCTTCGATTGCTATCAGCTACATGAAGAATGTGCAGGTTATCCTGTGCATCTAAAAAGGGAAATTCAAGATCTCGCTCTTCAATGTTCATATGGTAGGAATCCAACAACATTTTCACTTTAGGGTGATTAACTTCTTTCACAAATTTTGTAGCATCGGCTCCTGTATTAACAATGCAACTCTCATATCTGTTTAAAGGTTCTATTACAAGAGTAATATCTAATTCCTCTGCTTTTTTCGTTAATTTTTGTACAGAGTCAATCGCCCATTTCCAGTCCTCTCCCTCCGCGCCTATCGGAGCCGTTTTTCCAACAGCAGAGGGACAAACAACTAAATATTCTGCTCCTACCTCTTTAACAGCTTCGATTTGCCTTTCAAAGTATGAGACTGCTTTTTTTCGGTTATCTTCGCTTCGATTGGCTAAATCTTGTTCTTCGTTTGGCCAACCAGTATCACCTGTCAAACCACTTATTTCCAGATTTAAATTTTTCGCTAATTGTTTAATATCGCGCCATTTATAATCGTCTACTGCAGCTCTAATTTCTATTGCGTCATATCCGGTTTTTGCTACAAACTCCATTGTCTTTTGTAAAGGAATATCTCCAAACGTCCAACTACAAATTGAAAATTTCATGTTTATTCTCCTTTTTATACATTTAATTTATTTTAGAAGTGCTGAATTTTAGAAAGTTAAACCTAAAAAGAAGAATCCAGGCATTAATGATATCGCTTTCTTTTTAGGTCAAATAAAATAATGATTTTATAATGAAGATAGTTTAATTAAATCAACTGTACACTTCCCTTAATTTTGACTGGTGCATTTGTCTTAACAGATTCAATACAAGCAAGTGCAATAGAAAGAGCTCTGCGAGCATCGTTACCTGTTACATATGGAGTACTTCCATTACGCACACATTCTACAAAAGAAGTGAGTTCTGCCACGTAAGCATCGTGCAATAATTCAGTGTCTCTTCGATATGTATCCCTACTTATTCCTTCTGAAGTGTAGCGAATCATATTTGTTTGTTGAACACCTCCAGCTATTACCATACCGGCTGAACCAAATACTTCACCGCGAACATCATATCCATAAACTGCTTGGAAATTTGCTTCAGCTGTTGCAATTGCTCCGTTATCAAAACGGATGTTAACAACTGCAGTATCAAGGAGACCTTTATCTTTAAAATCTGGACGTACAAGTGCATCAGCTACTGCATAAACTTCAATTGGTTCTGCACCTGGATTTAAATAGAGTAATGTATCAAAATCATGGATTAGCGTTTCTAAGAATATTGTCCATTCTGGAATTGGGGTCGGATCCCCCAATCCTGGATCACGCGTCAAAGATCTCAATAACTGTGGAGTGCCGATCCTACCTTCCACAATATTGTTATAAGCAGCTCTAAAATCTGAAGCAAAACGACGGTTAAAGCCAACTTGTAAGGGAACGTTTGCGTTCTGAGCTGCCAATATGGCTTTATCTGCTTCTTCTAGGGTAATCGCCATTGGTTTTTCACAGAAAACTGCTTTCCCGGCATTAGCAGCAGCAACAACGAGATCTGCATGTGAACGGGCAGGAGCTGCAATAACTACTGCGTCAATATGTGGATCTTGGAACATTTCCTTTGGATCTGTATATGCCTTTAATACTCCCAGTTCTTTCGCAAGTCTTTCAGCAGCTCCTGAAACTGGATCAGCAATTGCGTTAAGCTTTGCTCCATGGATTTTATGAGCAACTGTTCTTCCATGAAAACTCCCCATACGTCCTGCACCAACCAGACCAATTCTAATTTCTTTCATCTTTTTTCCCCCTCTAGATTAAATAAAGTTAACTTCCTCTTGTAGCTTCTTTTTATAGCGCTTTCATTTTTGGGTTAATCAACCCTTTTAGAATTTGCAAAGCTAACAATTAAGGAAAGCTCTTTCCTTGTTATTGAGTTTATCCTCTAGTTTTTTTATTGTCAATAATTTTTTAAAAATTTAAATAATACATATAATTTCCTCTTTCACCTGAATTTTTAGATCATATAGCTTTTTTAAGCGTTCTAAAAATAGCAAACCAACTCTAAGTTTCTTGTAAGTATTAGTAAACTAAATTTCGACATTCCTAGAACTAAGGAAAGCTCTTTCCTTTTTGTGTTTTCTTAAAATCAATAAGAATTATCATAATAAATTAATAACGTTAATAGGAAAGCTCTAAATAGACTGCCCATAGGTAACTATATTTCAGATATAAGGTGGACTTTATCACATAGAAAAAATAGCAATATCTTACCTATGTAAATGAAAGAATTTATATAAGCATAAAGCCATATAATGAATAGATCAATACGTTGTTAGTTACGGTAACGAAACACAAGGCTATCTTAAATAAGCTAAATTCGCTATGGATATTATGTAAGGTTCTTATGATTTAGGATTATTGATTTTCTTTACTTTGAAAAAGATAGCAAAAAAAAGCCACATAGCTTCAAAACAAGCTGTGCAGCTTTTTTACTCCTGAAAATTAATTGTTCAATACCTAAATATCTAACTTTAATAACGGTATTAATTACTAAAAGGTTTAATTATCTTATCTACATTCATGTATTCGTTTTATTATGAGAAGTAGATGCACGGACTACTAATTTTGGAGATAAAACGACTCGTTGCTTCGTTTCCTTTGAGTTTTCAATCTCTTGGATTAATAGTTCAACAACCTTCTTACTCATTTCATGAATAGGTTGAGCTATTGTAGTTAAAGGAGGATCACAAATTGTCGAAAGGACAGTGTCGTCAAAGCCAATAATTGATAGATCTTGCGGAACTTTTATTTTAAATTCACGTGCACCTTGTATTGCTCCAATCGCAAGAAATTCGGTTGAGGCAAAAATAGCTGTCGGGGGAATAGACAAATGTAGAAGTTCACGTGTAGACTGCTTTCCTTCATCAAGTGAAGTATTATTGAGAGACACTAAACTTTCATCATATGGCAATCCTGCTTTCTCGAGAGCTTGCTTATATCCCTCAAACCTTGCACCTATCGTCGGAAACTTAATGTCTTCAGTAATCATTGCAATTCTTTTATGTCCTAAGCTTATCAAGTATTCTGTAGCCTCATACCCTCCTAGAAAATCATCTACTAATACTGCATCCACAGCAAGCGAAGATACATCTCTAGAAAGTAATGCAACCGGAATCTCAGCCTTAAGCAGCTCCTTGATAGCTTTATCCTCTTTTAACCCTGTAGCAATTATAATACCATCTATGTACTTTTGCTTTAATATAGAAATGTATTCGATTTCATTTTTTAAATCATTGTCCGTACTACAAATCATCAAACTAAAACCGAATTTCTTAACATGATTTTCAATACCCCTTGCTATTTCTGCCATGAAAGGATTTGCAATATTAGGTATTAAAAGCCCAATAGTTTGAATACGCTTTTTGACGGATGCTACCACACTAGGTTGATAGTCTAACTGATGCATGGTATCCCTAACCTTTTTTCTGGTTTTCTCTGCAATACTCCCCGTATTATTTAATACTTTAGAAACGGTTGAAATGGATACTCCAGCTTCCTTTGCTACATCATATATGGTTGGTTTCATTCCCTTTCCCTCTTTTCTCCTAGCACCTTATACATTTATTCTAACCTATTTTAATTATAGGTTAAATGGTTGCAAAATAAAGATGAAAGTGTTTAAAAAGTTAAGTAAGCAATAATAGTAGCACTATACCACTAAACTTATTGTACAGGGAATTTTTCATTACCATATGATTCATAAGACTTTATTACATCAACAACACTGTTTGTTACCACATTTTTTCTTAATCTATAGTTCTTACTAAGTTAACATAAAAACATTATGTAAAGTAGTCATATAGCACGCTTGACCATAATATTAATTTTTTCACAATAAATAAAAATCTACCTCGAGGCTTCAGTGAGGTAGATTTCAACAGAATAAAACGATATTTCAAACAATAAAAATAGTAAGCGTTTTCTTTGTTGTTTGGAATTTTACAGCATCCTTGTGTTTCTGTATTTATACAAGGAAATTGGTTCTAAACCAACTCTTAGAAAGTTGGCATAGCCGCATGGTTACTAACATATGAATTTTACATTTATTTTATTTGAGCTTCTGACTGATTGGAGCCAACATATTTACCTTCCCCTTTATCATAATAGGTACGGAAAGAAGTTTCGATTTCTTCAAGTGTACGGCCTTTGGTTTCAGGAAGGAATTTCGCCATTAAGAATATGGATACACACCCTACCACTGCAAAAACAAAGAATGTTACTGATAAACCCATTTTATCTAGCATAATAGGGAACAACAAACCTATGATAAAGTTCGTTATCCAAAGGAAAAACACGCTGATTCCCATGCCGAATCCTCTTAAGCGTAATGGAAAGATTTCAGATAATGAAACCCACAATACTGGTCCAATCGCTCCTTGCATAAAGGCAAGGAATGTGACTGTTAACGCTAACATTATATAGGGAAGTATAGTAGATGATCCAACTACAAATGAAAGTATCCCAATGAGTAGCAAGGTCAGAGTTGTACCTGCTAGGCCTGTCAACATCATAGGTCGACGCCCAACCTTACCAAGCAGCCAAATCCCAACAATAGTGGCTAATACCGAAATAACACCATTTGCAATATTTCCAATTAATGCTGCGGATGTTGCAAATCCTGCTTGTCTGAGGATTTCAGTTCCATAATACATGATTGAGTTTACCCCAGTAGCTTGTGTAACAATGGCAATAGCAATACCAATAAATACAACACGCCGTACCCATGGAATAGCTAGATCTTTAAAAGATGCTTCTTCTAGTTCAACTTCTTCAGATAAAGCAGTTTCAATTTCCTTAAGTTCAGCCTTTGCTTCCTCCTCTGTACGTATCTTTTGAAGAACACGTAATGCTTCCTCGTTTCTCCCCTTACTTACAAGCCAACGGGGGCTTTCTGGTACTTTCATCATTCCAAAGAACAAAACAATTGCTGGAACTGCTGCGATTGATAACATGTAGCGCCAAACCCCAATGTGACCAAATAGATTACCAAGGATAGCATTGAAGACAAAGGCCAAGAATTGTCCACCTACTATCATTAACTCATTACGAGTAACCATCCGCCCCCTTCTGTCAGAGGGCGACATTTCAGCTAGAAATGTTGGAACGGTTACGGATGCTCCACCTACAGCTATACCTAGTAAAAAACGAGAGATGATCATCATGGTTACATTTGGTGAAAGAGTACAACCGATAGTAGAGATAAAGAATAAAACGGCAAGGAAAAAGATACTTTTACGACGTCCAATACCATCCGATAGACGACCACCAAACACAGCGCCTATCGCGGCACCCAGAAGAAGAACACTGGTGATGAGACCTTCTGTAAATGAATTCAGATTAAAATCGTCTGACATATAAGGCAAAGCCCCATTAATAACTCCTGTATCATAACCAAAGAGAAGGCCTCCAAATGTCGATATTAAAACAATCGTACTCAGAAATGAAAGGTGATTTTGATTAACCTGTTTATTCATTTTTATACCCCTTTGCGTTTATTAATCTTTAATAAGGGAAAACGAGTAAAATCTTTTTCAATAAGACGTAACATATCTTTTTTCATCAAAATCTTTAGGCAAAGCTTCCTTTAATACGTGGGTCGACATTTTCAAAGCAGTAAGTGGGTCCATTGTTAAATCTTCCATTTCTAGACTTACTGGTCCGTCATAACCAATCATACTGAGAACTGAGAAGAATTCCTTCCACCAGCTCACTTCATGACCATGACCTAGTGCAACATAATTCCATGAACGTGTGGAAAACTCGTCAATGGTTTTTGTATCTAACACTCCATGGGATTCAACGATTCCTCTTTCAATGCGTGTATCTTTGGCATGAACATGGTATATAGCTGATCCTAAGGTTCTCAAAGTTACAATAGGGTCGCCCCCCATCCAGAAAAGATGACTAGGATCAAAGTTTATTCCAATCATATCTCCTACATGGTTTCTTAGTTTGAATAGTGTTTCAGGATTATAAACTAATTGTGATCCATGATTCTCTAAAGCAATTTTCTCAATACCATATTCTTTTGCTTCTTTTACTGTTTTTTCCCAATACGGGAGTGCTACTTCATTCCATTGCCAATTTAAAATTTCTAAATTGATTGGTGGCCAGCTTGTTGTTATCCAGTTGGGAGTTTTATCTGCTGGCCCTCCTCCTGGAAGACCAGACATCATGTTTATATTTTTTACCCCTAATAGTTCTGCAAGCTTAAATGTTTTTTCTACCACTATTTGATGTTCCCGTCCTTCTTCATTTGGAGCTAACTGATTACCGGAACAATTCAAAGCCTCAATTGAAAGTCCTCTACTTTTTAAAGCGTTTATAAACTTTTCGCGTTGAATGGAACTCTCTATTAAGACGTCCAAATCGATATGCGGTGCCTTAGACCAATTACCGCAAGCAAATTCTAGAGTTTCATAACCTAAAGATACGGCAGTATCTGCCATTTCATCAAAAGACATAAATCCTAAACAATCTGTAACTAAACTCATACGCATAGTAAAAACCCCTTTTTATTTAAATTAATGTTTTACCACCAGCAATAGTCATCGAAGTACCTGTAATATAATTTGCTTTCTCACTACTTAAAAACAACATAAACTCTGCTATTTCTTCAGGTAACGCTAATTTCCCTAACGGTACTTGGTTTGTTAACATCATTTCATATTCCTCAGGTGCCTTTCCTTCAATTACACTTCTTTTTTGTAATACATCTCGTAACATTTCAGTATCTACAAATCCAGGACAAACCGCGTTAACTGTAATGCCGTACTGTGCTAATTCCAGAGCAAGTACTTGGGTTAATGAATTAACTCCTGCTTTTGATGCACAATATGCCCCGTTTCCAAGCTCTCCAATTTTTGAAGCCTGTGAAGAAATAGAAACAATTTTTCCGTTTTCAACCTTATTTTTAATCATGTTTTTTGCAACGCCCTTACTTAGTAGATAAAGAGATTTTAGATTCACATTAAACACTCTCTCCCACTCTTCTTCTTCTATATCCAAAATTAATCTTGAAGTAGAAATACCAGCACAATGTGCTAGGACGTCAATTTTTGTAAATTGAGACTCAATCTCCTGTAAGGCAGCATTAATCTCCTTTGAGGAAGTCACATCTACTACGAGTGGTAGTACTGTTACACCTAATCCTTCTGCTATTTCTTTTGCGGTTGCTTCAACATTTTCCTTATTTAAATCTATAAGTACGATATTAGCCCCTTTTTCAGCATATTTGAGAGCCAATGCTTTTCCTATTCCCCTTGCAGCTCCTGTAACAATACACGTCTTTCCTTCTAAATATTTCTCCATTTTCCCCATCCTCTTTTAGTTGATATGATTTATTATTTATTTTACGCATACGCTTGCGTAAATGCGTAAAAAAAAATATAGAAGGTGAAATAATTTCAAGGAATTATTTCACACGATTCTCTAATTAACATAAGCAGGTCTCATCATATTTTTGGTTTTCATTCAATCTGTGAGTTTAAATCTTTAATTAAACGCTTACAATTCAACATTAAAATATATTATATTAAATAGAATATTCTTTGATATCACCATTTTATATGTACTACTTCAATAAGTTACGTTTTTACGCAAGCGTATGCGTAAATGTTCATAAAATATATAGAAAGTGGAATAATTTTAAGAACTTATTCCACATGATTCTCTAATTACCAAAGTTGGACTAATCTCGAGTTTTTGCTTCAAAGATTCCTCTTTAGAGTTTAATTTCTCAATTAAACGCTTACATGTTAGCGCAGCAATTTCCTTAGTAGGCTGATGCACAGTAGTAAGATAAGGCTTATAAAAAGTGCATAATTCGATATCATCGAACCCTATAACCGCAATATCTTTTGGAACGTTAATACCACATTCCTTTAAAGCAGATATTGCTCCCAATGCCATTAAATCATTTTGAGCAAAGATAGCTGTAATATCTCCTAACGTTTTCATATTATCCTTTATTATCTTATAACCTGATTCAAATGTTGTATCTCCATAAAATAAAGTACTATCATTATATTGGAGATTATGATCATGGAAGGCTGCTTTAAACCCTTCGGTCCTTAGTTCAAACTCACCGCCTGCGCGATTTGCCGAAATACACATTATATTTTTGTGTCCCTGTTTTATTAAATGGTCGGCGGCTATATATCCTCCCTTAAATTGATCAACACATACAAAATCTACATCTCTCGTTTTATAATAATGTGGAATGTACTTACAAAAAATAAAGGGCACATCGGTTTTTTCCAAGACATTAATTGTTTCATCATCTAAGGTTGGTTCTAAAATAATGAGACCATCTACTTTTTTCGCAGCAATAAGTCGTTTAATATTATTTTGTTTTGTAAATCTATTCTCGAAAAAAGAAACAATTACGTCAAATTCCATTTGTTCTAAACTCTCTATTAATTCATTCTGCCATGACCTGAAGTGCATTTCTCCCTCAAAATCAAACAAACTTTTTGGAAGAATTACGCCAATAGTATACGTTTTATTAGCGCTTAAACTTCTTGCATGAGCATTAAATTGAAAACCGTGTTCTTCTGCAATTTTTAATATCCTTTTCTTTGTTTTCTCTGGAATCATTGGGCTATCATTTAAACATCTCGATACTGTAGATTGACTTACATTCGCTATTTCCGCAATATCTTTTGTGGTAATCGTCATAGTAACCTCATGCCTCTTCTTTCTTTATTCTACGCATACGCATGCGTGGTTTCTTTATTGCATTTTATAATATTCAGACAGTTTGGTCAATCGTGGTTCTCGATTAATGTTTCCTTTTAGATAATAAATATGAAGCTCTCTTAACATAAAAACAGCAGTTATTAATTGCACTAGCGCTTTAAATCTTTTTCATAATATACTTGTATTTCTTTTTTATCTTACGCATACGTATGCGTAATTACTTTATTAAATTCTATAATATTCTAACTATTTAGTCAACAATGGTTTGGACTTTTTTATACTTATTAATAAGTAAGTACGTATTCAATCACGGTTATTCTTGCTGTTTTTATTCTATTCCCCTTTATATTAAAGGACTATAAATTACTTTCCTTTACAAATTATAGGCTAACTATTTGATTTAAATTATTTAACACTATTATGAATGTCTTAGTAACTGAAGAGAATTTATTTGTCAAACACTTAAAACAACGTCTGAAGAGTTACGGAGATGGAAAATGGAACCTTAATAGTTTGAAGCTAAATTAAAACCAAAAAACCGATTCTCTTTTTCATCTTTGAGAACCGGTTAGTGGATCAGTTTGATATTCAACATAGATTTTCAATTAAAGCCACCCTTTACTTCGCTTTTACTTTTATAATTGCTGTTCTGTAAGTATCCTTTGCGTTAGCGATGAATGCAACCATTTTTGTCATCTTGGTTTCCTCCTTTTAATTTGTTGTCTTCATTATTACACATTGGGACTAGTTCAAACAAAGTCATTGAAAACGAAACATTCACCATTAAAACGTGGACAATGTCTCAGTAATAGAAGTAAATAATTATGAAACAACAAGCCTAATTTAAAAAATTAGGCTTGTTGTTTCTAACGATAAAGGTTTTATGTTAACTAATATTAAAAAAGAAGAAATCCAAAAACTTCGCCGACAATAAATTACATCAAAAGGAGCAGTATTGTTAATGTACTGCTCCTTTTATTTGAACAAATCCCGAGATAGTTAAGAATTAAACGTTAAACTAATATTTAACCTATCAATTAGTCCTTTTACTACATTTTTATCTATATTGACAACTTTTTAAATAACAACACAGCATTATGTCCGCCAAAGCCAAAGCCATTAGAAATAGCATAGTTTATCTTTGTCTTAATTGCATAATTTGGCGTATAATCTAAATCACATTCCTCGTCCAATTTTTCATAATTAATGGTAGGAGGAACTATATTTTCCATAATACTTCTGAGGGTTATTACAGCCTCAATCCCACCAGCTGCCCCAAAAAGATGTCCAGTCATTGATTTCGTGGAACTTACCTTTAAGTTATAAGCATGAGCACCAAAAACACTTTTAATCGCTTTAGTCTCTGATTTATCTCCTTCAGGGGTGCTTGTCCCATGTGCATTTATATAATCCACTTCAGTGGGTTTTATATTCCCCATGTCTAAAGCCAATCTCATGGCATTTGCGGCTCCGGTATAATCAGGGGAAGTTATATGATAGGCATCTGTTGTGGAACCATAGCCTACGATTTCTCCTAAAATTGTTGCTCCTCGTTCTCTTGCGTGTTCATACTCTTCCAAGAATAGAACACCTGCTCCTTCAGACATAACAAAGCCATCACGACCTCTGTCAAATGGGCGACTTGCCTTTTCTGGAAATTCATTAAAAGTGGACATTGCTCTCATTCTTGAGAACCCAGCAAAAGCCAGTGGATTAATAGGAGCCTCAGTCCCTCCAGCTAATATGCCATCAGAATATCCGTGTCGAATATTTAAAAAAGCCTCACCAATTGCTTGATTTCCTGTTGCGCAAGCAGAAACAGGTGAAAAGCTAGGTCCCTTAAAACCTGTTTTTATAGAAATAATTCCTGAGGCCATATTACTAATCATCATAGGAACCATAAATGGAGAAACTTTTCTTGGTCCTCTTTCAATTAAAGCCTTATGATTATCTAATGTAGTATTAATTCCTCCAATACCGGAACCAATATAAACCCCTAATCGCTCCTTATTCAACCTTTGTAAATCTAGATTCGCCTGTTCTAAAGCTTGTTGAGCAGCAGCAATAGCATATTGTACAAATAAGTCATATTTTCCTAATTCTTTTTTATCGAGATATTGCTCTCCATCAAAGTCGGTAATATAACCTGCAATTTGGGTGTTGATATTATTAAAGTCATCAGACTTAATTTTTTTGATACCTGACTTGCCTTCTTTAATATTCTCCCAGAACGCTTGAACCGTATTTCCTAACGGTGAAACGACTCCATATCCTGTGACTACAACTCTTCGTGACATCAAAAACACTCCTCCTCTAACCTTCTTTTTTACATACAATTAAATCTCTACTGACAAGTATTGCTGGCATTGCATTGATGAGAAATTTTCTACCTACTCCTACGTTATAAATATTGGATATCTTAACTTAGTAAAATGCACTAAACGTATTGAATGTAGTATTGTCTTGACAATAAGAATGTATCGAATAACCTAGTCTAGATAAACCGTCCTCTTCTATACATGATTCGAGGAAGGAACGTTGCTAGCTTTTCTAGCACCTCCATTTGGTCATTGCTCGACTCGCGCTGTACGTTCTCTAATCAAACGAGCCATCACCTTGCGAGGTAGCAACCTCGGCAGGGATGTTATGAAACGGTGGACAGTCCCTGGAACAATTAACGTCTTTCCGCGTAAGAAATCGCGATACGCTTCGTCCGCCACCTCCTCGACCTTCATGACACCACTTTTATACAGCTTCGAAGATCCCAATTCTGCACGACTAGTGAAGTCGGTTGCTGTCGGGCCCGGACAAAGTGCTGTCACAGTAACAGCTGTGCCACTTAGTTCGTTCTCCAAAGCTTCGGTGAACGAAAGCACGTACGCCTTCGTCGCGAAGTAAACTGACATTAGAGGTCCCGGATAAAAAGCTCCTACCGAAGCCACATTCATCACACCCCCTCGGCATCGTTTAACCATATCTGGCAAGAACACCTTTGTCATAATAGTTAAAGCCTTGATATTGACATCAATCATATTCATTTCTTGTTCCAACTGCGTCTCTAAAAATTCCCCATACAAACCAAATCCCGCATTATTGACGAGATAGTCGACAGTAATCCCTTTCTTTTTAAGATCCGAGGCAATTTCTTCTGCCACGCCAGGTAACGAGACATCCTTGGCATAGACCGTCACTTGCACACCATATCCTTCCCGATATTCCTTCGCAAGCTCCTCGAGCTTGCCCTCACTTCGCGCTACCAGTACCATGTTGTATCTATCCTTGACGAAAGTTCGACAACTCCAAGTTTTTCACCCTGGAAATTAATTTGTTCAACTTGGATGTTGATTGTTTGTACCTCTTTTTTTGATATTTTTCCGTCTTTGAAAGTTTATAAAAACCATTTTTATACGTTTGTTAAGTTTGAACTTTTTTCTTTTTTATTTTCCCGTTGTAGAGCCACTAGTATTAATGTAATGACGATAATTCCTATTAAAATTTTACAAAGCATAATTATCTCATGAGAAATGGATGGACCTCCGGTAACCAGTTTCATGATCCCCTCCACTGCATAAGTTGCTGGTAGAAAGTTACTTGCATTTTGATAAAAATTTGACAATAACTCCCTTGGTATAGTTGAACCAGATGATAACAGTTGAATAGATAACATAGCAATATTTACCCATCCACCTGCATCACCCACAATAAAAAATGGAACCTGGGCTAGGAATAGAAATGTTAGTACATACATCATTTGAAAATACCACATTGTTATAAACCCTTGATGAGAATGTACGCCCATTACATAAACCATAATAGATCCAATGGTAGAAATCAGGATGGTAGCCGTAATAATTAAAAAAGCACTTGCACCAAACCTTTGCCAACGATTGTATAAAGTCTTGAAAGCTTTAGCAGCTTTGTTCATTTCCATGATAAATAGCATTGAACCTGTAAAGGATGCCATTACTAACATCATAGGGACCATCAATCTTGAAAAATTTGAAACTTTATTAATATTGTTAACAACTGGATGTATACGTTCTGATAGCCCTTGAGACAATCCAATAGCTTGATTAGAAGGTACATGCAGTTGCTCAAAAGTAATTTGTAAGCCCGACTTTACCGACTCCTTATTAATCGTACTAGTTACTTTTTGCTCAACAGTTTGCATTACACTTTTTAACATGCTTGGATTTGATTCGTTTAAAGAGTAGATAATTTTCGCCTTTTTTTCATTATTTTGAAGCGTAGAACTAAAATCTTCTGGGATATAGATTACCATTTGAACTTTACGATCATCTAGCTTATCCATTGCACTTTTTAAGACTGAAGACTGAGTAATTTTAAATTTTAAGTTTTCTTCTAAATTATTTGCTACTTGTGCCCCTATTTTAGAGTCTTCATTTACAATAATAATTTTAAATTGATCGATGCGATCAGTAACATGATCATATCCTGTAATCCAGATAATGCTAAATAATATTTGAAATATAATTGCAGTTATTAAACCAATAATGACGCTCCTTGTTTTTAATAAGGATAAATATAAATTTTTCATTTCAACAATTCTCCTTGCATTTACTTATGCTTTTTTTAAAATCCATATTAACGTTGTGTATATTGACATTGTTAATATGGATTTCATACATTATAAGAACCTAGTAAAACTACCCCCTTTTGCAGGGAGGGAAGTTTTTTAAGAGATTTTTCTATGGACTGTATCGGTAAAGAAATAATGTATTGAACCTAACAAAATGATTAGGTTATTTTCCACTTTTTAATAAAATCTTCTCCTCTTTTATGACGGAAAGCACCTGCTGAAAGCCTTGAACAGCTTTAATGGCCCTTTTGTGCGAATTTTACCTGACATGACTGCTGATAACACCCCTGTTTCTTTGGCCATCAGCCGAATCCATGTTTGACTGTCTGCAATAAGTTGGAAATCTGGATTCCCGATATGTCCCTTTTTCACAGTAAGAGTCTTGTTCTGAATGATAACCGTTGCTTGAGCATTTTCTTCCCCAGTAAATGTAAAATGATAGGTAGCAGCTAAATCTTTTGCTTGATTTCTCTGAAACATATGAGGAAGCACTTGTAAAAACGCTTTGATTGATTTCGATCGTAAACCGTTGCTCACCGGCCGAACTTGTTTATGAGGAAAACGTTTTTTTACATGATCCTCAGCGTCGGAGTTCGGTACTACATACACCATTTCGCTTTTATCCTGCAGTGGTTTGACCACATCTTTCAAAAATGTCTTACGATCTTCAAGAAACTCACCAATTACATCTTCTCCGGCAGGACAAACAGACAAGCAGTAGGCTGCTTTATAGCTAGCTCCAAAAGAAAGGCTCTGCCACATAGATGCTGTTTCTGCATCATTTACTTTGTCCTTGTATGCTTTAGAATTTTTGCTGTCGGTAATCTTCTCCACCCAATCGGTGAAGCCACCGGAAAATTCTCTATAGTTGTGCGTATAACAGGCGGAGAAATTGAAATGACCATCAGCGCCAATGGCTCCTACTGGACAGGCAGCTACGCACAATTTACACTCTAAACACGGATTATAATCAATGGGCTGACTTTGCGAAGTCATATCTGCATTTGTAAGAATTGTACCTAACAAAATAAAGTTGCCGAACTTGGGATGAATGACATTTCTATGGATGCCCATTTGTCCGAGTCCAGCCGCAACCGCAATTGGTTTATGTGAAATGACCCATGGGTTTCCGGTGCTTTCCTGTTCCATCGGGAATCCTGCTGGCGGATTCAATGCTTTGATACCTTGTTCTTCAAGCTTTTTCACGATTTCATGTCCGATATGCGTTACGTTATCGACAACATGATGAAATTCCGTATTTGCAATGGATCGAGCCGTTGAACGCAAGGGCTCGCGGTTCATTTTGCAGACGAAACTAATAAGCGTCCTAGCTTCAGGAAAAAGATTCAAAATTTCTGCTCGTTGGTCCCCAAGTTCGTTTCGGTCAATAGAGACGAATCCAACATCGTCGACTCCTGCATATAGACATAAATTCCGCAACCATTGTGTATCTATGTGCCTGCCTTCGGTTCCCTGCATAGTTTCCTTTTTCTTATAATATTGTTTTACAGAAGGGTGATCATTTATTGTCATCTTTTTCATGGCACTCAACTCCTTAGTCATTCAATTTAACACTCACCTGTCAGTACTACTCTGTTTAATGCCCTGCCCAATCATTTTAAGTCGTGCATTCCATACTGAATTCGTAAAATTGATTTTTAGTTCTAGCGTTGTGAATGTCGCCCCCTTCACTGAAGGTAGATGCGTAGGCTATATTGATCGCTGTATTAGTAGCATCACAAAGTACACCATTGTAAAACTTTCTACTAAGGGTGACAGAACTTGTACGGAAAGCTTATTGGAACGGTCAAGACTTAAAGTTTCTTTCCTCTTGCTCATGGATGATCAGGGGATATCAACTACGACAGAACCCTTATCAGATTTTGTAGAATCGTTCTAAGTATTATAGGCAACAAAAGAGACCGAAAGGTCTTTTTTAGGTCTAAAAAAAAGCCATTGTTGGCTTCTTTTTTTAGACTGTTAGGAACAGGTCTGATTAAGAAACGATCTAAGATGATGCACAGCTCTTTTCATGTACTCTTGGTTCTCGTAAAGTTTGCTAAGTGCTAGCGCCCCCTCCAACGTGGAGATAAACACAGTCGCCACAAACTCGGGATCCACTCCTTGTTTAACCTCACCCTTCTTTATGCCTTCCTGAACGAGATTACGAACCATTCCGAGCAAGCTATCCATTGCTTCACGGGCTTTTTCTTGAAGCAATGGGTCTGCGTCATCCGCCTCAATGGCAGCATTCATAATCGGGCAACCTCCAGGAAACAATTTCTTTTCAGCAATCTCCTCGAATACGGAAACAATGGAAAGAAGACGTTCCAGGCATCCTTGTTTGCCTGCCATTGCTTCAGAGAAAAGATGTCTCATCATGTCAATGGAAAAGGAAAAAGCGCTCAGCATTATTTCCTCTTTATTTTCAAAATGGTTATAAATCCCTCCTTTTCGAAGACCAGTCTCGTGCATGATGTCCGATATAGAAGATGCCCTATATCCTTTGCTATTAAAAATTTTTGATGCTTTTTCTAAGATTAGGGCTTTAGTCTGTTCTCCCTTGCGATTAACCATAAATCTATTTGCCTCCGTTTAAAAAAGGTTTACAAAAATAATAAGACCGTTCGGTCTTTTTTTATTGTACAATTAGGTAGTATCTTTGTAAAGTACAAGAAATAATAGGCATATAAAAAGGAAGCAAGTTTGTCTAAACGCAGTGACATTAAAGGAGCAGGTACTAATTAATACATGAAAGAAGACATGCCAGGCCTCTAATGATTCTACAAAATCACTTGTATGCAAGAGATTTTGGATACGCTATATTTTTTCTAATCAAAAAATCACAGCTAAAGGTGGTGATATATTCATTAAAAACTACGATATCTGTATTCATTTTCTTCTAGGCAAAGCTGTACAAAGAGTGAAGCAAGTTAATAAATCCAAACTTCTTTTTAGAGTTTAATACCTGTCCAATATGTACTACTTCATATCCTATGGAAATAGGTAATTTTATATTAGCAATCCTAATAAGTAAGACTGATTTTAGTTATATATACTCTTACAATAAGCTTAATTTGTATGAATACATGCATAAATATTATAAAATTAAAAATTTTTGGTTAAAGGGGACTATATCACATTGACTGAATTACAGATAAAGGGAAAACAAGCAAAACAGGCATCCCACATCCTAGCAAATATAAGTAGTAAATGTAAACAAGATGCTCTATTTAAAATGGCTGATTATTTACTTACATATAAGGAATATATCTTAAAGGCAAATCAAATAGATTTAAACAATGCTTTGGAAAATGGAACATCAAAAACAATGTTAGATCGTCTATTGTTAAATGAAAATCGTATTGAGGAAATGGCAAACGGTTTACGACAAGTCGCTACTTTACCAGATCCTATTGGTGAAATAAAGAATATGTCTGTACGTCCAAATGGTTTACAAATTGGACAGCAAAGCGTGCCATTAGGAGTTATAGGAATCATTTATGAAGCTCGTCCAAATGTAACTTGTGATGCAGCCGGATTGTGTTTAAAATCTGGTAATGCAGCTATATTACGAGGTGGCAGTGAAGCAATATACTCTAATATAGCTATTGTAAATATATTATCAAAAGCTATTTCTGATGCAAATTTACCGTCAGGCGCTCTTCAACTAATTGAAGATACTCGACGTGAAACCGCCATATCATTAATGCAACTTAATGAATATGTAGATGTGCTTATTCCTCGTGGAGGTTCAGGGTTAATTCAGAACGTCGTGAAGAATGCAACAGTACCAGTAATTGAAACTGGTACTGGTAACTGTCACATTTATGTAGATGAATCTTGTAATATTGAAATGGCGAAATCCATTATTATTAATGCAAAAACGTCTCGTCCTTCTGCATGCAATGCAGTTGAAAAAGTGCTTATACATAAAAATACAGCTGAGAAATTCTTGCCAATCATCTTTCAAGCATTAATTGAAGAAAATGTTGAGATACGTGGAGATGAAAGGGTTGCTGAAATCTGTCCAAATATAAAATTGGCAACAGAAGAGGACTGGAAACAAGAATTCTTAGACTACGTCTTAGCTATTAAAGTGGTAGAAGATATTGATGAAGCTATTTCACATATTAATAACTATAGCTCAAGCCATTCAGAAGCGATTATCACAAACAATTATAATCATGCTCAACACTTTCTAAAACTTGTGAATTCATCAGCTGTGTATGTTAATGCATCGACTCGCTTTACTGATGGAGAAGAGTTCGGGTTTGGAGCTGAGATTGGTATTAGTACTCAAAAAATACATGCTAGGGGCCCGATGGGATTGAAAGAATTAACAACTACGAAATACATTATTTACGGAAACGGGCAAACTCGGTAACTAGAAGTTTATAAAGAGAAATATGTATTGCCAGTTTTTCCACAGAATATATAAACATAAACTATTTAAAAAAGATATTCTATTGTTTCCTTAAGGATAATGATAATTCAAAAGGCATTTTTTAATAGATAAAAGGCAGCTAAGAACTATTTCTAACCGCCTTTTATTTATCTTATTAATTCCTTAAATAATTTCCGATAAGGCACATTATGGTAACTGAACATGTATTTTGGCTGATCTAATTTATCTGAAGTGGTTTATACAGAAAGAATGATTGACGAATAACTCACAGAGATAGATTCTTTTTTAGTTATTTACTAACTTCCACTACGAATGGAACTATAAAGACTTTGTTACTGCGCTGAAACTCTCCCCAAATTTTATAGATGCCAGGTGAAGGAAATGTTGTATGGAACATAGCATTAGATCCTTTTACCTTTTCATCCATCGGGTGTACGTGCAGATATTTTGTTGCGTCTTGATTTAGAATGACAACGTGTCCTACAGCTCCAAGGTATGGTTGTAAATCCTGAATAGGCTGTTTGGTTTTAGCGTCTTCAAAATGAAAATTTAGCATAGTTTCCTGATTCGCTTTTAGCTGGCTATCTATTTTAAGAGACACTTGATTCCCATTCGCAGTTTTTACCAATGTCTTATCAGGTGTAAGGCTAACAGGAGCTGGTGTATTTCCTTTAACAGAAACCGTATGCATTTGAACTGTATCCGATTGTCCTTTCGGTACAAAGTCAGCAATTAACTGAAATGATCCTCCCTGAGTAAACGTAACAGGTACTGTGAACACACCTTTTCCCTTATAAGTAGGATGGATGTGTTGATATTTTGACAAGTCTTTGCTTGCAACAATCAGATGCATTTTCTTTTCGTGATTCACCTCAAATTCGGAAATAGGCTTCCCTTTATTATCTTTGATTTTGATTGTTAACTGGTTGGTTGTATTAGTCTGAGGAGACTGTTTAAACTTCCAATCGGTTTGTACTGCGACTTGTTGTTTTTCTTTTGAAGAATCATTATGGTTCATGTTTGCCATATCTTGTTTTATCTGCTTATATTCAGAATCCTTATTACATGCAAACAAAGCAATCATAGTTAAGAGAGATACCACGATAAATAGTAACTTTTTCATATCTACACCCTTTCATTGTATTAAGTACTGCTGTCCACTATTTATACCAAATAGATGTGGAGAAACTATGCAGACCTATCCATACAAGTATAGCCTCTATACTCAAACACAGAATTAAATAACAACCGATAAGTAATTACGTAAACTTACTTATAATAAATTGTGTTTAATAAAAATAAGAAATCTTAAAAGGCATGCGTATTAATACGCATGCCTTTTAAGTGAGCTTTCATAAAAAATCCCAAAGTATAAATATTATATAATGCTTATAGGGTTCGTCAAAAATTATTTTATTAAATAAATGCCGACTGTTAAATATGGAAATATAATCAATTAAATAGGTTTATTTGGATAACATTAGTGAATTAGATACAATTACATAACTAGAAAGGTGTGTAAAATGACTATAAACTATACTTCTACCGACAGTATATTTGATACTGTTTCACAACGTTAACGAAATTAAATTTACTCATTCTTACGAACTTCCACTAGAAATAATTTTTTATCAAAGACTCCTCTTTTATCAGCTTTATGTTGTCTAACTCTCTCTAAATCTTCGATGGAAAATCCATGACACTTTGTTAATCCATAGATTACTTCTAATAAATCTGCAAGTTCTTCTATAGCCTCATTTGAGTTAGAAGCTGCTAAATACTCATTTAATTCTTCCTGACTTTTCCTTTGAAGTTCTTTTAAATAATCCTGTTCTGTTAAAACTTCAACCACACACTCGCCTTCGGATTCTTGGATAATTTCGGGTATGCGGTCTCTAATTAGTTTATTGTAAATGGTCATTTATCTTATCTCCCTTATAATTAGAATGTTTACTATACAGACGCAGCAGAACTATCTAAACAAAAACAAGCCTTTGAAAACAAACGCTTGTTTTTGTTTAGAGCTTATTAATATAAACTGTTAGAAGGTATTTTTCATCTGTATATATATTGATTAGTTTTTTACATTTTCATATTCCACAACACGTTTCATTGCTTGAATATGGCCTAAATGATTGGATTCATGTAATACGGCCAAACCTGCTAATTCTTCAAAAGTTTCAAATCCCATAAATGGTTTTTGAAGTGTTGCCTTTAATTGTTCATTTGGAATTTGCTGAAGACGAATGGACTGATCCTTGAGCTGAATAATCAATTCGTCTAAGCTAGGCACCTTATCCTTCCAATCATCTGGTTTTGTACCATTACCAAACAATTCGATATAGTTTGCTGGAAGGTAAGTCGTTTTTTCTGGAAAGCCAAACATTAATTGCTCAGTGAATGTTAATACATGACCAACATGCCAATGAATTGTATTGTTAAAACCATCTGGCTGAACATTCGCTACTTCTTTAGAAATAGATTCTACATTTCTTATAAAGTAATCCTTTGCCACTTTAAACTGCTTAAATACTAATTCATTCATATAGTCTCACTACCTTACAATCATTATTTTTCACTCTAATATTCCTATACAGGTATTTGATATTTAGGTGAGAAAGAACGTAATCTCACAACAGAATGCTTTAAATGTCTAACTAGCTGATTTATTTCATCTTCAGTGGTTAGTACTCCTATACTTATACGAATTGAGCTTCTAATCTCGTCATCTGTCTTTCCGATTGCTTTTAATACATGTGAAAGTTTTGATGACGTAGAGCTACATGCGGAAGCAATAGATACACAAATACCTAATTCATTTAACATACTGGCTAAAGATTCTCCTCTAATTCCAGAAAATTGAATGTTTATCGTGGAGGGAACATTAGCATGTATGTCTCCGTTTATTAAACAATCCTCAATTTCTGCTTGAAGATTAGTTAAGAATAAGTCACGTAGGTACTCTGTCTTTGTAAAATTTAAGTATAGATCTTCTTGAACTATTTTTGCAGCAATCCCAAAACCGACAATACCTGCTACATTTTCTGTTCCAGAACGCATACCAAATTCTTGAGATCCTCCAAGGATAAGAGGAGGAATATTCACACCTTCACGTAAATATAAACATCCTACTCCCTTAGGTCCATAAATTTTATGTGCTGACATGGATAAACTATCAATTGGAAGTTCCTTTAAATTAACTGTTATTTTCCCAACTGCCTGCACTGCATCGCAATGGAAATGAATATTGTGCTTTTTACACAGGTTACCTATTTCTTTTATAGGCTGTATAGTCCCAATTTCATTATTTACTATCATGACTGTAACAAGAACAGTTTGGCTAGTTATAGCTCTTTCGATATCATTAACATCCACAATACCAGCCGAATTAACAGGTATTGTGGTAATTTGAAATCCATGATGCTTTCTTAAGTAATCACACGTTTTTAAGATAGCTGGATGTTCAATTGAACTTGTAATAATATGCTTCTTCTTTGAGTTTTTAGCTGCTATGCCCTTTAATATAGTGGAATTTGCCTCAGATCCACCACTTGTGAAAAATATATTACCATCCTCAACACCAATAAGATTAGCTATATCTTTACGTGCTATTTCAATGGCCTCTTTAGCGCGATACCCTATAGAATAAGTACTCGACGGATTTCCAAAATGATTTTGAAGATACGGTAACATACCTTCTAACACTCTTGGATCAATAGGAGTAGTAGCATTATAGTCAAAATAAATAGGTGTATGCATTGTTAAAATGCACCTTCCCCTTCAACCAGAAATTCTTTCTGTTCAAATTTCTTTTTTGTTGGATTTACGCACTGATTTAGAATATTTAAAGCGATATCAACGCAGTGAAGCTGTGAAGGTTCTAACTCACCTAACCAATCAACAACATCATTGCGTGTAATAGACGAAATTTCAGCTTTAGACATACTAACTATTTTTTCTGAAACAATACTTGCTGTAGCAATAGACGTAGAGCATCCATAAGCTCTATAAGCCACATCCGAGATAACCTCTTGGTTTAACTTTAAATACATGTGTACTGTATCACCACAAATAGGATTACTAATTTCGATCACATAGTCCGCATCTGTAAGTTCACCAATATTCCTAGGATTCATAAAATGGTCACAGATTATATCATTGAACATTTTAAATTCCTCCTTTGATAGCCATGCCTTTTTCTTTTTCTTCGATAAACTTTTCAAGGTTAATTGCACAACAACCTACTTCTACGCCTGGCATCCTTGAAATATATACTAACGTCTGTCCATTACGACCACATTCGCAAGATGTATCTTTTCTTAAATAGCCAACATCTTCTGTCAGAATGAAGCCAGGATAAGAAATAGAAGTTGGATCATAAATAGCAATAACGCCTCTTTCTCCATATTCAACTTCTTCTAAGACATTGTGTGGGTTACGCATAGAAACGTGGACCCATGGTGGAATATGTTTTTCTTGTTTATGGCATTCTACTGCAAGCATATTAGCTTCTACTAATCCATACATATCCCTTACATTGTATGATTGAACACCTAAGTATTCATGGCAAAGCTCATTGAATTCTGCTCGTGGAATTTCTTCCCCAGTGAACCTTTTCCATCCCCCAAGCGTAATAATAAAGCTATTCTTTTCTAAATTAAGTTTAATATTTCGATCCATACAATATTTAATTAATCTATATACTAAAAATGGAGGACCTACTATATGTCTAGTATGCTTTCCATCCCACCTTTGTAAGACTTCTACAGCTTTTTCGGGGTTGAATGTTATTTTCTTTACTAAATTAACACTACCATCTAATAAACCAGCAAAAACGTTCAGTGCTTTTACCATCCCCATTTCAGGCATTTCTTCAGTTGGTGGAAAAAGGAATAATCCCATCCCTCTGGAGAATTTAAAGAACTCTCTATAGGTGGTTACAACACTATCAAATGCACTATCCATCGTTAAACGATCACGACGAGATACACTAGGAATACCACTTGTCCCTGTACTTCTCATTTCGAATTCAACTTCGTTTAATTTCGATGTCATAAAAAGATGAGAATCGCATTGTTTAAATGTTTGAACTGGAATTAAAGGGATTTTTGCTAAATCATTAAAACCCTTTATATCCTGAGGACTAATGTTTTTCTTCTTACATAAATCACGATAAAATTCGTTGTTTTCATAATGATAGTTAAAGTTATCTGCGATAACGCTACCTTTATATTCATTTACTGTATCAAAAGGCATTTTATAAAGGTTATGAGCACTGCCGACTAATGTATTTAATGGGGATAATCCTAGTTCTTTTAACTGAGTAGATAAGTTCATTTAATAGCCTCCTTAGTGTTCTGAGCTTGTATTTGTTTTACTAACAACACAACGTCCTCAATCGTTTTACACCATCCATAGTCCTCAGTTGGAATACTAATATCTAACTTTTTCTCTAAATCTAAAACAAGTTCTAGGCGATCAGTTGAATCCAGTGATAAATCTCCGGACAAATTGCTATCTATTTTAATATCCGTTTCTTTTAAAGGTGAAAAAACTAAAATAGACTCTCTTATCATCATAAAAATCTTATCGTTTTCCATAGTTAGGACCCCCACTAAAACTTTTCATATCAATTAAGTTATATGATTTGCCAAGAATTTGGCGTCTTCTCCAACCCCTAATAATAAGGCGGAACCTCGTCGGTATTGCCATGATAACCCTAGAAAATAAAGACCCTTTTCTTTTGTTATGCCTCGATCATGAATCACATTATTGTTTTTATCAATTATATTAGTGACTTCAATCCATTCGTAATCATTGTGGTAACCAGTGGCCCAGATGATGTTCTCTGGTTGGACCTTCTCGCCATTTTGACAAATTATACTCTTACCGTCTGCCTTTGAAACTTTTGAAACCTTTTTAACAGCACCTCTACTTAGTAGTGGTTTTAACTCTTTCCCTATAATTGGATCATTTTTTTTCATAAACTGCCCCAATTTTGAATGGATAGTTGCTTTTGATACTCCAAGCACTTGGAACCACCAAAAAATACTCCTATTTAGTAATGTATAAGGTAGGAATTTCATTCGTTTACCTACAGATAGATAAACTTCTCTGCTTTCAGCTAACTCCGTTGCAATCTGCACCCCTGAATTACCAGCACCTACTACTAAAGTCGTTCCTTCCTTTAATTGAGTTGGATTTTTATAATTAGCTGCATGAATTTGAAAAATGTCCTTAGAAACATCTTTCTCAATATCTGGTACAAAAGGTTTTTGAAAAGGACCTGTAGCAATAATTATATTTTTCGCTATATAATTTCCTTTACTAGTAACGAGGTGAAACTTCTTATTTTCTTTAAATAGATTAATAACTGATGTATTCAGTTGGACTGGAAGATCATAATGACGACTGTAGTTTTCCAAATAATCCGCAATCTCATCTTTGTTAGGGTAACCATGTGGTGACCCTTCTACATTCATTCCCGGTAGAGCACTATGAGATCTAGGTGTAAACAAGGTTAAAGAATCGTAACGATGACGCCAAGAGTCCCCCACTCTACTACTAGAATCTATTATTAAAAATGAAATAGATTTTTGTTTTAAATAATAGCCCATAGCTAGTCCTGCCTGCCCAGCACCAACTACAATCGTATTATATGAATTCTCCATCTAACATCCCTCCTTCAACAATAGTAATTACCTTATGCTTAGTAGGATGAATTTATTAAGAGCAGAGGGAGAAGAATAATATTAACTATGCCAAACCTCTAAGCCATTATTTAAATACGCATTTTTACAAGCACGTCTTTGAATTTTCCCACTAGATGTTTTTGGTATACTGCTAGTCTTTAAAAGGTAAATAGCGTATGGCTGAACTTCATGTTCCTCCATTACTTGTTGACGGATGTTCCTTAAAACATTGTCTAAATAACCTTTTAATTCTCTTTCTTTGTGTGGTCTAGACCTATATTTACGTTCAATTTCAGCAACTATAATCAACTTTTCTTCCCCATTAATATCGACAGAAAACGCAGCGCTGGCTCCTGAAATAATAGCTTGATCTGCTTTTTCCACAGTTAATTCAATATCTTGTGGGTAATGGTTTTTCCCTCTCAATACAATGATATCTTTTAGTCTACCTGTTACAAAAAGCTGGCCTTCATGAAAGAACCCTAAATCACCAGTTCTTAAAAAGCCATTTTCGTTTGTGTCTTTCACTGTATTATTAAACGCATAATTTGTTTCTTGTTCCCGACCAAAATATCCTTTTGCTATACTGTCTCCTTTAACCCAAATTTCACCTATTTCATTTGATGCACACTTGGATAAGGAATCAATATTAACAATTTCTACCTTCTGATCAAGCCAAGTCATACCGCAACCAACTAATTTAACTGAATCTTCAGAATTTATAGGTCGCTCTATAGCTTTATTTTCTAGAAGACTTTCTTTGCAAAAGCCTTTGGAGACAGGCTTTGTTAATTTTTCATTACCTGTTATAAATAAAGTTGCCTCAGCCATACCGTAGCACGGAAAAAATTGATTTAGTTTAAAACCACAATCTTTAAAAGCCTGTGCGAACTTTTGAATAGTTTCATAACGGACGGGTTCAGCCCCATTAAAAGCAACTTCCCAACTACTCAAATCAAGCTGCATCTTTTGTTCATCTGTAATCTTTTTTAGACATAAGTCATAAGCAAAATTGGGTCCACCACTAATAGTTGCTTTGTACTTTGAAATAGCACTTAGCCATCGAAAAGGTTTTTGTAAAAAATCCATTGGCGACATAAATACACATTTAGCTCCAAGATATAGTGGCTGTAGAATGTTACCTATTAACCCCATATCATGATACATTGGTAGCCATCCGAGCATGACTGTATCCTCGTTATGCTGACAAGCTGCTTTAATCATGGCTTCATTATGCAAAATATTACCGTGAGTGACCATTACTCCTTTAGGAGAAGATGTAGATCCTGAAGTATATTGTAAAAAAGCTAAAGATTCTTTATCTACCTTTGGTTGTGACCACTGATCCTGATAATCATGAGATATATCGTCAATCGGAATCCACTTTAGATTCATATTTGAAAGTTCATCTGAGAAATGAAAACTTATTTTTGAATGCAGTTGAGTAGTTGTCAAAATGATATTAGTAGCTGCATCATCCATAATTGCTTTTAAACGTTCCATATTTCGACTTAACCCGGGAGGGTACACAGGTACGGGTATTACATTCGCATAGATACATCCTAGAAAGGCTTTAATATAGTCTATCCCCGATGGATACATTAAAAGAGCTCGTTGCCCTTCTAAACCTAAATGTTGTAGGTAAGCAGCGATTTGCTTAGCATACATATGAAGTTCTTGATAGGTAATATTAGTTTCATCTTGGTTATCATTAGATAAAAATGTGTAGACTACTTTTTCAGGATGTATTATCGCTTTATGTGATAACAAGTCTATCATTGAAGAATAATTACTACTTGGAATAGTAGGATTGTCTATCAACTTTTCCATGCGATTTACACCTCTTTTTAGTGTTCTAAAATCAAAAGTTCTACTCTCTTTCAAAGGCATTAATGGCATTTACACTATGACTAATTGCAGCCCCAGCTTTAAGTGCAGCTGCTACAGTCACGGCTTCTAAAATCTCATCCATAGTTCCACCTAGTTTTTTATACTTAGCTACATGAGCTTCAATGCAATATGGACATCCTGTTGTATGAGCCACAGCAATAGCGATCAACTCTTTTGTTTTAGGAGGAATCGTACCCGTATTAAAGACTTCATGTTCAAACTGCATAAATTTTGCTGCAACTTTTGGCGATCTTTCCTTTAATTCACCTAATCTATTTAAGTATGATTTTTTATATAAAGTATCGTCTGACATCTTATATTTCTCCCCTCATTGTTTAAATATAAGTAACTATCATAAAGAGTAAAACAAACTACTTTAAAATAATAAAAAATTATTCAATCATCGGATGACTTTTCCACCTCTTTTTCGTAATGGTAATATTTTACTACACTGGAATAGAAGAAAATTAACCTATAATTACCTCTATTTGTAAAAAGTGTAGCTACAAATGGATTCTACAAACAATATTTTGGGTTGTCAATCACTTTACTTGAAATTTAAGAATAATTTAATAACTATTTTACAAGACTTTTAGGAGGTGAAATAAAGGCTATTTATCCACTAGGATAAGTACAATATTATGCTTGAAATTATATTAATAAAATCAAAGTGAGGCTCATTTCAGCAAGTATTTTTAGGAATTTTTATAAAAGATAAGAGGACTATAAGATATAAGAAAGTTTAGATGTTTTTTTAGAGCTGATGAATCTTTATTTAGAAGTGAGATATTCACTATGTATAATATGTTTCTATAACACTCAAACGGTTTTTTGAATGTTAAAACATATGACAGCGCTACCATTTTTACCAAATAAGAATGGTACAAAAAATTTTTAAAAAAAGAATGAAATTTACATTTGGAAATGAAAGTAAAAGATGAGGATGATAGTGTGAGGGATTATATCTATCTGCATTCAAGATCTTTTCTGGAAGTTATCCTAGATATAATCCCATTTTTTATAAAAGCCTAGGTGAAGCTGCTGTTTTTAAAATTGCTTATTGAAGTAAGTTTGGAACTCTTTACAAGTTGAATTTTATCTTATGCTTCAATTTCAAAACCTGAAGACTGTAATGGACCAATTGTAATTAAGCTAACTAACTGCACTGCCATATGTTTAGGAGAGTAGACTAAATCATTATTAACCCACCATTCTACAGTACCAATCAATGCTGAAGAAATGAAATGTATTAATAATTCTGGAGGAGTTGAAAATTTTTGTTCTTGTAAATTTATTGTGGCGAATTCTTTTCTGAATTTCTCTAGAATAACCCCTTGCATTTTGCGATTAAATCCATGTACCCCTTTTTCACTTAACATAATTTGATAAAAAGTAGCATGGTGGAAAATATTTGTGAATATAGCTTCAATCATTGATTGAAACTGTGATATTTTCACCCTTTTCTTTTGAATGTATATACAAGGGTTAATAATATCTGTTAGTTCCTCAAAAACTTCGTCAATTAGTTTATCCACCAAATCTTGCTTATCTACATAGTGAAGATAAAAGGTAGCCCTGTTAATTAATGCATTGTCTGCAATATCCCTAATGGTAATAGATTCATAGCCTTTCTCTTGAATTAAATCAATAAACGATTCTTTAATCATTTTTCGTGTTCGAATAACACGCAAATCTGTTTTCTTTAACATTTTCTCATCACCTGTCTATGATTTCATTTTTAATTAACACTCAGGACTCATGTGTTGTATATATAACAAATAGCGCAATATTGATTATTGAGTATGTGAGAATAAGGAATATAATTACATTGTATATAACAAGGCGTTTCTTATGCAACGCCCTGTCAATGAAAACAAGATGTTCAGGAGGGAGATTACGTGTGCGTATTTAAGAGTTTTTTTTCACAAAAAAGATTTTGGGGGAGCTTACTAGGAATTATCATTGTCGTTATGATTTTTAGTATTGCTTTCATAGGATCAATTGTTAATCCCACTCCGAAGGACTTGCCTGTTGCATTGGTGGTAAATGATAAAGGTGCTAAACTGCCTAATAACACAAAACTAAATGCTGGAGAGCAATATAAAGAAGCGTTACTAGATAATAAAGATATTCCCTTTAAATGGTCAGTGATTGACACAAGAGAAGATGCTATCAGTGCAATGAATGAAAAGAAATACTATGCAACGATTGTGATTCCAGAGAATATGTCTCAACAAATTTTGTCACTTCAATCTCCTTCACCTCAAAAGCCAGAAGTAGAGGTAATTATTAATCAAGGAATGCATTACACGGCTGCTAATACAACAAAGCAGGTTATCGATCAATTGCTTTCTAAAATAAATGGTCAAATTCAGGATACTGTTTTTACTCAGTTAGAGACTAATAAAGCTACTATTACTCCTTCGCAAGCGAAACTTTTGAGCAGCCCTTTACTTGTGAAGAATGAAACAGTTAACGAAGTTGGAGATCATACAGCCAATGGAAATGCCCCTGTATTATTTACACAAATAATATGGATCGCAGTCATTATTAGTTCTGTTATTCATTTTGTTATTATGAAGAAGGTTACAAATGGCCGTATAAGTATCCGATCTGTTTTAGCTCAATTAGTTGCAGGACTACTATTTGCAACCGCCATTGCTTCTACAGTCCTTTTATTTACCGATAATGTATTAAACGTTAATATATCTGACTTCCAGACAACATTCTTATTTTTACTCTTTACTGCATTTATGTTTTATTTACTTCAAAATGCTATTTTAAATTGGTTAGGATTAGTAGGAGTTCCATTATTCATCTTACTTTTTCTCTTCTCAATTCCGGTATTAAATTTACCTCCAGAGTTTCTACCTAGAGTAACTCAAGATTGGTTTTATTCATGGGTTCCTTTTAAATATAGTGTAGAAGGTCTACGTAATATCTTCTACTTTGGAGGGCATGATATTGAAAGCTATTTATTTGTTCTAGGAATGATAGGTGTGGCTTCATTTATAATCATGTCGCTCTCTATACTCAAAACAACAAGTAAAGAAAAAACAATGGTAGCTGTAGAAAAGTAATTTTTATGTATTAATAAAAAAGACCTTGAGAAGAGCAAGATATATAACTTACTCTTCTCAAGGTCCTATTTGTTTTAAGCAATCTTTTGATATCTTTTTAATTACATGTAAGCTAAAAGCCTATACTTGACCTTAAACTTCAGGAGTTGGTGTTGGTTTTGCATAACCACTTTTATATTTTTCATCAATTGATTGACGAATTTGTTTAATTGATTTGCCAGATTCCAAATCAGGAACGGATTGAGCTGCTATTTCGAGACAAACACCACATTTTGTTCCATGGTCATCCCATACTACCTTTCCATCTCTTTTATTCTCATGGATAAAGCAATCATAGTTATTTTTATCCCCTGTCGATTCACCACAGCCACAGTAGTATCGAATATTCTCTAGTAGCTCTTTATTTTGGGCAGCATTCGCGTAAATGGTTTGCACCTCTTCTGGTTTATCCTTCAAAAATTCAGGTAAAACCTCATTACTAGCTGTTTCTTCGCTTGTATTTGAACTTGAACAGGCTGTAGAAACTATGCTTACTATTAGCATGATTAATACGACTAAAGACTTTTTATGCAACTAATCCTATAATAGTAAGGAAAAGTTTGACCTACAAGGTATATCCATCATTCTTGTCGTTTTTAAAACAACTAATAATAAAATCCCTTTAATGACCATGAAATAGTGAAAGTGAATACTGATAAACGTAAATAATTAATACTCCTAAACCTATAAGCATCCATACATGTAGAAGTCTAAAATGAGTTACAGCCTGGCCTATTACTTTATGAAAGATAACCAAGGACAATGTACCGATCGGTCCCCCCAGTCGATAAAGCTTGTAATTTAAGTGAGGAGGCTTGTACGCTTTCTCCAATTAATAAACTCCCACCTAAGGATAAAGATAAGAAGGCTACAATTAGTAAAAAGGATAATTGAGGTACTTTTGCTACAGAAAGAACAGTCATGATTGCCATGCACTCTGGAACCTGGTGTAAAATGGTGGCTACGAACACAGAAATTAATTGGTGTATATCGGTTATACCAAATGTAATATCAGTAATGACATTATGAAAGAATGGTCACTCAATCGTTTTTTCTATATCAATTAATTGTTGTAATAAAATCTTTTCTCCTTCTGAGCTTAGCACGATATTACCTATATATACTTTATTTTTATCACTTACCTTACCAGTGATAGCACAGGGTTTACTTTCACCACATTTTTCGATAATTATTGCTTCATTTTCTATAGACATCTCCACATAACTCTCACTGCCTTTTATCCCTAAGGTTCGTCGTAGTTCACTAGGGAATGTGACACGTCCAAATTTACCCAGACCTTTAATCAGCCCTATTTTTTTCATTTTCTCACTCCTAATTTAAATTATCTTTTTCTTGTTTATTTTCTTTTAATAAAAGTAATATATGAATTTAAACTAATAACAAAGATTTATTAAGCCTCATTTTATGATACAAACTACAGAATTAAACAAAAATCTACATAAAATCAGCCAATAATATCCATTAAATTATTTATATGTAAAAAAGTATTTAAATCCATATATGATAACATTAAATGTTTCTATATATAAATAATGGAGGATACGCACTTCTTACTTATCGAATCATTCACAAAAAAATAATTTAGAAAATTTATAATTTTTGTCGTTTTCTGTATGATTATATAGTTCCTATTATAAATTAAAGATACGATTTCGCTGGGGAAAAATGAAAGCGTTTAATAATAGTTTATCTTTTCTTAATTCTACTTCAATGGATTGAAGATATTTATAAACTAACTACAGAAAAAAATTGCTCTCATTGTATCCTTATTAATGACTTAAAGGAGTGTCACTATCTCTTCAAGTTACGCTGATGTATCAACTCCTTTTGAAGCTAAGCAGACTACGATATCTACTATAATCCTTCCCTTACAAAGAAAGGGACTTCGGAGGATGTAATAGTCTTGCTATAATTACTACAACTTATATGAGAGAGGTTAAAAAAATGAATCATTTACAGCGTAGGATGGGAACTTTTTCTTTAACAATGGTTGGACTAGGTTCAATCATTGGTTCAGGTTGGCTATTCGGGGCATGGAGAGCAGCTCAAATTGCTGGACCTGCTGCTATTATTTCCTGGATTATCGGTATGATTGTTATTTTATTTATTGGACTTTCTTACAGCGAGCTTGGATCTATGTTTCCGGAAGCAGGAGGTATGGTTAAATATACACAATACTCTCACGGATCGTTTCTTGGATTTATTGCTGCTTGGGCAAACTGGATTGCTATTGTATCTGTTATCCCAGTTGAAGCTGTTGCCTCTGTACAATACATGAGTTCTTGGCCCTGGGAATGGGCAAAGTGGACAAGTAGTTTAGTGAAAAATGGCACGCTTACTTTACCTGGATTAGGCATTGCTTCTGTTTTATTACTTATTTATTTCTTACTAAATTATTGGACAGTAAGTCTCTTTTCCAAAGCAAATTCACTCATCACAATCTTTAAGATAGTGATTCCTGGCTTAACAATTGGATCACTTTTATTTGCCGGTTTTCATAGTGGAAATTTTACGTCTGGAGAAGGCATCGCGCCAAATGGTTGGGCAAGCGTACTAACGGCGGTAGCAACGTCCGGTATTGTATTTGCATTTAATGGTTTTCAAAGCCCTATTAATATGGCTGGAGAAGCAAAGAATCCTGGGCGTTCTATTCCATTAGCTGTAGTAGGATCGATTCTAATTGCTACCGTTATTTATATCTTATTACAGGTTGCGTTTATTGGAGCAGTTGACCCTTCTATGGTTGTTCATGGATGGAGTCACCTTAATTTCAACTCTCCATTTGCTGATTTGGCTATTGCTTTAAGTATTAACTGGCTTGTTATTGTATTGTACGCTGATGCATTTGTTTCTCCTTCTGGAACAGGAATAACCTATACTGCTACCACATCTCGTATGATATACGGTATGGAAAAGAATAAATATTTACCTGGTGTTTTAGGGAAATTGCACCCTATTTATGGTGTGCCACGTCAAGCAATGTTTTTCAATTTAGCCGTATCATTCATTTTCTTATTTCTATTCAGAGGTTGGGGTGTATTAGCTGAAATTATTTCAGTTGCGACATTAATCTCTTATATTACCGGGCCTGTTACAGCCATGACGTTAAGAAGAACGGGGAAAGAGTTGTACAGACCATTACATCTAAAGGGATTAAGTATTATTGCGCCATTAGGTTTTATATTTGCGTCATTAACTCTGTACTGGGCGAGGTGGCCACTTACAGGACAGGTGTTATTCATTATTATGATGGGTCTTCCTATTTACTTTTATTATCAAGCAAAGTTGAAATGGAAGGGGTTCCAGAAGAACTTCCTAGCTGGACTTTGGATGGTTACTTACTTATTATGTATGATGGTTATTTCATATTTAGGAAGTGAAAAGTTTGGTGGAATAAATGTTATTCGATACGGTTGGGACATGCTTATCATTACATGTTTGTCTCTTGTTTTTTATGTTTGGGCTGTAAAGAGTGGATTTAAAACAGAATACCTCAAGGAAGCCACCAAAGTAAATGAAGAAATGAGATTAAGGGAGAGAACAATAAAATCTCAATTAGATAAAGAAAAAGCTGTATAAAAATTGGTTTCTAATACAAGTATTTTATAAGTATATGGAGATAGATGTTATGTTGAAAAATAAGGTAGGAAAGTTAAAAACCTTTACGGTAGACTATTCTATATTAAAAAATAATAAAATAATTAATAATTCCATAGTCATGCAATCCATTAATGATCCAGATGAAATTGTAAGGTTAGCTAAATTGGATATATCTACAAAAGAAAGAGTGTTCATTCAAAATGTAAAGATTTTAAGATTTAAGTCCATCCCATCTCATGAACATAATTTAGAATAGAAGAAACTCTTCCAAAAGGGAATTTGCTTACAACAGCAAAAGCTTCTTTTGACGATGTTATTTAGATATTTTACTTGTCTTATTAGATGCCTAGGGCATCTTTTTTCTCTTTTCTCATATGTTCGAGGGCTATAGGAAGAGTCGAATTCCTATCTATCGTAATGCCACGAGAAGTCAAAACATGAAAAGGCCGAAAAGTTTTCTAAAAAACACTGTACATTCTTTCGGTCTCTTGTTTCATTTATATAACAATAGTGAAAGTTGTTATTTTATGGAGGTTTTATATGTCGGATAAAGTGCCATTTTCATTTATAGTAGTTATTGGTTTAATGTTATTTGCTCTATTCTTCGGGGCAGGGAATTTAATTTTCCCACCAATGCTTGGTCAATTAGCAGGAATAAATATTTGGTCAGCTAATGCCGGATTTTTAGTAACCGGAGTTGGTTTACCGTTACTTGGTGTGTTAGCATTTGGTTTTTCGGGGAAAGATGATGTACAGTCACTAGCGAGTCGCGTACACCCTGTGTTTGCTCTTGTGTTTACAACCGTACTTTATTTAGCGATTGGTCCTTTATTTTCCATACCAAGAGCAGGAACCGTTTCTTTTGAGATAGGCGTCAAACCTTTTTTGGCGGAAGATCTAGACCACATACCTTTATTTATTTTCACCATCATCTTTTTTAGCATCACATGCTTTTTCTCACTAAATCCTGTTAAAACTATCAATATTATCGGAAAATTCCTAACACCTATTAAGTTAACATTTATTGGAATGCTTGTAGTGATGGCTTTTATTCATCCGATTGGGGATTTCCAGGCACCTACGAAGAACTATAAAATTCACTCATTTTTCAAGGGATTTCAGGAAGGTTATTTAACAATGGATGCTCTTGCAGCTTTTGTTTTTGGAATTATTATTATTAATGCTATTAAAGAAAAAGGCGCAAAAACAAAAAAACACATTATGACTATTTGTGCAAAAGCAACAGGAATTGCTGCGATTATCCTAATAACCATTTATACGGCTCTTTCTTACATGGGTGCTTCAAGTGTAGAAAAACTTGGACACTTAGATAACGGAGGTACTGTTTTGGTAAAAGTCTCGAATTATTATTTTGGAGCTTACGGTGGAATATTATTAGGATTAATGATTACTGTAGCTTGTTTAACAACTAGTGTAGGACTTGTTGCTTCTTGTTCTTCATTCTTTCATAAACTATTTCCAAAGGTACCTTATAAAATACTTGCTATTAGTCTATGTGGTTTTAGTGCAATCGTTGCTAACATCGGGTTAACGCAGTTAATTGCTATTTCTATACCTCTATTGACAGCTATTTATCCATTAGCTATTGTATTGATATTCTTAACTTTTTTTCATCCTTTATTTAAAGGAAAAACTGAAGTTTATCAAGGGAGCTTACTTTTGACATTTATTATTAGTCTATTTGATGGATTAAATACGGGTGGTATTCACATTTCATCTATTAATAGTTTCTTTATTAGAGTTCTCCCTATGTACAAATTAGGACTAGGGTGGATTGTTCCAGCTATTATTGGGGGATTAATAGGTTTTAGCATAGTACAAGTAAAAATCCTTCTTAATTACAGGTCATCTAGACTGAATAAATAATAAATATTCTGATGTAAAGGTTATATCCATTTGAAAATAGGAGAAAATCATCAAATGAGTGCTTATGTTTGAACATTTTATAAAGACTGTGATATGTTCTACATATACATACTATATATGCAGTAAGAAATGAGGTATTTACATATGAAAAAAGCTGAATTAATCGATGCAGTTGCAACAAAATCAGAACTAACGAAACAAGATACTAAAAAAGCTGTAGATGCATTGTTTGAAAAGATTTCTAATACACTTGCTAATGAAGAAAAAATTCAATTGATTGGATTCGGCACATTTGAAGTACGTGAACGTGCAGCTCGTACCGGGCGTAATCCCCAAACTGGTGAAGAAATGACGATTCCAGCTTCAAAAGTTCCTGCGTTCAAACCCGGAAAAGAATTAAAAGAAGCTCTTAAATGAGTATAGGATGAATACTTTTCAGAAAGCTTCAAGGTTATTCCTTGGAGCTTTCTTTCATTTTTGACATCAAAATAAGCAAAGTTAAACTTGAAAGCTTACTTCGTTGATCCTGACGCTCCATAATCTTTAATCATTAATTTCACATCGTAGTTAATCGGAACTCCACTAAATGTTTGATCCCAATTCTCTTTAACCCTCATCCATACTCTAGGATGCTTAATTCTCAATCGATTTCCGAAACCCGCAACATCGACTTGATATTCTTTTTGCATTTTTTCTAGTACGTTTCTTACCAGATGCTTTACTTTTTTTTCTGAAGTTTTTTGTGCGTTCTGCAAAAATTGATTGTTAAAAGTGCCCCCTGAGGTCATCCAACTTTCAGATAGCCTTCCCACTGATTCAATGTGTACATCAAAAGAGATATTATTTCCTTTCACATGGGGTTGAATGTGACTTTTCATAGACTCTATTTCATATACGACCAGCTGACCCGTATTTTTATCAAAGTCTTTTACTAGGCCACCTTTTCCTTTACCTATGATCCAAGTCAGACCATCCAGTTCTTCCTCATTCAAAAAACCAATCATTTTGTTTGTTTTTCCTTTAATTATACCTGCACCCGCAAATTTGATTTCTCCATTTGCTGATACTACATTTTGCAACAGAAAACTAGACCCTGATTGGATCTGGCTCTCTAGTTTAATAAGCGACATAGGAGGTAAAATTCTCGTTGTTCGATAGGCATTTTCCACCATTGCAGACAAACGAAATGCTGGGATCACTCCTGCTGTTTTTGATTCGAGTGTGTCGCTTGCTCTCCCTTTACTAATAAACATCAGACAACTTGGTCTAAAATCATTGTCACGAAGACTTTGATCCACTAATTGTTCCAAACTATACGATCGTGCAAGGGCCTCACCGATAACCATCACTTTCATATGGGGACTAGTTAAAGGAGTATCACTTCTTAAAGATAATTCACGAAGCATTTGAAAAGCAGAATCTCCTGTTTCAGACACATTCACATAAGATTTCTGTTGAGGACCTCCTTGTTTAGTGGTTGAACTTGCCACTTGTGGGGTGATAAGTTGATAGGTTGACGTAATTAGGTTCTTTCTCGCATATCCCCCTCCTTGTTCATCAAATTCTTTTTCAATCATGGACTCCTTCCCCTTATCAAGCGCCACACCTACCCCTAAACTTCTTTCATCAATTTCATGACTACTCCAGCAGCCCGCCAGAGGAACGAGCAAAAAAACAGAAAGTAAAACCAATAAGAACTGTACGTGATTAGAGGTTTGTTTCATACTTTCTCCCCTTTACTTTTGAAATGATGAGAAGAAGCAACGGCACAAAGCCAAATAAAACCAAGGCAGCGTTGCCAACCATATCCCCTACTTTAAATACATCATTGATGTTTTTGGGGATCATGGAAATAAGATAAATAACGGGAAGCACGCCATACATAAATGGATGAATGTTCTTTTGGAAAAGTTGAGATAGTCCTAATGAAGCAGCGTAATGGTTAACAGTAAAAGAAGTAAACATTTGCATAATCCATACCACCAGCAGCAAGGAATCAAAGCGTTCAAATATTAACCCAGTTAATTCATAACTTCTTATTAAATCAAGCGTAGGCCACGTTCTCGTAACCACTCCATCCACTGAGAACGCTCCGATCACCATTACAACAGTAATCACATAAATAAATAAAGGAATAGTAATTCCAACTAGTACAGCTTTTCCTGCTTTGTGTGGTTCTTTCATAAAAGCTAAAATGATTAACATGATTTCAGGACCCGTGAATGCAAGAGCAGTTGTTTTTATGCCTTTTAGCACCGGTGTGACACCTGAACCTAGTACTGGGCGCAGATTGTCTACTTCAAATATTTTGATACTCATAAAGGCAACAAGTAAAAAAAGAATAACCGTAATAGGTAATATAATCTCAAATAGACGAGCAATTGGATTTATCCCTCCTCTGATTAGGTAGAGACTTGCCCACATAAAGGGCATAATAATAGCCCATTTAGGGGTTCCTTCCAGCAATAGATATCCTGTTACTTCTGCCAATGAACGAGCATGAAACCCACCAAGTACTAAAAAATAACCTATTATGAAGAAACTAAATAACTTGCCCATCCATTTCCCTACAATTTCTTGGCTGTATTGATAAAAGGTTTTTTCAGGGAAGTGTTGACTTAATTTCACCATAATTACTCCTGCTATCATGGCAAATATTCCGCCTAAAATAACACTTAACCAAACATCTGGTGTTTTTACTTGTTCCGCAACTGTTCGGGGCAAGGTAAGAATTCCTGTTCCAAGTATAAAATTGATAACAACCACAGTTGCTTGAGGTGTCGTAATACGATCGTTTGAATTGATCATTTACCCACAGTTCACTTCCTTTCATCATAAGCTACCCTTTTCGTAAGGCTGTTTCAATTGGGATTCTGCTGAAGAATCAGTCATCAATGATGACAAAATATGTTTATCAATAAGATCTTTATCTGATAGTCCTTCAACTAAGACAATGATGCTCGAATGCCGGTACGTCCTATAATAAACTCCCTAAAATGAACGTCAGAGTTATGACCAATTTCTTTTCTAACTTCCTTTACATTTGAATTGAAATCACGTGTAAATGGATTAGCTAAATTTTTAGATACAGATCCTTGTTTGTTTTCATTTTCATCACTCTTCCTCTGAAGTACGAGTCCAATTAAACAATCTGGAGATTATATATGGGATGAAAAATGCCATTAACGCTTGCACAAAAACTTGCCACTCTGGAAGATAGGAAACCATTGATTTCCACATACTAATCACCCTATTTATCTTTATATTAAGGAGGGTCTAGACACAAACACCCTTAAAATATCGTTATTTACTCCATGGGAAATTCTTTTATTTACCAGGTAGTATTATTCTTCTCTTTATTTCTTATGCAAAGGGAAGTTAATCTGATTTGAATATAGGAGAAATTTATGAAAAGAAGCCTTTGCTCATGTTGAGCAAAGGCTTCTTTTGACGAGTTTCTTCTATATTATATTGTTTTTATTAAGATACAGATTTTAATTTCTCTGTTAAATGTAAAAAAGCTTCTTTATCTTTATTCTTTAAGGAATGATCGATTTCCTCGAGGATTTTACTTCTTTTGAAGTCATTCATCATTTCGTCCAAAAACAATTCAGCCAACATTTCATCACGTAAATTTGGATCAACTCTCTCCATTCCGTTAAGTACATTATTTTCCATAAAACGTCAACCCCTTTATCTTTTCTCTTTTGCAAACAGTATTCCCTTTTACCGTTTTTTTATGCAAGGTTGATAGATGAAGTGAGATATAGAGTAATATGCATGATTACGTTCCTATATTCCTTTTAGATATTTTTCATATTTCTTCAATTAGATAAAAAAGATATGACCACATAATTAATAACTAATTGATTAATGAGAAATAATGGTGATTAACAATTAATTTTATTTATTAGAGAAAGGATAAAAATTAGCTTTTAAAGATTAATGTTTTATTAATTACACTTATTTACGGAAAATAGAGACTTTCGCCTTTTATCATATACCAATCTATCTTCTACTTTCCTTTTAGAAAATCGATTTATCTCTTCTAACTTGCACATAAAATCCTAAAACACTTAATGTTTATATATTTTTATTAAAATATTTTCAACTTTAAATACATAATTGTTTTATTTTATATAAAGGAGTAAATGTATAAACTAACTTATAAAAATAATAGTTTTATTATTTACTCAAATTGACGACAAATACGCAGTTTTTCTTTTTACACGTATGAAACATAAAATTTCATGGAATATGATATAAAAAATGAAACCTGTAGCACTAATTTGTATAAATGCAATTTAATGTTACTAATAAGAGTAACGCTTAACGTATTTCATTAAAAAATAGTTTAATCATTACTTATTTTGTAGAAAAAGCCCATATTTGTCGTCAATTAAAGTAAATAGTAAAACTTTAATTTTTATAAAAGAGTTTATACATTTACATCTATATATAAAATTAATTTATTCTTTATCTTTAATAAAGATTACGTTAATAAAAACTCTTTTAAGCTAAATAATTATAAATTTTCTTTTAAGTTATTATGAATACGAAAATTTCTTTGGAGTTAAAGAGAAGATAGATTGATATATATTAAAAGTTGAAAATGTTTATTTGTTGTCGCTAAGTATAGATAATAAAACATTAATCTTCATGATTTAATTTTTATCTTTTTTCAGCTAATTGAAGACATATGAAAAATATCTAAAAAGAATATAGGAGCGTAATTACGCATATTACATATTATTCTATGTCTCACTTCATCTATCAACCTTGCATAAAAAAAGGGCAAAAGGGAATACTGTTTGCAAGAGAGAAAAGATAAAGGGGTTGATTTTTTATGGAAAATAATGTATCAAATGAAATAAACGGAGTTGAACAAAGTATATCAGATGAAATGTTGGCTGAATTGTTTTTGGATCAAGTTATAAAGGACTTTAAAAAAAGGAAAATCCTTAAGGAAATTAACCATTCCTTAAAAAATAAAGATAAAGAAGCTTTTTTACGTTTAACAGAGCAACTTAAATCTTTATCTTGATAAAAGTACTATATAATAGAAGAAACTCGTCAAAAAGAAGCCTTTGCTTATTAAAGCAAAGGCTTCTTAGTTTTATGTGATCATTAGTTCAACTTTTTAACTTATCAGTATATGAACAGAATTACTTCACAGGATAAGTATATCCAGAAACAATTCAAAATTACAACAGTATATCTTTTTACTCAAGATTAGCATGTCTACTAAACATTTTGTCTGAGCTCAATTCTTTTTTCTCCATAAACCTCAATATAATAGCATCAAAAAACAGCAAGAGAGTTTGCTCAAATAACGATGCCATAGGCTGGATAGTTTTGTATTGACTTTCTTCCTTATCTTTAGGTGAACCAGGTAATTTAACTGTAATATCAGATAATTTTCCGATTGTTGACTCAGGGGAAATTGTAACACTGGCTACTGTTGCACCTATATCCTTAGCTTTTTGGGCCATAGAAACTAAACTTTTTGTTTCTCCTGAACCAGAACCAATAATTAAAAGGTCATTCTCTTCTAAATTAGGTGTGACAGTTTCACCCACTACATAAGCATCTAAACCCATATGCATCATACGCATTGTAAAGGATTTAGCCATAAATCCTGAACGCCCTGCACCAGCCAGGAAGATTTTCTTTGAATTAATAATACTATCTACTAACTTTTCAGCTTCATAATCTGCTATAAGGCTAGTAGTTTGACTTAGCTCTTTTATAATTTCAGCTAAGTATTCAGTAGTTTGCATTGTTTTAATCATATCTTTATACAAGTGTTACTTGTTTAACTAATTTTTTCATTTCACCTGCAACACTATTTTTATCTTCCTCACCAGTAATACCGCCACCTACAATTACAAGATCAGGTTGCGATTGAACTACTTCTGGAAGTGTATTTAATTTGATACCACCTGCTACTGCTGTTTTTGCATTTTTAACAACACGTTTAATTGTTTGAAGTTGTTCAAAAGGCGTTTCTCCTTCTGCTTGAAGGTCATATCCTGTATGTACACAGATATAATCAACTCCAAGTGCATCTACCTCTTTAGCGCGCTGCTCAAGATTCTTTACATTAATCATATCTACAAGAATTTGTGTTCCTTGTTTTTGAGCTTCTTCCACTGCACCTTTTATAGTTGAATCATCAGTAGCTCCAAGAATTGTGATAATATCAGCACCAGCTTCAGAAGCTTTCATTACTTCATAGGCACCTGCATCCATAATTTTTAAGTCAGCTAAAACTTTCAAAGATGGAAATGCTTCTTTGATTTCTTTTACTGCCTTAAGTCCTTCATTAATGACAACTGGAGTGCCGATTTCTACGATATCTATATGTTCCTGAACCTCACTTACTACTTTCTTTGCTTCCGGAATGTTCACAAGATCTAATGCTAATTGAAGTTTCATGAATACTTCACTCCTTAATATAATTTTTTGAAGATAGACCTATTGTAAAATCTAATTCCTAAAAAAAAAAGTACGCACTTTTAACACATATAGTAAGTATCAAAACATTAAGTAATATAAATAACATATAGTGGGAAAAAGTATACTTAATGATTTTAAGTAAAAGAAACTCTACAATTAAGCAATTTGATGAATTTTATTAACTGGAGGATTGTCTTTGAATATTTATAGTTATAGTCCCATGTAAGGATTAAAATATTATAAATTAAAGTAATACTACTTTAAAAATTGACAAATCTTTTAGATTTAGTTTCATGTATAAAAATAGAAAAACACATGTAATAAATTTCAAACTTATTACATGTGTTTTTATAACTTAAATTAAAATATTTTTTATATTCTGTCTTTTTGGTATCTTACTATAAGATAAATTACTTTCAGCTTTCAAAGTGGCAAAAATAGATATCTACTTCTTAGAAATAGTCGATTCTCTTTTAATCTGAATAGTCTCCATATAAGCTTTTCCCCATTCATACATAGACTCCAGAATTGGCATTAAGCTTTTTCCATGTTCAGTCAATGAATATTCCACCTTTGGTGGAACAACTGGATAGACTTTACGATTTACAATAAGATCTTCTTCTAATTCTCTTAATTGACTTACTAACATTCTTTGGGTTATACCGGGCATTAGAGACTTTAGTTCACCAAATCGTTTTGTTCCCTCTTTTCCTAAATGCCATAAAATAAGCATTTTCCATTTTCCCCCGATAACTGTTAGTGTTAATTCCTTTTCACAATTAAATGTTTTTTTGAAAAGATGTCCCACTTCTTTTTCCTCCTATTTTGTCTAGTTATTAGTATACTTTTACACACTATATGAAAAAAAAGTGTGTACTTTTAACTCAAAATTTTACCTGTTATACTCAAATCCATAAAAGCGATAGTTTAAAGATACTAGATTAAGTAATTAAAAGTAAAGGAGGAGCACAAATGAACAACTTAGCTATATCAAGTAGCATTTCTTTAGAAGAAAAAGAATCTAATGTATTGAGTAAGCTAAAACTAGATTCTATGACATTTATCTTGTTTGGGGCAACAGGCGATTTAGCTAAAAGAAAAATTTTCCCTGCTTTATATAATTTATTCTTGGATGGGAAATTACCTAAATCCTATTCAATTATTGGTTTAGGAAGGAGATCTTGGTCTGATAGCACATTTCGAGCACATATAGAAGCGTCATTAAAAATATTTTCTCGACGCTTAGAGAGCGACAATACAAAATTAGAAAAATTCCTTCAGGCATTTCGCTATACTACATTGGATGTAACTAATGATGCGTCTTATGAAGAATTACTTAATATAATTGAACAAAGAGAAAAAGAATTAGATATTCCTGAAAATCGTTTATTTTACTTATCTGTTGCCCCTGAACATATTGACATGATTACATCGAATATAAACAAAAGTGGATTAGGCTCCTCAAAAGGATGGAAACGTCTTATAATCGAAAAACCATTTGGACATGATCTATTATCAGCTCAAGAGTTAAATGAAAAACTAATGAAAACCTTTGAGGAAGAAGAAATTTATCGCATTGATCATTACCTTGGAAAACCGATGGTGCAAAACTTAGAGACTATAACATTTGCTAACCCTATCCTTCAAGTGTTATGGAATAATAATTATATTTCCAATATTCAGATCACTGCTAGTGAAACTGTTGGTGTCGAGGAACGAGCGAGTTATTATGATCAATCAGGTGCAATTAGAGACATGTTTCAAAATCATATGTTACAGCTACTTATGATGACAGCTATGCATCTTCCAAAATCAAGTAATGCCAAACAAGTCCGTAAAGAGAAAATAAAAATCATGGAGCATCTTCGTCCGTTAAAGAAAGAAACAATAGATTTAAACATCGTGCGAGGGCAATATAGTTCAGGTGAAATATATAGAAAATCAGTTGTTGGATACAAAGAAGAGCCTGGAATAAAACCTTGCTCGCTAAATGATACTTTTGTTGCAGCTCGTCTATGGGTAGATGATTATTTTTGGAGCAATGTGCCTTTCTATATTCGTACAGGAAAAAGAATGAAAGAAAAAAGCACACGTATTGTAATAGAGTTTAAGGATCCGTTAAAGAGTTTATACGATATTGAAAATAAGGAACTAGATCCTAATCTTTTAGTAATTGAAATTGGGCCAAATGAAGGTATTTCATTGCAATTAAATAGCAGAAATTCATTAAATAATAAAATTGAGCCAGTTTTCACAAAAGTTTCTTCTAACCAGGAAGAGGTACCTGAAGCTTATGAGCTCCTCCTATTCGATGTTTTAAGAGGCGATGCTACTTTTTTTGCTAGCTGGAAAGAGGTCGAATTGTCGTGGAAATGGGTGCAACCAATTTTAGAGGCTTTTAAAGATAATGATCTGCCTCTTCATTTATATAGAGCAGGTTCCATGGGACCAGATGCTTCTGACCAGTTATTGATACATGATGGCTTCAAATGGTGGTAAATAAGAACTGAAGAATAATAATTTATAATTGCTTACTAGGTTATTTAACGCGAAAAACTTTCAAAATCTAATGATTAAACGTAAATTATCTAACAAGTACTTGTCTTATAAACTTATTTTAAGGAGATATTCAATATGAAAATCGGATTAGTCGGGCTAGGGAAAATGGGATTAAATTTAGCTCGAAACCTTATTGATCATAAACACGAGGTAGTCGCTTTCGATCTAAATAATAATGCTGTCAAAGAAATTGAACAATATGGCTGTAATGGTGTGTACGATTTAGTAGATCTTGTAAAATCACTAGAGCAGCCAAGAGTACTTTGGATTATGGTTCCCCATACAGTAGTTGATTCAGTAATTAATGACTTAACACCATTTTTAAACCATGGAGACATTATAATTGAGGCAGGAAATTCACATTACAAAGACTCCATACGGAGATACAATCATTTAAAGAAAGTTGGAATAAGTTTTATGGATGTTGGAACCTCTGGGGGAATCGAAGGTGCTCGTAATGGAGCCTGCTATATGGTTGGAGGAGACCCTGAAACTTGGGAAATTGTTAAACCAATTTTTCAAGATACTGCAGTAGAAAAAGGATATTTGTATGCTGGAGAAGCAGGAAGTGGTCATTTTCTAAAAATGATTCATAACGGGATTGAATACGGAATGATGGCTGCAATTGGAGAAGGATTTGAAATATTAGAAAAGAGTCAATTTAATTTTGACTATAAAAGCGTAGCTAGAGTTTGGAATAATGGTTCGGTTATTCGTTCCTGGCTTATGGATTTGACAGAACGTGCATTTTCAAAAGATGCAAATCTAGAGGAGGTTAAGGGAATTATGAATTCTTCTGGCGAAGGAAAGTGGACAGTTGAGACAGCTTTAGAGCTCCAATCTGCTGCCCCAGTTATAGCCATGTCTTTATTGATGCGTTATCGCTCATTAGAGAATGATACTTTTACAGGAAAAGTAGTAGCAGCCCTACGTAATGAATTCGGTGGCCACGCTATAGAAAAAAATAAGAAGGTTACAAATTGATAAATTGATAGGTTGAAAGTCTTTTATACTTACAAATATGGGATAACTTCTCCCTTAGAATGGGATTAGAAGAAGATATAAAAAAAGAATTGTAAGAAATATTTGTACAGAAAGGAAAAGGTACGATGACAATTTCTTTTAATTATTCAAATGCAAGACCATTTATGGAGGAAGATGAAGTAGATAATTTAAGTGAATTTGTAGAAGTAGCACATAATATGCTCCATGAAAAAAAGGGACCAGGTGCTGATTTTCTTGGTTGGGTGGATTTGCCCCAAGAATATAATAGAAGGGAATTCACAAGAATTAAAAAAGCTGCTGAGCGAATTCGTAATAATTCAGAGGCTTTAATTGTTATTGGCATCGGCGGCTCTTACTTAGGTGCAAGAGCTGCTATAGAAGCATTGTCACATACTTTCCATAACCAAATGTATAATTCCACGCAGATATACTTTGCGGGTCACAATATTAGTGCTACATATGTGACTCACCTGATGGAGTTATTAGAGGGGAAAGATATCTCCATTAATGTAATTTCTAAATCAGGTACCACAACAGAGCCTGCTGTTGCTTTCCGTATCTTCCGTAACCACATGGAAAAGAAGTATGGAAAAGAAGAGGCGAGAAAGCGTATTTATGCAACTACTGACCAAGCAAAAGGTGCATTAAAAAAACTTGCGGATGAGGAAGGATATGAAACTTTTGTTATTCCGGATAATGTAGGCGGAAGATATTCTGTTCTGACTGCAGTAGGCCTTTTACCTATTGCTACTGCTGGAATTAATATTGATCAAATGTTGGAGGGAGCAGCTACAGCAGCTCGTAAGTATAATAATCCTGATCTTTTAACGAATGAATGCTATCAATACGCAGCTGTTCGAAATGCACTTTACCGTAAAGGGAAGTCAATTGAATTGTTAGTGAACTACGAACCTTCTCTTCACTACGTATCTGAATGGTGGAAACAGTTATTTGGAGAGAGTGAAGGTAAAGATCAAAAAGGTCTTTTCCCTTCTTCTGTGGATTTTACAACAGACTTGCATTCTATGGGGCAATATGTGCAAGAAGGACGCCGTGATTTAATTGAAACAGTCATGCAAATTAAAAAACCTCAAATTGATCTTACTATTCAAGAAGATCCCTCTGATATTGATGGGTTAAACTTCTTGGCTGGAAAAACAATGGATGAAGTCAATAAGAAAGCTTTTCTGGGAACTGTATTAGCCCATGTAGATGGAGGAGTCCCTAATCTAATTATTGAATTAGATCAACTAAATGCATTTACATTTGGAGAAATGGTTTACTTCTTTGAGAAGGCTTGTGGAATTAGTGGTCTATTGTTAGGTGTAAACCCTTTTAATCAACCAGGAGTTGAAGCATACAAAAAGAATATGTTTGCATTACTTGATAAGCCTGGTTTTGAAAGAGAAAAGGATGTTCTTATGAAGAGATTAACTAGATAAAAATTTTTCTAATTGTTTTAGGGAGGTGTTTAAAATAGTTTTTATGAATGAGTATATGCGTATAACAACAAAAACAAAAGATATTATAGAAGGCACCCAAATATCTTATAAGGAGCTTGAAACTATAAAAGATAGTTACCCTTTACTTTCAATATTTGAAAATAAAAACTTTAAAGATGGTTTTTTTATTGTTGAAAAAGAGGCCGTATCTTTTATTCATCGTAATCAGATTGAGTCTATGTCCTGCTTAAAGCTTATTGAAAGAGAAACTCAACGTCCTCTTTATTAACAATAGCTAAAAGAATGAATAATAACCTAAGTAAAGTAGTTTTAGTATAAACATGTAATAAAAAATGCTAATAGATAATTAGTTTTAAATTTAATTAATTTACACTATATGGAGGTAATATAAAATGACACAACGTATGGTAGGAAAGCAAGCACCCCGTTTTGTAATGGATGCAGTAATGACCAACAAGGAGTTTGACAAGGTTAGTTTGGAAGAAAACATGAGAAATGATAAGTGGACAGTACTGTTTTTCTATCCAATGGATTTTACATTCGTATGTCCAACTGAAATTACAGCTATGTCTGATCGCTATGATGAATTTCAAGATTTGGATGCGGTAGTCATTGGGGTTTCTACGGATACCATACATACCCACCTTGCTTGGATTAATACCGATCGAAAAAAGAATGGTTTAGGAGATCTAAACTATTCTTTAGCAGCCGATACAAATCATGCGGTATCTCGAGAATATGGTGTATTGATTGAAGAAGAAGGGATTGCACTTCGTGGATTATTTATTATTAATCCTATGGGAGAAATTATGTATCAGGTTGTATTTCATAACAACATTGGTCGAGATGTAAATGAAACGTTGCGAGTACTTCAAGCTTTACAGACTGGTGGTTTATGCCCGGCAAATTGGAAACCAGGTCAAAAAACTTTATAAGCTATAATTACTTAGAAATCTATATCAAAAATTAGACGAAGGAAGCTACTAATAACAATCTCCTGTTTGTTATTAGTAGTTTTTCAATATATATATTAGTTAGATTAATGTTAAATATGAATTAGGAATTATGAAGGAGGAAATTATAATGTCAAATGTTCTTACAGTAAATAAAGCTAATTTTGAAGAGGTTACATCTTCTAATAAAGTATCGGTCATTAAATTTGGTGCCTCTTGGTGTGGACCGTGTAAGATGATAGCTCCAGTGTTAAATAACTTATCTAATAATATGAAAAATGTAACATTTGGAGATGTTGATATAGATGAAAATAGTGAATTAGCTCAACTACACGATATTATGAGTGTTCCTACTGTTTTAATCTTTAGAGACGGAACAGTTGTTAAAAAGAGTCTAGGATTTTCTACAGAGGAGAAATTAAAGGATTTAATTTCTCAATATATGTAAATTAGATAAATCAAATACTCTAATTCACTGAGAGAGGGATTGAAATGAAGGAAGTTATCTATGATGTAATTATTATTGGTGCAGGACCTGGAGGTATGACATCTGCTATTTATACATCAAGGGCAAACCTAAAAACTTTAATCCTAGAGAGAGGAGTTCCAGGTGGACAGCTCCAAAATACAGCAGAAATCGAGAATTTTCCTAGCTACTCACATATAAGTGGTCCGGAATTAGCTCAAAATATATTTGAACATTCTCTAAAATTTGGTGCAGAATATGAGCAAGCTAATGTAAAGAGTATTGCAATTGAAGGAGATATTAAAGCCGTATACACTGAGAGTGGCGTATATAAATCTAAATCAATCATTATATCTACGGGTACTAAATACAAAAAATTAAATATACCTGGGGAAGAAGAATTTTCTGGTCGTGGTGTTTCCTGGTGTGCAGTTTGTGATGGAGCATTCTTCAAAGATAAAGAACTTGTTGTAGTAGGTGGAGGTGACTCTGCGGTAGAAGAATCTGTTTTCTTGACAAGATTCGCCAAAAAAGTAACTGTTCTGCATCGTCGAGATCAATTCAGAGCACAACCTATTTTAATAGACCGTATGCTTAAAAATGAAAAGATTGAGGTAATGTACAATACAATAGTAAATGAAATTAGAGGAGAAAATAAAGTTAGTACTGTTCTTCTTGAAAATGTAAAAACGGGAGAAACAAAAGAGTTTCAAGCAGACGGTATTTTTGAATATATTGGTATGGATCCTGTTTCAGAATTTGTAAAAACTTTAAAAATTACAGATGAGGAGGGATGGATTATCACTGATAATAGAATGAAGACTGCTATCAAAGGAATTTTTGCAGTAGGAGATATTAGAAAAAATGCAGTCAGACAGGTTGTAGCTGCTACCGGAGATGGTTGTATTGCAGCACTTGAAGCTCAATATTACGTAGAGAATTTACAGGAAAAGGGAAATGATTTATCTTACGTGTAAGTTAATATGCTATAGATTCAAAACATCACAACTAACATTTTAAAAAAGCTAATTACTAATTTTTCTTATAATATTTTACAAGTTTGAGACTCCCCATGGTTGAACCAGTGGGGATCTTGACTGTTTAGGAGTTCTCTGTGTATTAATGTTTTGAATAGTCTTCAAAATGATTGTACCCCCTCATCCCTCTGTATCCAATGTATATAGCGTTATAATACTCGATGACATATATGGTTTGTGCGTGGCATGAAGGCCTATAAAACCTCATACTATATCATTTTAGAGACTTTTAATTGTCTACATACCACATTTGATTCCACTTTAATCCCTATAGTTAAAGGATTGGGCTTACTCATTCAGAGAATATGTAAGATTGTTAAACTCTAAAAAAATAAAACCGATGCATAGAAATTATATATGCACCGTTTTTTTATTAAGATATTAAACAGAATGAGAATGTTACTTAAAAGAGAAAAAATAAAGGAGTTGCTGTTTTATGAGGAACAATGCATCAGGTAACTTAGGAGTTTAATTATTTTTAAATCAAGTCTTGCCTAAATACACAAAAATACAACTCCATGAGAAGTTGTATTAATTCTAGGGAGAGAGGGCAAAAAAGCTTTTTAATGTTTATTAGAGAAATCTATCTTTGTTTCTTGATAAAGTCACGCTATATTATGGAAGAAACTCGTCAAAAAAGGATAATTTCATAGTAGAAGCAGCCTCTTTTTTTGACGAGTTTCCGAAATATAAACGATCATTCTCTAATAATTCTTGAACTGTATTTACAAAAATACCCAATATATTAAATAGGTAATAATGCTATAGATTTTTCCTTTTCTAAATTCTTAATCATTTCTTTCCAATGCTTTGGTTTATTTGATAAGACAGAATAATAACGTCTCAAAAATTGTATAATAAGATTACTATTTAATTTCTCCTCCCTTTGATCAATAAGAAGAAAACACAAATCAAGGCCAGATACAGCTTCGCCATCATTTTTCCACGATGGATGAACATAAGGGAAATCAAGACGTTTATAACCAAGATGAGATAAGACTTCCCGACGAACATAAGGGTTCATCGACTTAATACCACCAAATTCATATTGTTCTACTTTATAAGGATCATAGATTTCAGCAAAAATACCATGCAGCCTCTTTCCGTTAGCAGAAGCTAACGTATTTAAATCAGATAATCTTTTTTGGGCTAAAAATGTTCCCACACCAAGCCCATCTTTGCCAATAATCGTGAAGTCTGTCATTGCTACATTAAAATCTTCATAATATCGATATTCTGTGGCCCCTACTACTTTACTATTTTTAACAGCAACAAATACACGTATTCCTGTATCTTCTAAAGGCTCTTTCCAAAAATTGAATTCCAATACTTCTTCTGAAGGAAATACTTGTTGCATTAATTGGTGCATTTGTTTAAAGTAAGGATCTTCTATGTTTGTTATTCGATGATATTCCATCTTTAACCAACTCCTTATCTTGAAGGTTTTGATAAAATGGATTTTTCCATTCCATCAGCGTACTGTAATTACAAGAATCTTTATCTTCTAAATAGTTTGCTACTACTTTAATTGGATTTCGACCGCAGTGAAGTAGAAATGTAATAACCGGATCTTTTAATTCACCACGTAGAATAGATTCTATGTATTGTTCAGGTGTCATTTTATTACTATATCTATGGTATCCAGGCATTCTTCCACCGCCTAATAAGCGTTCAAGGCCTTTGTGGATGACTAAATCATACATAGAAAACATTAACCATTTTCCCAAACCTAGTTTTCGAAAAGTAGGGCTTATACTAATGTCAACAACATATAATGTATTTCCGTCTGGTCTGTGATTTTGAATGTAGCCATCACTTGTAATTTCCTCCCATGTATGATCAGGATTATCCAAGTCAAAATCAACAAGCAATCCAGTCATTGAGCCTGCAATTTCTCCATTTACTTCTACACATAGAGCTCCCTCCGGAAAGAGAGAAACATGGTTAGATAGTTGTTGTGGATTCCACCATAATTCAGAAGGAAATGGTGGAGGAAAACATTCTTGCTGAATGCGAATTAAATCCAGAAAGTCCTTTTGTTCATAATTTCTGATTAACACCGGAATTGGCCGGCCCTGATCAAAGACAAAAAACTCCTTATGATACACAGTCATGCCTCCTCATAAACGTGTAGGAATCTCTTTTATAGCTTCCCAATCTGGATAAAGATCTGTTCTTCGATCTCTCCATGTCGTAACAGATCCACTTTCCCGAACCTGGTATAACAGTTCTAAATTCAAATCAGTTGTGACAATCATATCTTGATTAATTTCTCCTTCCACCAAAAGACCTTGAGGAGGAAATGGTATATCGTTGGGTGTGATAACTGCAGCTTGACCAAAATTAGCTCGCATGAAATCTACAGTAGGTAGAGAACCGACTGTACCGGAATTCACTACATAAATTTGATTTTCAATTGCTCTTGCATGGCTTGTATAACGAACACGATGAAATCCATGTCGATCATCAGTACAAGAAGGACAGAAAATTATATCAGCACCTTTAGCTCTTGCCATCCGAACAATCTCGGGAAACTCTATATCATAACAAGTCAACATTGCAATAGTACCCTTGCTAGTCTCAAATACCTGTAAATCTTCACCAGGTGCCATATTCCACTCCTCTATCTCTGTTGGTGTCAGATGCAGTTTTGCCTGCTCTGCAACCCTTCCATCCGGATAAAATAAGTGAGCTACATTATATAGCTTGCTATCTTTTCGCACAACATGAGTACCTGCAATAATGTGTGTATTTGATTTGATAGCTAAATTTATAAACAATGAACGATACTGGTCAGTAAAATCAGGTAAATCATGAATTGTCAAAGCATTTCCTTGATAGTCTCCAATAGACATAAGCTGTGTAGTGAAAAATTCAGGAAACATAATAAATTCTGCTCCAAATTCCTCCGCGGTTTTTACATAATGCTCTACTTGATAAGCAAATTCCTCAAAGGATTGTATTGTATGAAGATGATATTGAACTGCCGAGACTCTTAGTTTCATAGTTTTCTCCTTCTTTTCTATTGAAGTAATATTTATATCTCAATTTGTATGTTTTTGAACCTCTGTTACTTTTAGAATCTTTACAAAATCAAATGGATTTTCATTCTTTAAATAAAGTTAGTTTGATTAATATAAAGTCATTATGAGTTAAAATTTAAAGAAAAAAAAGTACGCACTTTCAAAACATATAGTGTATATAAGTATACTGTAAAAAATTTCGTATAATAGCAGTAATTTATTTTAATTTAACTCTTTGAATGATTTTCCACGACATGTTTTCTTTAATTTTTCTAGTAGATATAAGACTGACTTTAAGTAAACACTAAATATAATATTAATCTTTTCTATACAGCCTTTATCCTAAAAGTTCGTAGTTTAGTTTGATTACCTTTGATCTTAGACGAATAAGAAAATAATAATTTCATTTTCTCGAACATTATAAGATAAATATGCCAAAAAAATTCTATGTTATATCTCCTGACAAATTATTTTCTTTTTTCTGAAGATTGGAAATATAATAACTCCATCGACAAGATTTAACATTTAGTTAACGAGAAGGAGTTGGACTTGGAGTTATGAAACAAAAGAAAGTGGTTATCATCGGAGCTGGTGTAGTTGGATGTAGTACAGCTTATTATTTAAACAAAATGGGACAACGCGACGTCACGGTAATTGAACAGGGACCACTATTTGAAACAGGTGGATCAACATCTCATGCCCCAGGTCTTGTATTTCAAGTTAGTTTTTCAAAAGTACTTACAACCTTAGCATCGCAAACGGTTGAGGCCTTTAAAGCATTAAGTACAGATGCACATCCCTCTTTCTATTCGGTCGGTAGCCTTGAAGTTGCACATACACCAGATCGTTTAGAAGACTTAAAAAGAAAAGCTGGAGTAGCCGGTTCATGGGGAATAGATGCATATGTTCTCTCACCGGAGGAGTGTTTGCAAAAAAGTTCGTTAATCAATAAAGATGGTATTTATGGAGGACTTTATGTTCCTTCAGATGGAATCGCTAAGCCACTTCGTGCTGTTGAAGAGATGACTAGTTTTTCTAAGTCTTGTGGTACTAAATTTTATGGACATACAGAAGTCACGAATATAGAAGTAGTGGATGGCCAAGCAAGAGCAGTAGAAACGAGTGCTGGAAGATTTGAAGCTGATTTAATTATATGCTGTGCTGGTTTCTGGGGTCCACGTATTGGAGAGATGGTAGGTGTAACCATACCTCTTCAGCCAATGGCACATCAATACGTATTTACAAATAATTTGGAGGAATTAGCTGAAGAAGAACAAGAAGTATCCATGCCACTTATTCGTCAACAAGATAGTTCTATATATTTTCGCCAAGTATTCAATGGTTTAGGTATTGGCTCATATCAACATCGTCCGTTTCCCGTTGAACTTAATGAAATTACGAAGTATGGTGAAGCGAAAGATATGCCATCCGTAAAGCCGTTCACACCAGAAGATTTTGAAAAACCTTGGCAAGATGCTATTGAATTTATTCCATCATTAAAACAAGCAGGAATAAAAAAAGGGATAAATGGAATTTTTTCATTCACACCTGATGGAATGCCATTGCTTGGAGAGTCACAAAAAGTTCGTGGATTCTGGGTGGCAGAAGCAATATGGGTTACTCATTCTGCAGGTGTAGCTAAGCAAATGGCTGAATGGATAGTTAATGGAGCACCGACCATTGATTTAGAGTTATGCGATATTAACCGTTTTGATACGTATGCACAAAGTCCAGCTTACTACAAACCAAGATCTATTGAGAATTACGAAAAAGTATACGATATTCATCATCCATTCATGCCACCAGAAACATCACGCAATATGCGTATAAGTCCATTCTATACGCGTCAAAAAACATTGGGAGCTTATTTCAACGAAAAAGCTGGATGGGAGCAACCACAATGGTATGAAGCTAATGATCCTTTAGTAAAAGTATATGAAAAAATAATTTTAAAAAGAGAGGGTTGGTCATCCAAATATTGGTCACCAATTGTCGAAGCTGAACAATTGCACACACGCCAACACATTGCCCTTTATGATGTAACAGCGACAAAAAAACGTCTGGAAATTAAAGGGGATGGAGCAGTTGAGCTTTTGCAACAATTAACGACAAGCAATATCGATATCCCAATTGGGCATGTAATGAATACGTTAATGTTACATGAATTAGCTGGAATAAAAGATGAGATAAGGGTTATTCGTAAGTCGGCTTCTAATTTTCATGTTCTTTGTACAGGATCAGTAGAAGCTAGCTGGATTCAAAAACAATTGTCGGCATCTAGTCAGGTTGTCATTCAAGATGTTACAGAAAAAACGTGCAGCTTACGTGTTATAGGTTCTAAAGCGAAGGAAATGCTAGAATCTCTTGCTTCTGACTTTTTTGTAGAAAATAAATGGGTGAACCAAAGGGCTAAGGAACTATTAATTGGTAATATTTCAGTTCTAGCTGTCTACAGTTCTTATGCTGGAATGGATAGCTGGGAGTTATCAACAAATAATGATCAAGGGTTGCAATTATGGGATTTACTATTTGAAGCAGGGCGTCCTTATAAACTCATCGCTGCAGGTGATCGTGCCCTTGAAGCTCTTCGAATTGAGTCATTCGCGTTAAGAAGTACTAAAGATTTCTGGAGTGAACATGACCCATATGAAATCGGACTTAACCATATGGTTGACTTTAATAAATCTACTTTTATCGGAAGAGAGGCACTAATGGCCCGTAAAGAAAATGGACCTAAATTACACTTGATGACATTAATAATTGATGATCCGACCATGGTTGTAATGGGATACGAACCGGTATTTGATAAAGAAAAAGTAGTCGGCTTTGTGACAAGTGCTGGATATTCATACAGCCTAGGAAAAGGGATTGTATACGCGTTATTATTGCCTGAAGCTGTCAACGAAAATACCACTTTCGATATTGAATATTTTGGAGAAAAATATAAAGCGCAAGTTATGAAAAACTCAACTGTTGTTGTTTAACTATTAATTGAAAAATCTAGGAGGAATAATTATGTCAACACACTATGATGTCATTATCATTGGTTTAGGAGCAATGGGTAGCACAGCTGCTTATCAATTGGCAAAGAGAGGCCAGCGAGTGCTTGGCCTTGAACAATTTGGTCCAGCTCACGACCAAGGATCCAGTCACGGTGGCTCACGCATTATTCGACAGTCTTACTTTGAAGATCCTGCATATGTGCCACTACTGCTTCGTGCATATGAGTTATGGAATGAGATTGAGCGAGAAAGTGGAGAAGAGATTCTTACGATTACAGGGGGCTTAATGCTAGGATCACCAGAAAGCTTAACGGTATCTGGCAGTATCGAAAGCTCTCAAAAATGGAACCTTTCTTATGATGTTTTGGATGCAAATGATATTTTTAAACGTTTCCCTACGTTTAATCCTTTACCTCACACAATAGCCTTATATGAAGAAAAAGCTGGATTTGTCAGACCTGAATTAAGTGTATATAGCCATCTTCTTCAAGCAGAAAAGCACGGGGCTGATCTTCGTTTCTTTGAAGGAGTTCAATCGTGGGAAGCACATCCTTCTGGTGAGGGTGTACGCGTTGTGACATCTAACGGAACATATGAAGCTGGAAAAATTATTATTTCTGCGGGAGCTTGGGCACCACAGCTATTAAAAGAATTAGGAGTAAACTTACAAGTAGAACGTCATATACAGATGTTTTTTGAGCCAACTCAAGGCATAGAACCTTTCCGTGTAGGAAAACATCCCATTTATATATGGGAAGCAGATGATAATGTGCAATTATATGGTTTCCCTTCTCATGGGTTACGTGCTGAGGGAGCAAAAGTTGCCTTTTTCCGGAAGGGGAAATTATGTACCCCAGAAAACATTGACCGAAATATATATGAAGATGAAGTAGAAATGATGCGAGAATATCTAGCCAACGGTATTCCTCAGCTAAATGGTCGATTCTTACAAGGGAAAACTTGTATGTATACAAATACACCGGATGAACATTTTGTTGTTTCACTCCATCCGAATCATCCACAAGTAGCTGTTGCAGCTGGATTCTCAGGGCATGGATTTAAATTTGCAAGTGTAGTAGGAGAGATTTTAGCAGATTTAGTGATGAAAGGAGAAACAAATCATCCAATTGATTTGTTTAGTCCGAAACGTTTTGTCTATCAGTAAATTTTCATTAAGATATCGATTTATTTACAAAATCTTTAGGATGTTCTATTTGAAATTTTTCCACAGGATAAAGGAGGAATATATATATGGTAATGGATCACAGTATTATAAACGATAAAGGAAAAATTAAGTCTACATTAAAGGGTGAATTGTATACATCTCCAACAATTTTCAACCTAGAAAAAGAACACATTATTTCTAAGTCATGGATTTTGGTTGGCTTTGCATATGAGGTAGCCAAGCCAGGTCAATATATCACAACAAGAGTGGAAGATGAAAATATCTTAATTGTTAGAGGGAAGGATTCCGTCCTACGAGCTTTCTTAAATGTGTGTCGTCATCGAGGGGCCAAACTTTGTAGTGCTTCATCTGGAAAAACAGGCGCTATTCGCTGCCCTTATCATTCATGGAGTTATAGTTTGGATGGTTCTTTAATTGGAGTACCTAATACAAGTCATTGTCGAGAAGAATTGGTTCATAACGAAAACTATGGACTGGATTCTGTTCATCTTGAAGTTTGGCATGGAATGATTTGGATAAACTTATCTGAAAATCCTTTATCAATTGAAGAAAGCTTAGACACACAAATTCTTGAACGATTTGGAGAGCTTAATACCTTTTCAAGATACGAAATTCAAAATTTAGAGGTAGCACATCGTAAAGATTATGAGGTAGAGGCAAACTGGAAACTTATTGTAGAGAATTTCCAAGAATGTTACCATTGTTCTTCTATTCACCCTGAACTTACAGCTGCTCTTCCAGAATTCCGTTCAGGAGTTGGGACGCAAAATTCTGTTGGTATTGGAGCTAAATTTGATGATACACTAGAAGCTTTTTCAATCAACGGTAAAGGTAGTCGTCCGATGTTAAAAGGTCTGCTTCCGGAGGATGATCGAACATATTTTGGAATGACCATTCTTCCACTTGTATTTATCAATCTAACACCAGATCATGTTATTATTCATCGAATTATTCCTATTAGTGCAGAGAAATCAAAAGTAATTTGTGAATGGTTATTTGATCCAGAAGAAATGGCTAAACCGGAGTTTGATCCAAGAGATGCCGTAGAATTGTTTCACCGCGTAAATCTCCAAGATTTTGAGGCTTGTGAGTGGTGCCAAGAAAATATGGGCTCAAAAGCTTATAAGGAAGGTGGTATCCTAGTACCAATTGAACAGCACGTTTCTCATTTTTATAATTATGTACTAGAAGCCATAGGTATGAAAATGAAAGTTGAGTAATAAATAAAATTTACTTGCCATGCTCTACATATCGAAATTTTCTCTTCCTTTATACTGAGAAAAGTAAGGAAGAGGAAATTTTTGATATGGTATCTGGTTTAGAAAAGTTATTATTCGTATTAACTATATTTAAAAATATTTAGTTGAAAGGCTTTAGGATAAATACAGGGTAAAACATAGCATGTTCTATTTTTAATACCAATTACTTTGTTTTAATCGGGATGTTTGGAAAGGGAAAATCAATTTTTAAATGAATTTATAAGATCCAACAAGCTAACTTATTAAAAATATGTAATTCTATATGTTCGAGGTTTATTTCTTATTGTTAGTTTGGAATTATAAAAAGTTGCGATGGTCATACTATCTCTTCTTCTAGTTTCCGAACTCAACTCTTTTCTATATCGTAGTAACTACTTTAGGTATCGTTTATTCATACCTTTTTGATCAAATAAGAGCAGTTATGATAGTAGAGGCAATATTGATCCAAAAATAGGAAAGGAGAACTTAGTAGCCATGCTGAATAAAATATTGGGTAGACATAGTGTATTTTATATATCAATCTTTTTAACCGTTACTTTTATCGTTTGGGGAGGAGTTTTCACAAAGAATTTCACGAAAGTTACAACTTCCATTTATAATTTAATTATTAATAATTTAGGCTGGGTCTACATGGACATTACCTTTTTTTTAGTAGCCTTTTCAGTCTACTTATTATTTTCGAAATATGGAAATATTAGAATAGGAAAAGAAAATGAGAAACCAGAATTTAAAACAGGTTCTTGGCTTGCTATGCTATTTGGTGCTGGAATGGGTGTAGGCATTATTTATTGGGGAGTGGCTGAGCCCGTTACTCATTATGTGAATCCTCCACATGGCGAGGGTTATACAGCTGAATCAGCTAACATGGCGATGAAATATTCCTTTTTTCATTGGGGGTTACAACCCTGGGCCATTTATGCTGTTATTAGCTTAGCACTTGCTTATTTTCAGGTGAAAAAAGGTCTACCTGCCACAATTAGTTCCCTCTTCTATCCTATTCTTAAGGATCGAATCAATGGCCCAATAGGAAAGACCATTGATATCTTTTCAGTAGTTGCTACTGTATTCGGAATTGCAACATCTTTGGGCCTAGGGGCTCTGCAAATCTCAGCAGGTTTTCACGTATTGTTAAATATCCCCAATACAGTCTCCCTACAACTTTCCGTCATTGGAGTAGGAACAGTTTTATTTATCATCTCTATAAATACTGGATTAGAAAAAGGAATTCAGTATTTATCTAATGCAGCCATTCTCTTATCCTTTATGATTATGCTACTAGTTTTATTACTCGGTCCCACTTTCGAAATTTTTAAAATCTTTTCTAATTCAGTAGGAAGTTATTTAAATGATTATATTAATATGAGCTTACAGCTTGCACCCTTCAGTGACAGTAAATGGATTGGAAATTGGACTTTATTTTATTGGGCCTGGTGGATTGCGTGGTGCCCTTTCGTAGGTATGTTTATTGCAAGAATTTCTAAAGGAAGAACCATTCGTGAATTTATAATTGGGGTTCTAATCGTTCCTACAATTGGTACATGTGCTTGGTTTTCTATTTTTGGAGGATCAGCCCTCCATATTATTGAAAATCTAGGTCATCGCGAATTAGCAAAACAAATCACTTCCAATATAGATTTATCTATTTTTAATTTCTTTGATTATCTGCCTGCAAGTTCTATGTTAAGCTTCATCGGGTTTGTAGTTGTTATCATTTATTATATCACAGTTGCTGATACGTCAACTTTTGTATTAGGTATGATTAGTGAAGGAGGAAAGCTAAATCCATCTACTAAAATTAAAATTACTTGGGGTCTTATTCAATCAATAGCTGCAGCTGTTTTACTTCTAATTGGTGGCTTGAATATACTTCAAACTGCTTCTCTTATAGCTGCATTTCCATTAGCCCTTATTTTAATATTTGTATGCTGGTCATTATTGAAGGAATTGAAGAATGAATACGCTGAAATGAGGAGTAATACAGAGTATAAGGATAATTTGAAACTTGATAATAGAAAAGAAAAAAGAGTATCCTTGTAGCCAATTTGATTCCCTAATAACATGCTCAAAATACCTGGAATACTTCTTAATAATTGGATACAGTCATACTTCTGTTCTATCAATTTTTATGATAATTATGGAAATGAAGGTTTAGGGAATATTATCATACCACCATCTGATACCTGAATATAACTTAAGCTCGTTTTATATATGTAAAATACTGGAGGGGAATGAAATATTTAAGTATTATGAATTTAGTAAGATATAAGAGACTCAGCTAGAAGAAAGAGTACGATATCATTTTAAGTCAACAAACTACAAACATACCTCTAATCTTTGTATAAGTAAACTAACTAGCCAAGTACTTTTTTCAAAAGACTTGGCTCTTTTTACGTTTCCAACTCCGGAATCATCATAACGATAGATAAGAAGCTTATCCACCATGTACTTGCGTGAGCTTCATAAGTTAGTGACTTAAAAGAATAATAGATTTAGGATTCTAAGAAGTATCTTCCCCTTAAATCTATTATTCTTTTATTTTATTCATTTATTAACTAAATAAGGAGGTACTATGGAGAGGTTGGACTCTCTCTTTTGGATTTATATATGTCTTAGCATTATTAACGGCTGTTGGACCTTCTCCAAACCCTGCCACAATCAATTTCACTTTTCCTTCGTAAGTGCAAATGTCTCCAGCTGCATAAATACCTGGAATATTGGTCTCTTGTTTAGAGTTGACTACAATAGAGTTTTTCTCAATTTCAAGACCCCATTCTTTAACAGGACCTAGCGAGGAGATAAATCCATAATTTACAATAACATCGTCTATATCCAATACTTCTTTCTGTCCATTTTTTGCATGCTCAAGTACTACTTGAGTAATGACTTGTTCCCCTATAAGTTGAGAAGGGACATAAGGGGTTTTAATCTCAACTGAGGATTTTAGTAGATTCCCTACACTATGTTCATGGGCACGAAATTTATCACGACGATGTACTAATGTCACTTGTTGAGCAATAGGTTCTAGCATAAGCGCCCAGTCAACAGCCGAATCCCCTCCACCAAAAATAACAACTTTTTTTCCAGCAAACTTTTTTATATCTTCCACAAAATAATGAAGATTTGACTCTTTAAATGGGTGAGCTTTTTTAACGTCTAACTCTCGAGGCTGAAAGGCTCCATTTCCAGCTGTAATAATAACCGTTTTAGAGTAATGAACATTAGAATTAGTTGTTAATTTAAAAGTTCCGTCGATGTGTTTTTCTAGTTGTTCTACGGATTCTTGTAAACAAATTGTAGGATCAAATGGTTCCATCTGTTTTTTTAAGTTAGAAACCAATTCTTGTGCTCTAATTTTTGGAAATCCAGCGATATCATAAATATATTTTTCCGGATATAGAGCTGTGAGCTGGCCACCTAGTTGAGGCAGACTTTCAATAATTTTAACTCTTGCCTGCCTCATTCCTCCATAAAAAGCTGTAAATAAACCTGTTGGGCCTCCCCCAATGATTGTAATATCATAAATATCCTTCTCATTTGTCATGTTTATCACCTCTAAATATACATTGTCTTTATTTTTACACCTTTAAAGAAAGCATCTAGTGCTAGCGACTCATTTATTACTACAAAATTAGATTTAATTAAAAGATCCTAATAAATACTACGAAAACCTTATACATTGAATTAGCTAGTATAATAAATGCAAAAATAAGCAACATGATATGTCCAATTCTTAAACTATTCTCCCCCTTACTTTTAAGGAAAAGCCATATCCAAAGGATAGCCAATACATTGTTATTGATATGGGATACAAGGTTTGACCCGTTCATAATCTTCTCCTGTTCTTTAGAGTGATAATTCGCGAACTTAAATTTTATATACTCAATTAATTGAATTCAAAAGCACATGCATTTGATGCGAAACTTTCTCCAACAAGAAAACCTTCTTTATCCCTATAATCAATCTTAATCTCTTCGTCTAAATACCTTTTTGTAAACTGATCTATATGAATTTGAAAACTTTCATATGTTAAAAGTATATCGTTTCGCCTTGGTTCATCGATTACAAGCGTAAATTTGATAGATATCCCGCATCCTCCAGTTATATCAGCTTCAATACGAGGAGTTTGCCCTTTCTGTAACTCCATTGTTTCTAATTGTCTGAAAGCTGCTTCTGTTAATTTGAGAAGCATTGCTCTTTCTCCTTTCTCTTATATTTAAATTTAATCTATTCTAACTTACATAGATGAATAGTTGATTGGTTAAGCACTCTCACCTTTACAAATGAAATATAAAATTTGATTAAAGCTATCATATTTACGATAGTTTTATCTACTTTGAATTCTAATTTATTGAAACTACTAGAAATAAAATAAGGCTTTTTTCACCTCAATTTCTGATATTAAATGTTTAATAATCAAGTAGCTTATAATTTTATTATTTCTTTTTCTAACTCTGTCTCTTTAATATATCGTAATATTGGTTGCCTAGCTGCCTGTACTTCATCGAGTCGACCAATTATTGTTGTATGAGGTGCATTTAAAATGGCGTCTGGGGTGTCTTCTACTTCTTTTGCAATTTGAATCATCGCATCTGCAAAAGCATCGAGTGTTTCTTTCGATTCGGTTTCTGTCGGTTCAATCATTAAACATTCCTCTACATTTAAAGGGAAATAGATAGTCGGTGGGTGATAGCCGAAATCAAGAAGACGTTTGGCCATATCAAGTGTTCTTACACCCAGCTTTTTCTGTCTAGATCCGGATAACACGAATTCATGCTTACAAATTTGGGAATATGGGGCATCAAAGTACGGCTCAAGCTTTTTACGAAGGTAATTCGCATGAAGCACTGCCCCCTCGGATACTTGACGCAATCCTTCAGGTCCCATTGTGCGAATATACGTGTATGCACGAACTAAAATACCAAAGTTTCCATAATACCCTTTTACACGGCCGATAGACAATGGTTGATTAGAGTTCAACACATATTTCTCACCGTCTTTTTCAATGCGTGGCACTGGTAAATATGGCATGAGCTTCTTTTTTACACCAACTGGGCCAGCTCCAGGTCCCCCTCCACCATGAGGTGTTGTAAACGTCTTATGAAGATTTAAATGCACGATGTCAAATCCCATTTTACCTGGTGTTGTTTTACCTAAAATGGCATTAGCATTCGCGCCATCGTAGTACAATATTCCGCCTGCTTCATGAACAACTTTGGCAATTTCCAAAATTTCTTTTTCAAACAACCCAAGTGTATTAGGATTTGTTAGCATCAATGCAGCTGTATCATCATCAACATGCTTCTTTAATTCTTTTAAGTCCACCAAACCATTTTCATTGGATGGAATGGTGACCGTTTTAAAACCAGCGACAGTAGCGCTGGCAGGATTTGTACCATGCGCTGAGTCCGGAACCAGTACCTTCGTTCTTTTTTCTCCTTTGTGTTCAAAATAAGCCTTCACCATCATTAAACCGGTCCATTCTCCTTGAGCCCCCGCAGAAGGCTGTAACGTTACAGCATCCATGCCTGTAATCTCAGCTAATTCTCCCTGCAATTCATATAAAAGCTCTAGTGCGCCCTGTACTGTATCAGCTGGCTGATACGGATGAATGCGGCTAAAACCCTCGAAACGTGCCACATCTTCGTTAATTTTCGGATTGTATTTCATTGTACAAGATCCAAGTGGATAGAACCCATTATCAATCCCGTGGTTTTTATTTGAAAGTGCTGTGTAATGGCGCACAAGCTGAAGCTCTGATACTTCAGGAAGATCTGCTGGCAAATCACGAATCAAATGTTTCGGAAATTTATCATGTAAATAAATACCTTCTACGTCACTTTCCGGCAAGTTTGAACCGACACGCCCTGGACGACTGATTTCAAAGATTAACTCATTGTATTCAACCATTTACAACCGCCTCCAATACTTCTACAAATTGATCAATTTCTTCTTTTGTACGCTGTTCGGTCACCGCAATGAGCATTTGATTGTTAAAACCGTAATCACTTTCTAAGTCAAATCCTCCAATGATTCCTTCCTCAAGCAATTTAGCGTTGACCTCCTTAATCGGACAAGGAAGTTCCACCACAAATTCATTAAAGAATGGTGCTTCATTCTTAACAATAAAGCCTTTCTTTTGAAGAGAATTTGCCATGTAATCGGCTTTTTCAACATTTAGTTGTGCCATATGACAAATTCCTTGCTTTCCAAGTGCGGTCATGCAGACAGCAGATGCAAGAGCGTTTAATGCCTGATTAGAACAAATATTTGATGACGCTTTATCACGGCGAATATGCTGCTCACGTGCTTGCAGGGTTAATACAAACCCACGTTTTCCTTGGTCATCTGTCGTTTGTCCCACAATGCGTCCCGGTACTTTACGCATAAATTTTTTATGAACTGAAAAATAACCGCAGTGCGGACCTCCAAAGGCCATCGGTATTCCTAATGGCTGCATATCACCAACCACAATATCTGCTCCGAGTTTCCCTGGTGCTTGCAGAAGTGCTAGTGACAGTGGGTTGGCACTGACGATGAAAAGCGCTCCTGTTGTCTCCGCAATTTTCTTTATCTCTGCTAAATCTTCAATAGAACCAAAGAAGTTTGGGTATTGAACAATAATGGCGGCAGTATCCTGTTCAATTTGTTCTTGCAGATTTTCTAGGTCTGTCACATCAGCAGCAAGATTTACTTCTTTCACCGTATACCCTTGTCCGTCAGCTACCGTATTTAAGATAGCACGTGATTCAGGATGAACGGCCCTTGATACAAGTACTTTTGAGCGTCTTGTTGATGCAACCGCAAGTGATGCAGCTTCTGCAAGAGATGTAAAGCCATCATACATAGAAGAATTGGCCACATCCATTCCCGTCAGCTCACAAACCATTGTTTGAAATTCAAAAATAGCTTGTAACTCACCTTGACTGATTTCCGGCTGATAAGGTGTATAAGCCGTGTAAAATTCAGAACGTGAAATCATATGATTCACCAAACTGGGAATGTAGTGATCGTATGTACCCGCACCAAGAAAAGTCGGGTAGTAGTTAGCATTTTTATTTTGTGAAGCAAGCCTCTGCATTTTTTTCAAAAGAAGTGGTTCAGGAATGGCTTTCGGAATATTTAACTCACCAGCTAAACGAATATCAGATGGAATGTCTTCAAATAACTCATCTATGGAAGACATATTTAAAAAAGCAAGCATCTCCTCTTGATCTTGTTTCGTATCAGGAAGATATCTATAAGTGTTTGTCATGTTATTCCTCTCCTTCGTCGATAAACGCTTCATACTCATCTTGATTTAAAAGCAACTCTAACTCTTCTGGATTAGATATTTCCACTTCTATTAACCAACCTTCCTTATACGGATTTTTATTAATGGCCTCAGGAGTATCGTTTAATTCCTCGTTTACACGAGTAACTGATCCTGATACTGGAGCATAAAGTTCAGAAACGGCTTTAACTGATTCGATTGTTCCCATTGATTCATTAGCTGTTATTTCATCGTTCACTACCGGGTTTTCAACAAATACAATATCCCCCAACTGCTTTTGAGCATAATCAGAGATTCCAATTCGCACACGATTTTCGTCTAATTGTAGTACCCACTCATGTTCCTCGCTGTATAATAAATTGGCTGTTGCATTTGTCATTGTTTTTCTTCCCTTCATCTTTGTTTTTAATATTTTTATAGTTTGAAAATTAATAGAAAAACTTCACTTATAACGTACTTATTAATCTGTTGTACTTTAAAGAGATGACTGATATTTTCCTATCAGCAAACGATTATCGTTATAACTCTATTAAAAATGTCATAAATCTTTTTTATAGAATGGTGTTTTCACCACAATGGCATCAATCATTTTTTTGCGAACTTCAACTTTTAGTTGCGTACCCAACTCAGCATACTCTACTGATACGAGCGCAAGACCTAAGCCTTTCTTTAAAGACGGGGAATGGGTTCCAGATGTAATACAACCAATTTCTTCTCCTTTCGATGAAAACACTTTGTAACCATGACGAGGAATACCCCTTCCTTTTACTTCAATCCCTACCAATTTTCGTGTTAAGCCTCTTTCTCTTTGAGCTGTAAGAATGTCTTTGCCGATAAAATGACTTTCTTTGTTCGTTTTAACAGCAAAACCGATTCCTGCTTCAAGTGGGCTGATATCACTTGTGAGCTCTTGACCATATAATGCAAGCCTCGCTTCAAAACGAAGAGTGTCACGTGCACCAAGTCCACATGGTTTTAACCCATGTTCCTTTCCCACTTTCAGAAGCTTCTCCCAAAGAGCTTCTGCCTTATCTGTTGTTAAATAAAGTTCAAATCCGTCCTCTCCTGTGTAACCTGTACGTGATACAAGAACGTCTGTAATCCCATCCAAATTGACATGTTGAGCAAAATGGAAAAAACTAATTTTCTTTAGGTCTATTTCCGTTAACTTTTGTAAGATGACTTCTGCCGTTGGACCCTGTATAGCAAGCTGCGCAATGTCACCTGAAACATTCTGAAGCTTCACTTCTCCTCTTACGTGTTTCTCCATCCACTCGATATCTTTTTTAATATTTGCCGCGTTAATCACAAGTAAATATTTTTCATTAGCCAACTTGTAAACAAGTAAGTCATCGACCGTACCGCCGTCTGGATAACACATAGCTGTATATAGGGCTTGATTGATACTAAGTTTTGTTACATCGTTTGTTACAAGGTAGTTAATATAGCTTTCTGCACTTCTCCCCGTAACCAGCACCTCTCCCATATGAGAAACATCAAAGAGTCCTGCTTTCTTTCGGACAGCTTCATGCTCTTCTAAAATGCTGGAAAACTGGACTGGAAGTTCCCAGCCCCCAAAATCAATGACCTTTGCACCGTATTTTTTATATGTTTCAAAAAGCGACGTTCTCTTTAATAATGTATTTGTACTCATTGACACACCTCCAATTAAGGTTTCTTATGAAACAACTGTTCTTTTACCTTTTTACCTGTTGGGGTCATTGCAAGACCCCCAAGTGCGGTTTCCCGAAGGGTCCTAGGCATATCTTTTCCGACCTTATACATCGCTTCAATGACTTCATCGCATGGAATGCGGCTTTCAATACCGGAAAGGGATAAATCAGCAGCTGAGAAAGCAATCGATGTGCCAATAACATTTCGCTTAATACAAGGCACCTCAACTAGTCCTGCGACTGGATCGCATACTAGGCCTAATAGTGATTTCATAGCAATAGCTGTGGCATTCACTGCCTGTTTAGGAGTTCCTCCTTTTAATTCCACGATTGTTCCAGCTGCCATGGCTGTCGCTGAACCAACCTCTGCCTGGCAACCTCCCGCGGCTCCTGAAATAAAGGAACCGTTGGCAATCACATAACCAAGCATGCTGGCCGTAAACAAGCCCATAACTAAATCCTTATAGGGAGTGCCATCATTTTTATGAAGGGAAAACAATACTCCAGGTAAAATGCCAGCAGCTCCAGCTGTTGGGGTAGCCACAATGATCCCCATTCGAGCATTGCTTTCAGACGTGGCTAATGAGAAAGTCATCGCATTGCTTATATAATGTCCCGACAGCGATTTACCCTGATTTACGTAGCCATACATTCTTACAGCATCGCCACCAGAAATACCACTTGGTGCAGTTGATCCATCTTTTATTCCTCTATCAACGGCTTCCTTCATTTTAATCAATCGCTCTTCCATCATGCCGATAATGGTTTCTTCTCCTTTTCCTGAATTTTTTGCTTCCATCATCAACATTATTTCACCAATTGTTTTTCCTTCACTCTCACAAACCTGAACAAGCTCTGTCATGGACTGAATTTTCATCATAATAGACTCACCAATGATTTCTTTCTTGACTGATAACGACTCACAAGAGCTGTAAAGTCAACATCAGCGCTTAGACGAATATCTACCATTGCTTCGTTAATCATAAAGATTTTAGATAAACCGCCGCCAAGTGATGCTCCACCTACTTTTGCCACACAATTTCCTCGTTTTACTGTAACAATTGTTGTGTTCGGATGTTCAAAATATGGACAACTGTCTTCAAGCTGAAATTCATAGGACAGTCCGTATTGTAAGGTCATCTCGATTGAATGTTTAATCCGTGAATCATCTGTATCCATTCCAAGCAATCCCCCAAGAAGGGCTTTATCTGTTCCATGACCTTGGTGTGTTTCGGAAAAAGAATCATAGAGAATAATCGTTGCTTCTTTCGGGCGTCCACCTATCAATTCATGAATGAACTTCCCAATCAATACAACACCAGCCGTATGAGAACTAGATGGTCCTACCATGATTGGACCAATAATGTCAAAACAACTTTGAAATTCCATCATGAGGCCCCTTTCTTATATAGTGATTGGCTGTTGAAATAATGGATACCCATCACAAATCGCTTTTGTTGTTTCTTTTGCTTGTTCAAGAATGGTTGAATCTCCTTTACTCTTAAGAACAGATGCAATTATTTTACCAATTTTAACCATCTCTTTTTGCTTCATACCTCGTGTTGTTAAGGCTGCTGTTCCCATGCGTATTCCACTTGTCACAAATGGGCTTTCAGGGTCGTAAGGAATTGTATTTTTATTAACCGTAATTCCTGATTTCTCTAGTAGTTTCTCTGCTTCTTTTCCAGTTAAGTCCCACGGACGTACATCTAAGAGGACAATATGATTATCGGTTCCGCCGGAGACCAGAGTTGCTCCTTCTTTCTTTAATGTTTCACTCAATACTTCCGCATTTTTAATAATTTGTTTTGCGTATTCTTTAAAATCTGATTGCAAGGCTTCTTTGAAAGAAACTGCTTTTGCTGCAATAACATGCATGAGGGGTCCACCTTGGATACCAGGAAATACAGCTTTATTAATTTTTTTGATCATTTCCTCATCATTAGTCAAAATAATGCCACCGCGCGGTCCACGTAATGTTTTATGTGTGGTACTCGTCACTACATCTGCATAGGGGATTGGTGATGGATGGAGGCCTGTTGCAACAAGCCCTGCAATATGAGCCATGTCTACCATGAATTTTGCCCCGACTCGATCAGCAATTTTCCTAAAGCGTGCAAAATCAATGGTTCTTGGATAAGCACTTGCTCCTGCAATAATCAATTTTGGTTTTTCTTTTTTTGCAATTATTTCTAGTTCGTCATAGTCAATCAAGTGAGTATCTTCTCTTACACCATAAGATACGATTTCAAACCATTTTCCTGAAATGCTGACAGGGCTGCCATGAGTTAAGTGACCGCCATGCGAGAGATTCATCCCCATCACTTTATCACCAGGCTGTAGCAATGCATAAAAAACAGCGAGATTGGCTTGGGCACCCGAATGTGGTTGAATATTTGCATACTTGGCACCAAACAGCTTGGTGAGGCGCTCCATAGCTGATTGTTCTGCCACGTCAACAAACTCGCAACCGCCATAGTAACGCTTTCCCGGATAACCTTCTGCATACTTATTAGTGAACACGGATCCCATTGCCTCCATTACTTCATTACTCACAAAGTTCTCTGATGCGATTAACTCTAATGTGTTTAGTTGTCGTGTTTTTTCATTTTCGATAGCAATATAAATATCGCGATCATAGTTTCTTAGACTCATCGTTATATCCTCCTTTGATTTTTTCAAAATTTTACGTTTCCTTACCTTCCCCAACAAAAAAGACAGAGGAAAGGCAAGATATTGATCTTACCCTTCCTCTGTCCCTTTTACCTGAGAGATTACCTTTTACATGAAACATTTTAAGAAAATGATTTCTTAAAATGTTTCATGTAAAAGAGTTCCCCTTTGGTGGCTTTGCAGCTCTCTCCAGAGGTGCGTCCAATTGCAGTCTTTTTACCTGAGAGTTTATACCCCAAGGATTTTTTGGGGGTTGCTCCTTCGGTGCCGAATTGATTTTCTTCGGTCTCTCCCACAATCATCATTCGCTTATATACAGTTAATTTGACAATTTGAAATAATAGAGAATAATCTATAAATTTTTAATTTATTACGGTAAAGAGAGTTTGTTTGATATAAATTTATTATGAATTAGAATTTAGATAAAAAAAAGTAAGCACTTTTATAACACATAGTAACTAAAAGTATACCTTAAGAAAAAATAAAGCTTTATTCTAACCATAAAGAAAAATATGTCATAAAACCTCACAAAAACCTTTAAAAAAACAGAAAATTATAAATATAATAAGTCCACCAGCACAAATTTAATACTTAGTTGACAAGAAGGAGTTGAATTTGCAGTTATAAAAAAGAACGTAGTTATCGTCGGAGCTGATGTAATTGGATGTGGGAAAACTTACTATCTGAGTAAAGTGGAACAACGAAACATTACCAATTTATATTAAGGAGTTATTTCATATGAATCAGAAAGAATCATTAAAGAAAACTCTTCGAATGCGTCATATGATGATGATTGCGTTTGGAGGTTCCATTGGGGCTGGCTTGTTCGTCGGCAGTGGCGCTATCATTCAAGCTACTGGACCAGCAGCAGTCTTGACGGCTCTAATGGCTGGAACATTAGTTATTCTTATTATGAGAATGCTAGGGGAAATGGTTGTAGCAAAGCCTAGTTTAGGTTCATTTTCAGATTACGCTCGAGAAGCCCTTGGGAACTGGGCCGGTTTCACAGTTGGTTGGCTATATTGGTATTTCTGGGTTATCGTTATTGCTGTAGAAGCAATTGCAGGTGCTACAATATTAAAAGATTGGATATTCTCTGATACTCCACTCTGGGTATTGAATCTAATTCTTTTGTCGGCATTAACATTGACTAATCTCCTCTCTGTTAAAGCTTATGGTGAGTTTGAATATTGGTTTTCCCTGATTAAAGTTGTTACAATCACTTTATTTCTTTTTATCGGTGGAGCGTACATTTTAGGTCTATTACCAGGTACCACAATGAATTTCTCTAATTTAACGATGCATAGTGGGTTTGTACCAGTTGGTACAGGTGCAGTCTTCGTCGCTATAGCCACAATTATTTTTTCCTTTGTTGGTTCTGAAATTGTAACTATTGCTGCAGCAGAATCAGATGAATCGGAAAAGGCCGTAGTAAAGTCCGTAAACTCAGTTATCGTCCGTATATTACTATTCTATGTAGGTTCTGTCTTTTTAATTGTAACTATTATTCCATGGAACGATGCTGTATCCCTTAAAAACCCCTACGTTAGCGCTCTTAAAGTCATTGGTATTCCCGGTGCCGACATAATTATGAATCTAGTCGTTGTCACAGCAGTACTCTCTTGTTTAAACTCAGGGGTGTACACTGCATCTCGGATGTTATTCGCTTTAAGTGCTAAAGGAGATGCCCCGAAATGGATGCTTAATGTTACGAAACGAGGAGTTCCCTTAAAAGCTATTCTTACATGTACAGTATTCGGTTTTTTATCCGTAATTATGTCTTTTATATCACCGGATACAGTGTTTCAATTCTTATTAAATTCTTCAGGGGCAATTGCTCTCTTTGTATACTTACTGATCTCCATTTCCCAGTTAATTCTTCGTAGAAAGATTGAAAATGAAACGCCTCATCTTCTTAAATTTCGCATGTGGGGTTATCCTTATATCACCATCGCATCAATTATTGCAATCACTATGATCATTGGAACTATGGGCTTTAACTCTGAGACCCGATCCCAATTAGTATTGAGTATATTTAGTGTAATTGTTGTAGTCATTCTCTATGTAGTTAAAGCAAAATTTACAAGACAAAAAATGATTCATACTAACACTGTTGAGGATGATATACCTGAGGTTAAATAGTATGAAGATAAACCTTGCTACATTTATATGAATTAAAACATTGTAACCAGAGCAAACTACTCAAGATGGTTGTGAATCATCATTCCGTATAAAACCAAGTGTAAGCCGAAAAAACCATTGTTCAGGAGCAATGGTTTTTTCGGCTGTATATGAGATACAAGCGAAGTTAACATAATAAGTATTACAAGAACCAATAAAAGTCCGTCAAGGTATACGTTTTTAGATTATTTACATTAGACAGCCTTAATCATAGATTATGTATTATATCCTTGATAAATCACTGTAAAGGGATTAAGGATTTCAGAGCTTCCTTGTACTTTTGAGTTATCAGTAACAAAAACGACTAATTTTTGTTACTGATTAAAGGTAATTTAATATTTACATAAATTGTTTTTAGGATAGGAAGACCTAAAGCAATAAAATTCATTAATAGTTTTTAATTTCATTATTTAGAATAATATGGTATATTTAATCAAAAAGGAAAAAACCATGATAGGCCTTGCTATTGCCATTATTGTATTTAATTTTATTGCATTTAAAACAAATAAAAGACTAACAGCAAATCAAATTCTTCATATTTGGATGTTTACAATTGCTTTTCAACATATGTTTGATGTCTTTATAGATCTCAAATATCATGCCTATTGGTATTTTACAGAAAACGCAGATTGGAGGGGAGTTCTTACTCATACTGTATTACTCCCACCTGCTAATATGATATTTCTTAATTGGTATCCTTTTAAAATGTCAATCATTCACAAGGGTTGCTATTTTATCTTTTGGATGGTAGCCATTTTGCTTTATGAAATGATTACATTAATTCCCGAACCTTGGGGATACTTCCACTATGGTTGGTGGAATTTATGGTATTCAGCTATCATTGATCCTGTACTTCTACTTATTGCGTTAGGATATTATAAATGGGTATTAAAGCTAGAAAACAGGTTATTAACAGGAAAGAAATAAAAAGAGCATTGTACTAATAACAATGCTCTTTTTATTTCTTTCCACTTATTGTCGACGAAGTTCTTGTATTTCTTCTTTTGTAAGTCCTGTTAGTTCGATAATAGTCTCTTCATCTATTCCTTTTTGAATCATCCCTAGAGCTACCTTTATAATACCTTTTTTTTCAGCTCTTTTTAATGCAGATTTTTCATCTAATAACGCTTTTCTTCGAGCTTCATATGCTAATAGCACTTCAGGATCCTGACTTACACGTTCCCATTCATCCATCGCTTTTTTTAATACTTGATCTTCTTGCATCGCAATCTCCTCCAATACCTGAGTGATTTCTTCGTCTTCCGATGCCTCCAGTAACAGTAACCATCTTACCAGTTGATCTTCTCGAGGATCTACCTCTTTGTTACGCCACTTAATTAATAACTTAGGTAGCTCCATAAAATGAATTTCCAGCATATCGGTTAAAAGTAATTTCTGTTCTCGTTCATATAATTGAAAAGTGGAATGATAATCATGCATATGTGATAAATAACGGAAATTCACAATATTAATGGTAATGGTTTTACAAAGTTCCCCGTAGTCCATGCCTTCTTTCATTTGGCTACTATACATTTTGGACCAGTAATAGAGTGTTCGTTTTTCCATATCATGTTTATTATTAAGTTGAATCTCAATATTTACACGGCTTCCATCCTCAAGTTGCGCATGTACATCTAAGATCGAACGTTTATCTTCTTGATTTTCTTTATTGAAATGAGGATCCAGTAACTGAACCTTATAAATCTTTTTCTCATCTGGAAAACGGAGAGCAGCATTTAAAAAGGCAGCTAAAATTGACTCATTTCCATGGGTCCCAAAAAGGGACTTGAAAGCAAAATCAACACGTAAATCTAATCGTTTTGTCATAACGTCCTCCGTCATTTCATCTTCTTTCTTCTTATTATATCATGAGCGTTCTCTTATTCCTATGCAATGCGTTTTACTGTCAATCTAATTCATAGTAACAGGACTAGACTAAAACGAAGCTATTCTCCTTACTTTCATCAAATGATTTATATCAGATCAGAACTAATTCTCAAGAATAACGTATTGTAGAAAAAGGTTCTATTTGTCGTCAGTTAAAGTAAATATATAAACTTTATTTTTTATAACGCAGTTTATACATTTACTTTTGTTCATAAAATATAATAATTATTTATTTTTAATTGAAATTACTCTGATAAGAATATAATGAAGAACAAGCACAACAAAGACACCAATTGAGACGGGTAAGAAGTACAACTATAAATAGATTCAAGGATCAAGGACATAACTTTACTCGTTAAAAACAAAGTAATTGCCTTAAGGTAATTTAAATCAACTTAAAGTTGTTCTTTTATTCTATTTAAATTTATGCGTTTCTATTTTATACAAACTAAAAAAGCCCTTTGAAGTTTTTCTTATTACTATTACTTCAAAGGGCTTTTAGTTAGTTTGTTGTCAACTTTTGAAAAAATTTGTTTAAGCCATATAAAACTGCTCCTATGAAACTTCCTAAAGCAATTGATCCAATAATCATTAAACTAATTTCCTTAATTGTAACTGGTGTCATAAACTGAGTGGATGAGAATAATAAAACGATAACAATTGGTATTAAAAACCATAGAATTGTTTTTTTCAATTAAATCACCTCCAATTTATTTTATAGTTCTATACTTATAAACATTCCCTTTACTGTCACCTCTTAAATATACTTTTACAAATTTCTCTTGCATTGTAATACCTTGTCCAGCGATATAGTATCCCCATGATGCATTTCCTTGAACATACAGCTCTGCAGTTTTAGTTGATATACTCTTGCCTCCACTTTTAAGCATGCTTATATTCCAAACACTTACGTTTCCTCTTTTAAGGTAACTATAATCTTCTTTAGCAGTTACTTTAGTACCGTTGTAAGTAAACCAGCCAGAAACATATGCTTTCCATAAAGTTAAGCCTGTCCAGTTTTTAGCTGTATAAGAATTATAAACATGCTTTTTCTTAGAAGAAGTAGCTGCTGCAGCCATCATTAAAGTATTAGAAGAAGTAAGTTCTGAATCACTAGCCGGTTCTTCAGTACCTTCCTCAGTTTCTGAAACAAAGAAAGTATCGCTATCTGTGAAGATTAATTGAGTATCATCATTAACGTCGTAAGCTCTAAAATTTCCTTCATCAATTTGTTCATCAATATACTCAGGAACATCTTCAACATTATCTAAAGAAGTATTATCAGCTTCTTCAGTATTAGTTACTTTCAATTCAACAGGATGCTCTTCAAGATAATTATCTATAGCACTATTAATATCTGTTTTCTCTGGAACATCTTTTAAATAATTAACTAAGTTTTCTTCCCTATTTTCTACACTTATCTTACCATCATTTTGTTCCTCAGCAGATGCCGATGAACCAATACCAAATAATAAACTTACTCCTAAAGCACCACTTACTGTTAAACTAGTAATCTTTTTAAGCATATTACTTCCCCCTATATTTTACTATAACAATAAAAAATATACATCATTTACATTTAAATGTAAATAATGTATATTTTGTTAGAAAATTCAGGAAAGTATATTAGTTAACATAAAACACATTATAGGTACCCATTTAATTTAACCTTATAAAGCAAATGGTCCTTTATTTTATTATTGGATACTTCAAGAGAACAGACTGATAGAGTATCAATTATAAATTCTTCATCTAGTTTGATTGCAAGTAATTTCTTCATCTCTGCTTCCGTTATAGAAGATCTAGTACATAAAGTGACATGTGGTTTAAACGGAAATTCACTTTTTAAAAAACGTATATTTGAATGTGCTATCTTGCTATGCAAGTCATAAAATGGAGTTTCATTTTTAAATGAAAAGAAGAA
>NZ_JBZVWT010000011.1:0-11935 GCF_058629175.1 Priestia sp. MDV22-iso46
GATATCGATGGCAATCCATTGACATACGCGTTACTGACAGGGCCTGTGAATGGAACGGTAGTCGTGAATCCAGACGGTACCTACACGTATACGCCAAATGAAAATTACAATGGGGTAGATAGCTTTAGTGTCGTAGTAAGCGACGGCCAGGGAGGAACAGCTGTTTCTACCATCACGATTACAATTCTGCCAGTAAATGATCCACCAGTAGGGCCAGTGGTGGTAACGTTGGTCACAGATGAAGATACACCAGTGTCCAGTCAAATCACAGCGTTTGATCCAGATGGAGAAGTCCTGACGTACACCTTACAAGATCCTCCGACAAACGGCGTGGCAGTGGTCAATGCGGATGGCACCTTCACATATACGCCAAATGGAAGTTACAATGGCCCTGATACGTTTACGGTGTTAATTAGCGACCCGTCGGGCGCATTTATAGTGACGAGTGTATTTGTGACGGTTACGCCAGTGAATGATGTGCCAGTGGTGCCAAACTATGAGTTTGTAATTAATGAAGACACGACCTTAAATAGCCAAGTGGTGGCAACGGATATCGATGGCAATCCATTGACATACGCGTTACTGACAGGGCCTGTGAATGGAACGGTAGTCGTGAATCCAGACGGTACCTACACGTATACGCCAAATGAAAATTACAATGGGGTAGATAGCTTTAGTGTCGTAGTAAGCGACGGCCAGGGAGGAACGGCTGTTTCTACCATCACGATTACGATTCTGCCAGTAAATGATCCACCAGTAGGGCCAGTGGTGGTAACGTTGGTCACAGATGAAGATACACCAGTGTCCAGTCAAATCACAGCGTTTGATCCAGATGGAGAAGTCCTGACGTACACCTTACAAGATCCTCCGACAAACGGCGTGGCAGTGGTCAATGCGGATGGCACCTTCACATATACGCCAAATGGAAATTACAATGGTCCTGATACGTTTACAGTGTTAATTAGCGACCCATCGGGCGCATTTATAGTGACGAGTGTATTTGTGACGGTTACGCCAGTGAATGATGTGCCAGTGGTGCCAAACTATGAGTTTGTAATCAATGAAGACACGACTTTAAATAGCCAAGTGGTGGCAACGGATGTCGATGGCAATCTATTGACGTACGGGTTACTGACAGGTCCAGTGAATGGAACGGTCATTGTGAATCCAGACGGCACCTACACGTATACGCCAAATGAAAATTACAATGGGACAGATAGCTTCAGTGTAGTAGTAAGCGACGGCCAGGGAGAAACGGCCGTTTCTACCATCACGGTTACGGTTCTGCCAGTAAATGATCCACCGGTAGGACCGGTGGTGGTAACGTTGGTCACGAATGAAGATACACCAGTGTCCAGTCAAATCACAGCGTTTGATCCAGATGGAGAAGTGCTGACGTACACCTTACAAGATCCTCCGACAAACGGCGTGGCGGTGGTCAATGCGGATGGCACCTTCACATATACGCCAAATGGAAATTACAATGGTCCTGATACGTTTACAGTGTTAATTAGCGACCCATCGGGCGCATTTATAGTGACGAGTGTATTTGTGACAGTTACGCCAGTGAATGATGTGCCAGTGGTGCCGAACTATGAGTTTGTAATCAATGAAGACACGACCTTAAATAGCCAAGTGGTGGCAACGGATGTCGATGGCAGACCATTGACGTACGGGTTACTGACAGGTCCAGTGAATGGAACGGTCATTGTGAATCCAGACGGCACCTACACGTATACGCCAAATGAAAATTACAATGGGATAGATAGCTTCAGTGTAGTAGTAAGTGACGGCCAGGGAGAAACGGCCGTTTCTACAATCACGATTACGGTTCTGCCAGTAAATGATCCGCCAGTGGGGCCAGTAGTGGTAGCCTTGGTCACGAATGAAGATACACCAGTGTCCAGTCAAATCACAGCGTTTGATCCAGATGGAGAAGTGCTGACGTACACCTTACAAGATCCTCCAACAAACGGAGTGGCAGTGGTCAATGCGGATGGCACCTTCACATATACGCAAAATGGAAATTACAATGGCCCTGATACGTTTACAGTGTTAATTAGCGACCCATCGGGCGCATTTATAGTGACGAGTGTATTTGTGACAGTTACGCCAGTGAATGATGTGCCAGTGGTGCCAAACTATGAGTTTGTAATCAATGAAGACACGACCTTAAATAGCCAAGTGGTGGCAACGGATGTCGATGGCAACCCATTGACGTACGGGTTACTGACAGGTCCAGTGAATGGAACGGTCATTGTGAATCCAGACGGCACCTACACGTATACGCCAAATGAAAATTACAATGGGATAGATAGCTTCAGTGTAGTAGTAAGTGACGGCCAGGGAGAAACGGCCGTTTCTACAATCACGATTACGATTCTGCCAGTAAATGATCCACCGGTAGGACCGGTGGTGGTAACGTTGGTCACGAATGAAGATACACCAGTGTCCAGTCAAATCACAGCGTTTGATCCAGATGGAGAAGTGCTGACGTACACCTTACAAGATCCTCCGACAAACGGCGTGGCGGTGGTCAATGCGGATGGCACCTTCACATATACGCCAAATGGAAATTACAATGGTCCTGATACCTTTACAGTGTTAATTAGCGACCCATCGGGCGCATTTATAGTGACGAGTGTATTTGTGACGGTTACGCCAGTGAATGATGTGCCAGTGGTGCCGAACTATGAGTTTATAATCAATGAAGACACGACTTTAAATAGCCAAGTGGTGGCAACGGATGTCGATGGCAGACCATTGACGTACGGGTTACTGACAGGTCCAGTAAATGGAACCGTCGTTGTGAATCCAGACGGCACCTACACGTATACGCCAAATGAAAATTACAATGGGATAGATAGCTTTAGTGTAGTAGTAAGCGACGGCCAGGGAGAAACGGCCGTTTCTACAATCACGATTACGGTTCTGCCAATAAATGATCCACCAGTAGGGCCAGATGTTATTACGGTTACTACATTGGAAGAAATCCCAGTTACAGGCCAAATCGTAGCAACTGATCCAGATGGAGACCCTCTAATATACACCTTACAAGATCTACCGACTAATGGGACAGCGATAATCAATCAAGAAGGATTGTTCACTTATATACCAAATGAGAATTTTGCTGGAAACGATACGTTCACTGTACGTATAGCTGATTCAACTGGACAATTTATTATTACTAATGTATTTGTTGTTGTTATACCAGTTGAACAGCCACCTACTGTACCGAATTATTCAATTACTACTCCTGAAAACCAATCCGTAACCAGCCAGGTAGTAGGAACCGATCCGCATGGGGATCCACTCACTTATCGTTTAGGAACCTCTCCAGTAAATGGGAACGTTATAGTAAATGCAGATGGAAGTTTTGTATATTTACCAAATTCTAATTATGTAGGTCCAGATTTATTTACAGTTATTGTAGAAGATTCAACAGGTCTTACAGCAGTGTCTATTGTAAATGTTACAGTTATTGATATGAATGATTCGCCAGTTACGAGTGATGTTATTCTTCAGACTATAGAAAACGTAGCAATCAATGGGCAAGTGTTCGCTACAGATCCAGATGATAATTTACTCACTTTCAGTTTATCTGGTACTCCCTTTAACGGCACAGCTGTGGTAAATGCAGATGGAACATTTTTATATACACCAAACCTTAATTTTATTGGCTTGGATTCTTTTACAGTAGAGGTAAGGGATAGTCGCGGAGCTAGTGCACAATCTCTTGTGACTATAAGTGTAATTCGAGTAAATCAACCACCTCTCGTTATAGATTTATCAATTTCGACTGTACAGGGACAGTTTGTAACAGGGCAAATTCCTGCCTTTGATCCTGAAGGTGATCCACTAGTATATGGGCTGAGTTTAGCGCCACTTAATGGTACCGCCATTATTAATGCAGATGGCACCTTTACCTATACGCCGAACCCAAGTTTTGTAGGATCAGATTCATTCTCTGTTTTTGCCAGAGATGCTCTTGGAAACCAAGGGTTTGGAACTATTACCGTGGAAGTGCAGTCTCAAGATTTACCGATTAGTGCTGAAGGGCTCACTTTAACTACTTTAGCAAATCAACCTGTAAGTGGATCTATTGCCACTGTGAATCCAGCGGGCTTTCCGTTAAGTTATGCTGTAGCCATTTCCCCATCAAATGGAACCGTTGTGTTAAATCAAGATGGTGCTTTAGTTTACACACCAAATCCTGGATTCACCGGAGAAGATGTCTTTAGTATCGTTGTTAGAGATTCAGCTGGAAACCAAAGTATTGCTAACGCTGTTGTGACAGTAGTAGTAGGAGACAGAATTTCAGTTGTTAATAGTGAAATAACTACTTTATTCAATGCACCAGTTTCTGGGCAAATAAGTGCTACAAATTTGAGTGGAAATCAGTTGTTTTATACACTTACATCTAATCCTATTAATGGATCTGTCTTAGTTAACCCAGATGGCACATTTAGTTATACACCAAATGCTGGATTCTTTGGAACAGATCAATTCCAAGTGCTTGTAAGTGATGTTCTCGGTAATACAGCTGTTGCAACTGTTTCCATTGTTACGGAAGGACCGGTAGAAAGGGCACCCATTGTGTCTGATCAAACCTTGACTACAATTGAAGAACAGCCAGTGTCAGGGGCAGTGCAGGCAGTTGATCCTCAAGGTGAAGCATTAACCTATACGTTACTTGGCACACCACCAAATGGAATAGTCGTATTAAATCCGGATGGCACCTTTACGTATACACCAAATTCAGGATTTGTGGGAACTGAGTCATTTACAGTGGCTGTTCAGAACCAAACTGGTTTAAACGCCACAGCTACCATACAAGTGACTGTTACCCCACTAGTAAATCAAATTATAGTGACAAATACGACGGTTCGAACAGAGGAAAATCAGTCAGTAAACGATCAAGTATCAGCTCGCGATCAGTTAAACAGGCCGTTAACCTACACGCTTAACACTCCTCCATTATACGGAACAGCAATTGTGAACCAGGATGGAACTTTTATCTATACACCAACTCCGGGTGTAAGCGGTATTGATCAGTTTGATGTGCTTATTCAGAATAATCAGGGAGACCAAGCAATTGCACCGGTTATTGTAATAATAAATCCAGCCCAGAGCACTATTACACTAGAGGATGTAACAGTGCAAACCCAACAAAATGTGAGTGTCTCAGGGACAGTAATAGCTACCGATTCTCTTGGAAGACCTCTTCGCTTTTCATTGAACCTGCCACCTTTAAATGGAACAGTTAGAATAAATCCGGATGGCACATTCACATACACGCCGAGCCCTCAGTTTTTTGGAATAGACTCTTTTACCGTACTTGTCCAAAACGATCGAGGAAATTCAGCCATTGGAATTGTTCGAGTAGTGGTTCAAGAAAATCAAGATATTATTACAGTTACTCCTCTTACAGTGAGAGGGCAAGCAAACCAACCGGTTACAGGGCAAGTTACAGCAACCGACACACTAGGAAGGCCGTTAACATATCAAGTAAATAATTTACCTTCAAATGGAACAATTGTTTTCAATGCGAATGGTACATTTATTTATACACCCAATATGGGTTTTACCGGTATTGACTCCTTTACCGTACTTGTCCAAAATGATTTGGGTCAGTTTGCAACGAGCAGTGTGAACGTTGTAGTTGAAGGAATAAATAATACGATTAGTACACAGGATCAGGAATTGACAATTCCAACAGGTCAAATTATTGGAAGTCAAATTATTGCGGTTGATGCATTAGGAAGACCCCTCACCTACACAGTGGTAACACCGCCTGCAAACGGTGTAGTGATTTTAAATATAGACGGCACATTCACCTATACTTCAAACTTAGGGTTTGTCGGTCAAGATCAGTTTGTTGTTGTTGTAAGGAATGACACTGGGCAAGAGGCATTCTCAGTTGTGACTGTTAATTCAACTCCAAGTAATAATATCATTACACCAGGCAGTAATACGTTTACTACTCTTCAGGGGATACAGGTGATCGACAGTGTGCAAGCAACGAATCTATTACAAAGACCATTAAATTACACACTGACTACTGAACCGGCTAATGGCAATGCAACCCTTGATGCTTCTGGGAGGTTTGTATATCAACCAAACTCCGGATTTATAGGAACAGATTCCTTTACAGTATTAGTAAGAGACGATTTAGGCACAGACTCTATTGTGCTAGTTACAATTATAGTAGGTAGGTTACCTCAGCCTCCTATCATAGCAGCCCAAACGTTTAGATTGTTGGTTAATACTATTGCAACAGGACGAATTATCGCCACAGATCCAAATTCTCTACAATTGTTTTATCAAGTGACTCAAAATCCACAAAACGGGCAGTTGCTGGTTGATCGAATAACAGGTGAATTTATTTATGTTCCTAACCCTAATTTTGTAGGAACGGACACTGCTGTCGTGCGTGTAACAAATACGGATGGGGTATCAAGTGAAGCTACGGTTACATTTACTGTAGAAAGGGCGCCTACACCTACACCCCCAATTAGCCGTCCAGTCAACAATCTAAGGAAAAGAAAACGTCTTAAAAAGAAAAAACGCAAACAAAAAAATGACTGCTCTAAAACGAAAAAAGAGAAATTACAGGATGATTGTTCTGAAACAAAAAAAGAGAAATCTCGGGATGATTGTTCTAAAAAGAGAAAAAAATAAGATATAGAAACTGATCCTTTGATTGCGAATAAAGTAATTCACGGTTCTCTAATTTCACAAAATAAAAACACCTTCACATTTAATAACTGACATTGAATGTAAAGGTGTTTTTTAGTGAAAAAGAAGAAATGAAGGCTTAAAAATATTAGCAAAAATAAATACAAAAATACATTTAGAAAAAGAAAACATTATTTGATATTTTGTGTATAAGAGGTAACAATAATTTTTATTTATAAAGAAAATTTGCTACGATACTATATTTTTAAGAGCAGTCATCAGCTGATCATAATTGAATTTTTTCACAATAGGAAATAAGGTTTTCTCATATGTCCCTTCATATTTCTGAAACAACTCTAATATAAGAAGACGGTTTGTTTGATGAAATTTATCAATTTTGTGTAAATGATTATTCAAGGTTCTCTTATCAACCGTTCCATCTTTTTTTCTATAATTCTCTCTATTCATTAAACGTTTCTTACACTCTTCCGGTGAAAGGTCTAAAAAAATAATTACATCAGCCTTCTCAAAACGTATATCGTAAGTTTCAAAATACCCCCATCCCTCAATAATCCATTCTTTTTGCTCTACTACCTTGTCTAATTGCCTTCTGAATTTGCGCCTTCGGCGACGAAGCTGTTTAATCCTTTGCATGTTTTTATCACGAAACCATAAGTCCAAATGATAAACAGGTATCATTAGGTCCTTTCCGAGAGAAGTAGCCAATGTTGTTTTACCTGCACAACTATTCCCAAAGATTACAATTCTACACATAGAGCTCCCATCACTCCATTTATAAAATTAAAGGCCGCTTATAGAATTTAGTATAGGCTATTAGATTATATTAATAAGCCGTAAAATGGGTCGGCTACTTTAAAATATAACTCTTTCTGCTTACATAATAAGAAGCTACTTTAAAAGATCGATAGCATTTTTTCTGTTATATAATTAAATTTTATGATCATGTTAACTGTATATATGTTTGCAGATACAATAAAGGAGACTTATTACTATATAGAATATATACATAATATTTTTCAATAGTAGCCAATTATCTTTTTAGCACCGTAAAACTCTGATAACCACAAAGATGTGGATAAGTTTTCTTATTAATTCTATATTTCATGCTTGATCTAAATTGCTTCCATAAAGTGAGCGACTAATAGCCTGATTCACTTATTCTATGTCACAATAACTATATATAACCTTATATAACTTAGAGCAAAGACTTAGACCTGCCCTTTTAGTAATCTATTCCTATCTGTAGAAACCGTTATATCGATATTGGTAAGGTAAATAATACAGAAAATATGAGCTTAGATGTAGATTTTAATACGATGTGGAATATTTGAGGGTTGAAAATTGAGCAACGATTTAAACAAGAGTTAGAAGATCTACAAGCTTTACTGTAATTATAAACGAATCAAATTAAAAGGGTTGAGCCTCGTACGATAAAGAGTTTAATCTCATTAGGTACTTAGGCAATGTATCTAACTTTTAAGATTTAGTTTCTAATCTCGATTGCCCTTTTTATCTAAACAAGCTTATCATGTACAAGTTTAGTGTTGATGTTAATATACAGCTAAAAATAGGTATTTTCCCTCCATACTTTGTCCATTCAATGTTTAATATTTTTCATATAATATATAGCAATGTGAATTTATTTTTCTTCTTTAAGGAGGGGTTTTGTATGAGCAGAGATCATAAGTGTGTATGTGATCAGTTAGAAAGATTACAACCAGGGACACAAGTTGATATATTTCTAAACGGAAATGTACTGGAAGACCTTATTTTTACCAACTTTAATTTGGATACTTTCTGTGCAACTTTTGTTGATGTGGAAACGGAGACAGGAACTATTATTGTTTTAGATTGTAGAGATATACAAGCACTTCGAATTGAGTAGCATTATAAGATAATAGTGTAACAGTGTAACTGCAGAAGAGCTTGTAAAAGAGCTCTTCTGTTAATTTAAAAGGACGCTCTATTCAGATATTATCCAAACTAAGAAAGGGAAACTTAAAATGTCAATTTTTGTTAACCGATTTACCAATCCCAAAATATTTAATTCTAATTCTATAGCCGAGAATCATAATCAGAAGGTATATCATATTGATCTGAATTCAAAATACAGTTCTAAAAGTGTGTGCAGCCTTTTAGAAACTTTTCACCAAGGAAAAAAGGTTAAAAACCTTTTAGTAAATGGTACACAAATAAAAGTTCAGAATTTTGTAGGATTTAACCCTAAGACTGGTCTCGCTACATTTTGGGGAAAGAATGATGGTATTCTTTTAGTTGATTGTGAGCGTATTGATGCTATTACACTTTGAAATAATTTTCGCACTATAATGTCCTGTTCTGTGTCTTGTTAATCAGTGAAGATAACCCTTACTGTAATGTTGTTTATAGGGAATTAATAACAGCTATTTTTATACTTCCATATCATTTATACAAATATAAGGTTAATTTACAAACGTCTATAGAATTTACAATACTCTGATGCATATTTTTTCTGCAACAAAAAGGCTTCTTAAAAATAGAAGCCTTTTTAAAATTATTAACCATGGAATAGTAAAAACCAAAAAAGTTTAGTCCTATTAAAATATTCAAAACAATTTAGTTTATAAGGTTCTATATAAATCACGCCAAATTTTCTGTTCTAAGTAGAAAAAGGCTACTGTACAGAAGCAATGGTTTTTCTGTTTTTAGGTTGTATAAATTACTCACTTTTAGTTTATATAATGAGATTTATCAGAATTAAAAAGCTATGTTTCTTAAGCAAGAACATAACTATCAAGGAAATATAATTCAATAGTTACACTATATAGATACTATAGGAGTAGCTACCCCTATCTTTAAATTTCATTGCTTGAAAAGGACAAGCATACAAGCAAAACTTTTTCTTTTTCATATTAATATATTATATCTTAAAAAGGGAGGTGGAGTGTTGAACTTTAATAGCAATGCACTCATTGGAACTGAAACAATACAAAAAATCCTAAGCAAGCAAATTTCCAATTCAATAATTGTTGTTAAAGATTCTTGTAATGTTAATATTTCTATCACAGATACACAAACAGCAATAATTTTACAATCATTATTGCAAGTTTTAACCTTTATTTTAACGTTAATAGGTTTAGATGCTAATTCAATAAGATTAATTACAGTCGAAGTTTTACTCCTTGCAAAAGTTATACAATCTAGCAATCATAAAATTATTATCGAAAATTCTAAAAATGTTCATGCTACTACAACTAATATTGATACAGTTATTCTTATACAAAGTTTTATATTAATTTTGACTATTCTACTAATTATCTAGGACAATGTATAACTAAATAAAGGTCGACTTAAGAAAAGCTGATTCAAATGTTATCGAGCAAGCATTTAATTTCCTGTTAGCATAATAGATTTAAAATCCTCTTCAGTGATTAACTGAAGAGGATTTCAATGTGTAATGATTATATTATGAAAAGAATTAAGATAAAGATTATATTAACTACCAAATAAATCATATTTATTGGCTTACTTTAAGTAAATTGTCTATATGAATAAAATAACAATAATTATTGTGAACTGATGCGATGAAACATACATTCAAAAACCTTGCGGCAAACAGAACAACTACTGTACAAGAGCAGTAGTTGTTCTGTTTCTAATCTATATACACTGTACATTTTTAGCAACATAATTATTATTCTCGATATTTATTTTTATAATAAATAATTAAATAGTACAAGCTCTTATTTGAAATTTACATATAATAAATCAAATGTAAATTATAAATTTACATTTAATTTATTGCAATAAGGGGGGATACAAAGGATGATTACAGACTTATTAAGAATCTTAGATCCTGGAACACCAGTTCCAACCTTAGTCGTAGGCGGTGCTACGCTTACTAATCTTGTATTTTCAAGCTTTAATGCTACAACTAATTTAGCTTCTTTTGCAACTAGAACAGGTACTGGGACAAACGCTAGCACAAATATTGTCACAGTAAATGCTAATCAAATTCAAGCTATAACAACAGCTTAAATATATATCTTATTTAGAATTGGACATGCTTCATTTGACTATATATTTTATTAGATATATTTTTAAATCTCCATGTTTGACCAAACACTTACATCTAATTTAATGTAATAAATTCTAAAAATTAACTTAATACTCGTATAATTACAAAAAACTACTGATGGATCCAGTAGTTTTTTTTCTGCTTTTAGGCTGTATACGACATACAAAGACAATTTACATAATCTGTTTAATAAGAATGGCATAGTCTATTCTTAGACCATCCCATTCTTATAGAGTTACATTTAGTATTTAGAACAGTCACAATGATTGCAATCACAGTGACGATGGCATCTACAATTAGAACGGTGATCATGATGATTATTACATTCATGGTGGTGTTTACAGCTAGAACCATGGTGATGATCGCATTCATGGTGATGTTTACAGCTAGAACCATGGTGATGATTACATTCATGACGACGTCTACATCTACAACAAAATACAAGACGATTCCAACAATTCATATATAATACCCCCTATATATAGAATAGGATATTATATTCACAATAAAAAAAATGGCTTGTATTAGTGTCACCTAGTCTAAAAAATAGGCTCTACAATATAGAATGGTTATCCTTAAAGAAAAAATCTTGATGGTCACAAGTAAAAACCAATATTTTTCTTTTTATACATAAATTGTTTACCAATTTGAACAAACTAATCAAGAGGATAAGAAAGATTTTATAAGAAGGGAAAACCTTTAGATATTGCTTAAATATAATGATTAAATATCCCTCGTAACTTCTCGTAAAAATAAGAAGTTGGTCCCTTATAATTGCTGCGGTTAATAATCTTAATATTTGTTCATATGAAATTTTTTTTAGTAACACAAACCAAGCAATTGGGTCATATGCTGATGAATGAAAAATGAAAGGTTGTGAATAAATGAACTATTATGTTTATGTTCCATATTATCCTCTGATGCATACCTATCACCCAACTGATCATAAATGCAAAAATTCATATCCTGTAGACATGTATTATACCCACCCTACTTATTTTGATTATCGTTTCTACGCTGTTCCGACTTATCATGAAACAGAATACCAAATGGGCAGAAGAAAAGTTAGAAAAGAAAAAGGTGGTCCAGATTTTGAGGCCCCATCTTATCGTAATTCCGACCTTGAGACTTCATCCTCTCATGATTCAGATTTTGAGGCTTCATCTTATCGTAATTCCG
>NZ_JBZVWT010000011.1:12033-101644 GCF_058629175.1 Priestia sp. MDV22-iso46
TCATCCCCTCATGATCCAGATTTTGAGACTCCATCTTATCGTAATTCCGATCTTGGGACTTCATCCCCTCATGATTCATTCCTAGACAATTTATACAAAGATGGTCCCTATGGTGATATAACTGTAGCCTATCCCTTCAAAAACGATATAACCAATGGAACTAAATAAAAAACGTAAACGAAAAAGCAATTGCTGAAAAGAGGGATAAGTTATATAAAAGGACCGTATCCTTTTTTATGTAATTAGTTTAGACAAAACTTATGATAATAACAAAAAACTAATTTTTTATTTATCATAGGTTTTAAATCACATATTATCATTATTAGATAAAGCTTTTAGCAACGAAGTATCAGCAAAAGATTACAATAAAAAAACAGAAAAAAACTATCTCCATACGCCAAGATAGTTTTTTCTGTTTTTAGGATGTATATGATATACAAAATATCTTACATAATCAGTTTAATGGGAAGTTCGTTTCCCAATGAAATTTATCTATCAGTTTGATTTGTATTTATTACGATTGGAAGGTATGATTTTTAACGGTCTCATCATGTCATGGTCTTCATGTTCTAAACGATGACAGTGCCATACGTAGTCTCCAGAAAATGGATGAAATTTCATGATGATTCGTACGGTTTCTCCTGGACCTACTAGAACAGTATCTTTTAAACCAAAATCAGCTGGGAAAGGAGCTACCAAGTTTCCATTTTGATTATAACGATCAAGGACACGAAAATTAACCAGATGTATATGAATAGGGTGAATTCCGGGGGTTAAATTCACTAACTCCCATATTTCAACAGAATTAAGTAAGGGTGTTTCTGTTGCTGGGTCCATCCATTCCTTATCGTCAAATAAAAGCATAAGACGTCCAAATTCGTCTTGCGAGTCATTTAATGTCAATCGTCTTATCTTTTTCACTTTATTTAATGGAATACGGTCAATATGGCTCAAGAGAGATGGAAGTCTGCTCTGATCAGGACAGGATAAAAATTTAGTTACTTGGAATTCCATTATCTCGCCAGTTGGATTTTCTGATTCAAAACCATCTTGTAATATTACATTTTGCCCTTCCAACCCTGAAAAATCAATAACAATATCGATCCGTTCAGCTGGTGAAACATCCAAACTTTTCACTTTAATTGGACGGGAAAGAAGGCCACCATCAGTTCCAATTAAAGCAAAAGGGCGCAGGTTGCTTAATTGGAACTGATATGTTCGAGTATTGGAAGCGTTTAATAAACGGAATCTATATTTGCGAGGCTCTACTTTTAAAAATGGCCAGACTTTCCCGTTAACCGTAATGGTATCCCCTAAAAATGAAGGAACAATTGAAGGGTATGGTAAATTAGGAGATGGATTGTCTGGTTGTGCAGGATAAAAGAGCGAACCGTCTGGATTAAATGTTTTATCTTGGATAATTAGAGGTACCTCGTATTTACCCTTAGGAAGTGACAGTGATCTTTCTTGCTCATCTCGAATGAAGTAAAGTCCCGCAAGACCCGCATACACATTCAGACGAGTAACCCCAAGTGCATGGTCATGATACCAGAGAGCAGTTGCTCTTTCCTCATTCGTATAATGATAAATTTCTTTCATAAAGTGAGGACCTGTTTGTCTAAATCCTCTTGTAAACCATGCTTCGGGATGACCATCACTAGCTGGTTCCGAGGGGCTTCCATGCAGGTGTACAACAGTTCTTACTTCTGGATTATGACTAGCTCCGTGAATGGTTTTATCCACTGGTAAAAAATGTTTTTCAGGTAAGTTGTTTGCCCATCTCACATATATGGGTTGATTTTTTTCTACATTAAAACTTGGACCTGGTACTAACCCATTATAGCCCCATACCTTGGTTTTAGGTAAATCCCTATGAAACTTGTGTAGTGTTTCAATCATGCATACATCATAAAACGGCCTACCTTTATACATTCCCTTTGGTCTGATTATTGAAGGAATTGGAAGGGTATCAACAAATTTTTTTAACTCCAAACATTTTTATCTCCTTTTATCTAACAGAATATATTAATTGACTATATTCTATTAAATAAATATTTTTTTGCTTGTATACTTGTCCATATTTATTATAGAACTTGATATATAAGGGTTTATAATATTTTTTTAATTAATTAAGCTTCACTACTGTTAATGATGCAGCATTAACTTCTTGTTCACCTATAATTGGTAACAAAGTATCCGTAGATGGACCGATGTTTCTAAGTTCCAATGTTGAGTTTTTTGGGATATGAATAATAGCTTGTCCAATGAGCATTAGACTCGCTCCATTCACTTGTCTTTGTATACCATACTGGGTAAGCTTATCCTTTACTAAGAAATTGTTTAAAATCAAACCATACATTGAAGAAGAAGAAGGACCATCGATTAATAATACATATTCAATCTTATAGTCACCGGATTTACTAATTATTAAGGTATCACTAGGTAAGGCAAACTTTATATGATTTAATGGACCGTTTTGATTAAACGTTATACTTTCACCTGAGTTGACCATGATGGGTTTGGAACCTATGAGTGTAACGTAGCCATAGGCAGGTGAATATCTTTTCCAGTTTCGATCTGACACTATTAGTCACCTACTCACTTATTATTTCTATTATGGTATGTGAGTAGATTAAAATTGATTGTACTATTGTATTATGAGTTATATTATTAATCCTAATAGATAGAAATGAATACTCAATACAATGTTAGTTAACATAATAAAAATTATAAGTAATCATAAAACCAAACCAAAACCTTTCTTTTTCTGTTTTTAGATGCATATTGTATATAACATTAGTTTACATATGAGTTTTTCCAGTATTAAAAGCCTCTTCAGTTCATTAAAGAGGCTTTTAATGCATGATAAGTAGATTTAGAAAAAAGGTAAGGTGAAGGTTAAATTAACTACCAAATAAATTATATTCATTAGCCTACTTTAAGTGAATTGTCCAGTCAATAAAAATGAATTAAAAACAGCCCATGAATTAATTCATGGGCTGTTTACCCTCCTAGCAAAGGATGAAAATAAAGATAGAGCAAGAGATCTGTTACGTGTAATATATGTTGCTGCCCATTACGAAGTAAATTGTCCGTAGGAATTAAAAAAAAATAATTTGAGAAACTACCAAGATGGATGAATCATTGTTTTGAGCTCATCTCCTTAAGAACAGAAAAAATCCCTTCCAACCAACGGGGATTTTTCTGTTTTTAAGCTATAGATGATATATATATGTTTAGTTAACATAATATAGATTCCATAAATAAGTAAATGCATTTTAGATAAAAAGTTGCATTTTACTCTTTAGGGTATACTTGCCTAGTGGTAAGTACACTCAGAGCATCCTTAACTTTTCTTGCAAAGGAGAGTGGCTGATCAATAGACTCGAAATGCATAAACATGAGACGAGGTTGATCAAATAGCCAATGATTATGAACAGCTGTTACAATGATACCATGTTCTCGAAGCCTAGTGATAAATGGATTGATTTCAGTCTGCAAAATAACAGTTTCCCCACTGCAAAGAGCCTGACCATCTCCTGTCATAGACTCGAATGTAAACATTTGAGGGATTAGTAAAAATGATCTTCCTCTTCTCCCAAGAACCTCAGGGTGAATGTTTGTACGAGATTTCATTACTGTACAAATTCCATTCTCAAATGTATGCATGGATCCCCCCAGAATGTTATTAAATCTGTCACAGAGATTAGATGAGTTACTATAATCAGAAGTTATGGTTTTACAATCAGGATAAACATTACGTGTAGTCAATACACTCAATGCATCTCTAACTTTTCTCGCAAAAGAAAGTGGTTGATCAATAGATTCAAAGTGCATATACATTAGACGTGGTTCATCAAATAACCAGTGGTTATGAACAGCAGTTACTATGATGCCATGCTCCCTAAGTTTACTCATGAATGGATTAATTTCATCTTGGAGAATTACTGTTTCCCCAAGACATAAAGCTCTCCCATTTCGATCAACGTCTTCAAAAGAAAAAGCTTGTGGTACAAACATGAAAGATTCTGCTCTTCTCCCTAATACTACAGGATGGAGATTGGTACGAGATCTAGTTGCAGTACATACGCCATTAATAACCCTTGGCGTTGAGTCAAGTATTCTTGCAAACTCTCGACAGAGTTCAGATGGTTGATTGTCCATGTTCCTCATGAAAATGCCTCCTATAAATAACATATAATCTTGTTATAATATGTACTTACATAAATTAAGAAATGGGCAATCGTCTACTACCGTTCTCTTTAGATAACTTTTTCTGTTTTTAAAATGTATAAGGTATATAAATCTAGTTAACATAATGAGTGTCATCCGAGTTAAAAGCCATTGGAACTAATGATTCAAACGTTTTTTTTCAATATCAGAACATGCCCAAACTCTTTTCATTTAGTTGCATATTTTACTAGTACAAGCACTATATAACTTTATGAAAGGAGGAAAATTAATGCCCTTTAACTTTAGAAAAACTTTAATCGTTATGGAGCTGATATTCCAAGATGTGTTAAAAACAAACTTTGTAATCCCTTTATATCCAACTACATTTAGAGAAACCATTATACCTGTCCCTACGCCTTTAGGAGTTACAGATTTGCCACCTAACATTTATTTTGATCTTGATAATCGATTTAATGTAGAACAAGAACAAAGAATCAGAGATGCCATTAGTGAAACTATGTTGGTATGGGCTACTCATATGAATGAAAAATGGAATGGCGGAACAAACACTGGAATTTCACAAATGGCAGCTTGTATAAACATATATGCAACACAGAATTTACGCCCTGCTTGGTATAGTGAATCACCTATTCAAAATGGACTAACAGCTACTAATATAGCTATGGATCAGTTTACTCAACTTATACGTGATAATGGATTTAGGCGTTCCCCACGAGCGAAAATCTTCGCTGCTCCACTTAACAATAATGCTATTGTCTTTGCATTAACTGCTTTTACTCAGAATTTTGTACCCTTATCATTTATTGTTGACCCAACCTTAATTAATATTGCTACTCTAAATTTTATCACTGGTTCTATGATGCACTCTTGGCTACATTGCGCAGGATTCTTCGACCCTAATACAACTAGTTATTTCAACACGGAATGCTCAATGTGTGTCATGAGAGGATTTCGACCTAAAAATCCTGATATGCCTGATAACCTTTATTATCAGTTTTTCGATTAACTAAAAGTGTACGTATACCTTATGCACTTTTAGTTAACATAATGAATTTTACTGGAAAGAAAACTTTTTTTATAAGTTATCCTAAAGGCTTTCCATATAGGATTCCGATTATATTAGACAAGCACACAAGCACTTTCTTGATTAAAGAATAGTATATTAAGAGAAATGAGAAAGGAGGGATTATAGTGGGTAACTGCCATGAAAAAAAACATGAACACAAACACAACTGTGAATCTATCCTCCAGAAAGCCTTTGAAAAACTTTTAAAAGAAATCTTCGAAGATCATCATAAAGATTGCCATAAAGATCACCATAAGGACAAACATGATTGTGGATGTCATAGCTAAGATTAACATTATTATAAAAGACCTTTTAGCGGGGACAAGCAATAAAAGATTGAATTCTTGTCTTAAATACTGACCCATAATTCAAACGATTTACTCAAAATGCTGAAAAGTATCCCCGATTTAGAACCCAAAAGGAAAAGCTTCTGTTGCAACAGAGGCTTTTTCTCTTTTAGACTGTATACGATATATAAAATTAGTTAATATAATGTGCCTCACTTATACAAAATACTTGTCCTATCTTAGGACAAGCATACAAACATTTTATTAATCAATGAATAAGATATATAGAAACTAATAATGGAGGTGATAAACATGTGTAAATATTATTGCAAGTCAAAAGATAAGAAGTATAAAGAGGACAAGCATAAGGAATATAAATGTAAAAAAAATAAAGAATACAAGTCTAAATGTAAAGACAAGAAACACGATGGTTATTCTTATTAATTAATTAATTTATTAGTGTAATGTCTTTATTTCTTATAGGAAGTATAACAGGTTTTTAAGGAAACCTGTTATACCCACCAAAAAAGCCTGCCTCTTTTAAAAGAGGCAGGCTTTTCTTTTTACAGTATATATAAGAAGTGGACGCAAAGATAGTAGAAATCTTAAATAACACCAGTACTTGTCCACACCCTTTTTATTACTTTGCATACTATAAAAGTGAGCATCCTCCTGATCTTCCAATAGATGGGTTCTTATATTACTACTGTTTGGTGAACAGTAGTTTTTTCGTTTTCAAGCTGTATACGCTATACAACCTTAGTTAACATAAAACATATTATCAGAACAAACTCTCCATTTTATATAAAAATGAAGCTTTTCAAACATTACCTTTACCTGCATTACTTAGTTTAAATACCTAAAGTCAGGCTCGTTTTTCTAGGTATAAGTCCATATCTATTCTTTTTTTAAACATATAGTGTATTGGAGAAAAGTCAAAGGAGAGATTACCTTGTATTATCATCAACAGCCTGAAATAAACCCTAATGATCTACAACAGTTTTATCATTATGATACTTTTTACAGACAACAACAACCTCAGTCCTATCAACAGCCTTACCACCAACCTTATCACCACCCTCGTCCCCCTCGCTGTCGTTGGGTTCAAGAATGTAGATGGGTTCGCCGTTGTTACCCAAGAGACGACTTCTACACTGATGGTTATGGATACTAATTGAGAAAAAACTGCCTAGTATAGGGTAGTTTTTTCTTTTTTCAGACTGTATATCCTATACAAAGTTAGTTGACATAATGAGTTTTATAGGTAGTCATAACGCAAAGTGAGAAACATAAAATATAATCAGGAACTATCAGCCTGATCTTTCCTTAAGAAAAAACAATCCATCTCCCAAGGATTGTTTTTTCTCTTTTTATATAAATGATTAATTTTTATACATCTTGAGCAAACTACCCAAGATGCAATGAGGCATCACTCATGAAACCCAATTACGTAACAGAAAAAGACTACTTCTTTTGACTGGAAAGAAGTAGTCTTTTTCTGTTTTTAAGTTATGTACTCTTACTATATCAATCAAAGTTAATAAAATTTTTATAATATCAGCACTTGTCCAAACACTTGTAATTACTTTACATATCATAAATTATGCGACTAACCATTCTGTCTCTTTCTATAAATCAGAGAAAAAACTACTGACGGATCCAGTAGTTTTTTCTGTTTTTAGGCTGTATGAAATAGTAGAAAACTTAGATAAAATGAACGCTTGTCCAAACCTTTTTCATTACTTTGCATACTATAATATTGAGCAACCTCCTTGCTCTTCAAATAGATCTCTAGTTCATATATTGCTACTAGAAAGAAGCCCATGAATTAATTCATGGGCTGTTTGCCATCCTTACAAAGGATGAAAATAGATTAAAAGTTGTGGTATTTGTCATACATAATATATGTTGCTGCCCATTACTAAGCAAATTGTCCAGATGAATAACACAAAAATAATTAGAGCAAACTACTCATGATGTTACAAAACATCGTCCTAACAACAAATGTGTGTAGAGAAAACTACCTTGGTTAAAGGTAGTTTTTTTCTGTTTTTAAGCTGTATATGATATACAAAGGTAGTTAACATAATGTCTCTTTCCGGACCACATGGGAAAAGAAACCCCTTGGCGTAGAGGGGTTTCCATGAGGGTAAAGTTTCTTTATTATGCAACTTTTTATACATCCTTGATGTAACAGCATTCACCTGAAGGATTAATAGACAGAGAATGTATAAAAAGTGCACCTTTTATACATATGCTCGTACGGAAAAATATAGTATTTCCAGCAAAAATCTGTTATTATTTATTTGCAGTTATTTTCTCATAGTAATAACCCATACCCACCAAAAAGCTACCTCTCATGCTGCACACTTAAGAGGTAGCTTTTTATTTTGTTAATAAGTTTAATCACCTTTACAACGATTTTTTTGCCTTCAGTCTCATTAAGTTTTTTTCGTAAAAAGGTATAAAGATATTAATAAAACGTAATAAATGCAGTTTCCATTATGTACAAGCTTCATACACTGTAATATATAACAAATGTAAAAGGAAGTGTATGATGTTATGTTAGGTAATTCCAGAGCATTGAAAATTAATGTTTTTACGACCAGCTTTGATAAATATGAAGAACAATTGCGTAACTTTCTTCAAAGTAATAACTTTGAAATTATAGATATTAAACTTTGTAATGCTGGACTTGATGTTTCGGTTTTAATTATTTATAGAGATTTACTACATCATCCCTTTAAATTGAAAAATAGTCACTTAACATAAAAATAGAAAATGGTCCTTAATTAAAAAGGAAAAGTAGGCTACTTTTCCTTTTAGAATATTCCTTACCCAACTGTTGTTGGCGTTGCTTCAAAATACGTTCTTCTACAACTTCTTCTGCGATTTTAGTTACACCTACTTCTTGAAGGTTTGTTGTCATAATCCCATGATAGTTAGGATAAAAATACAAACCATTTATGAATTCGATAAGAATTTCCGTGTTTTTATCTACGCTACTTGCACCTAAACGAAGTTTTTTTAGTTCATCTCTTAGAACATCACGAAGATTTTCGCTAACAGCTTCCGTAATAGTATCTAACGACCATTCTTTCTTTTTTTCTTCTCGATACTTTTGACAAATATTCATAATAGCTTCTCTAGGAAAACGAAGTTTATGTCTCGCTATATAGTCTTGAATGTATTGATCGGTTTCTTTTTCGAGTATAATCATGTGGCATTTTGTTTCCATTACTTCTCCACATTCCCCATCATTTCACCTAGAATGTTGTTCATCTTTTCCATTGTTGTCGCACATTGATTCATTCCTCAATTCAAAGTTCTGATCGATGACACCTTCTAGCCTTTTTTCTCATGCTGTTTACTCTTTTAAAAAAACCTAACAACCCAAATTGTTCTTTCAAAAACCTTTGGCGAGACATCTTATGTTCTTTCACTAGTTCATTAATTTTTTGCATAGCAGACGGATCAATATTTCGTAAAAAGATATCCATTTAATCATTTCTTTTTGTCAAATTACAAAATTTCCAGTATAAATAAAGAAGAGCATAAGGGGTTTTTGATATCACATGACTGTGATATGCTGGGCAAAGCCCAGCAAAACAACGTTTTTACCTCAAAAAAAGTGATACCACGAAAATCCCCTGTCTGTCGATATGCTGTGCATCTATGTTGACCTACTGTCCACTCAGATTCCCTTGGATTCTTATGAAGTTCTAATGAGTTTTTGAAATATTTCTTAATGATAATTTGTGAAGTTTTTGGGGGAATTATTGGTATTTTTTCACAAAAGTCGATCGCTTCTCTTATCGAATAAATGTTTAATTTTTGTAGAATGCTACGTCTCTGGTTCTTAATTGTGCTCTCTTCCTTGAACAAAATATCTTGCATTTCTGTAATGGAATGGCCATCAATTGTAAGAGCAAAAAAAGCTGGTGTATATTCAATTCTTTGGACTATTTTACTTAGTCCTAACGATCCCAGCTTAGGGTAAAGATTACGGGTAGGAATTCGGATAAATGGCAACCCTGCTATCGCTATCCATAATGATTCTCGGGTGAGGAGTAAATTTCACCAATGCAGTAAATGTTTCTACTATTCTTGAGTTAGAAGCTTGAGATAGAGTCGACATCCTTGCTCAAAGCAGTGTAGATGGTACGAGCTTAACGGATACTAATGGTGTAATTAGTATACATTTTGAAGCTGCTAGATTCTCTTCTCCAACAAGATAAATAAGGGAATTTAATTACTAATGGGGACAATCTATATAAAAAATGAGTACCGTATACATTTTTAGTTAACATAATGGATTTGATAGAAAAAAGATACAAAAATAGTACAAATTTTGTATAAAACCAGCGCTTGTCCAAACCTTTTTCATTATTTTTCATACTATAAATTGAGCATTGCATTAACCTCCTCCTCTTTCATTAGAGGACATTCCATTGCTATGGGGTTGAAGAAAAAACTATTTTTGGGGAAGGAGTAGTTTTTTCTTCTTTCTATACATACATTCCTGATAACGAAGCAAACTACTCAAGGTACCTTAGGACATCAATAATCATTAAGTAGATTATGTATCAAAAAAAACTATCTACTCCCACAATCGTTTTTCTATTTTGCATTATATACGTTGTTCATTCCCAGTAAACTAACTTCTCAAAGATAAAGCTACTGCTAAAATAATTAAATAGTACAAGCCCTTACTTGAAATTTACGTATGATAAATCAAATGTAGATTTATAATTTATATTTAATTTATAGCAGTAGGGGGAATACAAAGAATGATTACAGACCTATTAAGAATCTTAAATCCTGAGACACCAGTTCCAACCTTAGTCATAATGAAATTGATTCTGCAAGACTTATTACAAATAAACTCCTTAGTATTCCCCTATTCCAGTACATTCACAAAAATAACCTTTCCTTGAACCACCTGGCGTATACAACTTACCACTCTTCATTTATTTTGATATTTCTAACCGTTTTACTTTAGTCCAACAACAATGGATTCATGATGCTATTAACGGTGTACTATTTCAATGGTTTCAACACCTAACTGAAAAATGGAATGGAGGCTCTAATAATGGGATCTCCCAATTGGCGACTTGAACAAATCTATATGCCACCAGAAATTTATGACTAACTTGGTATCTGAACTTACCTATTTCTAATGGATTAGCCGCTGATAATATCCTTATGGACGAACTTACTAAACTCGTACGTGACAATGGATTTGAACTGGATCCCCAGGCAAAAATTTTTTCAAATATTTCATTCCCTGCAAATTCTTCTGCCACCTTCGCTTTAACTATTTTAGCATAGAGTCAAGTTCTCCTATCTTTTATTGTTAATCCAGTGCAGCTTGATAGTCCAGGTTTAAATATTAAATTTCTCACTGGATCTATGTTTCATGCTTGGCTCCCCCGTGCCGATTTCTATCATTCTAAAAAAAGCAGCCATTTTATTGTTAAACGTCCAATTTGTATTATACGAGGGTTTAAATTAAAAACACTATTACTCCTAATAGCCTCTATTTTCAGTTTCTAGATTAAATTTAAGCTGTATATGATATACAATCTTAGTTAACATAAGAAACATATCGAAAATAAATTATTTTGAAATCTTCTTCATATAAAATTCAAATGCTAGTGGACAAGTACACAAGCGCTTTCTTGATTAAGGAATAGTATATTATGAGAAAAAAAGGAGTGACTAAAGTGAGTGAATGCCATGAAAAAAAACATGAACACAAAAACAACTGTCAATCCATCCTACAAAAAGCTTTTGAAAAACTGTTAAAAGATATTTTTGAAGATGATCACAAAAAAACACATCATTGTGGATGTCATAACAAAGATTGACATTATCATGAAGAACCTTCTAGATTGGACAAGTAATAAATAATTGATTTACGGACTCGCTTTTAAATTAATTTTCCACCATAAATGTTAACCCATAATTTGAGCAAACTATCCAAAATCTCGTTAAATATCAGGTCGTATAACCCAGTATAAAAAGAGGGAAAGCTACTGTTTAGGCCAGTAGCTTTTTTTCTTCTAAACTCTTTCCGTATTCCAATACCAGTATCTCTTATGAAAGGAGAATAAACACAAGAATGAACAATGAAGGATTTAACTTTAACACGAGAACTCAGTTTAAATTTATAACAAATGATCATACTCTAGGCTATATTTTAAGTGGTATTGCTCAAAAAGGAATCAATATTAATGACTACTCTCAAACAAAAATTAATGTAAATGAAAATCTTATTAGACTTGTAGTTGAAGGTACTGGAGCAGAAACAATTGATGTTCTCCGTTGTGTAAGAAATATATTCAGAATGCTTGACATTAAGTTTAATGAAAAAGACATTATTCAAATTGAAAGTATTGCATCCAATGCTACTCGTCAAATTAATACTTTGTTTGGATCCTTGTAACATAAGTCAAATGTATTATATGGTGGTAAGAATAATGTATTATATTTAGATGTGTCAAATATTCATAAAGCAATACTAATATTATCAAAAAGAGAACTAAAACAATGTCCTAAAAACTGTCGAGAAGTGTTCTGATTCGAGGATCAAAATTATTCTAACTACTTTATATTCATTCCCCTTTAGGTAACTTCCCTATTACAAATAGGGATTAAGAAAAGTAGGTTCATACTCAGGGTTTCTTTTCTCATTAACTGAAGTTTGATGGGATATTGAAAAATTTTCCGAATTATCAATAGGCTTTTCATTTTGTTTATAAAACATTATTAATATTCTCCCTTTCTCAATACAACTTATTTAGTTAATTATTAAAATGATTTTATCCAAATAAAAAAAGACATTTCTTATATGTCCTGTTCCTTTATATCAGCTCTGCCTCCACTGAATAATATGACGGTCTCTTATGCTATCCAACCTATTAACACCAATATAGAAAACGCTTACAAAAAGTCGATTGAATTTATATATATTATATTATTATATTCGTTGTAGCTATTTTAGGTGACTTGTCCATCATGAATATTTTTTTATATAATAAGCAAACTATAGATGATGCCTTGAGGCATCTACGAAAATCCTTGCAGCAATAGAGCAGAAAAAAACCACTGATTAGCCCCAGTGGTTTTTCTTGTTTTCATACTCTATACCATATACAATGATTTATTTTAATATAAACACAGCTACAGGAAGCTCTAAGTCCAATGTTAAACTTATTGTTATTTAAAGGGAATACTCCCATAATACTGCATCTACTACAGCATCGTATCTATGTTAAATCTATTTTTGCAATTTTAAAGGAGATTTCTTCTGCTGCCTCTAAAGCTCTTCTTTTAGCAGTTTCTTTATAATATGATGACGCTAAAATGTAACCATAACGATGACCCATTGATGTAGGCGGCTGTAAAATTGCTCCTTTTTTAGGCTTTATATAAACCTCTTCTATGCCTCGGTAGTTAGAACTGCGTTCTTTTCCCGTAACTTGAATTAGCTTTCCTTTAGACTCAACTGTTAAATAATGGGCGTACACATATTTATCATCCTTTTTAGTCAAGGAAGGTTCGTTTCCCATCATTAATTGCATAGTCTCTTGTACTAAGTTAATTCCATGTCCGATTTCAATCATACGATTCATAGCTCCACCTGATATTCTTGGATTTATCTCAATTAATTTCCAACCTTCAGTTGCTTTACGAAGCTCCAAATGACACGCTCCATTTTTCATACCAAAGGCCTGTATAATGGAACTAACAGCATTAAAAAGACTATGGGATAAGCTATTATTCAATTTCCCTAACAAAGAATAACCAGTGACGATAAAACGCTCAAAAAGGGTAATTTCTTGTTCAATTACTGCAATAATATGAACCCTTTCATTATGAACTAACACCTCAACTAAGTACTGAGGGCCATCTACGTATTCCTCGAGTAAGATTTCCTCGTTAGGTAGCTTTTTTAAAAGGGTATGCATAGATGATATTAACTTATCCTCATCCTTCGCTAACAATACATCCTTTGATCCTGTTGATTTAGGGGACTTAACAATAAGAGGAAAATTTATCTCTTTAGTTTTAAGAAATGAAGATAATGATTCTGTTGGTTTATAAATTAAATAATTAAGTGAAACGGGTAATTCCTTAAGCACATTACGAGTCAATATCTTATCTTCCATATGATAGATTGCATCAGCGGATATATCACTCTGACAGAATTTCTCTGACAGACGTGCAGCTACATAAACAAAAGGGTCAATGAAACTAAAAATTCCTTTTATATTTTTTCCTGTTTTTTTAAATTTTTTGATTATCGTGACTAAATTATCATAATCATTTATATCAGCAAAGATCATCTCATGTACATCCGGAAATTCATTCCGATCTTTAAGAAATTTTTTTCTACAAGTTAACAAAACCGTAAAGAAATTAAGATTATTTGCTGCCTTAATTGCTTCCCGACTCGATCCTGATTTATTTGTTTCAATAAAGACAATAGTATCCATAAATATCCCTCATCCTATCCGACCAAAAATGTTCTCTCACTCTATGATATAAAAAAAGACAACCAAGGTTCGTCCAAATGTAAATAATATAAGAATTTGGTGAATATACCTAAACAAGTAAGAGTAGAGGAAAGGATGATTGCTATGGCTTCAATCGGCATGCTTCATCATCGTAAGGACCCAATAAACGTTAGAAAAGCTTATGCTTTTGCTGCAGTAGCAAAAGTCGAAGGTATAGATTTTTTTTATTTCACTCCAGGGAAAGTTAATTTGGAAAAACGTATCATTTTAGGTAAAACATACGAAAAAGGAAAATGGATAGAAAAAAGATATTCTTATCCTGATGTTATTTATAATGCTAGTCCCCCTATAAGTGATAAAGCAGAAGAAATAGTAGGTGAATTAAGGAAGTTAATTCCATTTACCAGTCACTCCGTTGGGGATAAATTAACTGTTTATAACAAGGTGAATAAGGCTAAAAAGTTTAATCAGTACCTCATTCCTACTTCAGAATTAACTAATTATAGAGTATTGCTAAATATGGCGGAAAGCTACACAAAAATAATTGTAAAACCCTTATCCGGGCATAAGGGGGCTGGTATTTTCTATATAGAGAAGATAGGTCACAGTTATAAAGTTAGTATAGATGAACAGGACTCCATATTTAGTGAAAATCAACTAATAAAGTTTATCGATAGTCATATAAAACAGGACACTTACTTAGTACAAAAATTTATAACATGTAAGACAAAATTAGGAAATGTATATGATTTTAGATTACATGTACAAAAAGGTGGAAACGGCAATTGGTTAATTACATCTATATATCCAAGAATAGGTAAGATGGGTAGTATAGCTTCAAATCTAGGCAACGGTGGCTATACTTGTTTTCCTGATATCTTTTTAAAACAGGAATTTGGAGATGACTACTATAATGTCCAAAAGTATCTTGAACAATTTGCTTTAAGTTTTTCTAACCATTTTGAATCTCTATATCAGGATATACTATTTGACGAGTTAGGAATTGATGTAGGACTTGATGAAAAGGGAAGACTTTGGATTTTTGAAGTAAATTGGAGACCAGGCCCTCCCGTCATTATGAATGTTGAATTGGATGTAGTAAGGAATACTCTTCAATATGCTCAATATCTAGCTAATAAAAATAAAAAATATTAGCTAGAATTTATTTATATAGAAATATATACATTATTAATTAATATAGGGCTTCAATTCAATAAATACTTTTTAATGATAGGAAAACACATGCCTCTGCACGGGGATAGTTTTTTTGTTTTACTCTGTAGATTTTATCTAGCCTTACCAAGTCGAGTAAGTTAGGGGCAACATTGCCCCTGCCTCCCATAGCAAGTTTATTTGTCGTCTCCTCATCATACCGTATTGGTAGATAAAACGTATGCCGATGCTCCAAATAGAGGTCTACATAACAGCACCTCTCTTTCATTAGGGGGTGGCCACAACCTTATGTGCCTATAAGGGACCAGCAAGAGGTCAGCTTCATTTCATATCTATTATGGGTTTGTCCATAAGGAAAATAGTATTCATCCAGTTATGCAGTTTTATGCTTTTCTGTTCTCTTTCCATATAACGGCTTTCACTTTCTCATGTATTCTTTATACCCTGTCACGTCATTTGATCCTACAGTCTCCCTACTCAAATAATAAGGGGGTTACTGAGTTCATCATCCTATAGATACAATCAGGTTAAGTAGATTCTTTACCCCAGGCAAGATACGTGACGCATCACAAGAGTGTTATGAATCTACTTTTTCTCTTGCCAATACGTAAACAAATCTGTACCCTGTCTTGAGCTCACATTTACGAAGCTTACAAACCTTCACCTTCATTCATCTTACTTATCTTCCCTGACAGTGTTCCAAATTGTGTATCGATTCTCTATTTCAGTGTTTTTTCATGTAACCCTCAAATCCATTACCAGGCCGGCTGTTTTGGACATTAATATTCTTTACGTCTAAACTAGTGGCTTTTGCCCCCATATATAGTAGCAACTGCTTGTCGTACCCTAATTTTTGTTGCCTGAATTTAAGAAAGAAGGAACATTCTCTTATAGAATGCTCCTTCTTTCTTAAATTCATTATAAAGTTCTCTAAAGAGCTTTATCCAATACATTTTTAAAACCCTTCTAAATTAAGCTGTTCCTGTTACTCTACTAATACTAATAGCATCTAAACTGGTTGTATTAATATTATCCGAGCTATCTGTCCAAATTAGAAATCCATCTTGTACACGAATAAAAGTACCATTTCCATCAATTTGGTTTCCAGAAGAAAAAATTTGTATTCGATCTCCCCTTCTTAAACCATTAAAATCGAAATCACTCGAAAATGCTTCTTCTAAAGGTGTAACGTTATCACTTGAGTTAACATTGCCTTCAAAAGTATGGCCATTAGACATGAAATCACCTCCTAAAAAAGATAAGGAATAATACATACTATGAAAAAAATTAAGTTTAGTACAAGCCAAGAGCTTATTTATAGTTATGAAAATGCCCCATTTAATCCTGAAAATATTATTAAATATATTCTGTCTTGTCCAATCAATTTAGAATGCTCCCCTATATAATATAAAAAAGCGTAGGGGTGATTAGTATGAATTTACAAACTCTGAGAGGTTCTTATAATTTAATAGCAGGCTTAGGGAGTTGGTGTGGTCCAGCACTTTATTCCGAACGTCATAATTTAAGAAGGCATTCATTCCCACTTGATTGGGTTCAAACCCCCTTTCTTTCTGATGTAAATAGATTACTAAAAAATAAATTTCAAGGTTTTATGGAATTAGAAAATATGATTGAAAAAGATATATTAGCCAACTATATAGACGATAACGGATATCCTATTTTTAAATTTGGAACTCATGAACCGGTAAGAGCTCATTATGTTACTGATACCCAATATAACATCGATTCTGTTCATGACTTTCCAATAATCCCCGATCAAGCATGGGTTCTACAATATCCCCCTTATAAAATAAGATTAGTTCATCGTATCCAAACATTCCTTAATCAAATTGCACAAAGTCAACGCACCTTGTTTATACGGCACGAATGGATGCCAACAAGTTATGAAGATATAGTCATACTAAAATCTATATTAGCTGAAATGACTAATGGTAACTTTAATATTCTGTTAATAGAAACTGTTGATGATGACTTACAGGGCGTGAAGGATATGAATTTTGGAACAGCTGAAGATGGTATTTGTTGGGTTCAGGTTTCTCGGAAAAATGGTATTAATCCTTCCATTTGGAATATTCTATTAGAAGGAATAACTTTAATAGATTAAAATTTTATAAAGTATAATAGTTTAGATAGGAATTCGTGCCACAAATCATAGTGAGCTTAATTTCATTTTTAAGTGCCTAATGTGTGTCATAAGAGGATTTCAACTCAAGTTACCATAATGGCCTTTCTAGGTAGTCATGAAAAACATATATAATTAGTAAAGTAACCCCTATTTATGTCACCGCCCTATAGATTCTTAAATCTATGGGGTTTCACTTTATAACCAAATGTTCCTTCTAATTTCTTTGAAAATAAAAGAGTGCAACTAAATAATAAGCCAGTAGACCTTAAGAGGAAAAGGTGTATTTCAATATTTATTGTGTCCGGGAGGGTTTGAAGGTAAACAAAAATTAAAACCAGCTCCTCCCTATATTCATAGTACTCCACCTTAGGTCTTGGGAGGAAATCATATACTGACAAGTACAACAGCTGCCTAAATGAATTGCCTAACTTTTTGATTTCAGTTCATTTTGATATGCCGATGTATTTTTTTTGCAGCTCTTTTATAATCCTTAACAAAAAAGAACCCTTGTTCACCAAGACAAGGATTCTCAGGAAGAATAGATTTTTGACTAAACAATTTTTCATACATCCCTGATATAACGGATTTTTTCCAGGATCCAGGTGGAAGGAAGATGTATAAAAAGTCTGTCCTTTATATATATGCTGCGTTTTAGTCTAAAGCAATCTCCTTTACAAAAACTTATTAATGTTTACATTATGTGAATATTTCCATTTAATAAAGGACAAGCATACAAGCAAAAAAATAATCAACATTAAATATAGTATATCGGGTAAAGGAGGTTATGATATGTCTTTGTGTAAAAAAAGAAAGGTTTGTTGTCCCCCTTCTTGTTCAACTCCAGAACCGTCACCTAACTCTTGTCCTGCTTACGGTAACTTTTTCAATAATACTAGTCTCGTAGCAGTACTAACTGGAACTGTATTTCCTTTTAATACTCAAGGACCGATTTCTGGAGGAGTTTCCCTATTGAATCCTACCACTATCTTTATTGAAAATGGGGGGGGTTATAAAGTTAACTTTGTGATAACCGATAATACAGTTGTTTTTGGCCCAAATCCAGCTGCATTTCCTCACCTTCCTACTGTTGGATTATTCTTAAATAATGTTCAAGTTCCACTCGAACAAGCTAACTTTGGACTTGAAATTACTCAAGCAGAAGGCACTCCCTAATTCTATCTCTTGGAAAGCAATCTCGCCTAGCCGAGGTTGCTTTTTTACATACTTAAATCCTGCTAAGTAAAAAGAGATACAAGATGCACACATTAGGAACGCCTAAAAGTTGAACCGCCTTCGGACGGCCATGTAATCCCAAGATTTAATGTTCTCTAATAAAAAACTAACATATTTTCCATAGAAAAAAGAGCTTAGAGTAGTCTACAATTAAGCTCTTTTTCATTTCCTGACTCTACAAGCTACTGACCCTTACTGGCGTAGTCTGTAGAGTGGCTATATTATTTTGGATTGTTAAGTTTAGGTCATAATAGCCTCTATCAACAGACTTACATGCATAATCACCTGAACATCCTGTCACATATAATGGCGTATTAGAAAAGTTAGGGTTAATAGGAACTGAGTTTGAAAAAAGTTTATGTGCATGATGAGTGAAAATAGCCAAGATTCTATTTCTCATATTGGCAGGTATTGCATTGAAAAACATATCTGTTTCTCCTTGTGTCATAAGATGGTCGTCATGTATTTCATTAGTTATTCCAGGAACTCTCAACGGCCAATGGAAATCGATAATATAATAATAATTAGGATCCAAATTTCGTAGTAGATTTAAGCTATCCTGGCTCCATCTTCGATTAGCGTTATCTAACCAGAGATGCCGTACCAGTCCCTGAGTTCCTGGAATACCGACATATCCAGTTAAATAGGGGTTGATATACCTTCTAAATAAATCTGTAGTAGTATCCTCCCAGTTTCCTATAGATGATCTATAGGGGATATTTGTTCCTAAAACATTATTTATTATACTTGCAAATTGTTGGTAACGCCTCGTAGCTTCTGCTGTTGAAACTCCTCCAGCGTGTATATCATCCCCCCCGAAAATAACATACCTTTTGTTACCACTATTCACTACGTTCTGTAAAAGATTATTAAACATACTTTGGCTATTTCCGAACCCCACATGGCTATCACCCACAACAGCCAAATTGACGGTAATAGCCGATGGAAGTCCCGGTCGGTTTGAGGGATTAAAGCAATAATTATCCACGTTAATTTTATTTTTCTTAACTATTTTTATCACCCTTTCTTTATAACTTACTTCATATCTTATTTAATAAATGAAAGGCTGCTTGTACACTTAAAAAAATGTTCCTTTATCATTTTCTTTCCCCTTTATTTTTGAACCAATGTGTCTTAAAAGGGAGCCGCACAGTTCCTAGGGAAGGTAGGGGCAGTAATGCCCCTACCTTCCCCTACGCAACTAAGAATTTATACAACTAAAAAACAGAAAAAACCTTGTGCAGTCGGGATTTTTTCTGCGCTAAATCCAACTAAGAAAGCGATAGATACCTCAGAGCACCTTGCCTAGTTTGCTCAAGATCAAAAGTTTATTTTCTTCTTTTAGTATCCATTTTTAATAACCTAATAAGACTAAAAATAATATTAACTCTGTAATTGATGCTTATCGTAATTTCAGCCCCCATAAGCAAAGTATCTCCTCAGCTTAGGAGGCAGTGTAATTATTTCATATCATCTTCGAAATTAATTTTTTTCACTTTATTATCTTTATTTTTTTTGCCACATTTTCTAACAACCACACCATCTTGATTGGCATTTTGTCCACCTGTTTGGGCAATCTGACCACCCTGATTAGCGTTTTGTCCTCCATTACCACTAATTTGTCCTCCAGTTTCAGCATGGTTATAAATATTAATATTAATACAAATTTTACCTTTTTTACATTTATTATTTTTTTGTTGACTATTTAATTGTTTATTATATTCACCATCGTATTTTTGTATTGTAATCACCTTCTTTTTTTATTTATCTTTATAATTTATTCATTGATAACAAAGGTGATTGTATGCTTGTCTTATTGACCAAGAAAATTTCTTAACAATACTTAAAGAAAATTAATTTTGAAATATTGATATCTAGAATAATAATTATGTTAACTCTTTACCTGCTTACAAACTTCTAGGATTCTATACTAAACAAGAAGATAAAAAGCGAAATTATGAATCTAAAAAATTGTAAAATAAAGGATTGACGAAATTTTGCTGAACCTCTCGCCTACGCTCAGCACTAAATAAACCTCTTAATGTCCCAAAAAAATAGGCTTCAAAGACAGTTTTTATTCGTTTTCTTTTGTAAGCGAAAAGAGTTTCCCTAAAACCTTGAACAGCAATAGAAACTAAGTCTTCTATGGGCTTTTCTAAGCCACTAATTTTATAAGCTAGCAGGACTTTTCCCCATAAGTTATAAATATCATCTGCATTCCTAAAGAATGGGGTTACTGCTTGTTTAAATGGTTTTGGAATAAAAGATGGTACATAATCCGGTGAGAGTTTAATATTTATATCTTCTTTACGTATGTATTTATTTAAATCTTTTAAAGGTAAATTATAGGTAGAAAAATTTTTGGTGACCTCCTCCTTACTCTCACAAGGGATTACGTCTTTTTCTGCTTCAACATCTGTTTCAACATTCTTAGCCAAATTGAGTTGTAAATAGTTCATCCAATATTTGAAATAAGGATGATTTACAAACAGATGTACAGGATTGCCTTTTCCATTATTACGAGGACAACGTCGATAAACTGTAACAATTTGTCCTTTCTTTCGAAGCTCACTTAGGTGACGATCAATTGTTCCTTTTGACTTTTCGTACGTTTTACCTAAATATGTACTACCAGGAAAGCAAAATCCTTTTTCTGCAGCAAACCAACAAAGCCGGTCTAAAGCTTTTCTAGTTCCTTCGTGGAGACGATAAAACTTTTCTCCGTAAAGGTTAATAATTTCTTTAAGTAATTTTCGTTTTAATGATTGATGTTGAGAACGGTTTTCTATGAAACTCTGATAACTTTTCATATAATCAAATTCTTTTGCCGTAAGCATACGCGTAGTAGACATCAGTCTATCCTCTCCTTTTCAGGAACAAAAAAAGACATCGCATCCCATAAAATAGGAAAACGATGTCGGATTTTTTGACAGACTACGCCCTTGAAATAAATCTAATTATCCTATAAAATAAAGGCGTAATTAAATTTATGTATTAGGACTTCGACAGGTGTTTTCCCTAGGTGTTTAGGGTTAACGGTGTAAGGGTGTTGGCGCACCACTTGCACACGTTGGAGTCTTTTTATATTCCGCACTGTTTTGTTGACTCTATTATAACGTCTATTAATCTTGTAATCCAATAAAAATTCACCAAGTCCTCAGTAAAATAATATAACATCCCTTCACTTACGATTAAAAATCACTTCAATTGGATATGCTATTAAAATGACTACTCTAAGAATAGTATTTTCTTTCTAATCAAATAATAATCTTAAAATATAATACACACTACGGTTGTTTTACTGTTTTATATATTGTTTTATATATTTGTTTTATTGTTTTATTGTTTTAGACCCTCTGTAGATACTTATATTACAGCATTTACAAGCATAAACTATCACTAATTTTGCGCGAACTATCACTAATTTTGCGCGAACTATCACTAATTTTGCGTGAAACTATCACTAATTTTGCGTGAAACTATCACTAATTTTGCGCGAACTATCACTAATTTTGCGTATTTATCTCTATACGTTTATAAGTATCACTAATTTTGCGTGGAAAATGCAGACCCAGCTTAAGTATCACCAATTTTGCGTGATAAATGTAGACATGCTTTAAGTATCACCAATTTTGCGCATCAAAATTAAAATATAAGGTAATAAATTAAGGTTGAGTTATGTTTTTAGGGTTAAAATTCCTCCTGAACTATCACTAATTTTGCGTGATATTTAAATTGCAAGGACAGGCTGCTCTTAAACATGCAATTTACACAGTATCACTTTTATGATATTTTAGTGATAGTTTAGAAAAATATGGGGGATTTTATGAAGAAATCAAATGTAGTTCAACCATATGATCTGGAAAGCATAAACATAAAAAACTGGGTAACTAAGTCAAACATTTTAATTGAGAGTACATATAAATTATCCTTGCAGGAACAAAGGATTTTGTTGATTATGGCGTCTAAAGTTCAACCTAATGACGAAACATTAAAGACATATAGATTCCGAGCTAAAGATTTTATAGAAATAGTGGGAAATAAGAAAGGAACAGGATTCTACTCATACTTAAAAGAAATTGTGAATGGTCTTCAAACAAAAATTCTTACCATAAAGGAAAAAGGCCGACAAAGAAACTATAACTGGGTTATTACCTCGATCTACGAAGAAAATGAAGGGTATATAACATTACAATTTCACCCTAGTCTAAAATATTTATTTTTAGAGCTTAAGGAAAAATTTACTTCGTACCAGTTAGAAAATGTTGTGAGGCTTAATTCGGTTTATTCAATTCGTATTTATGAACTTCTTAAGCAATACGAGCGTTTGAGAAAAAGAGAACTAACTCTTGAAGAATTACGTCATTTTTTAGCTATTGAGTCTACTAAATACAAACAGTATGGCCATTTTAAGAGCAAAGTATTAGCAGTAGCTCAAAAAGAAATAAATAATAAAACAGATATTTACTTTGAATTTGTAGAAATAAAAACAGGTAGAAAAGTAACCTCTATAGAGTTTATCATTACTAGTTCGTCTGCTTTGAATGGTACTAGTTCTTCCAAAGAGACGAAACTTAAATCAACCCAATCTTCATTAGATTTATTAGATAACGAAAAAGAAAATGGATTGTACCATAACTTAATGAGCTTAGGAGTTAAGCCTGAAAAAATCGAGTGGGTTTTATCAGAATTTACAAAAGAACAAGTTGAAAGAAATGTAAAATACACGCAAGGTCGTTTAGTTATTGGAGATATCACTCATCCGCATTCTTATGTAATAAAAGCCATTCAAAAAGACTACGCGAAAGTATCACAAGAATCAAAGGTTTCTACACCTAAAAAGTCTACTAGAAAAGAGTTAGTTCCAGATTTTATGATAGAAGCTGAAGATAAAGAAAAGGCTCTTGAAAACCTTACATTAAAGGAAAAACAAGAATTATTTTATAAAGAAAATGGAAATCAAATAGAATTTGAAAAAAGGCTTTTACAATTTCAAGAATTAAGAAAAATGTTAGTTTTAAATTCCGAGGAGCCTAATCAGGAAGAATTAAGAAAAGCTCAAGAAGCAGCAGTCCAAGAAGTACTACGAAATATGAACGAGGACTTAAAAAAACGTGAAGAAGTAGGCCTCAAGCCAAGGCTGATAAATGACTTCGAAAATAAAGAACTAAGGGAAATATATCGAACCTTCTTGCGTAAACAAGTTTAATAAAAAATAGTGTTATTAGCACGCCTTTATGGGCGTGTTTTAATATTTTTAAACGGAATTTTTTTTGCGCGAAAGGTAAATTTAATATACAATATACGTTACTTAATTTAGTTGACGTTTTGATTTTTATATTCATCCATAGTATATTAAATTTACCAATAATGGAGGTGTTTTATATGGATATTCCTCTTCTTGTTCAACATTTCCTTATTCATTTACATGAAACAGGGAAAAAACATTCTACAGTTTCCATGTATAAACATGATTTGATGGCGTTCTTCAAATGGTTAAATCAACACTCCCCTGATATAACGCCAGGAATCTTGCCAGAAGAGAAAAGTTGTTACGAAGAATACCTTACCTATCTGAAAGAAAAAAACTTATCAGAGGCCAATTTAAGGCGTGTGGCTTCCCATCTGAACAGATTGTTAGAATATCATAATTTAACGGATCAATTTGGAACGCTTAAAGCTACAACAAAAAAGCAGAGGGATTTAGTTGAAAGTGACTTTATAACTAAAAAGGATACCTTTTCGCTTTTAAACTCTGTTGTCAGTAAAAAAAATCTGACAGAAACTCAATTGCAAATACATAAATATATAGCTCCTCGTAATTATTCAATTTTAATTCTAATGCTTCATTACGGCCTTACACTTAATGAAGTGGTATCTTTAAATATAAACGATATTAACTTTAGCCAAAATGAATTAACTATTATAACTAACAAAGGAAAACGTGTCTTAAACCTTTCTAAAGACGATAAAAAAATAATATACAATTACTTTTCAAACATACCTGCCTTATTTAAACCTAAAGATTATACAGACGACCCTTTGTTTCTTTCTTTTCATCCTCAGAAGATGGTTTATTGGTACGATTATAATTTAAACAAGCCTAAAAGAATTAGTCTAATTGGTGTAAAGCGGATGATTGAGAAAGAAGTTAAACGCTCAGGTATACAAGCTAAGGCAAGATCAACACAGTTTCGAAACAGTTGTATACTAAATAAAATCTGTGAAGGATATTCAAATGAATACCTTATCACCTACTTTGGTTTGTCTAGTCGCCATGCTTTGTATCGATATAAGAAATACCTAAAAACAAAATAAGCAAAGTTCCTATTTTGGTTCAAAATGCATTTTTTATTAAGTTAAACTTATTTTCTATTAAAATCGCTAAATTAAAGTATTTTTATATAATGAGTTCAACTTATATTCTCTTTTTATTGTGCCTAACTCTAAAAAAACCAATAAGTTAAACTTAAGTTTAACTTATTGGTTTGGAATAAACGCAGCCACTTTTATTAAATCGAAATTTGTTGGTTAGATAGATTAATAATAAAGCATTAATCTAAGATATTTTAAAAATATCTTAGATAAGCGTCTATATTTAAATGGTTATCATTCTGGAATTTAAATTGAATTTCTATTCTTGATTTAAAGCTAGATAAAGTACATTCTAGAATCATTATCATGCCTTAATTACCAAGGCTTTAATCAATTCAAGATTTAGTTATTTACAAACAAGAATACTTGAAAAATATCTAATAACATAAATAGAGCAATCTATGAAGAAGTTGAGCTTATCTATACATCTGGGGAATGGAGTCCATATAAAAAAACTAGTTGTTTCATTAATTTACAATAAGGAATAATATCACTTTATTCTCCACTAAAATATATGGTTTTGAAAGTAACTTTCAATCTGGAATAAAAACTAGTGTAAGTGCATTCTAGAATCACCAAAAAGCCTTTTGTAGATTGGTTTGCAAATACTCTAGTTTTCTAGATATCAGAGATAATTTAAAAATAATTCTCATGTATATAAAGTATGTAAAGATCTCCAAGTAATTCTATCTCGTACATTTATAAGAATTATATATAAGAGATTTCGAGGAGAATAATAGGCATTTCATTAATATATAAAATAAATATTCCCCCCTTGAAAATTTCCTGTTTTTATCTAGAATTAAAAGAAAGAAGGTATAAACGTTATTCCAGAGAATTAGAATATCAATAAATAAAAAAGAATTTTTTGCTTTTATCTAGAATTAAACCAGAAATATAAATCTTGATTAATATCTTGTACATCTAGGTTCTAGATTCACGAATAATCCTTTTGTAACAATGTTATATGCCATCTAGATTTTTTATTTAGAAAGGAGAAGTCTAGAAAAATGTCCAATAACTTAGATGAAGAAGTTGTTTACACTCTGAAAGATACGGTGAAATTAACTGGATTAAGTATTGATTTAGTTAGATTGTATGAAAAAGAATTTAATCTCCAGATTCAAAGAACAGAGGGAGGCCACCGAAGATATACTAAACAGAATATTGATTTGCTAATTGAAATCAAGAAAAGAATACAAGAGCAAAATTGGAGTTATAAAATGATTAACCAATGGCTTCAGGGAGAAATCATACCAGAATCTATCGAGGTTCAATCAAAGCTCGAAAAAAAGGTGGAATCTCTCGAAGATAAAGTTCAAGAATTACTTAATCGTTCTGAAAAAGATGAGCAGTTTCAATTTGCACTTATTCAACGTTTAGATGAACAAAGCAAGCTTATAAGACAGCTTACAGAAAAGTTATCCTCTCAAGATAAATATATTGAAAATAATCTAGAAAAAAGGGACGAGAAGTTAACTAATGCTATTCGAGAAATTAGTGATACAAAGAAACTAATTGCAGCTGCTCAGGAAAACCTAGAATCAAAACCTAAAAGCTTTTGGCATAGGATTTTCCGTGGTTGAAAACTCTATGGGTATAGTATCTAACCATGTTCCTCTAGGCGGCCAAGTTGCACGAAAGAACGTAATACTGTGTAATGAAATACAAAAATGTTCTAGGATGTTAAATAATAGTATGTAAGTGAAGGTAACTGAAAAGACCCTTATCTCCTGAGAGGTGAGGGTCTTTTTTATGTTTACTCTGTTTACCTTTAGTTTATGTAAACTTGCGGAAACTAAAAAAAGAAAATAACTACTTTTTCTATAAAGAAGTGATCTTTTCAAATACAATTTGGTTATGTATTCTATAATATCCCTAAGCCTCCTCACAAAGGAGAGCTGTAAGAAATTCTTTGTTCTCAGAGGTTAATGCTCTTCGTACTGAGCAAAATTTTCTTGAATTAAAAGCTAAAATTTTGCACAGACCCCTTAATTAGTTGTGCATAAAATAGTGCAGACATACAAAATTCTAATTACACCAACCAGGCAGTAGACTGCTATATCCCAAGATCCTTTTCTTAGTAAAAGAAAAAAACTACTGGCTTAACACAGTAGTTTTTTTAGTTTTCTAATTTATTAAAACTTTGCAAATAGCCCGTCCAAATTACATTGTTCCAGATACTCTACTGATACTAATAGTATCTAAGCTAGTTGAAGTAATATTACCATCTTCATTCACCCAGACTAAAAATCCATCGCGTATACGGATAAATGTACCAACTCCGTTAAGTTGATTTCCAGCAGAAAAAACTTCAATTCTATCACCTTGTCTTAAACCATCCAAACGAAAACCATTCGAAGATGTCCCACGGTTACTTGAAGAAGTACGGCGCTCGTCAGAAGTACGTCGTGAGCTACGACGCTCATCAGAAGTACGATGTTTTGGCATGCAATCACCCCCTAAAAGAGATACTACATGATATGAAAAAAATTGAAATCTGTATAAGCAAAAAGCTCAATTATTATTTGTTTTACTAAAAATGGTTAAATAATCTAGTTCTACTCTACTTATTTAGTCTTATTAAATCATTCTAATTACATAATATTTTTTTAGAGTATTAAAACTTGTTCAAAAACTTGTATTTATCTTACATATTATAAAGTGTATAATCCCAAAAGACTAAAAATCCTTATTATGGAACAAAAGAGTTGGAAATACGTATATATTATACTGAATACACACCTTAAGATAAGAAGTACTATCTAAGAATATTATCTAATTATGAAAAAGTAAGAACCATAATTAAGGTAATTTTTAGTGACATTATAATAAACCAGGTAATTGGAATAAGTTTTCTTCCTAAACCGAAATCTTTTTTTATCACCATAATGTAATTTATATATCTTTCCTCACAAATTATAAAAACGCACTTTTCCTATATGCTTTTATTGTAAAATGTAATTTTTATACATTAATTTAAAAGAGGGCACAATCCTAATTTACTAAAAATAGCCCAGGCAAACTTGATGATTTTTTCTATAATAGTCAATGTAGCATCATTATAAATATAAAGAGGGGGATTAGCCATGAAAAAAGCAAGAAAATCTGTGGGTAATAAAACGAAAATTTTCTTAACATTAACATCAAATAATTCAGGCAAAATTGCCAAGAAGCGTTGAGACATTCAACTAAATTTTATAAGAAAAAAAACAGCTGTCTTCGTTTGAGGATAGTTGTTTTTGTTTTATTGATTTATCCACTCCTTGAGGATCAGTATTTTCACAAACCGAGGTCTACAGAACTGTAATTAAAGAATTCAGTAATACATTGCTTACGAATATATCTTTATACATATTTTAACCTGAATTTATAAATTCAATTAATGTTTTCATAAGTAATACGTTTGTCCAATCCTTTCTAACGGAACATGAATATTCTATAAGTACTCAGTTCTTTAGGAGGGAAATAGATGCTTAATTGGCTTGTTATTGTCTCATCTGTATTCGTTATTATATTGTTATTTTACACTGTGAAATATATAGTAACACTCTTACAGTTAGGTTCTTCAGAATTTACTAAGAACACTCAAATAATCGTTAAGTTTAAAGAAGATGTGTGTGAAGAAACACAGCTAAAAATCCATCATAAGCATAAATGTACAATTTTAGACCACAACAAGGAACTTGACTTTCAAGTTTTACATTCTAAAAGGGATATTAATACACTTATTAAAATTTATAATAAATTAGAAGAGGTAGAATACGCAGAACCAAATCATATGTTGAAAGCCTTCTATACACCCAATGATCCTTTTTTCGCCTATCAGTATGGCCCTCAAAAAGTACAAGCTCCTGATGCTTGGGATGTTACTACCAGTAACGGAAATATAAAAATTGCTATTATAGATACAGGAGTTCAATTAAACCATCCTGAGTTAGCTATTAAGCTTTGGCCTGGTTATAATTTTGTAGAGGGGAATTTAAATCCTAACGATGGTAATGGTCATGGAACTCATGTAGCTGGTATTGCTGGAGCTCTTACAGAAAATAGTTTAGGTATTGCAGGGATAGCTCCTTCAGCATCTATAATACCTGTTCGTGCTCTTGATAACAGCGGAAATGGAACCTTGAGTAATATTGCAAATGCAATTACTTACTCAACAAATGCAGGAGCTAAAGTAATTAATTTGAGTTTAGGCTCTTCTCAAGGATCAATTACTTTAGAGAATGCCATTAATCACGCCTGGAATCAAGGGGTGGTTATTGTAGCTGCGGCTGGAAATGAAGCTTCTAATACACTAACATATCCAGCTGCTTATCAGAACGTAATTGCTGTCGCTTCTACAGATATAAACGATCAAAAATCTGATTTTTCTAATTATGGTACTTGGGTAGAAGTATCAGCTCCTGGTTCAACTATCTTATCCACTTACACAGGAAGTTATTATGCGTATTTAAGTGGTACATCGATGGCCTGCCCCCACGTAGCTGGATTAGCAGCATTATTAGCAGCTCAAGGGAAAAATAATGTACAAATTAAAAATACTATTTTATCTACCTGTGATCCAGTACCAGGCACAGGCTCATATTGGACTTACGGAAGAATCAATGCAAATCGAGCAGTTCATTAACTCTTCTAAATTAATGAAAAAACTATTGGCATATTAAATACCACTACCAATGTAAAAAATATAACCATACACTTTTAAAAGCACTGACCTTATAGGAATATTCAGTGCTTTTTATATTTTAGTGTAAATTAATACTTTATATGAACATGAATCTAGAAATAACTAAACAAATTGCCATCTGAACGTATTTAGCTATATACCCTAAATTTTAAAATAAGTGGGGGATAATTTTTAGATAGTTATCCACTTTTCTTAGTTACTTAAGACCTATTAGGATTAAGTTTCTCTAAGTCTGTAGTTACTTTGTCCAAGCAAAAATAAATGATTTAGCATTTACTATAATAGAACTGTTAAAAGTAAAGGGATGATTATATTGAATTTACAAGATATTAGAGGATCTTATGATTTAATGTTAGGGTTAGGCAGCTGGTGTGGTCCCTCTCTTAATTTAAGAAGACATAATTGGAGAAGATTTTCGTTCCCTTTAGACTGGATGATATCTAATTCAATTTCTGATGTGAGTAGATTGCTAAGAAATAGATTTACTGGATTTATGGAGTTTCAAAACTTGCAGCGAACTGACGGTTATGCTCATTTTCTCGATGATGGCGTAGCAATCTTTCCTGAAGAAGGAGGAACTGAACCAGTTAATGCTCACTTCATTCATGATACTTACTACAATATCATTTCTGTCCATGATTTCCCTATCATTCCAAACGTGGATTGGACTGTAATGTACCCTTCCTATAAAGAGAAACTCTATCAGCGAATAGCTAGATTTTTGGAGAAAGTCGAAAATAGTTCCTCCATTTTATTTATTAGATGGGGAGCAGCTAGTCCAGAAGAAGCTATAGAATTAAAATCTGTAATATCAGGGTTGACAAAAGGGTCGTTTAATATATTACTCCTTCAGCCGGCAGAGGGACTTAAAAACGTTATTGATATGCATTGGACGATTGATGGGGTCTGTTCTGTTCAAGTACCTATGGATGACCCAAATAATGAACTAGTATGGGATTATGTATTAAACGGAGTAAGTTTGAGTAATTATTGGGATTAGCATTTAAGATAGAGCATATCTTTTTTATCGCCATGATAATGAAGATAAAAAGAAAGAGTCATTATAAAGAAAGACAGCAGAACTTCCTAAAAAGCTTCTGCTGTTTTTCTTTATAATGTTTGGATAAATAAATATCCCTTTTAAATTTATTTATAAGCCCAATACGCAACTCTTTTTAACGCTATTTTTAAAGTTTTACAAAAGAATAATAAGCTCTAAAGAAAGCCTTATGTTTATAGCGCCTTCCTTCCACTTCACTTAAAAAATTTTATAAATTGGGTAGCTAAGTTTTTATTGGGAAGATTAATAGATTAGCCTATAGCAAGAAACAAGGGTGAGCATATTTTAATAAATAAGGGGGCGAATACGAAATAGAGCAGGTATTTATGCTCAAATAACATGAATAGGGTGTGTATACAATGAAAGTTATGACCATTTTGGGTACAAGACCCGAAATTATACGTTTAAGCCTCATTATCAGAAAACTGGATGATTACGCTACAGAACACATTTTGGTGCATACAGGACAAAATTTTACCGCTTCATTAAGCGAGGTATTTTTCCAAGAATTAAATGTTCGCCAACCAGATTATATATTGGCTAACCAACAACTTACCCTAGGGGAACAGTTATCAAAAATGTACAAAGAGCTAGAAGGTATATTTTTGAAAGAAAAACCGGACAAAATTTTAGTATTAGGTGATACTAATAGTGGTCTAAGTGCGATTTTAGCTGAAAGAATGGGTATACCAGTTATTCATATGGAAGCTGGAAATCGTTGCTTTGACTTAGAAGTGCCTGAAGAAAAGAATCGACGAATTATTGATTCTATTTCAAGTTTCAATCTTCCTTATACTCCCCAAAGTAAAGAAAACTTACTTAGAGAGGGTATCCCCTCTAATCGAATTATTGTTTCTGGAAACCCAATTAATGAAGTTTTAACGTATTACAAATCTAGAATAGAAGATAGTAAGATTCTTAACAAATTGTCCTTAAAAGAAGGAGACTACTTTTTAGTTACAGCCCATCGTGCGGAAAATGTTGATCATGAAGATCGATTACTGGAAATTATTAAAGGGATCAACATGGTGGCCGAATATTACCAAAAAAGAGTCATATGTAGCATACATCCTCGTACAAAGTCTCGAATAGAACATAGTTCACTTGTTAACATTCACCCACTAGTAGAACTTCATAAGCCATTTGGCTTTTTTGATTTTGTAAAACTTGAAAAAAACGCTTACTGTGTCTTGACAGATAGCGGTACAGTACAAGAAGAATGCTGTTTATTTCACGTTCCTACTGTAACCATTCGTAAAACAACTGAAAGACCAGAAACAATTGAATGTGGAAGTAATATGCTTTCAGGAATAAGTGCTGATCAAATTTTAAGCTGTGTCCATGTAATGGTTAATCAATTAAAAAATTGGTACTATCCCGAAGGGTACGGTCATCTAAACGTTTCAGATAAAGTGATTAAAGTAGTATTAGGAGGAATAAAAGGTGTTTGAAAATAAAACTATTTTAGTGACAGGCGGTACAGGTTCATGGGGATACGAATTAGTTAAACAACTATTAACACATAACCCTAAAGAAATCCGCGTTTTTTCAAGAAATGAGTCCAACCAATTCACAATGAAGCAAGAGTTTGACAACCATCCTAAATTAAGTTTCATAATTGGTGATATTAAAGACAGAGAAGCAATAATGGAATCCTGTCAAGATGTGAATTATGTTTTTCACTTAGCTGCTTTAAAGCATGTTCCAGTATGCGAAGATCAGCCAATTGAGGCATTGAAAACAAATGTACATGGAACACAAAATGTAATAGATGCAGCTATAAGTTGCAATGTAGATAGAGTTGTCTATATTTCTACTGATAAAGCATCAAACCCCGCTAACTTCTATGGCTTATCAAAGGCGATGGGAGAAAGGCTAATTATTCACGCTAACACATTAAATACTAAAACTAAATTTGTTTGTATACGTGGCGGTAATGTACTAGGAACAAACGGGAGTGTTATTCATGTATTTAAAAAGCAAATTCAGGAGAAAGGGAAAATCGGCATTACGGACCCGAATATGACCCGCTTCTTTCTAACTTTAGAAGATGCAATAAAACTTGTTTTTAAGGCGACATTTGAAAGTCTGGGCGGAGAAATTTTTGTTATGAAAATGCCTACTTGCAAAATTATTGACCTAGCTAGTGTATTGATAGAGGCTTCTGGTAAAGAAACGATTGAAATTGAAACATTAGGTATACGACCTGGAGAGAAAATACACGAATTACTTTTATCTGAATATGAGAGTACGACCACTGTCACATATGATGATGAATATTTCGTTATTTTACCTCCAATCCATATTGAAGGCTTAAAAGAATATTACGCACCATACACCCTTGTAAACCTAGAAAAATATGATTCAAGTAAAGAAACAATTAGCAAAGAGGCAATTAGAGAAATGTTGCTGAAAGGCGGTTTTATTTAAATGAAATTATTGATTCTTGGTGGAAAAGGAATGGCAGGGCATGTAATCACAAGGTATTTCATGCTAAATTCAAATTATGATGTATCCTATACATCAAGAGATCCTAAGGATAAAAATGGAATTTACTTGGATATAACAAATTTTAAAAGGCTCGAGGAAACTATCGACGCTATAAAGCCAGATATTATTATCAATTGCATTGGAGTCTTAAATGAACACGCAAGTAATAATCCTATGCGTGCTTTTCAAATAAATAGCTTACTACCGCATCAATTAGCTAAATTAATTGAACGTTATCAAGGTAAGTTAATTCATATTAGCACAGATTGCGTATTTTTAGGATTAAAAGGGGATTATACAGAAAACGATTCTCCAGATGGTACATCGGTATATGCTCAATCTAAACAACTTGGTGAAATTGTTGATAATAAGCACCTAACAATCCGTACTTCAATAATAGGTCCTGAACTGAAGGAAGGTGGAATTGGTCTATTTCTTTGGTTCATGAACCAACGGGGAATAATAAAAGGGTATAAAAAAGTTTTTTGGAACGGAGTAACAACCTTAGAGTTAGCGAAGGCAATTGAATTTTTTATAGAAAATAATGTTACGGGATTATATCATCTACATTCAAAGCAAAAGTTATCAAAATTAACATTATTAGAATTGTTTAAAGAAGTTTTTGAGAAGGATGATATTGAAATAAGTCCCGACGAGGAAGTAGTATTAGACCGAACAATCATTAGTACCCGCACAGACTTTTGTTACACCCCTCCAGGTTACAGAGAGATGTTAAATGAATTAAAAGAATGGATGTCTAAATAATTCCCTCTAAATAATAGAAATGATAAAGAAAGCCACACTAAAAATGATGTCCTTTTTTATCTCGTCCTATTGTTTGAAGTTTTGTGATTTATTTAAACATTCATTTTTAAATAATTAAATTAAAGGGGTAATAGACAGCCAATTATTTCAAAATGAAGCTAATTAGCTGTCTCTTTTTATAATACCTTATTTGTTGTGTAACTCTTATAATTATAAAAGCTAACTTAGCATAACCCATTCAGGAAGAGCTAGATCTTTTAACTTGTTCAGGAATTACATACACTGTTAAACCATAACGCTCTTTTATTTCAGTTGCAATTTGATCTGCTGTTACTTTATCGTTAAATGCTCCTGTTATCACGCGGTAACGTTGTTTTTGAGTGGAGTTATTATCATTACTATTATGAGTCTCTTGAAAGTGATTATTATCCATAATACACCCCTCCTTATTTGCTTACTATGTTATAACTAAGGATAAGTTAATTTAAATACTTAGTTACAAACAGATTTATCAGTTGCTCTTTACCATAGTAAGGGCACCCTTAAAAAGCACCCTAACATCCTTAGAAGAGATGCCTTAAATGAAATTGAATAAAAATTCGTTTCAACTTGTCCAATAATCTTCATGTTAATTATATTTAGAGAAAACAATTTATACGGTATAACTGACTTAGAACAAAATAAAGAATAAATTCTATGTATTTACACTAATACCTCAGCACATATCCTCCCTTTAAGTTTAATAATTGCTCTTACTAACAGCAAAAGTTCATAATTATATAAAAATTACCCCCTTTATAATTAGGTAAGAGAAGGCTCCTTCATGTAATTATAAAAGGGTAATATCAGCTAGTATCATTTTCCAATAATGATTATTTGCATTCCATTTATCATGATTGGGCAGTTCAATAGCACAGACTCTTTGCAGAGACCAACTCTTTTCAACTAAATGGTCCACATCCGTATGATTAACAATAAGAATTCTAAAATCATTGGCAATCATTCCAGATAAGATAGCTTCAAGCTCAGCAACTTCCTCAAAACTTGCTTCAGTTCTTATAAACAGGATTCTTTGACTTGTGGACAACTTCTCTAAAAAGCGCTGAATTCTTCTATCATATTTTTCTTTGACTTCAGCATAGCCACCTAAATGGGTAAGTGTATTTTTATCTGTTTTAAAATCATGATTAAACCCTATATTATAAACTTCATCCCATACTAATAAGTCCCATTCTGATATATATTTTATAATTCTAAGGTTCTTTAGATTCAAAAAATCAGCAAATCGGTTCTGTAAGAGAACATTAACATTCTTTAAAGAAGGAGATGAGACCCAATCTAAGATTCCGGAAAATGTTCTTAAGTTGTTATCTTTAAGCTGAAGTGAAGTCAAACACAAATCCCCTAAACTGAAAATAGCGTCGTAGTGCCCTTTTATACCTTCTAAATTCATACTATTTTCCCCTTAAAATAAAATTTGTACGAGTTTATATATTATATTAAATGCACAAATCTAAAAAAAGGAAGGGCTAGTAACTACTAATCTAATAAAATAAGCATTCACACAAAGGATTATGGGTGAGTCATAGAGAAGCTTTAAGTCAAGTGAGTAAATCGACTAACTATTAAACAATCATATTTATAAATGTTATTTATTATTTTTTAAAAATGTGTATGTTTCTTTTAAGCCATTAAAGATAGAAACTTGAGACTGCCACTCTAATAGCTTATACGCTTTTTTACTATCGAGACAGCTATGTTTAATATCTCCAGGGCGTCCTTCCGTATGGCTTATATTAATTTTAGAACCATGAATCTTCTCAAGCTCCTTTAATAGACGATTCACAGAGGTTCTCTGCGTAGTACTAGCATGAATAACCTCCTGGTGGCCTTTGTCAATAGCAGCTATATTTGCCTGAACAATATCTTTTACGTAAACAAAATCACGGGTTTGTTCGCCGTCACCATGAATATTTAGCATAGTTCCTTTATTTAGTCTATCTAAAAATACTGCAACTACTCCTCCTTCACCCTTTGGGGTCTGCCTAGGTCCGTATACATTTCCATAACGAAGAATTGTATAAGATAGTCCATATAAACGCGAAAATAGGCGTATATATGACTCGGCTGCTAGCTTAGATAACCCATAATAAGAAATGGGTACTGTAGGATCCATCTCGGTAATTAAATCTTTTTGTAACTCTCCATAAACAGCTGAAGTGGATGCAAATATAATTTTATCAACAGAAGCATCTCGACAAGCCTCAAGTATATTGATAGTCCCCTTTATATTTACATCAGCATCGTACTGGGGATCATTGATAGATCTTGAAACATCCGCCTGAGCAGCCAGATGAAACACTATATTTGGCTTTTCTTTGAGAATAATTTGTTTAGTCTGCTTACTACATATATCTTCAACATGAAGAGTAGCAAGAGGATGTATATTCTCTTGCTTTCCTGAGATCATGCTATCAATTATATGAACTTCAAATCCTTTTATAATAAGTTCTTCCACAAGATGGGAACCAATAAAACCCGCCCCTCCAGTTACTATAGCCTTCATATACTATTCTCTCCTCTTTAAGTTTCAATAGTATATGTCATCAAAAAGGTCACTGTGTAAGCTCCATACCCAATACTTCGTTAAAAAGATGAATTAATTTACCTTTGCCACACTACTAAAAGTTATAAGTTTACTTCCGGTGTGAGAGAACCTTTTCGTAAACGTTCAATACCTTATCAACTGCTTTTTTTTGTGACCAATGATTTAAGGCCCATTCCTGAGCTTTAGCCCCTAAGCTATCCCTGTATTCTGGGTTTATTAATAAATTATAAATATTTTTACATAGTGAGTTTGGGTCTCCAGCAGGGTAGATTACTCCTGTTGAACCATGTTGAACCATTTCTGGCAATCCCCCTGCATCACTTACTATTACGGGTTTGCCAGCAAGTTGCGCTTCAATTACGGATAGGGGCTGATTTTCTATAAGGCTAGGAAGTACAAAGATATTAGCAAGAGATAGTAAAGAAGGGACATCATTTCTGTTGCCTAAAAAAACAACTCTTTTTCCTAGCCCTAGTGCTCTGCTCTGAGCTTTTAACTCAGCTTTTTTATCCCCATCCCCAACTATCCAACATACCCATCCTTTTTTTAACTTTTTTAATTCACTGAGGGCAGATAATAAATGATGAATTCCCTTAATCTCAACTAATCTTCCCGTATAAATAATTACTTGTTGACCAACGCGTGAACGAAGAGTTGAGGGATTCTGCATCCGCTGAAGAAAAGAATCAATATCATATCCATAATGAAATACTCTAAGCTTTTGCTCTTGAACCTGAAATTCCTTTATTAAAATATTCTTAAGCCAGTTATTTGCGACCACTGTACAGTCAGCAGACATAGCACCTGTATGCTCAAGCTCATTAAAATACTTACATGCTATATCGGCGGTAGAGGATTTCAAAGTATTTTTAACGTAGTGATTTAATTCGTGAGCCACACAACCGTGTATAGTTGCTACTAATGCTGTTTTTTCAGGTTTTAGCGGGCTAATACAGGCAGTTGACACTACATCTTGTGTATGAATTATATCGTATTGATCTATGCCTAGATTCGTAATTCCTTCCATATAACCCAGACGCTGCTTCTCATAAAATTTAACTACTTCATCTTTATATAGGAGAGGTTGATTTTTCTCTTTTTGAGCTAACTTTGTGACTAATGAAAGCTCATCTTTAATAAATTCTTGATTTTTATTAACAATATGAACTGATTCATTCCCTGCTCCATGACCAAGCAAGTCTACTTCATGTCCCAATGCTTCAAGTTCTTTTTTTAACTGTTGCATATAATTCCAAACGCCACCTACATGAGGGACTTCCCAAAATGTAGCAAGTAATATTTTCATAAATTTCTCTCCTCTTTTTATAACATCAGCGCTCCCAAATCCCCTTATATATAGGTATTCATGCAGCCGATTAATGTTATAAACTACCATTTTTATTTTAAAAACAATATTTTAATACAGTAGCATAAAGGCTCTAAATGAAAGATTTGTTTTTTTCAGCATACATCTAATATTAAGCTTAATTTAATGGGAAGTTTAAATACATTGGGTGGGATGTGAAACTGATGAACGCAAAACATAAATTATTAATTACCGGAGCAAGCGGCTTTACTGGACAACATGCGTGTGAATATTTTTCAAAATTAGACTTGGATATTATAGCCATAACTAACAAGAGAAACTTTTGTTATAAAAAAGTTAAAACAAAACAATGCGATTTATTTAATAAAAAGGGAATAAAAGACCTTATTAAACAAATAAAGCCTGATTATGTTCTCCATTTAGCAGGACAGAATGCGGTAGGTCGTTCATGGGAAGATCCTCTTAATTCCCTAGAAGTGAATGCAATGGGCACAGCATATCTTATTGAGGCTCTCCGACAAGAAGCACCAGCTTCTAAGACAGTTATTGTGAGTTCAGCTCTCCAATTTAATCCAACCTCTATCCCCACTTTTAACCATCCCTATGGCCTAAGCAAAACGATACAATCTATTTTTTCTCAGTTTTGGGCTGCCTTATATAATATGCATATTGTCATTGCTAGACCATCAAATTTAATAGGACCGGGATTCTCTACAGGAGTCTGCTCAATTTTTGCTCAGAGGATCGTAAACATGGAAAGAGGGAAAGAAGAAAAATCCTTAAACGTGAGTAATTTAAATAATCGTCTGGATTTTTTAGATGTACGAGATGCAGTGAAAGCTTATGATTGTCTTCTCAAGAAAGGGAAGTCTGGTGACATATATGATGTTTCTTCTGGTAAGAGCCATTCCTTAGGTGAAATTATAAACATATTTAGGAAAACAACGAATATTCCATTTCAAACAAAATTAGCTAATCAAAGCCCTATAGTCAATCATGTTGATCTGCACCCTGTATCTTTAATTAAATTGGGGTGGCAACCAAGAATCCCTCTGGAAACTACTATAAAGAATATTGTTGATTTTTATCGTCAACAAGTAGATGGTCTTAATAACTAGAGAAAGAAAAATGGCTACTTTATTAATTAGTCCTTTGCTAATTCTTATAAAATCTCTTGTTTGAAATTAATTAAGATTTACTTTAATCGAACCTTTTTCCTTATTCCCATTAGAGGCTGGCATATGAAAAGTGTTTTTTAGAGAGTTTTCATATCATTTAACAAGTTCTTTGCATATTCTAATTAGTGAATTAAATAAGGTAATTTCAGACTAATGGATTCCTTAATATTCCGCAAAGTATATAACTTATAATTTCCATTGCTTAAATTAAAGCTATCATTTTATAAAATTCTGGATTAAGTATGGATAATAAGCAAGTCATATACCCTGAACACAATTTATTTTTTGGAGGGTAAATAATGGGTCCAAAAGTATCAATAATCATTCCTTTTTATAACTGTCCTTACGTAGATCAGGCAATTAAAAGTGCCTTAGATCAGACATATGAAAATATAGAGATAGTAGTAATAGACGATGGTTCTACAAACTATACGGAAAAAATTATGCCATTTAAAGACAAGATTATTTATATAAGGAAAGAAAACGGGGGAACTGCTACTGCTCTTAATACTGGCTTATTTGTTGCTACAGGTGAGTATATTGCTTGGTTAAGTTCAGATGACTACTTTGTTCCTGCAAAAGTTTCTAAACAGATAGACTTCATGAATAAAAAGAAAATAGACGCCAGTTTTACAAATTTTGATTATATTAACAAAGATAATCAAGTTTTAGTTCCTTGGTGTACTAAACGCTTTGCCAACCTTGAAGATGTATATAATGCTTTTCTAACTTATAATGCTATTAATGGCTGTACGATCCTTATAAAAAAGGAAATTTTCGATAAAATAGGGATTTTTTCTCCAGATTTTCGTTATACGCACGATTATGAAATGTGGTTTCGCATGCTTGTGAATGGCTATGAAATTCATTACTTTGATGAATCCCTTACAAAATTTCGCTCACATGAGAATTCAGGAACACGTAAATATCAATCTGAAATGCAAAAAGAGATGAAAATTATTGAATATCATTACCGTCCTCTTTTAAAAAAATATATAGAATCACTTCAGTCAGATCAGTCATAAAGTGTGTATAAGTTTATAATTTTCTATACCCACAAATACCTATCTCAACCTTATTTAATAAGCTACTTCACTACTTGTTCGAATTATGAATCCCACCTAAATGATTAAAACTCTCCCTTACAAGTAGTGTTACCCCTTATTCTTAGTCTCTTTACACCTATACACATTTAAATCTTATTACATACATCCATGATCGAAATATTAAAAGAATAAGCCCCCTCCCATATCAATTAAAAATTTCTCACATATTATACATTAATGGAAGTCGATATAACTAAGATAAATTTATTTAATCTCATATAAATGTACTAAATCGGATATTATTTTTGGCCTAGTTTTTTAAGAAAGAAGGGAATTAATAATAAATGAAAGACAAAACTACTTCATCATTTGATAAAAATCTTACTGATTTCTTAGATGGGATAAAAACCAAATTGCATCCAGACTATAAAATTCCTGATCCTCAGGTTATAAATATAATTTTTAAATATACTCAGTAAGCTAGTCTAGCTTTCTACAATGTTGTTATAAACTTACACACCCAACACCAAAATATATGCAAAACAATTAAGGGATGATTATAAATGAAGATTTTATTGGTTTCCTATTATCCACTCCCCTATACCGGGGGAGTTTGGACGTTTGTATCATTACTCAAAAAATCTCTTGAAGACTTGGGGCATTCTGTCGATGTACTCAGCCATACTCCTGATACAACCAAATATCGAATTATAGGGCAAGAACCAGAAATAGAAATTGATGATATTTCTCCTTATATTAAAGAAAAGATCGTAACAGAGATGCCTTCATTACCTATAAACAGCTGGATATATAATGTTGAAATATTTCGTTATAGCTTGGAACTATCAGCAGCATATTATAATCTCCAACAATATGACATTATTCATGCACTAGATGTAACAGCAGCAAGAGCTATAAGTAGGGTTAAACCTTCACGCATTCCCCTTGTTACTAGTGCACTGGGTAACCTATCAAGAGATATTTTCTTTACCCTTAAGACCATGCATCGAAAAAAAACTGATCAACAACTGCAAGATACATTTGAATATCAATACCATAAAACCCTTGAACGTCTAGGATATCAATCTAGTAATTTGATTCATAGTCCTACGCTTTGGATGCGTAATAATATTATAGATAACTTTTCTATTTCCCCGGATAAAATAATGATTTTTTCATACGGATTAGATATTAAAAATTTTCAAGAAGATTCTATGAAATGCCCTATTATTGGACCAAAAAAGGCAAAGAAAATTATCCTGTTTATGGGGAGGCTCGTTTATTTAAAGGGTGTTCATCATCTACTTGATGCACTTGCGCTTTTAAAAGAGGATAGAGATGATTGGGAATGCTGGATACTCGGAGAAGGAGAATTGAAAGCGGAGTTGCAAGAACAATGCCAAAGTTTAGAGCTTAGTAACCACATTAGATTTTTAGGAATCTCTAATGATGTTGCTCATTTTCTCAGAGAGGCAGATATTTTTGTTCATCCTAGTATACATGATACCCAGCCTTATTCTGTCATGGAAGCTCAACTCGCAGGTTTACCGGTTCTTGTAAGCAATACGGCAGGTTTACCTGAAATGGTTGAGGTCGGTAGAAGCGGGTTAGTTTCCTCTGTTGGAAACATCCATGAACTATATGATCAGTTAAGATATTTACTTGAAAATGATATTCTTCGCAAACAACTGGCTGTCTGTACTAAGGAATGGGCGAAAGAGCGATGGTCTCTTGATACCATGGTTAATAATGTTCTGTCACTGTACAAACAGGCTAAAGGTTTGGAAACAGAAAATGAAAATCCAACTTAAATAAAATACCGGAGCCTGTAAAGGCTCTGGTATTTTATTTATTATCATATTCCAAGGGACCTAATCATAGCAATAAAATTTGTACAGTATAATTCCGGACTAAAGTTTATCTTTACATGCTGGAGAGCATTTTTACGTATGTACTCTCTTAATTGAGAATCCATTATCAACTCTTTTGCTTCTTTAACGGCTTCATCAATATTACCTAACGTATAATATTTTCCCGTTTGATTATGAATAATTGAACTTTTTACACCATCAGAGTCTGTCGTCAATACGGGACACTTACAGCTCATTGCTTCAAGAAGCGAATAAGGTGCTCCCTCCACTTTAGAGGTAGAGCATAAAAAGCCACCAGATTCACCGATCATTGAAAAGTAATTTGCCATTTCATTGTTAGGGACATTTGCGTGAAGCAGAAGATTTGCCTCTAAATTCAATTCTTTAATTAAATTTTTAAATTCAGCTCTTTCTTTTGGTTCACTTATAGTAGGATCTTCAAACATATGTAATTGTATGCCTGAATTATAATTATGAACTAATTCACTGCCTATTTTTAAAAATTCTCTCCAATTCTTATTATCTTCAATTCGTCCAATCCATGCAATATGTGGAGTATGACTTTCAGGTACGGATCGGTATGAAAACTGATTGGTATCAAAACAGTTGTTAAAACTAAAAACAGGGAAGGAAGGATAAAGTTCATCTAACAGCTGCATAATGTGAGGGGTTTTAGGGTTAAGGAAACCAGAAGCGTATTTAGTTACAAGAGGCACAGCATTTGTAAGAGCAGCTCTTGCGGTGCTTTTTGGACCGTATCCTTGTATTTCTATAATCATCTTTCCCCGATAACCTAGTGATCTAAATCTAGGTAAAGCTTGGAAATCTGAAACGATCACAATGAGACTGTAATTTCCATCATCTAATATTTTTTTTATCTCCCTGTCTTCATTTGTTACAAACGTTTGAGTGCCATGATCATTTATTGTCTTTTTTCTATTTTCATAATAGAGACAGTGGGCATTAATATTATGTTTCTTAAGAGCCTTACACCTTTGACGATTTAAAGTCTCTACGCCACCACTTGGGACATAGAATACAAACAGTATATTCATTTCTTACCCCCATTTAGTAAATTAATTTAAAAACAAAAAGTATAGATTAGATATTAAACCTTAAGATAATAAAGACTACTCTAATAAATAATATGCATAAATTGAACTGCTATTTTACTTAACTTACTAATATTATTAAATTAAAATTTTTATCCACTTTAAATGGTTAACTAAATTAATCTAACGAATATCCATTTCATATTTAAAATATGTTTCATATCTTAATAAATGGAATGTTATTTAATAAGGTATTGGAGCTAAAAGAATAATCAAATAGGATAGTAATAAGCTTAATGTTATCTGAAAGGAGAATTAAATATGTTAAAAGTATCTGTTATTGTACCTTTCTTCAACTGTCCATTTATTAGTCATGCATTGGATAGTTTACTAAATCAAACCTACAATGATATTGAAATTATCGTGATAAATGACGGATCCACTCAATATAAAGAAAAGATCGTTCCTTATTTAGATAAAATTATATATACAGAAAAAGAAAATGGGGGAACAGCAAGTGCCTTAAATGTGGGTATCAAGTTGGCCACCGGAGATTATATATGCTGGCTTAGTTCAGATGATATTTATTATCCACAAAAGATTGCTCTCCAGTTAGAATTCATGATTATAAACAATGCTTTTTTTAGCCATACAAATTACTACGCTATTAATGCAAAAGGTAATATTATAACTCCTCCTATAGGATTTCACCCCTCAAATAAGCTTGAAGTACTAAAACAAATGAGCAAGGGAAACATTATTAATGGCTGTTCTACAATGATAAATAAAAATGTGTTTACTTCTGTAGGCTTTTTTGATGAAACACTTCTTTATACTCATGACTATGATTTATGGGCGCGAATCATTCAAAAATTTGATCTTCATTATCTTTCCGAACCGCTTTTATTATCTAGAATCCATGAAAATATGGGCACTAAAAAATATGCTTCCTTTATTAAGGAAGAAAATAAAGTCGTCATTGACCGCCATAAAAATACTCTTACGCAACTAATCACAGAATATATAGCAAAAGAAAGTTGATAAACAACAATACCTTAGAGCAGTCAATACCTGATATATTCACAGTCTAAAAGTTACTTTACCAAAACAAATTGTTAAGTTTATTCTTCATACTAAAAAATTTAAATATAAACACAGAACATTTGTAATACACTTCTCTCTTGCATATACCCCTCAAATACACATAAAAGATTATTCAACCCCTGACTAAAATAATTAAAATGCTGAGCACCGAAAAAATCGGATAAGCATATTATAAAACATAGACAATAATGTAAAAAAATGCAATTAAGAAAGGATGATTATATTGGCACTATCAAGTGAAGCTAAAGCAAGGTTACTCAACCTACTTGGGACATTACAAACCTTACCCACTACAGCGACTTCTACAACTAACAATCTGTTAAACACTGCTAATTCATCAACTAATGTAACTGAGCTCCTTAACACTTTAAATACTAATGGCCTTGTGGATACTTCTTTAATCACTAATCTTTTGAACTCTACTACCACTAATGTAACTGATCTGTTAAACACTACTACCGCCAGCGCTACTGACCTGTTAAACACTACGACTGCTACTGCTACTGGCCTTCTAAACACTACCACTACAGCGACTACTAACCTTTTAATTGATCTTCTAAGACTAAGACTTCTACCTAGTTTAAACGCTCTACGTAATGATTTAACAAATCGTCTTAACCAAACAGTACAATTGTCAACAGAGTACGAGACACTTACAGGAGTTTTACTTGCCGTTCTATCAGATTATGTTGTTTTAGTCGAAAGTGATGGAACGATGAATTTTGTAAATCTAAGCAAAATTGAAACAGTAGCATCACTTTAAGGAGGAGGTTTATTATATGTTTGAAAGCTTTTTAGCTGCAGAATTAACAAAACGTATTGGGACACCAGTAGAAATTGCTATGTCTGATGGTTTTGTGGAAGGAATTATTACTTCTGTTACAGGTAACCTTCTTACTATCCTTCAGACGGTTGGATATGGTTATGGTACTACTACTACTCCACTAACTATATCTATCCCTGCAATTAACTTTGTTACTTTTTCTCCAGTTGCTTAATTAAGCAATTTTAAAAAATCGCTCCAACTGGAGGGGTTTTTTTTTGTGATGCTTAATTCATGCTCTCTCACATTATAAACTGTAAAATCTTTATATAGTAAACGATTTTCTCTTAGTAAATGATTTAATATACTAACGTCTTCATACATACGACCATCCTCAAAGTCTATAATCGGAAATCCTTTATTCTCCTTTAAAGACAATGTCCGATAGATGCGAGGGCCCAAAGGAAACGTATATGAGAGCAATTCCATTTTATTAAACACTTGGCTTCCTTTTCTAATACCTTTGTATTTTACTTTCTCTGGGTTCACCTGTTTCCAAGCTCTTAAATTACCGTAGAGAACGGCAACATCGTTCGCTAAGCTCCTTAAATAATCTCTGATAACAAAGATCGCATCAGGATCTAGCCAATCATCAGCGTCTAGTTCAACTATAAAATCTGTCTCAATATATGGGAGTAATTCATTCAAAGCTCTGGCCTTTCCACCATTCCCTTTAGTTAAAAGTTTAAATCTAGGATGGTAAATCCATTTTTCTAAAATCTTATAAGACTCATCAGTCGAGCCATCATCAACTACTAATACCTGATCTGGTGGACTACTTTGTAGAAAACATGAATTAATAGCAGTTCCTACATAGTTAGCCATATTATAATTTGATACCATTACTGCGACGGAGGGTTGAGCTGTTTGATTAGGTATTTTTAACTGATACTTTTCTATAAATTTTATTTTTTCAACATTACTTGTAGAAGCATCTTTAGAGTACTGACTAATAATACCCCTATTCTCTAGTATAAGGTGATAATGACTAACCACAGATAGCCATGAAGGTAATATGGCTTCTTTAAAAGGAACTTCGTTATCCTGAAAAAATATATTTTGTTTTAAGAAATACGTCTTTACAAAAAAAGGCCGTTGAATTGTTATATTTTTAATTGTACTTTGATAAGCCATCACTTGTTTTTCATTGTTTAACTCTAATTGTATCTCTGTTATGTTTGAATTTAAATAATCCTGGTCGTAAAGAAATAAAACATATTCACAAGATAGCTCTTTAATATAATTATTTAATACCTTTCCCAAACTATTGTTGTTTATTTTCACATATTCGATTTTCACATGCGTAGTAAAAGAATCAGCTACCTTTAACAAAAAGTCAGGTATATCTATAACTACGACCTCTTTTACCCGATTGATAATAAGATTTAAAGACGTTAAGGCCTGCTGTAATGCATTTGAGTTAGAATAACCCAGTAAAATGACTTGAATATCCTTCATAATATAAAATAACCTCCATTATACAAGGTACTGATTATAAATATTCCAATAACGGGGGTATTGATACTTTTATAAGTTTATTGTCACTAATACGGCGACACCCTAATTTAATTTTTGTATAAAAAATATCTTACCTTATGAAATTTTATTATAGTATTTGCAACTCAAATAAAAAATAATTATTTATAAGGTAACTCATACGTACTTTAACTTCTTAATGATATTAAATAATGTATGTAAATTTTATCTAGGGAAGTATAACTGATTAAATTCTATTCCTTTGATTAAGGTTTGAACTTGTACCTAAACTAATTAGTTTGTCCAAGCATAAAGACTTACTTGTCATATAATAATAAATAATATAGAAAGGAGGTCATTACATGACTAGATTATTAGATGCTAGAACATCTCAAAATGCTAGCATTGCTAACTCTATCTCTATTCCTATTACTATTCTCTCGCAACCGGGATTATTTGGACAAATTGGGCTTAATGTTTCAGGAGCCACAGGTCCTATTCGTACTCAATTAAGCGGGACAGTTGCTTGCCAATTACCTCTTCTACCTGCAGCAACAACTATTACTCTTACAATAGTCAGAGGAACTGCCCTCACTGACCCTGTCGTTTATTCCTCTTCAGAATCCTTAAATATAAATCTATTAGGTCCCCAACTTTTCACCTTCACGGCTTCTGATTTTAACATCCCTGTACCGGCTTCTGGCCTTTTAGTCTATACGGCATTTATCGGCTCAAATCTCCTAGGAACCGTGAGAGTGGGACCAGAGAGTTTTAATGGTATTGCTTACTCAGACTAATACTAAATAAAAATCTTGTCATTTTTCCCCTCAGATGGTGAATCTAAATACTAGAATTGTTTAATTCTCCCATTTAATAATTTTATCTATAAAATATAAAAAGCACTTTCCACAAGAAAAGTGCTTTTTTCCATTTTGAGGAAAGTAAATAACGAATAAATTTAGCTAAATATATCCATGAGTTTAAATATGACGTAATAATCTTTAGAACTCTATATAATTCTGGTGTACTCTAAAACTATTAACTGAGGGAACCGTTTTTTAGACTATCCCTCTCCTTTTCTGCTAGTAACCTCTTAATAGATAAAAAAATCCAAGATTATTACGATTATCTCTTTATTTTAATTTGTAGCGTTAAAAAAATAACTCATAATTATGAGCTAAGTAGAGAAACAAATATTGCGATTAACACTTGAATTGCTACTTGAATATTTAAAGCAACATCTGCATCAGTTGTATTAACTTTTACATTTATTGATCCTTCAATAACTGTTTTTTGACTATTCCGTTGTTTAGTCCCTAATAGTGCTGTCATTTCTTCAGCTACAATTTCACCCTGATTGACATTACTTGTGAGAATGGCTACAACGGCTGCAATAGCTACCTGAATAGCAACTTGTAGTTGTATCGCTACTTGTGCATCTGTTGTGTTTACTTCAACACATTCAGAATCCTTAACAATAATCCATTCAAAGGATTGTTGTTCAATTGAACTTGCTGCTTCTGCATCCTGATCGATAACTGCTCCATTATGTGTTCCAGTTTTACAATGGTCTAGTGCTCTCCATTTTTGTTCACCCATACTATTTCACCTCTTTAAATTTTTAATTAAATAAGAATTAAGAACTAAGGACAGAAACAAATACTGCAATTAGTGCTTGAACTGCTACCTGAATGTTTACAGCGGCATCTACATCAGTTGTTGTAATTTTGACATCTTTTGAATTTACAATGACAATTTTTTGTTTGTTAGTTTGCTCAAGGTTAGCATGTGCTAGTAAGTCTTGAGCTATAACTTCAGAGTTTGCAACATTAGCGGAAAGAATGGAAATTACTACTCCAAGAGCTACTTGGATAGCAACTTGAAGCTGCACAGCTACCTGAGTATCTGTTGTAGTAACTTCAATGTCACATGAATCCTTAATCCAAATTAATTCAGTAGATTCTTGATCTACAAATGAAAATGCATCTGCTTCTTGTTCAATAACTGCATCCTCTTTACTCTCGTCCTCAAAATGATTATCGCTTTCAAATAAATGGGAAAAATGATCATCCTCTTCTAATTCGAAACGACTTTTGTGGTCATGATCAGAATGTTTCTTTTTACTTCTTTTCTTTACTTCACGAGACTCATAGCGTTTATGAGTTGGCATGATTAACACTCCTTTCCTTATATGAAATAATATATGATTTTTTGAATGAATAAGATTGGGCTAAACCCTATGAGCCTATGTCCAATTTTAAAATAGAAAAAACGCCTAAAAAAGGCGCTTTTAAGAAGAAACGGAATTACTTTGGTTTCGTTTTTGGAGAAGTGGACTTGGCCCTATCAACAAGGGAACCGGATTGCTGTTTTAATTCTTCTAATAAATCGAAGATTAGTTGTTTTTGTTCATCAGTTACTTTCCCTTTAACACTCTCTTTTGTAATACCGTGTTTTTGAAGAATGTTTAGCATCATTAATTCCATAAGTTTGTTAGGGGTTTCCCCGGGCTTTTGGTTTGAATTATTCAAGTTACCTGCTCCTTTCATGATATTTGCCATAATACTATATGTATTTACTGCACAAAAGGAAACTCCTGAGTTCGACCTTTATTTCCAAATATTATAAGTTTTAAAATGATGCCAGGGGTATATCATATCCAATATAGGGGTAAAAGTATATGTGGAGAAATTTATCTTATAATAAGGTCAAGTTATTTTTTTGAATAATAAAAAAATAATAATATCATATATTTATACATAAGATATTCCCCTTATGTTTTCAACAATTTTCTTACAGTAATTATGAAAAGAGTTGGTGAAAATGGCGAAGAAAGCAAAAAAAATAAATGTTAATTTTAGCGATAGTGGAGCTTCTAACGATCAGCTATATGTAATAGATGAGAATAATAACGTAATTTCTGTCGTTAATGCAACAACAAATAATGTAGTTTCTACTATTCCTGTAGGGCATCAGCCAGTGAGCCTAAATGGGAATCCAAATAACAATCGGATTTATGTAACAAATGGGGGGAGCCAAACGGTTTCTGTAATTGACGGGGCAACTAATACTGTAATTGCTATCATTCCAGTAGGAGTTCAACCGGCCGGTGTAGGGATCAATCCATATATCAATCGAATTTATATCTCAAACAGGGGAAGTAATACCGTTTCTGTAATTGATGGGTTAACTAATACTGTAATTTCCACGATTTCAGTAGAAACTTATCCAACTGATATAGATGTCCATCCATATATCAATCGAATTTACGTAACAAATGAATTTAAGAATACCGTTTCTGTAATTGATGGGTTAACTAATACTGTAATTTCCACGATCTTAGTAGAATCTCAACCGTCTGGTATAGGTATAAATTCGGCCACTAATCGAATTTATATCTCAAATAGGGGAAGTAATACTGTTTCTGTAATTGATGCAATAACAAACACTGTAATGGCTATTATTCCTGTAGGAAATCAGCCTACCGGTATAGAGGTTAATTCATCCAATAATCAGATCTATGTGACACATGAAGTAGAAAATACAATTTCTGTAATTGATGGACTAACTAATATTGTAGTTGCTACTGTTCCGGTAACATCTCCTATGGCTAACATCGATGAGGACCTTTCTTTAGAATAATCTAACCTTATAAAATTTATAAGGAGTAACAATTTAATGATTAGACAAAAATATATAAAATTGAGCATGTTATTATAAGTATATTGATAATATTTGTATTAAAATACCATTTAATTTGGTATCACAAAATTCCTTTTTAAGCAGCGTATCTCTGGATATAGTGATTAAATAAGGGTTAACTACTATACCATAAGATTCGCGCCAAAATTAAATTTAATTTTTATGTAAGTGGATTAAAAAGCCATAGGTTTGAAGAGCCCTGGCTTTTTTTGTGTGCTCCTAGACTAATTAAGGGAGAACCAAGAAAAATTACATATTCCTCGCGTTAATTTAGTGCTTATAAAAAAGCACATATATATATCATTTAAACCATTGTTTAAGAACGAACGTTTTTCAATTTCCTTCCCTTTTCCACTCATAATTAATTATTTGTTATGTGAAAATTTAAAAATATACAATCGTTCTGAGTTACTGTCCTCGAGGAAATTTCTAAATTTATAACTATTAGTTCTCCGCCAATGACAGTTTCTAAAGGTACAAGTACTTCATATATTAAATATAATACGGAACCAGGAGGAAAGAAAATGAGAGATTGTATATTAGTAATTGGAGCTCATCCTGATGATGAACTATTAGGAACAGCAGGAACTTTAAAAAGATTTGTAGATGAAGGCCACCAGGTAATTTCAATCGTTGTGGCTTTAGGAAGAAAAGAAGAAGCACACCACATTCAAGAATTAGGAAAGCTCGCAAACAAGCAGCTTGGTATTGATGAAGTAATATTCCTTGGGCATCCCAATTTAGAGTTAGAATCAATTCCTCTTCATTTGTTAACGAAGGAAATTGAAAAATTGATCGAAAAATATAAACCTAGTAAAATATTCACCCATCATTATGGTGATCTAAATCTTGATCATCAAATTACATTTAAGGCAGTATTAACAGCAACTAGACCACTCCCTAATAAGGAACCAATAGAGTTAATTACATTTGAAACTGTATCCTCTAGTGAATGGAATGCCTCAACTTCTGATAACCTATTTAAACCAAATTATTTTGTTGATATCACAAGTAATATTGATGCTAAAATTAGTGCACTTAAATATTATGACGTTGAAATGCGAAATTTCCCTCACCCCCGTTCCTACGAAGGAGTTAAACATCTAGGCAGAGTTCGAGGCATGACTATTGGTGTGCCTTATGCGGAAGCTTTTGAAGTGATAAGAAGGGTTTGGAAATGATAAGAGATCTTATTTTCCCTTACCCTTATATCATTGAAAAAATGGATGAATACTATAAACCTAACCTCCCGTCAGTGAAAATTAGGGAAGACTATAGAACAAATAAAAGCCCTCAAAAACGGCCCTCAAAAAAGAAACTCACTATACTAATCGCTACATTTTGGGACTACCCTCATATAGGAGGATTGTCCAATTATATTACAGAGCTTAGTAAAGGTTTAAGAAAACAAGGCCACAAAGTTGATGTTATCTCCCCTAATCTATTCCCCAGTGCAACAGTAAAAAATTTACGAGAAGATATTACTCCTAAATTAAAGGAATTCTTCCTTAGACGATATGGAAGTTATGATAAAAAAATCTTATCTAATAGTCGTCTCTTATATGTATATGAACGGATGCTTCAAAAAATAGATCTAGAGAAATACGATATCTTTCATGCACAGGATATATTTACAGCAAATATTCTAGGAAGATTTAATGCAAATTACAACAAGCCTTTATTTTTCACCCCTCACGGAATGTTTACTTTCAAGAGATTAAAATTCAATTTAATGGAAAAGGGTTCTATTGAAGAAACCTATTATAAAGAGCTAGAGAGGAAAGCAATAGAGTTTGCTAGTCAGCTCATTATTCTTAGTGACTCGTTCCGTGATTCATTAACAGAATTAGGAGCAAAACACGAAAAAATGACAACAGTAATAACAGGTATTAATTATCCAGAAAAATACTACAAGAAAAATCTGGGTCACCAAGAAAAACTTGTAATTACATGTGTCGCTAGATTAGGACCAAGAAAAGGGCATAACTATTTACTTAGTGCATTATCACATATTAGGCAATATACAAATAATGTTGAAGTATTAATAGTTGGTGATGGTGAAATGAGAGAAACTTTAGAGAAACAAGTGCATTCCTTAGATTTACCTATGGTGAATTTTTTAGGTTCAAGAGACGATGTACCTTATATTTTAAGCAAAACAGACATTTTTGTACTTCCAACAATTAACGATAGCTTACCAATTGCGATTATTGAGGCTATGCATAGTGGGACGGCAATAATTTCAACAAATTGCGGTGGTATTCCGGAAATTGTTAAACATGGTAAAACAGGAATCGTTGTTGAACCTGGGAATACAGAAGAACTAGCACAAGCATTAAGATTTTTCATTGTTAATAAACAAGCTCGAGATAAAGCTAGTACTAATGCATTCAATTTTGCCAAGACACACCTAACCACAGATGGAATGATAAGAAAAATAGAAAGTATATATAATAAATTTTAAAGGTGGCTAAACCTTATGAAACATGAACATTGTGCAGTTGTACTTGATTTGAGTGCAAATGGGGTTGGAATAATCCGAAGTTTATCTAAAAAAGGGATAAAAATATATGCTTTTGATACAGAGAGAGCTTATAAGATAGGAAAATCCCGTTTAGCGACTTGTAATATATGTCCCAATCCTTTAACCGAAGAAAATGAATTGCTTATGTTTTTAATCAACCTTTCCCAAAGCATAGGAAAAAAACCTATATTATATGCAGGTTCTGATGATTATATTGTTTTTATTTCAAGAAACCGCAAAGTACTGTCTAGATACTTTTTGTTCTTACTTCCAGATCACTCTTTAATTGAAGAAGTTTTAGACAAAGAGAAGGCATATGAATTGGCTTTAAAGCATAATATCGCATGTCCTAAAACCTATATTGTAGAAAATGAAGACCACTTTGAAGAAGCGATTGCTAATCTTGATTTTCCTTGTATCCTCAAGCCAGTTCTTGGCCATGAATTCAGAAAAAACATTAACAAAAAAGCTATCTTAATAAATGATTTAGACCAATTAAAAGCTGATTACCAGACCTACAGGGAATATGGAAAGCTAATTATTCAAGAAATTATTCCTGGAGATGATAATTGTTTTTATAAAGTCGCTACTTTCTATGATGACGATATGAAATTAATGGCATTATTCTCCTTACAAAAAAATCACCAATTTCCTGCAGAGTTTGGAACGGGTGCACATATTATAAGTAAGCGAGTTCCAGAGCTTTTCGATATATGTTTACCCTTTTTTGAAGAAATTGAACTTAAAGGCATTGGTATGGCTGAATTCAAAAAGGATCCTCGAGATGGTATTTACAAATTCATTGAAATAAACCCACGTTTCTGGCTAACACATAGCTTAACAGAACCTTCTGGTATTAATTTTGTCTATATGTATTATTTATATTTAACTAAACAAAGTCCCGAGCCCATCTTCTATCAAATAGACGGGATTAAATGGATATATCTAGTGAGATATTACCTGACTTTTCTTCAAAAACGAAAAAGAAAAGAAATGAGTTTTATTGATTTTTATAAAGGTTTTCAGGGAAAAAAAGAGTTCGCCCTATTTGCATGGAATGACCCAATGCCATTTATTAGAAGTACTTGTTCTCACTTAGTTAACGCTTGGAAACAACAAAGGAAGGAATGAAAATTGTGTATGAACCTAAATTATTATACAAACTATTTACGAAATTAAAGATTTCCGAAAAGCTTTCTTATTCCATGGGCGAAAAAGCTATCATTGATCCTACTAAAATCGAGTGTCTGAAATCAACCAAAAGAAGCAGCATATATAAATTATTACTTCGAAAAAAAAGTGGTTACTATCCAATTATTTTTAAGGTCTATAGTTCAACAACCCAAAAAAATGAAGTTGAAATTAATATATATAAGAAACTCCACCCACTGTTGAAAGAATTTTTACCTCAAATTTACCTCATAGAAAGGAATCCAAACGAAGATTGGGTATTTATGGAGTTTGTTAATCAAATACGCGGTCAATTAAAATTCACCCCAAAACATTTAGACTACATTATTCCCACGGTTGCTAAACTTCATGCTCGCACATTTGAAGACAAATTCAAAAAATATAATGATGCTTGGAGTTCTTGGCTTCCAACTTATGATTCCTCATCAGCAAGAAAGGAACGAGAAAAACACATTGAAAAAACGGTCGTTTTTCTCGATGAGGCAGTTAGCGATGACAGAACAAAAGATTTAATAAAACCTTATTATAAATCCTTAATAAAACTATATAGTAAAGGTCCGGATTTTTTCCCTGAAATACTGGAAAGTGGTTCTTCTCTTACACATGGAGATCTTCACATGCAAAATATATGTAGTAAAGATGTTACCAAAGATGATCCCTGGAATATTCAGTTCATTGATTGGGAGTCAGCAAGATATGCTCCAACATGGTTTGATATGGTAGTTTTAGTAGAAATATTATTAGGGTTCAGAGCAGATTGGCAAAAATACGCCGAAGAAATTCGAAATCATTGTATAGTAACTTACGTTAACGAAATGAAAAAGCATGGAATTAAATTTAAAACTGATCCAAGAGATCTTTACAAAATGGCTTATTTACAAAGAACATTAGAAAAAGGATTGCACACCCAATTACGAAGAATATTTGATAACCGCGGAGGCGAGTTACTAGGTTATCATCTGGAAAAAGTAGCAATTTGGGGTAGGGAATTAGGAATAGATTGATATATAAAAAGTAAGTTATCAATCTCTATAAATAACAATCTTTCCGGAGAGGCATTTTTAAATGCTTCTCCGGAAAGATTAAAAAATAGGCTGTAATGTTGAATATTTTTCCGTATAGTACAAGCAATTTTACTGTAGAAAAATAGAATATAATATGAAAGGAGGAAAGCAATATGAGTAAATCTTATAAAAACAAAAAAGAAGGCCAGCATTACGATTTAAAAGTCATCCATGACGCTAGCAAAGACAAACATGATTGTAAGTGCAAAAAAGATAAATATGAAGAAAAAGACGAGTACAAGTACAAAAAAGACAAATATGAGTCTAAAGACAAAAAAGATAAATATAAAGACAAAGACGAGTACAAGCACAAAAAAGACAAATACGAGTCTAAAGACAAAAAAGATAAATATAAAGACAAAGACGAGTACAAGCACAAAAAGGATAAATGTAAATATAAAAGCACAGATTACGATACAATGTATCCGTAAATAATCCTTTTTTAATTATCAAATAAAATTCAATTAAATTTCTAAATAAATATCCCTTTTTAATCACAATTCACGATTAATAAAGGGATATTTTCCACCTAAGTATTATATATATTCATTGATGTTTGACTCACCTAATTTGTCTCAAAAATGTAAAGAAGCAATCTTTTTATAGCTTCAATAAGTTAGCAGCAATACCATATAACGTTTCCTAAAAATAGTCTTATGAAACTTTACTAGTTCCTCTAGTAACATAGCAGTTTGTAAAATAGACCCTAAGTATGTATGTCTTTAATTACAGTAATGTTTTGTGCTTTGGTAAGTTATGTAGGGATTTTTATTAGAAAATCAGTTTGTGTATAGTTAGTATAATAGGATTACACCTAACTTTTTTATTTAAGTCGATTAAAAGAGTGATTAGTTACTCATAATATGTCTCTTGGTTTCTAAGCTTTTCTTTAGTATTCGTGAGAATCCAAACCTTAAGGATTTAATATTTTAACAATCAGTAGTATCTTTAAGTTTTAAAGTAATCCCTACTGTTTTATTCCCTTTTTGTAAATAACACCTTTTATTATCAAATATATTCCATATAAAATTACATAACCATTCCTTCATTAGGCTTGAAAGAATGGTTATGTAGCTTCTATTATTAGTTACATAAAAAAAGATAGATGAATATAAATATTATCCTTTTTTCCACAGACTAATAATTCTTACCGTTGCACCAGAACCTTTGTGCTCACTTTTCTTTTTTTTCTTTTTAGAAGAAACTTCCTCTGAATTCTTTTCCTCGTCCCAGTATTCTTTGTAACCCATAATAATAGCACCTCTCTTCCAATTTTAATAATATTATATGTAAAAACAAGCAATTGGAAAGGGTACTTGTACCATATTTTCAAAAAAATTTCTGATTTAAAATAACATTTAAAAAATAAATATTTAGGAATTTCTTTAATAACACCAAATAACAAATTATAAGCCAACAGATTATTAAGACAATTAACATCAGCTAGAATTATTAATTTACACTACAAAATATATTTTCTAATTAACGGACAAGAATCCAAGCACCTTATTAATCCAAGAATAAGATATAAAATATGAGAAAATAACAAAATTCACTTCTCACTCGGAGAATATATCCTGAAGTTCAATAGAAAAAGAGTAATAAGATACTCGTCTAAATGCTAACTTAAGTAAATTAATGAATCTTTTATACATTTATAAGTAGAAGGTTCAAGTAATTAACATTTAAGTTACCTAATAGTAATAACAATGAAGAAATCACCAGCTCAGATTTTGAAAACATGATTCTTCATTTTTAGGAGGAATAGATTTGAAAGATTTTTCACCAACAATCAATCATAAACACAATAAGGTTATTCGAAAGGAAGACTTAAAAGAATATGAAATAATCGGGGACGGAGCAGATGGTATAGTTTATCAACTAACATCTGATCGGTGTATTAAATTTTTTTTTAAAGAAGAAACACAACAAAGAGAATTGGAAGCACTGCGAAGAGGCCAATCATCTCCAGTAATGCCACGTCTTTATCAATATGGTGCAAACTTTATAGTTATGGAATATATAAAAGGATTCTCACTCGCACGATACCTAAAAAAGCATGGACAGTTAACGAAGCCTCTAGTTGAGAAGATTTTAAACATGTTGGATGAACTAAAAAAATTAGGGTTCACTAGATATGATGCAGAAATACGCCATGTGTTAATCAACGAGTTAGGGGATTTAAAAGTTATCGATCATAAAAGGGCTTTTACTTCTGACCAACCTGTACCTGTTAAATTATTGAAAGGATTTAAAAAACTAGGATTAACAGATGAGTTTTTGAAATTTGTAAGAGAAATTCGTCCATCCGTCTATGATGAATGGAAAAAATATAAGTAAAGATATTATTATTTCATTATGCAGGTAGTAGTGAAAGGATAATCCATAAAAACAAAAGCTAATATTAATCTTTTAATTTTATAGGATATCCTTTTCACTTTAATGTAAAGTCCCCATAATCAATAAAGACAATTTTCCCTTTCTTTGTTAAGGCTAAATTAGGTCTTACTAAATCTTTAGGTCTTACTCCATATTGTCTAAACCTCTTTTTTAAATACTTTAATTGGTTATCGTAATCTTCAGTTCTAGGTACTGGGATTGTCATTTTTTTCATTATAATCCAGCCATATCCGACTTCCTTAATTGGACACAGATGTTCTTTTAACTTAGCATGACAGTACTTATATATTATGAATTCATTTTTATTACTTTTAAGTCCTAACTCTGACGTGGCAACCTTTAATACATATCCATTTTGAAGATCATAAGTGACCCGTTCGTATCCATATCCAATTACTTTATAATCTAATTTTAGGGTTCTCACAGCTGCTTTAGTCATCCACCCTGTATTTTTTGTTTTATACTGCTTCATCTTCGTTATCCACAAATTAATGGACTTTATATCTTTATCACGCAAAATAGCACTTACCACTTTTCCTCCTCTTTTCTCTAAAGGTTCGATTATAATAATATATTTAAAAGAAATTTTCCTATTAATTCAATAAAAATATTAATACATCTGTGTTGAGTTCTAAATAGGTTTTGAAATTGAACTTTCTCGTTTATTATGAGTTATTAAGAAAGGGTTTAATAACTTACAAGGCAATCGTATAAGGGGGTAAAGGTAAAATTAACAAGCTGAAGAAGTTCAAAGGAATGTGTAAGTAATATAGAAACTGTTCTATTCATCAATTTAAAGACATTTTTATATAGGGGAAAGAAGGCTTACTTAGAGATAATAATAGTTTAGATGAAATTAAGCTTAAACTAACATTCATATTGCTTAGGGAAATACTTTTACTGCTGAAAAGCTGGTACTCCCGTCCGCTTGTATCATGCCAGCAATACTACTTCTCACCCCTACTACAACCTGATCTCCCGCATTTAACCAAAAGGTTTCACTTGCTGTTATAATTCCTGGTCTTTTTGCTGCAAAAGCTTCATTATCTCTCCCTTCAGTTTCTCCCTTGTTGGTTATGAGAAAAACTATATCTAAGTTATATGGGCTACTATTAAAAGGTTTAAATTTAACTGAGGATGAAAGGGAATATACTCCACTTTCTCTCGGGACAAAAGTAGAGGTATTTAGATCATATTCATTTGCCAAATCATATTGTTCAGTTTGAAAACGAACCTTGTTAGCACTGTTAGCTTGGAGGGGAATATCTACATTATTAATAGCTCTAAAAGCAGAAGCTCCTGCTCTTACATCGTTAACATACGGTCTATATACCCCCTCATAATTATGAGGAATATAATAATTTTTCATTTCATCAACCCCGTTTCCTGTATTTTTATATAGTTTATTCCTTTATAGAAAAAGGGTTAGTATTCTTAGCCTACTATAGGCAAAAATACTAATTTGATACTCTTTTCTTAGCATTCTCTGCAATAGCAAACCCATCAAGCTATGATAAAAGTTGTTACCGGTATCAATTGTTAAATGTAAAAGATAAATTTCAATTGGATTCCTTCTAATTTATTATATATACAAAATTCCTTTCTTTTTGTGCTTGTCCAGTTACGCCAAATTTGTGTGAATTCAATAAATAACTTATTTTTTAATTCACTAAGTAAGAAAAAAAGTATGTTCTGCTTTCGAAATTCTTCTATATCGTCATAAAAACTTATCTTATAAGGAATAAATCTGTTCCTCCACTTTACTCGAGCAAGAGGATCTGCATATGCAAAAACCCTCTTACATTATTGTTATACATTATGTTTACGTTCTTTTATCATCTGAAAAATAAACTCTTTGTTATTTTCTAAGAGCTCTTTGGTAGTTGTATTATGATTCTTGGCATGACGAGCGAAGTTAGTTTTACTGTACCATTGGTGGCATAAAGGACAGGGTAGTTCATTTTCAACTTCATAATGAGCTGACGTCCAGCGACTAGAAAAAGAAGAAGAGCTATTTGTAATTTTTTTTATATACGGTGTATTCTCATCTTGTATAGATTTTTGTATTCGTCCTGTAGTTGCAGCAACTTCGTTTGTAGTCGGTGTGTATAGATTCTCTTCTAACTCTTCTCTGATGAGTAAATATCCAGCTTCCGACATTGATAGCCCTAACTCATCACAACGCTCCCGGAATTGCTCATATATACTTTCTGGCAAGCGAATCGGTAACACTTTACTTGCTTCTTTTGATCTTGATTGACGAGCGTATTTATCTAGCTTTCCCACCTTATCACCTCGTGTATACAATTTGTATACATATTCAGCACTTAGTCCTCATGTTCCTGCCATTCATTCAAATACATTTTGTATACGTTCTGTATTCGTAGATGATTTCCTAATAAATATAAATATGTTAATAGAAATCAATAGAACATTTTTCAAGAAATCATATTAATCATTATTTTATTACTAAATATAAAGTAATAATTTACTTTTACTAAGATATATTTATAATCTCTTTATTTTTATATAGATATCATAAAAATTACTTTGTATAAATTTATTTTAGTTATTACTTTATTTGTAGAAAAATGATCCATTTGTCGTCACTTAGAGTAAATGATAAAACCATTAATTTTTTATAGATATTTTACCATTTACTTATTACAAATTAATGTTTTTTAAATTTTTTTTGATGACATATATCAAGTGAAAAACATTTATATATAAATATAAATTTAAAAAAAATTAGAATTGATAAGTTTTTTATCATTTTATTGATGCGTTTCATAAGTAGTTATAAAGTAATCCAAGAAAAATAAAATATAACCTAGAAACAAAATTCTGTGTTTTACTGGAACCCCCAATTACCTAGGAATCGTTTTTTAACGACTAAGTAATTATAAAATGCTTTTAAGGAAATAATGTATAACTACAGATAATATCCTATTTTTTTATTAGTACTATTTTCTTGGGCTAACATGTTTATAAAAGATGCACTTTTTTATACATCCTTCATTCAAACGCCCTTAGAATATTATCGAATCTACGATAGATAAAAAGCTGCGTATTTGAGAGGAAACACCTTTTCAAAAACCAGAAATTTAATGGCGACAAATCAGAAAGATGTGCATTGTTGGGTTGAACGTTTTGAATACCAAATCTAGAAGAACGCTTAACAGATAACAAACTCTTTATGAGAATGATGGTATTGAGTCCCTAAAACCCAAGGAAGCGTCCATCCATAAACAAAAGAAAAAAGTCACTGAACCTAGTCAGTGGCTTTTTTCTTTCAATGAAACATAATTGTCTGATGATGCTCAAAAACGCCTTTAGAAGTTTTTCTAACTTCAAAATGAACACTTTCATCCCTTGTACATATTTTAAAGGTATAAACATATAGGAGTGAAAATACATGATTTTTCGTAGATGGTGGCGCTGGCAATGGTTACGGTGGTGGAGATCATGGTCGCGAAGATGATGACAGTAATGTTAATAAACGAAAGAAACAAATCCTTAGTAAACAAAGACCTATTCGTATATGGAAAAAACTATTAAAAATAATTTCAACAGCTTCTCTCTTGAGAACAAAAAATTATGTAGAGTATTCTAGACAGGCATACAAGCAAAATTAATATATTTTTAATATAGCTATAGTATGAGTTAAATAAAGGGGGGAGTTTTTTGTCTTCATGTCGAAAAAAACACTGTTATTGTTGCTCCAATTGCACTTCGAACTCCTGTTATTGCACAACATCAAGGCCTTCAGGGTCAAGTGTATTACCCGCTTTTGGTTCTTTACGTAAAGAATCTGGACAAGTTATAGATGTTGATGAAACAAAAGTTGATTATGACTTCGTGGGTCCTTCTGCTAATGTAACATTAAGTATAGTTAATGATACAATAACAATTAATGAATCGGGGGTTTACGAAATATCTATGAGTTTAACTCTTGGAATTAATCCAACAGACCTTGCTAGGGGGTTTCTTTTTGTTAATAATGTTCCATTAAATTTTTCTGCGGTAAGTTTAACTGTAACGAGTAATACACTAGCTTTAGCCACTGTAAGTAAAACTATTCAATTAGATCTTTTAGCTAATGATGTAATTGATGTTCGAATTCATAAAGTTGGTGATTCAGTTATTGTGGGCAGTTCTTCTCTTACTATAAATCGGATTGGTTAATGAAAATTTCAAATATTTAAATTGCATTTACAATAATGTATTTTGAAATTAGCAATTAAATTGGCATATCAAGAGCTAGTTTAATAACTAGTTCTTTTTTAGATAGACTACTCCTAATGGATTTTAAGTTATATTAAAAGACATATAATAAATCGTTAGATAGTTGCCTATTTTTTATAAAATTTTATTAGTTGGCTGATACTAAGAGCCTCCTTTTTTACTCTATGCTTTTAGTATTAGCTAATTTTATTGTAACTTATACAATGCCCTTACTGGTTAAAGAGCGATATATTTTACGAGTGGAATAATTCTGTGTTTTGTAGACACAAGGGGATTGATAATCATAGCTGTGGTTGTAGACACTATATAGATAATGAGCATGGTTCCGGTTGTAGAAAATAATCCAAAATATTTCTTGTTAACTAAATTTATATATAATAACTAAGAAAGCTACTGAACCCATTCAGTGGCTCATCTTTATTTTTGAACGGGAATCCTGAAGAGGTTTCCAATCCAGTGGGAAAGCCAATGGGTTTTAAATCCTTCTTTTAGGGAGGAGGGGATTATGTACAGCTTAACCAAGCCAGTGTCGAATACAGGAATCCTCGCTGGGGAATAGTTCTTAGTTAACCTTTTACCCCTTTTATTAACAACGATTACGTAACTTGGAAAAGACTAGGGGCTACATTACTGTACAAGGAAAACGACCAGTTCTAAATTAGCTTTTTCTTTCTTCACTTATTTTCACCTCCACGATTGAAGCCTTGCACAGTTATTATTATTCTAAATAGAGAATTCATATTTGTTTAGTCCTTTTATACGGATACATGAGAGACACCGATACTGTATCAGTCAATGCATTTTTAAAATAAATGTTTCTTCGTCAATATAGTACGCTTAATATTGTTTTCTGATTATTTCTAATAAAGCTCAGTATGTTAATTAATTCTCGTGGCTAATAAATTTCATTACATACCATTTTTAATTAATATTCTAATGGGAAAAGAGTTACTTTTGATATCAGTAGTAGAGGTCACTGTGTTCGTAGCTGTATTAATAACCGATACATTGTCACTAAACTCATTTGTAACATAAACATGGGTTCCATCCGGTGTAATAGCTATTCCAGATGGGGCATCCCCAACGAAAACAGTAGCTGTTACCGTATTTTTAGCTGTATTAATAACTGATATATTATTACTACCCGCATTTGTAACATAAGCATACATCCCGTCTGGTGTAATGGCTATTCCAGATGGTTTATAACCAACGAAAATCGTAGAAATTACTGTATTTATAGCTGTATCAATAACCGATACATTGTCACTGAACTTATTTGTAACATAAGCATGGTTCCCGTCTGGTGTAATAGCTACTCCAGATGGTTTATAGCCAACGGAAATAGTAGAAATTACTGTATTTGTATTTGTATTAATGACCGATACATTATCGCTACCCGCATTTGTAACGTAAGCGTATTTTCCATCTCGTGTAATAGCCACCTCATTAGGGGTGGTGCCAACATAAACTGTGGCGATTACTGTATTTGTAGCAATATCAATTACCAAAATCGTATTATTATCCTCATTTGTAACATAAATACGTGTTCCATCTGGTGTAATAGCTAGTCCGGATGGATTGCCTTCAGTGAAAATAGTAGCAGTCACTGCATTAGCGATCGTATCAATTACTGAGATTGTAAGATCTCCATAATTTGCAACATAAATTCGCATTCCATCTGGTGTAATAGCCAGTCTGTATGGGATACTTCTAACTAAAATGTTATAAGTCATTAAATTAGTTTCTATATCGATTATTGAAACTGTGTTATTTCCAGGATTTGCAACATAAGCGAGAACACTATAAATAATCGAAGGTGTTGTTATCAATTGAATTCTCCCTTTCTTCATTAATAAGAAAACTTACATAGCTTTATGTCCAAATTGTCGTGAAAACCTTTTATATTATAAATTAAAGTTAATTATGAAATAGTCCATATATTATTACTTTCTTTGATATTTCAAGATTGACTTTTACTGTTTTAAGTTCATATACCCTTTCAAAATCTTTTTGTTTTTCGAAATCATCTATCGCTTTGTTAATGTTAATAAGGGCCTTGTTAACATAACCTAATACTTCAAGTAAATTTTCGTTATCGGGATGTATGATGGTTATTCCCTCCCTTTTTTGCGTCCTTATTATATAAAATGATCAATTAATTAAAAGTGATTGGACAACTTAGAAAGATAATTATTTTTCATGTAATAAATTTACTAAATTAGGTCTAGAGGAATATTATTGCTTTCATGAAGCGAGCAGTGGGTTTCCTTTTTTATGCCTCCCATAAAACCCAGATAACTAAAAATGAATAAACTATACAGCCTAGCATAAAAAACTACTGCTCCTGAACAGTGTTTATTTCTGTTTAGACGGAGGTTTATACAGAGTAATAATGTGAACCATCTCGAGTACTTTTCTCCAATAATAGAAAATATTCAGCTTAGGCAAGTTACCTGATTGAGAATGAAAACATATAGTGTATTAAGAATAGTTTTTTTGGTGATGGAATAATTAACTTTTAATGCTCATATTTTTGCATCATTCTAATCTTTATAAATCAAAAAGTCCCTAGAACAAACATTTCTAAGGGCTTTTTTTGATAAATGTGATTATACGAAAAGGAAAACTATCTTATGGGAGAATTAAGGTAGTTTTTTCTTGAACAGACAGACATTCAAACCTTCTGTTAGAAAATTAGGAGAATACTGAAATAGAATTGCTTAATTTATAATATGTAAAGTAGTAAGAAGGGTGTGGACGAGTGCTGATTCCATATAAGATGCCTATTTCCTGAAGAAGCCATTACGGAGTGTTACAATAAAAGATTTTGATTTTATTAATTTTAAATGACATTCTATTAAACTGAGACTAACTCCTGTTGTAACTTCCACAAGAGAAACATTTATAAAGAAAAATAGACAATTCTTAAGAAGGTATTGACTCAAAAAAGGAGGAAATATTAATGAAGGAAAAACTTCATCTGGGTTGTGGGAAAACTATTCTAAAAGAGTGGATAAATCTAGATATCATGAAAGGACAAGGAGTGGACATTGTAGCTGACCTAGAAATGTGTTCAGAAATCCCTCTTCCTTTTGAAGACAATAGCATAGATGAATTTTATGCAAGTCATCTAATTGAACATATCCACTTTACACTCCCTCTAATGCAGGAACTTCACAGAATAGCAAAAAATGATTCAAAAGCGGTTTTTCGCCTTCAATATGGATTAAGTGATGATAAATATGTGGTGAAACCATACTTTATAGATTCTTTTGCTTGTTTTTCACAACCTTATTATTGGAGAGCAGATTATGGATACAAGGGTGATTGGAAAACGGAAAAAATCTCTTTATTTGTTAGTCAAGCAGTATATAAGAAAAAATCATTTCACGAAATATACGAGGACGTGATGAGAAAGCGAAATGTTGTAAGTGAAATGGTTGTAGAATTACGGGCCATTAAACCTACAAGAGTAACGAAAAAAGAATTACAAACACGTCCTTTTATTGAATTTCTAATGGTGTAAAAGTAATAGTTTTCTATCTATTCATTAAAAAGTAACTTTAAGTTGATTCTAATTGGGGTCACTCTAGACTGGGGTAGCTTTTTATCAGGTTTCATACGTATAACAAGCAATGAAAAGATAACTTCGAATTAATGAAACCGTATTTTTACCACCAAGACTACATTTTACCTTAGCTGCATATGTATAAAATGTGCGCTTTTTATACACCTTATTTTCATTCACTTGTAGAGAAATCATTGTTATATCAAGGCTGTGTAGAAAGCTGCATATTGGAAAAAAGTGACACGAAGAGAACTTTTGGTATATCAAGGTTCTCTTTTTCGTAGACTTCCGTGTTAACTAAGTTTGTATATCATATACAGTCTAAAACAGAAAAAACTATGTGTATATTGATAACCCTAATTGCCTTGAGTAGTTTACTCAAAACATTAGCTTTTATTAATATATCTTCCATTATCATCAAGTTAAATTGCATATTTTATTATTTATATTACATAAAATTTATAATTACATTTTTATTATTAAAATTAGGAGTTGAGTAGATGGGATCAATACAGTTAACAGGACTAGTAATCTTCAAAGGAGACCCTGGCTATGAAGAAGCCATTAAGAATTGGAACCCTTATGTTGATGTCTCTCCCCTTGTCTTTGTTTTCGCACAGAATTCTCAAGATGTAAGCAACGCTATTAAATGGGCTCGTGAGAATGAAGTGCCCATGCGCGTCAGAAGTGGGCGCCATGCTCTAGATAAGAACCTTTCAGTAGTAAAAGGTGGGGTTGTTATTGATGTGAGTGAAATGCAAAAAGTTTCCTTAGATAGGAAAAATGCGATTGCAACGGTTCAAACAGGAATTCACGTCGGCCCACTTGTAAAAGGATTAGCTCGAGAAGGTTTTATGGCTCCGTTTGGAGATAGCCCAACCGTTGGAATTGGAGGAATAACAATGGGTGGTGGGTTTGGAGTACTGTCACGATCGATTGGTCTTGTAAGCGATAACCTTATCGGATTGAAAATGGTAGATGCAAAAGGTAAAATTATTCAAGCAAATCAATCTAGTAATGAGGATTTACTATGGGCCTCTAAAGGTGGCGGCGGTGGTAATTTTGGATATAATACAGAATACACCTTTAAAGTTCATCAGGCCCCTAAGACAGCAACAGTCTTTAATATTATCTGGCCATGGGAACAACTAGAAACTGTATTTAGGGCTTGGCAACAATGGGCGCCGTTTGTAGACGAACGATTAGGGTGTTTACTTGAGATTTATAGCAAAGTAAATGGACTGTGCCATGCAGAGGGAATCTTCTTAGGTTCAGAAAGTGAGCTAACGAGATTATTAAAGCCTTTACTAAATGCTGGAACCCCAAAAGAAACAACTATAGAAACATTAGCTTATCCAGATGCTATAGATTTCTTAGACCCTGACGAACCGATCCCGGGTAGATCTGATCAAAGTGTTAAATTCTCTTCGGCATGGGTATTGGATCTTTGGTCGAAAGAACCTATTTCAATAATGAAACAATTTTTGGAAGAGGCCACTGGGACAGAAGCTAATTTCTTTTTTATAAATTGGGGCGGTGCTCTAAGCAGAGTACCAAGCAACGAAACAGCCTTCTTTTGGCGCGATCCATTGTTTTATACGGAATGGACTGCTAGTTGGGAAAATAAATCACAAAAAGATGCGAATCTTGCATCAGTTGAAAAAGTACGCCAACAGTTGAAACCATATGTAACAGGCTCATATGTGAATGTTCCAGATCAAAACATCAAAAAATATGGAAAAGCATATTATGGCTCAAACTATGAAAGGCTACGAAAAATAAAGGCGAAATATGATCCTGAAAATGTATTTCGTTTTCCACAAAGTATACGTCCTAAATTTTAAGTCTATCTTTTTCATTTACTATTTTATAACTATTTAGATTAAATTTAGAAGTTAGTAAGAATTAGTAATATCTATTAACGGAACATGTTATATATACAGTAACTTCCTATGATGTTGATTATGGTGCGAAAAGAAGTCACCTTTATATGGTGTGGCTCATGCTACTAGTTTAGAAGTAAAAACTCCCCCATGTAGCAGTAAGGCAATTTTTCTTATAAACACCATAAACAGTTGTACTTAACATCTTACGGCGCCTTGAGTAGTTTGCTCAAGGTGTTAGAATTTATTCTTTAAGTTTTCAAGTTCCAAAAAGGAAAAAAGGGGAATACACTAAAATTAAGAAAATCATATGGAAATGGTATGTGTTACTTTCAACACTTAATTAAAAAATCTTGAAATCATTGCTTGCAAGGACTTTTGATTCTATTAATTTATGACTATGCTTGTTACATAATTTCTAAAAGGGAATTTTTCTCTTTGCATTTGGAAAATAAGAATTAAAGGATTTTTAAGAGAGGAGGTAAATTTTCCAATGGGGAAAAAGCTTATTATCTTTATACACATTCCTAAAACTGGAGGAACCACATTAAATGAAATTTTCAAAAGATCTTATGCTGAGAATGAGATATATGATCATGTCCCTGTGGAAGCAATGAACGAGCATTTTAGTCAGTTAAAAGAAGAAAATAAAAAAGTAATCAAAGCAATATCTGGTCACCATTTTTATGGAATACATGACCTTTTTTCTAAACCCTATACTTACTTTACTATGATGCGTAATCCTATTGAACGTGTGATATCGTTATATTATTTTTTAAAAACACATCCGGGTTATTATGAGGAGAATATGAAAAATATGTCCTTTGAAGAATACATTGATTGGGATCCACAAGCTAAGAATGGACAAATTCATCAAATTTGTGGGTTAAACTCTCAACTAAGTTTAGAAAAAGCAAAAGAAAATCTAGGAGTATTTGAATTAGTTGGAATAACAGAGTTGTTTAATGAATCACTTCTATTGCTAAAGAATAAATTTAATTGGACTAATATTGAATACGTGAAGAAGAATGTTACAAAATCCCGCCCTCGACTCAGTGAAGTACCAACTGAAATAACAAAGAAAATAGAAAAAAATAATGAGTTAGATATAGAACTATTTAAATATATAAAATCTAATTTTATTAGGCAATTGAAAGATCTTTAAAAATAAATTCACATATATTTATTTCGATATGCAGGAATAAAAAACAGGGAAATTCTCTATTTCTACAGGGAGCTTTTCTGCTACAAGAATTATCCCATAGGTTGATGCGTTGCTGCACCTTGAATAGTTTGCTCTAGAAATCTAATTTCATTTGTTATAGTTAGATTATTGTCTAATACGATATTATTTAAAAAGCCTATATGATGTATTACCACCTTTGCATTTTCTTTAGCCATGTTCTTTTTTTAGAACATGGATTTTTTACTTTCTAGAATGGAAATCATACCTTTTGAGACAAAATTATAAGTAGCGTTGCAAATTAAATACGTTGTCTGGAAGAAAGAGTATATGATTAAAATTGGAGAAGGAAATCGTCATCTTACTTCTGACATTTCAAAAGAGCTACATAAGGAATTACGTTTTTTGGCTCTTGAAAACCGCACAAACATTATGAAATAAATGAAAACGATTTTAGAAAAACATGTAAAGAAAGTAAGAATAGTAAACAAAGAAAGGGTACTTCCTCTGGATAGGAAGCACCCCATGTAGAAATTAAAGTAGTGGTAGACTTTATAATAACATGGGGTGCACTCAAAAAATAGAAGGGTCTTATCGTGGATCAAAATGAAAAACTTTAAGGGAAATTGAATACATTGGGAGGGTTGCTTGATTAAAAAATGCAAAAGAGGAATGCAAAATTCTTAAAGAAAGAGTGCTTCCAAATCAATTTACAATCGCCAAACCGCAAGTTTTTGAGCTTGCTTTGGATAGATATTCAAGACGAGACATGTAGTTGATACTGCCTAAAGAAGACACCACAATTAGATCACAAAGACCACATATCATACGCAAATTAGATGTATCCTCTCTGAAGTAAGCTGTTGGAAAATTTCAGAATTTAGCATATGAATCACCAAGAAAATTTCTTCAATCTTAATAAACTCATGTGATCTTTGAAGGGTCTCAACATCAACAGATTATATACACTAAGTCACCTGTGAGGGGGACGCAAAAGGGACATTGCTTCAAAACAAGGGGACATAAAGGAGACATTGAGATTTTAAAGGGGGACTTGAAAGGGACGTATGCCAAAAAAAGGGGACGTAAAGGGGACATTTAACGATTTTCTTTGTACCCACGGTTTTGCTAGGCTTTGCCTAGCCCCACGCCTATGGTGGGGGCAAAAACCCCTTATGCTCTTCAAGATGTTTTTTACTTTTTTTATATTGAAGTAGAAAAACACTGAAAAAGAGAATAAAGATAGAGATTAAAGTGAGAAATGTTTGTCCGGTTGCTGTGAAGAATTTAGATGATTTAGCAAAAGGGAAAGAGCCTTCTAGATATGTTATCTTTGTGCTTTCCATATAATAAAATTTCATCTACACAAACTCGAGAGAACTTGTGTATCTCCTTTATTTAGTATGATTTAAAAACATAAAATCCTGGTTTTTATACAAAAAATCCAGGATTGATCGTCGCAGAAACGTGTTGAATCAATAATATATAAACAATAAATTTGAAAATGACTATTTACATTTTAGCGATGTCTAAAGTTTATAATTTCCCCATGTTATTTCTGATAATTATTGTTATGTAAATCAACTTTGTATTCACTACGGAATGAACTTTTAAGTTTTAAGAACTAAAAAGCCATTTGAGAATCTAATAGTTAAGACCTTTATTTGAATGTTTTATGAATAAAAAGATGAATTAAACATATAAAGTAAAAGTAAATCAAATTATTATAAATATCATTATCGTTTTACCCCTGTGAATATAGAGAGGAAGTTGAAGAATTGATTAATGTAACCATTAATTTAATGAAAGTTATTTTGCATAGTACTATGAGAAAGAACTTGGTTTTTATGAATTGTTACTTTAGTTCAAGAGCCATTTTGTTATCCGGTTCTAAGAAGCCATAAATTATTTTGTTTACCTTGAAGGTTTTAATTATTATCAAGACAGGTCATGACATGAACCAATAATACAGCCCGTCTACAGCTAAAAAATAGAAAAAACTACTGATGCCGCCCAATCAGTAGTTTTTTCTATTATACCAAATCATCTAGTAAGAGCGACCCTTTATAGTTTCTGAAGTAACTTGCTCAAACTCTTATATAATATACATTCCAATCAAAAAAGTTTGGGTATATCCAGATACCAGAAGTCGCTAAAGCCAAAGATTATTAAGGCTTTTATTTTTGATAACAACTAATATATTAACTGATAACGCACTAATACAATATTTTACAAAGTAAATATAATAGCATTATGAGATCTTGTAAATGATTTTATTATTCCCATTGGCTTTAATACCATTACCTCATGGCATTTTCAAATGAATGATAATCTATTTATCATTTTATTATTGCATTTTGAAATATTCTACTCATTCTAGCTTTTTTTAATTGTAAGGGATCAATAGTTGGGATGATGTTAGGAAGTATAGGAGCCATGAGATTGCCTACAAGGTTACTGTGAGCCGTATCACTATTTCCCGTTACAGGATTAATAAAAGGCCCCGTAGGATCTATAGCATTAAATTTAAATATATTATTAAAAGGTTGTTTATCAAGTTCAGTCAATAAAACATGTCCTGCTTCATGTGCAAATGTAAAAGGGGCATTTAAAGCTCTATTGCTCAATGCAATAGAGCCAAAGAGTGTAAATTCAGGTATATCATCTTTGATTCTAAAATCCTCAATTATGACTCCTCCTGCACCTATAGGGCTAGTACTACCTGAAGAAACTGCAAAATCATTCCCACTCGTATAAACAACATATATCCCAATTGGATTGCCAATCTTATGTTTAACTTTCTTAATTAAACCTTTAACCGGACCCTCCATTGCTGCTTGAAAACCTAAATTGGTCACATCTATTATTGTTTTCACTTCAAATATAGGTTGTGGAATAAAATTTATATTACACATTCCTCCACCATTCCATATCTGATTCGCCAAATTGATGTCTCGATTAAATCTTTTTTGCCGTCCATTAAAATCACTAGGTTTAGAGCCTGCAGTAAAGATACCATAAACATTAACTTGAAGGTTATTTTGGTATTGTTGATCGGGCCCAATTTTTAATATTTGACTAGACTGGAAAACCGTATTTGTTTTTTTTTTTGACTTTCTATTATTCAATTGATGCACTTCCTTTTATATCGTTAATATAAGCTATGAAACTACGGCTAATTTGCTTGTATACTTATCCACTAATAGGGATAAAATAAAAATTTTCAAAGCTAAAATCCAGTGACATAATCTATATAATAAAAAACTACTGAACTCTAATCAGTAATTTTTTCAATCATGGTATATAAAAGTTAAATTTACTATGTTTTTCGAAACCTCATATATACATTTAACAAAGAGCGCCCATTACTTATTAATGTACAAGATGATCTTAAATACGTTTACGATAAGAACATCTACATTAACTAAAAGAGGTTAGGTTAAAAACGCAATAGTCAAAATCGCTGTTACACCCTAAATAAATGTTGTCATTCCAATTACATTTTTCCAACAATTAGGTAAATGATAGAAGATAAATTAGTAAGTGTATTTATAGCCTTACCTTACGATGAATAGTAAAGTTGTTAAACACTTAAAATCGATAATTTAGTTCACTAGTACAAATAGGCTTTTATGAACCATCTTACCGTTAATTAAGATTAATGATTATAAAATATGATATTCTCTGGTTTAAAAGGGAGATGAAAAAATGGGAGACAAAACTAAAGATGTACTTTCTATTGAAATTAAAACCACAGATGGAAGAAATTACACAATTAAAGATGAACAATCTATATATGACATAGAGGAGCAATTAATCGGTAACAAGAAATTACATTTAGGTAGATTCCTTTCAGTTGTACCTGACAATCCATCCTTAGATAAACAGAGGAAATTTGAGCACATGTATTTTAATATCGACCAGGTTTTAAGTATTAAATACCTAAAAAAGTTTGATTGAAAGAGGTGAAGATTTTTTTGAAGTTATATCTTTCATATCATTTTTCATAGGTCATAACACATGTATAAAATGTACGCGTTTTATTGATCAATTCCAATTTCACCTACCGAAGGAACATTAAATTTTCATCGATAACGATGTATCAAAATGGACATATTCTGAAAAAATAATCCTTGGTAGACGTCTACCTCCCGAAGAGTTCTTTTGAATGGCATTCTAAAACTAACTTTATATATCGTATACACTCTAAATTGAAAAAACTCCCTTAGACGGTAGGGAGTTTTTCTTTTAACTAACGAAACTTTAGATGTATTTCACTTTATTGATTGGACAATTCACTTGAAGTGAGTTAATGAATAGAGTTTATTTACTAGTTAATACAATCTTACCTTAATTCCTTTGGAAATACATTTTCCCCACATCAAAAGCCTCTTCAGTTAATCATCGAATAAGCCTTCAATGGCTGTAAAATTCAGTATGGTAACTAATATTTTATGTTCTATACATTTTAAATACAGAAAAACCTACTGTTTGAAAGTAGTTTCTTTCTGTCATATCGTTTGTTTTTAATCCTGGCTTTATAAAGACTACAAGAGATATATTTGTTCGAAAGAACTTGCAAGATAATCAAATCCCCGAGGACGTAATGTCTCAAATTGTTGATGAATTTTTAGTCTTTCCTCCGATCCGCCAGGAAGTTTGTAAAGTTCTGTAACAGGCTGCTCGTTATTTAAACATTCAATAATTCTAAAAAGCATTGTTCGAAAAGCTTTTTTTAATTCATTATATTCATTTGGAAAACGCTCATCTAGTGCATTATATTCAACTAATGTCTGATGCATATGCATAAATGATAGTTCTTTCCATTCAAGAGATAAGATAAGAACGTCTATATTTGGATGTTTTTTAACGAAACGATAATGATTACCCCATTGTTCTTTAAGTTTTTTCTTAGATATTGGATGCTCTTGATGATAAGCAACTGTAGAGGGATCTAAAACAAATTGCGCTCCGTTTTTATATAAACGATATCCAATTTCCCAATCTTCTGCCCCATAACCAACAAAGGTTTCATCGAAATATCCAGATTTGTTTAATTCTTCTTTCCTTACTGATACATTTCCACTTAAAAATGCGATATAAGGAAGTGTAAACCCCTTAAGCCTCTCCCCAAAATGTTTTAACCCACTATTAAGGAAATATCGGTTAGAAAATGATAAACTTTGAAAGCGTTCTGTATCAATATCTTCTATTGTTACAAGCGGATAAGGTTTCTTTGATTTATGTCTAGTGCGTTCGTAACTTTCATATATTTCCATATACTTAGGATCTTTTCTCACTAGATCTTTTAGGTGTGCAAATTGATCTTCATTATAATCCGGCATAATAAAAGTATAGACTCCTTCATAATGCATGGCTCCCGTGACTACAAGGTTTGTTTCTTGCAAGTGATGTTTATAGTGGTTTTGAATAAAATGAGGAGTCACTAACATTTCTCCATCCAAAAAGATTAAAACATCTCCTTCAGAATGCTTAATTCCTATATTGCGTACAAAGGAACGTCCTTTATTTTTTTTCATACGTATATATTTAAATTTGAATGGGACGTCAATTTCTTTTAAAATATCACGAGTTTTATCAGAAGAAGCATCATCTACTAAGATAACCTCATAATCAGAGTCGGGAAACGTTTGTTTTGAGAGGCCGTAAAGGGAAAGGGAGATTTGATTATATTTATTATAGGTAGGCATAATTATACTAACTTTAATTGGATGGTTATGATTATTTTTTATACTCATCTTATATAAGCTGTTGTCCAAATTATGGACTTGATTAATTTCACTTTTGGTTTCTCTTAATTTGTTTTGATTATTTTCTCCCTTTTTTCTATAATATTTTCCCTTTTTGTAATATTTACCATTTTGAGAGTTGTAATAATGACCATAAAAATCTATTTTAATCATCCTTTCCTTTTTTTTTATAATATTCAATTGGTGGAAAAATGCCTGTACAATACAAAAAATGAGTTATAAATGTTGGGGAATTGATTAAAGAATAAAGGATTTTGAAGTAATAATACTTCCATGAACCTCATCTAAAAAATTATTGTTCCAGATTAAAATGTTAAGAAATTCAAATTCACCTTTTTTATTTAACAATTTCTATGTGATTTTGGAAAAGATAATCAGAAATAAGAATTAACAATCTCTATTATCCGAAAGAGCTACCGCTGTAAGTAAGCCTTCAATTCAATACTTAAGTACTTGCCTATAGTGTTATATATCTGTAATTACCGATAAGCTTTATTATGGTGCAAGAAAAAGTCGCTTTTATATAGTGTGGCTTACGCCACTAGTTTAGACGCAAAAACTATCTCCGTCCCAAACTGCGTTTCTAACAACAGATTCATGGTTTGTATGCGGAAATACGGAAACAGAGAGTCAATACGTGACTTAAAACATTGCTAGGAAAAGAAGATTCATAATCTTAATAATGCTGGGATGTGCCCCAAATCTTGCCCGAAGTAAAGAACCCATCTAACCTCGTCGTATCTATATCTATAAGGTGCGGAACTTGGTAAGCTCCTTGTCACTTGTGTAAACGGGAAGGGGATCATAAGATTCAACGATGTGACAGAGGGTAAAGGATAGGAGAGAAAACGAATGTCGTTCTCTCGAAAGAGAACAGGAAGGTAGGAAACTATATAACTCGATGGATACTATTGTTTTCTAGGGGGCAATGTTATACCTTCTAAAACATAATTCCAAGTCCCAGGGTCATTTGGGATTCTAGGTACTTTAACTGCACATATTTTATCAAGTCCCCAATCAATTTCACTTACACCCTTAAAGCCTTCTTCTGGGCAAAGAATAAGAATATTGAACTGACCTTTAACAATTCCCTCCAAAGTCGATTGTAATTCTACAGCTTGTTCATAGGTAGCCGCCCATCTAATAAATAAAATAGATTGAGAACTTGTAATTTTTTCGAAAAATCGATTGATTCGATGGGTAAGTTTCTCTTTATAGGAAACATATGTTACACTCCAATGTTGATTTGGAATTATTGGGAAATCATGTACTGAAATAATATTGTAATGGGTATCTTCTATTAAATAAGATTTGACACCTTCAATCAAGACTCCGTCATTACTAAATGCAAATGCTCCATCTATCAATTGCATATTTTCAAGTTCCATAAAGCCATTGAATTTATTTTTAAGTAGTCTATTAACATCAGAAAGTGATAGAGCTACACTCCAATCTAGTGGTCCAGCGAATGTCCTTAAATTTAACCGTTTTAATTCCATTGCCGGATTACAAGCGCTACCTAAACTAACAATTACATCATATAATCCCTTAATTTCTTTTAGCTTCAACAGAATTCTCCTTTTTTTATGAATTACTATATAAGATGATTAATTAGATAAATTTGATTGGACAAGTTGTAAAAAGGTTAATTATAAAAATAAGCTCTATAGGAAAAAATAACTATTTAAAAGATTCTTTAGATACCGATAAACTCCATTATGTTAAGTCGATCTGTATATGATATACATTAAAAAGACAAGGAAAAGCGCTGAACAGGTCTCAGTAGCTTTTCATGATACATGTTGTCAACTCAAAACAATGAGGATTTCCAAATGGTCGCTTTAGAGCATCTTGAGAAGTTTGCTCAAAATATTAGATTCTATTCTTGATAAAATATTTGTTATAAATTAATCAATTTAGTGATTTAAAACAATCCCTTAATTAGTTAATGTTACCCCGTTTAAGACATAATCCCATGTTACATTACTATTTGGATCGTTGGGAACGTTAACTACACAAGTTCTGCTTAAACCCCAATTTACCTCACTAACTCCTTGCAGACCTTCTACTGGATTAAGGATAAGGACTTTAAAGCTTCCCTTCGTTATCTGAGATAAAGTAGATTCTAATTCAACTGCTTCTTGATAATTAGCTACCCATCTAACAAATAGAATAAATTGACTATTTTCAACCTTATCTAAAAATCTATCTATCCGATAGCTGAGTGTTTTTTTAAAAGGTGGATAAGCTAAAAACCAATTTTGATTCGGAATAATAGGGAAATCATGCGCAGAAAAAATATTATAAACAGTATCTAGTACTAGATAGGATTTTATCGGTTTATGAAGTCCTTTATGCGGAAAAACAAAAACTCCTTCATCGGCATACATAGAAACTCCCTTATCATTTATCACACGCATGTTTTTAAGTTCCATGAATCCATTGAATTTATTTTTCAACAGTCTATTTACATCTGAAAGGAATGGAGAGTAATTCCAATCAAGTGGACTCGATGTAAATTTTTTTAAATTAAGACGTTGAAATTGAAGAGCTGGATTACAAGCACTTCCTAAACTAAACACAGCATCATAAGATCCTTTGATATCCTCTAAGTTCAAATTAATCATTCTCCCCCTTTTCTTTTGAAGTTCTCCTATATAAGATGCTTAGTTGAATCAATTTGCTTGGACAATTATTTTCATATATATCATACCCATCCCCAAAACAGAACAACTACTGGATCCTAGTTAATGGTTGTTCTGTTTATCGAAAGGTAGTCTCAAAGTGATGTCCAATCCATCTTGAGTAGTTTTGTTTTATTCGTATGGACAATTTGCTTAGTAATGGACAGCAACATATAGTAGGTATTGTAAATGACAGATCTCTTACTCTATCTCGTTATCATCCTTTGTAAGGCCGATAAATAGCCCATGAATTAATTCACGGGCTACTTTTAGTTCTTTTAAAAACTAACTTTGTATATGTCTTACACCTTTAACTTCTTCATCATTGGCTAAAAAATTTATAGAAAGCACTATCGGGTAGAAAGAGGTTTTTAAGTTCATAATCTCGCATAACACACATTGAACACTCCGTAATAAAATAACTAGTTGTATTAGGCGCATAAAATCCTGCCCGATGTAACCAAGCATGCATAATGGATCCCGCATCTATGCCAATATTGCCTACCTTTGATAGATCAACAATAAATGATAAAGGTACTTTGGTTCGGTTTAAAGCTGTTAAAGCCAAAGTAAGGGAACCATTATCAAGGGAACCAGCAAAAATTTTCGCTTTGGGAGCAAGACGCAAACCGTTGTCACGTATAAGTCGGGTGAATTGATCCATAGCTATGTTCGTAGCCACTAACCCATTGGGAATACGTGGTCCAATATACCAAGTGGGCTGTAAATTCCGTATTGCATACACATTATTGCAAGCAGCTAAATCAGAAATACCATTATTAGTTCCACCATTCCATTTTTGACTTAGATGATGAAACCAATTAAATATTACAAGTGCAATGGCATCTTTAATATCTTGTTCTTGTGTTAAAGTAAATTGATTATCAAGGTCAAAATAAATAAAGGCGGGGAAATTGGTAACTCCCGGAGGTGGAGGGACAGGTATTGCTATTTCTCTGAATGCAGTGGGGGACTGTGGTGGAACGAAATTTGTTTTTAAAACATCCTGTAGAATATGTTCCATACTGATAAGAATCGGTTGAATATTGATTGGCAAAGTGATGTTCTCCTTTCATAAAAGATATTTGTACTGGTAGAATATTCACTTGAATGAAAAAAGTTTGGACATGTGCAGATAGATGAAAAGCCATTGAGATTAATGGTTCCAATGGCTGAATAATAATGATTATTTTAACTAGATAGTTTTACATATTGTATACATTCAAAATAGAAAAAAACACTGAACTTCTAGGCTGCAACCTTAAAGCAGATGTTGAAAAAATTACAGTTGGGCAACCTTGAATGAAAAGGGGGGATAAGGCTTTACGTAGCAGAAGTATTAAAAGATCAATATATTTATATAAGGAGACAAAAATGATTAAATCGACAATCCCCAGTAAATTATCTTAACAAGCAACTTGTTGCATAAGGAAATGGGGATCTTAAACATGTACAATCAAATCCAAAAATAGGGAGCTATTTCCTGAAGGAAATAGCTCCCTATTTTTGGATCTTCACTTTTTAGGGCCTTAACCACTTCATTGTTGTTAAGTAGCTTGCTCAAGTAGTTCGCTCCCATCCATTTTATCTTTAATCCACAGCCTTTGATCCCGAATTAGATCCCAAGCTCCATAAACTAAATATAATCGTGATTAAACCAAGAATTGCACTTGACCAAACCTCTCCATTTGTTAATGAATAGATGAATGGAAAAATTACAAACCAGACACCAGTAATTGTTGAAATCCAGTTTTGCCAAGAATTCCAACCAGGCTTGTCATAGCCCCATAGTGATACAATAACTTGAATGATTCCAAAAACAATACTCGACCATACAGCTCCTGATTGATCTGAAAAACCAATAACCCAAGGTGCGATAATAAACCAGATCCCAATTAATGCATTTAAATTACCCCTTATTTTCATGATTACACCTCCCAAAGGTTTATGAAATCTCTAAAGATTTCATTACTGAATTATATGCTTAAAAATTATTAACATTAACTAAAATGAGGATACATAGTGATTTATAAAAAAAGCAAAAACAATTCGTAGGAGGCAGATTGGTTTTTCTCAAAGAGGAATCAGGAATGCAGTTCTTAACTGTATTTTATATTTCTCATTCCACTTTATAATTACCTTAAAATTACTATCTTTGGATATTAATATTTTTCTAACAGAAGAAAAAATGTCAAAATAATCATATATTTTTACTTTATTTTATATTATTTCCTTATGTTCCATATAGAAGGGAAGGATGAAAATGGAGGCAGAGATAAACTCTTTATGCACACCAATCCCTGGTCAAAAAAGCAGATCGAGTCGTAACTTTTCACTTTTTCATTTACCTACGAATAAAAAAGTTAGGGTTGTAGTTGAAAGGAAGTATCAGGGTATATCATTTACTTTTGATGTTATGAGTGATGAGCTAAACAGTACAGATCATGTCATTTGGAATAATGTAGGAAATGGTTCGATTCTTAAAATGCCAGATCTGATTAGACAAAGTAAGGGATGGTACATCGCAAACCCTTCTATAAGTTCTACGGTAGGGTTCACAGATTTGGTTCGAGAAACATTTAAAGTAAAGTTTTATACATTAGAATAAGCATATAAGCTAACCAAAAGTTGGTCTGTGAAATTCATGAAATAAGGGGAACAAAAAAGAAGAACAATGTGTCAGCTTTTTTCTTTTTTGTTTTCAAGCTAGTGAAGCAATATATGTATAGTAAATACGATGCTGTTAGATGTTTTTCATATAGAGAATCCACCTAAAACAGGCCTATGACCATAAAGTAATTTGTACTCTTAAAGTCATCTGTCTTTCTAAAAATACACCCTGCTAACTGAAGGAAAACTTAACTATAGGGAAAAAATTCTGAAACGAATATTTACACTAACAAAAAATATACATGTTCAGATACAAATAAAAATGATTAGAATCACTATTTCTAACTTGTTCTATCCCTAATGGTGATAATTATGTAAGAGAACGTGCTCCTTAGTTGTACTAGTAGCAGGTTAGGTAAGAGGTTTGATTGCATAATTCTATATTAATCATTGATTAATGAATTGTTTGTCTGCTTGTCCTAGGACACAGAAAATTTATAAATATTTTTATATAGGGGGAGTCACTGGCATCATTAGTTCCAGCGCCTATGCTTCAACTAACTTCATTATTTATTCCTCTCTCTATAAATTGGCTAATCTCAAGGGTTTATAAGAAGAAAAAATAAAATATAAAAAATTTCTTTATATTCATTTAAAACCTTATATTTTCCTTTCCACTACAAACCGGCATTAAAAGAATAGCTTCTCTACCCTTTTTCTATTATTAAAAATACAATAGAGACATACCTATGGTCGCACCATGGCTAGCTTGCATAGTTAACATAATCGCAGGTGAAAAAGCTTAATGATATTAATGAATACGTTAAAATAACTTAGCCTACTCAAATTTTAAGAGTAGGCTTTTTATAATTATTATAACTTTTTTGACTTAGAAGAAGACAGGATTCCCTCGGGCATAAATGTAAAATAGCTAAGTTTTAAGTATAATTTTTGAAGATAATAGCTAGTTAAATTGAGAGTAAGAGGGAATAAAGGATAAAACCAGCAACAAGTAAGCTAGCCCATGTTTTGAAAATTTCATTATATATATTCTATAGGATGTAAAGCGCAGTTTTATTCCCTAATATCTGTTATCTTAATTAGTAAAGAAAACAGCCATAGTATATACAATTTATATTTATGAATTGATAATTATAAATTGTAGAGTAATTGGTACATCTTTTGAAGGAGATTCTTCTAAAGTTAGTTTTCCTTCTTCAACTGTGTAAGTACTTTGAGGCTGCAGAATACCATTTATAAATAAGTTAATATAGGAAACTTTATTCGGTGACAATATTTTGGCATCTCCGTATTGTGGTACACCATCACTGTTTAAATATTCAAGTCTCTGTCCATCTGAAAAAGTAAAGTATAATAAGCTAGTTGTTGGTATTACTCCCTGAAGTGGTGGTCCTTGAGGTCCTGTGGCTCCTTGAGGTCCTGTAGCTCCTTGAGGTCCTGTAGCTCCTCGAGGCCCTGGTGGTCCTTGAGGTCCTGTGGCTCCTCGAGGTCCCGTGGCTCCTTGAGGTCCCGTGGCTCCTTGAGGTCCTGGTGGTCCTGGTTTTATACAACAGCAAGGATGAGATTTACAGTGAGAAAAAAATTTATTAATACATGAAGGATCCCTTCTAGAGAGGGATTCCGGAAGTTTGTACTCACTGTAAATCTTTTTAGAGTAACGTTTTTTGCATTTCTTTTTTTGATAACATAATTTTTTATAATTTTTATAATAATGATCTTTGTGCTTTATATTCATCCCACCTTTACCTCCTTTCAGTTAATTTTGTTTTAATGTATTCTCATATCGAATAAAAGGGGATAAATTATATACTCAGTTAATATAATTTCGGGAATGCATAAATAAAAAGAGAAGATCACATTTGTGATCTTCTTAATCAATATAGATCTTCACCTTAATAGATAAAAGTTTCTAGATTTATACAAACAATAGTTAATATAATCATGAAATTAATGGTATTACGTACTAATAACAGTAGTAACTGCTAAAGTACTCGTTGGTGTTGAAGTGGAGGTTGCTGTGTGAGTCACTATTTCTAAAGTAACAGGTGCTCCAACCGTGACATCATCATCAAGTGCTAGATCAGTTGGTGACAAAATGTACGCACTAGTTGGTTGAACTACACCATTAACATAAACAGTAGCATAAGAATTAGAGGTAAGCGTAGGTAAGACTGTAAGAGCAGTTCCATTTTCATCAATAAAGCTTCCAGCAGGTACGGTTGTTGTTAGGCCAACAACCATTGGAGCTGTAACGATTGCAGTAAATCTAGCAGGTGTAGGAGCAACGCTGGTTGCAGTGGCAACTGTAACATCTCCGGTAATAGTGCTAGTAGCTGTAAAAACCGGTTTAATAATAGGCATATAAATTCACTCCTTCATAATTAATTAGTGAAGGAATTATTAGATAGTCCTTCTTTCTATTAATAATCCAAATTTCTAAATTCGCAACTGTCAAATGTCTATAGTTCGTCCACATATTTCTTGTTTCTTAATAATTAATACTTTTAGACATAAGACTTTGAATATATATTTATATATTTAGTTATTCGCCGTTTCTAAATCGGGGGAGAAGAATAATACAATAGGGATAAGACTTTTTCAAGTACCTTGCTAACAAGTTAAAATCAAAATTACAGGTAATGTATATTATAAAGTTGTTTCGTGCCTCTTTTTTATTAATAAATTCACATGAGAATGCTAAACTTAATATTTTTAGAAAGGGGTGTATATGAATGCCTATTGTAAAACCTTTTATGAGTTCCCTGAAATTCAGTTCTATAGCAGGAAATGGAACAGGCACAGGTCCTGGATACACTATTCTTGCTACAGCTTTTACGACTGATACAGGTATAGCTGCTACAGCTTTTCCATCATCACCTGCATATTATAACCTTTATATTAATGGTCAAATTCAAACAGCTGATACATCGACTATTACCACTGCTGCCATTACTATTCCAGATGGTGACACACTCTCTCCAGCAACTCCAATTGTAATAGAATTTGTTGTAAACTAGTCATATCCTATTTCTGGACTAGTTCTTCTGTAAGCAAATCAGACATTTTTTAGTAATATGTATTTCTTATTTTTAAATAAAGCAGTGATTAGACAATAGCAAGGATAGAAATTATCCCTCAAACAAAATACTAAAAGAGATGGATTCTCAAGCATAACACGATCATATAATTGCTTATAATAGTTAGATTTACATCTCTTTTCTCCACATTACATCTTCTTATAAATAAGCAAAATCTACCTGTCACCTTTATCCCCTTACGTTTTCTTTTATTCAGGTATCAAATAAAGAGGGAGAAATTATGTAATGTGACTATCTGGAATTTACATAAGAAACTTCTAATTGCTTTATGACAAGCTACTGACTAAACCCAGTAGTTTTTTTTATTTATTGTATTAAGATGAGGGTTGCAGATATTAACCTCACTTAATTTCCACCTAATGATTAGGCTTTTTGGCGCATACATATAAACATATTCATTTATAAAGGGGGGAGATATACACATTTTCTTACTTTTCTTATATACTGAAACGATTTCTTTTATTCTAAGAGGTGAATTAATTGCCATATGTAAATCGGTTTTTAACCAATGCCAATGGAGCTATTACATTTACAGGTAACACATTTGGGTTAAATAAACAAGCTAATGCTAATGCTCCTGGAACAGCAGGGTCTATTGGAACGTTCTTTAGTGTCACCCCAAGTTCTGTAGACGGCTCCTTTCCTACAGGCACTACTGCGAATTACTTACAAAATTCCTCCAGTGCTATTTTAAGACTTCCATCTACTACTACTCAAATTTTATATGCAGAATTAATATGGGGAGGAAGCTACCTTTATGGTGGAGAGGATGTTAGTTCTGCTTTAAATAATGCTGTCACTTTTATTACTCCTAGCAGAACGGTTAGTGTGCAATCAGATACGGCTACACGCTTTACCTTAACAAGTTCAAGTTTTTATTATGTGCGTAGTGCAAATGTAACAAATTTGATTTCTCAAGCAGGTACCTATTCAGTTCTAGGAGTTCCTGGAACACAAAGTACAACAGAGAACAACGCTAATGCAGCAGGATGGACACTGGCTGTAGTATATGCTGATCCTTTACAAAAGTCTCGAAACTTATCTATTTTTGTTGGAGCAGAATTAACAAGTTCAGCTACAGGAAGTTCTACAGCAGCTGTGTCTGGATTTGGCACGCCTATTACAGGAACAGTAAACGGAAGATTATTAGTAAGTGCTATTGAAGGAGATTCGGCTATAGTAGGTGACCAGCTTCAATTTGGTCCTACAACTGCGTCTTTGCAGCCCGTCTCTGGTCCTAATAATCCAATAAATAACTTTTTCGCTTCTCAGATTAATAACGACAGTGGTACATTAGATACAAGTGGACAGTTTGGCAGTTTAAATAGTACACCAGGAGGTAGCTTATCTGGTGCGAGACAGGGGTGGGATATTACCAATATTGACGTCTCAGCCCGTTTATCAAATAATCAAACTAGCGCCGTCGTACGTGGGACGACAAATGGAGATACTTATGTTATTAGTGCTTTAGCTCTTCAAGTAGATATTAATGCACCTGTTTTAAATGTATCAAAATCTGCTAATGTTACATCTGCTCGAACAGGGGATATCATTACTTATACAGTTCAAGTAAGTAATACTGGAACTGCTGCAGCCAATGTCCTAATAGCTACAGATCCATTGTCTTCAGCAACAACATTTATTCCTAATAGTTTACAAGTAGATGGTGTTACTCAAACAAACGTGGATATTCGAAATGGTCTGCCCCTTGGAACACTGAATATCAATCAAACTCGAGTTTTGACATATCAGGTTAGAGTGGTTGGCCCTCTTACATCAATCTCTTCTCTTGGTAATCAAGTTTTTATTAATTACCAATTTGAAAGTACACCAGGAAATGTATTAACTGGATCAGGTGCGTCTCCTGTTAATAATGTAACAGCTATTAATACCCCTCCTACAGTTCCAAACTATACTATTACAAATCCCGAGGATACTGTAGCAATTGGAACAGTTATTGGCAATGATATTGATGGAAATCCATTAACATATCGTATTGGTACGAGGCCAACAAATGGAATAGTAACAGTTAATCCTAATGGACAATTTGTCTATACCCCTAATTTAAACTTTAACGGAACCGATCAATTTACGGTTATTGTAGACGATGGGCAAGGAGGAACAGCTACCTCCATCGTTACAATTATAAATACGCCTGTAAACGATAATCCTGTTACTCAAAACTATGCAGTTATCACTAATGAAGATACCCCTCTAGTTGGTCAGATACAAGCTACAGATGTGGATGGTAACTCACTTACCTTTCAATTACAGTCTCCACCAACAAATGGAACAGTTACTGTAACTAACAGTGGTTCCTATATATATACCCCTAATTTAAATTTTAACGGAACCGATCAATTTACGGTGCTGGTATCAGATGGCCAGGGAGGAACGGCCGTTTCCACAGTGACAGTCACTGTTACACCGGTGAATGATCCACCAACGGTGCCAAACTACACGTTCAGTACGCAGGAAGACAGTCCTGTAGTAGGAGCGATAGTAGGGATAGATGTAGACGGAAATCCTCTTAGTTATCAGATGCAAAACAGGCCAACAAATGGAATAGCTGTAGTGAATGCCAATGGAACGTTTAGCTACCAGCCAAATCTAAATTTTAATGGAAGTGATCAGTTTACGGTGCTGGTATCAGATGGCCAGGGAGGAACAGCCGTTTCTACAGTAACCATCAATGTCATACCAGTAAATGATCCGCCGATTACGTCCAATGTCAGCTTTACAATTGCGGAAGACAGCACGTTAATCAATCAAATTGTGGCGGTAGACCCAGATGGAAATCCGTTAACGTTCAGCCTGCAAACGGCACCTGGCAACGGAGTAGCTGTGGTGAATGCAGACGGAACGTTTAGCTATCAGCCAAATCCGAATTTTAACGGAACCGATCAATTTACAGTATTGGTATCAGACGGTCAAGGAGGAACGGCCGTTTCCACGGTGGCGGTCACTGTTACGCCGGTGAATGATGCACCAACGGTGCCAAACTACACGTTCAGTACACAAGAAGACAGCCCAGTAGTAGGAGCCATAGTGGGAACGGATGTGGATGGAAATCCTCTTAGTTATCAGATGCAAAACAGGCCAACAAATGGAATAGCTGTAGTGAATGCCAATGGAACGTTTAGCTACCAGCCAAATCTAAATTTTAATGGAAGTGATCAGTTTACGGTGCTGGTATCAGATGGCCAGGGAGGAACAGCCGTTTCTACAGTAACCATCAATGTCATCCCAGTAAATGATCCGCCGATTACGTCCAATGTCAGCTTTACAATTGCGGAAGACAGCACGTTAATCAATCAAATTGTGGCGGTAGACCCAGATGGAAATCCGTTAACGTTCAGCCTGCAGACAGCACCTGGCAACGGAGTAGCCGTAGTGAATGCCAATGGAACGTTTAGCTATCAGCCGAATTTAAATTTTAACGGAACCGATCAGTTTACCGTGCTGGTATCAGACGGTCAAGGAGGAACGGCCGTTTCTACGGTGACCGTGATTGTCACACCGGTGAATGATGCACCAACGGTGCCAAACTACACGTTCAGCACACAGGAAGACAGTCCAGTGGCAGGAGCGATAGTAGGGACAGATGTGGACGGAAATCCTCTTAGTTATCAGATGCAAAACAGGCCAACAAATGGAATAGCTGTAGTGAATGCCAATGGAACGTTTAGCTACCAGCCAAATCTTAATTTTAATGGAAGTGATCAATTTACGGTGTTGGTATCAGATGGTCAGGGAGGAACGGCCGTTTCTACGGTAACCATCAATGTCATCCCAGTAAATGATCCACCGATTACGTCCAATGTCAGCTTTACCATTGCCGAAGATAGCACGTTAATCAATCAAATTGTGGCGGTAGATCCAGATGGAGATCCATTAACCTTTAGCCTGCAAGCTGCACCTGGCAACGGAGTAGCCGCAGTGAATGCCGACGGAACCTTTAGCTATCAGCCGAATTTAAATTTTAACGGAACCGATCAGTTTACCGTGCTGGTATCAGACGGTCAGGGAGGAACAGCCGTTTCCACGGTAACGGTGATTGTCACGCCGGTGAATGATGCACCAACGGTGCCAAACTACACATTCAGCACACAAGAAGACAGCCCAGTAGTAGGAGCCGTAGTAGGGATAGATGTAGATGGAAATCCTCTTAGTTATCAGCTTCAAGTTGCGCCAACCAACGGAGTAGCAGCAGTAAATGCTAATGGAACCTTTAGCTATCAGCCGAATCTTAATTTCAATGGAAGCGACCAGTTTACGGTGCTGGTATCAGATGGTCAGGGAGGAACAGCTGTTTCCACCGTAACCATCAATGTCATACCAGTAAATGATGCACCAATTACGTCCAATGTCAGCTTTACCATTGCCGAAGACAGCACGTTAATCAATCAAATCGTGGCAGTGGACCCAGACGGAGATCCATTAACGTTTAGCCTGCAAGCTGCACCTGGCAACGGAGTAGCCGTAGTGAATGCCGACGGAACCTTTAGCTACCAGCCGAATTTAAATTTTAACGGAACCGATCAGTTTACCGTGCTGGTATCAGACGGTCAGGGAGGAACGGCCGTTTCCACGGTGACGGTGATTGTCACGCCGGTGAATGATGCACCAACGGTGCCAAACTACACGTTCAGTACACAAGAAGACAGTCCTGTAGTAGGAGCCATAGTAGGAACAGATGTGGATGGAAATCCTCTTAGTTATCAGCTTCAAAATCCTCCAACGAATGGAGTAGCAGTTGTCAATCCAGATGGAACGTTCAGCTATCAACCGAATGCAAACTTTAATGGAACGGACCAATTTACCGTATTAGTCTCAGACGGCCAGGGAGGAACAGCCGTTTCTACTGTTAGTATCAATGTTTTACCTTTAAATGATCCACCTATTACATCTAACTTAAATTTTACAATTAACGAAGATACTACGTTAGTCAATCAAATAATTGCGGTGGACCCGGACGGAGACTCATTGACGTTTACTCTACAAAATTCTCCAACACACGGGGTAGTCTCAGTAAATCCAGATGGAACATTCAGCTATGTACCAAATTTAAACTTTACAGGAACGGATCTATTTACAGTGCAAGTTTCAGACGGTCAAGGAGGCATAGCGGTTTCAACAGTTACAATTACTATCTCTCCAATCAATGATACACCAACGGTGCCCAATTATACGTTTAGTACGCAAGAAGATAGTTCCTTGATCGGAGCGATCATTGCCACCGACGTGGATGGAAACCCTCTTAGTTATCAGCTTCAAAATCCTCCAACGAATGGGGTAGCAGTTGTCAATCCAGATGGAACGTTCAGCTATCAACCGAATGCAAACTTTAATGGAACGGACCAATTTACCGTATTAGTCTTAGACGGCCAGGGAGGAACAGCCGTTTCCACTGTTAGTATCAATGTTCTACCTTTAAATGATCCACCAATTACTGCTGATTTAGCATTTACAATTAATGAAGATACAACTCTCACAAATCAAATTCCAGCGTTCGATCCGGATGGAGATCCTTTGACATTTACTTTACTGAATCCTCCTCCAGCAAATGGAAGTGTTGTATTAGGGGCAGATGGCGTATTTACCTACACACCAAACCTGAATTATAACGGAATGGATACTTTCGGTGTGTTAGTCTCAGACGGTCAAGGAGGAACTTCCCTTTCTACTGTAACCTTAACGATTGTTCCCGTAAACGATCCTCCGGTAGGGGGAGATAGGGCTGTTACAACGACTATTAATCTTCCTGTTACAAGTAGCATACCTGCTTCAGACCCGGATAATATTACACTAACCTATACTCTTCAGCAAAGTCCAGCCAATGGCAGTGCTATTATAAGTCAAGATGGTACCTTCACCTATTCACCTAATACCGGCTTTATAGGTAACGATCAATTTACTATATTAATAACAGATCTAGAAGGAGCTACCGCACTGTCAAATATATTTGTGACGGTATTACAAACAAATGGATCAACGACTACACAAGATTTGCAAATCTCTACGAATGAAGATACGCCAGTAACGAATCAAGTGATCGCTACTAATGTAAATGGGAACCCACTTATTTATACTATTGAAAATGCACCTATTAATGGAATAGTAACAATCGATCCTAATACAGGCGTATTTACGTATACACCGAATGCGAACTTTTACGGTTCAGATGCCTTCGTGGTATATATAACTGATAACTTGGGAGGAAATGCTACTTCATCAGTTGTTGTTACAGTTCTTCCTACAAACGATCCTCCAATTGTTCCAAATTATCAGTTGACCACCAATGAAGATACAGCCGTAACCTCTATGGTAATTGCGACGGATGTTGACAATAGTCAGCTTGTCTATTCGTTACAGAATAGTCCAGCAAATGGAACGGTAAACGTAGGATTAGACGGGATGTACACTTATACTCCTAATGCAAATTTTAATGGAACTGACCAATTCACAGTTCTCGTAAGTGACGGTCAGGGAGGAACGGCTGTTTCTACCATCACCATTACAGTTATCCCTGTGAATGATCCACCAATTGGTCCTGATATCGTTACCGTGACCACTAATGAAGATACAACGGTTGCGGGGCAAACGCCAGCGTTTGATCCAGATGGTGATTCCTTAAGCTTTACTTTACAAGATCCACCTAGAAATGGAACAGCAGTAGTCAACGCCGATGGTACTTTTACGTATACACCAAATCCGAATTATACAGGAAGCGATTCGTTCAGTGTACTCATTAGTGATCCATCTGGCAGCTTTATCGTTACAGATGTATTTATTGCCGTTGTACCAGTAAATGATCCACCAGTTGTCCCAAGCTATACCTTTACAATAAATGAAGATACAGTATTAAATAGCCTAGTAGCAGCAAGTGATATTGATGGAGATTCCTTGATCTATGCTTTATCAGCGCCTCCTACGAATGGAGCGGTAGTCGTGAATCCAGACGGCACCTACACGTATACGCCAAATGAAAATTACAATGGGATAGATAACTTCAGTGTAATAGTAAGTGACAGCCAGGGAGGAACGGCTGTTTCTACCATCACGATTACGATTCTGCCAGTAAATGATCCGCCAGTAGGACCAGTGGTGGTAACGTTGGTCACAGATGAAGATACACCAGTGTCCAGTCAAATCACAGCGTTTGATCCAGATGGAGA
>NZ_JBZVWT010000012.1:0-84977 GCF_058629175.1 Priestia sp. MDV22-iso46
GTAGATCCACAAATTACAAGTGTATCTTTATGTACACCAGGTTGTGGAGATACAGGTAGTTGGAACAGCTTCTGCTGCTAATTAGAAGTTGAAAAAGAGGGAAACAATGTTGTTCCCTCTTTTCTCTTCTTTTGAATTATATTATAAAAGGAAAGGGAGATTAAAATTGATATTACAAAAAGAAAAAATCAATCATAAATCTAGCGTAACTACTGAAAATAATTTATTTGAACCTCTTCCATTTTTTATGTTAAGAGCCCCGTTTTTACCAACCCATACCTTCGACCAACTTAAAGACGAAGCAGTATTAGTGGAAAAGTTAAGAGCTTATGCAGAAAAAGATTATGTAAAAGAAGCCATTGCTATTGCAAGTCCTTCTCTATTAAATTCCCTTCATTACATACATGGTGATTTAAATAATAGAAAAACCCAACAAGTTTTATCTTCTATGTTGCGTTACATGTTAAGAATGACAACTAGACCAACTCCTTTTGGAGCTTTTTCAGGAGTAGCAGCTGGACAATTTAAAAAGAATTCTTCCCTGAAAATAGATCATTTCAAAGAGTTTAAGAAGAGGGCACGACCAGATATGGAGTGGCTTTTGGGAGTTATTTCAGTTTTAGAAAGAAGCAATATCCTTCCTTCTCTAATTGTAGATAAGAATCGTGCATCGTATGTAGTAGGCGATCGTCTTCATTTGCCATTTTCAACTGAATGTGGTCAACTTAGAAAAAAGGGAATGGAGAAAAGAGAAAATATTTCCATAATTTATAGCGAAGTGGTTGAAAAGGTTCTTAATTTAGCTGAGGAAAGAATAACAGTGAGAGAAATTACACAAAGGTTACATACTATTTATCCAAATACAGATGTGACAATAATCCAACGCTTTATTATACAGCTATTGGAACAAGAATATCTTATAACGGAACTAAGGCCTCCTTTAACTATTGATAATCCATTTAATTATCTCATTAGAAAATTAGAAGAAAAAGATGAGAAGATAGAGCTCTATGAGGAACTGTTAAAGGTAAGGGAACTAATCAATACTTATAATCAATTACCATTAGGAGAAGGTCTCTCCCTTTATAGTGATTTGATTTCACAAATGCGACATATTTATGAAGTTACAACTCCCCTTCAAGTAGATTTCTCCTTAAATGCCACAGACTTAACTATTGGAGAAAAGGTAGGAGAAGACATAAGCAAAGCTGCCCAAATATTATGGTCGATAGCTGATGAGGGAGTGGGATTTCCACATTTACAAAAGTATCATGTTGATTTTTTAGAAAAATACGGAACATCTAGAGAAGTTCCTTTACTAGAATTATTAAGTGAAGAGTTAGGTCTCGGTGCACCTGCCTCTTATCAAAATCCACATGGGAAAAGGGGAGGAGATACTACCACCTCTTCTATAAATCAAGAACGTAATAGTCAGTTATCATATCTTCTTATTAAAGCTATTCATAATCAAGAAAAAGAAATCGAGATTACAGAAGAAATAGCTCAGAGAATGAGTAAAGAAAAAGATAGAAGATATGCGCCTGACTCTTTAGAAGTATATGGAGAGTTACATGCTGCTTCACAAGAGGACTTAGATCAAGGTAACTATACATTCTGTTTAAGTCCTAACCCTGGATCTAATGCCTTAGGTAGCACATTTGGTCGATTTTTAGATATCTTAGATCCGGATGTTTCGTTAAAAATACAACAGTATCAACAAAAAATTGACCTTGAATTCAACGAAGATACCGTGATGGTAGAAGGCTCCTTTCTGCCAGCAACTGGCCGATCAGCCAACGTAGCAATTGGAAAAACGACAAGAAAAGTGAACGTCACTCTGGGAACAAACGGTGATGAAGAGACAATCCAGTTACCTATCGATGATATTGTGGTAGGAGCATCGTTAGAGAACTTCTATATGAAGTCAAAAAAACTAGGCAAACGAATTAAAGTAGTAGCCGGTAACATGCTTAATTATCAAAGTGCGCCTAATATTTATCGTTTTATGAGGGAGATTTCACTCAATGATTTAGACCAATGGCGACCATTTAATTGGGGAAGTATGGCACACTCTCCTTACTATCCAAGAATTCGCTATAAAAACATTGTTCTTTCACCCAGTATTTGGAAATTAAATAAAGAGGTTTTCGGTATGAGAGAGAAGCCTCAGAATGAGGAAGAATTTTTTAAAGCTTTTGGAGAATGGCGCGAAAAGTGGTCAGTTCCTCGTAATGTATTTATGACTTATGGAGACAATCGCATCTTAATTGACTTGGAGAACACTTTACACCTACGTGAACTAAAAAATGAATTATTCAAGCAAGGAAGGTTGCAATTAAGAGAAACTCTTCAAGATCGGGATCAAAATTGCTTAAATAGCCCTTTAGGGAGACATGCTGTAGAAATAGTTGTTCCTTTAAAGAAAACAGAAAATACTGAGCGAAGAAAGAAAATTGGTGCAATAGGGGAAGCGAAAAAAGATATTGTAAGTAATAAAATAATCTACAAATTACCAGGGAGCGAGTGGTTATATGTAAAACTCTATGCTCCAAACGCAAGAGAGAATGACTTAATACTAAAATATCTTACGCCTTTCGCTAGTGAAATGGTTAAAAGTGATATGGCATCATCATGGTTCTTTATGCGTTACCGAGACCCTGATGCACATATTCGTTTACGCTTTCAGGGAGACCCTTCTAAACTTAGTGGTCTAGTTCTTCCTCGTTTAAGGGAATGGGCAGATAAACTAATGGATTTAGGATTACTCCAAAAGATTACTATCGACACATATGAACGAGAAGTAGAGCGTTATGGTGGTCCCATGTTAATAGAAAAAGCTGAGGATTATTTTCATTACGATAGTCAGTCTGTAGCCATGATTCTCAGTACGTTAAATCAACAAAATCATCTTCCAGCTTATGTAATGGCATCGCTCTCAATTATAGACATCATGGATAACTTTGGGTTGAATTACGCGCAACAAGTAGCCTCTATAGAAAATAATACAGAAAAATATGAGTATATAGATGAATTTAGACCGTTGCGAAAAGAATTATCTCTAATAGGAGATTCACGAAATGATTGGGAAAACTTGCGTAATTATAATTCTGGAGTCGGTAAGTCTATATATGAAAGTTTCTTGATTCGTAAAGAATCTTTAACCCGTTATGTGACTGAAATTAAAGAGTTACAGAAAAGAGATATGCTTTGGAATGAGCATCAAATGATTATGGGAGCAATTATTCATATGTACTGTAATCGATTATTAGGAGCAAATAGAGAATTAGAGAAGAAAGCATTAGCTTTTACTAGACATATTTTGTCCAGCCAGAAGTATTGGAGGAATAAGCATGAAGAATACGCTAGATCCTACAATGGAAAATGAGAAAGTATCATTTGTTAGCATTCTAAAATCTTTTCGATACTGGCCGAGTCTATTTAAGCTTTTGTGGGAGACACACAGAGGATATTTCTTCTGTGTTCTTGTCCTAAATTTTCTAAATGGGCTATTACCAGCTTCCTTGATTTTAGCAATAAAATATCTTGTAAATATGGTGCAGAATCTGTATATCCAAGGGTACAAAGATAACTATTTTTACGACATTTTACCTTTTTTTATCTTCTTTTCAGTTGTCACTTTATTAACCAGCGCTACCGGTTCAATCCTAGAAACGCATAAGCAACTATACAGAAACCTACTGTCTAACAAGATAAATGTAAAATTGATTGAAAAAGCGAAAACACTACCTTATGCAAGCTTTGAAAACCCAGAGGTATACAATAAACTCCAACGAGCAAGGCAAGATTCCACGTATAAGCCGTTTGCTATTTTTGAAGAGTTAATGGGGATCGTAAAAGGTGCTATTACTTTAATTTCTATTTCAATAATTTTAATGGTTTGGAACTGGGAATTTACATTGATCTTAATTTTATTACCTTTAATATCCGCCTGGTCTATTGTGAATGTGGGAAAAGAAATATTTTTAGTAAGCCATAAGCGAGCAGAGGAGACAAGAAAACAGTTTTATTACTACTATCTAATGACCACTGATATTACCGTTAAAGAAGTTAAAATATTTGGGTTAGGCAGCTTACTACTAAGAAACTATTCAGACTTATTTAGTAAGTTCTATAATCAGGATCGCCATTTGCTTTTAAAAAAGATGAGAATTGATTTATCTTTTCAATTGATAAGTGTAATTTTTGTAATATTCGTTCAATTTATGATTGTTAAAGATACAATCCAGGGAGTAATTGCTATTGGTAGCCTTATTGCTTATTTTCAAGCTGTCAACACGACTCAAAAAACGTCAAATGAGTTAATGTATATGGTTTTTAACATGCATCAAAACAATCTATATATGACACAATTATTTTCCTTCCTTAATGTTCCAGAAAGCACAGATAAACCTAATGTCTCAGAGGAAAAAACGTTAGAAAATGTCTCTTCAACGGAAGAAGGTATTCAATTTTTAAATGTATCCTTTAAATATCCAGGGCAAGAGAATTACACATTAAAAAATGTTAATTTTCATATTAAACCTGGAGAGACTTTGGCTTTAGTAGGATCTAATGGATCTGGAAAATCAACAATTGTTAAGCTGCTAACACGACTATATACAGATTATGAGGGGATTATTCTCTTGAATGGTAAAAGAATCGAGGACTATCAGCCGCAAGATTGGCAGGATAGAATTAGTGCTATTTTCCAAGATTTTGTGAGATATGAGTTAGATGTCAAAGAAAACATTGGTTATGGTGATTACAAAAGGTCTAATCATTTAGTAGCTATACAAGCAGCAGCTAAGAGGTCCGGAGCGCTTACAATGATTGATAGCTTGCCTGATAAAATGGATACTCAGCTCGGAAAAACTTTTGCTAACGGTATTCAATTATCTGGAGGCCAATGGCAAAGAATTGCTATTGCGCGAGCCTATATGAGAAGAGCAAGTTTATATATTCTTGACGAACCGACTGCTGCTTTAGATCCAGCAGCCGAAGAAGAAGTTTTTCAAGATTTTCAAGAGATTGCTCAGAAAAGTATGGGACTTTTCATATCTCATCGCTACTCAACCGTAAAATACGCTGACAGGATTATAGTACTTGATAAAGGAGAGGTCGCGGAGTATGGGACTCATGTAGAACTTTTAGACACAAATGGAATATACGCCAGATTATTTAATCTGCAAGCTAAGAGTTATATAGAAGCCAGTGCAACACAAGCAAGCTCATAAGATGTAAGGAGAAAGGAGAAAATTATGCCATCTACTACTGACCAAAAAACGTATTGGTTAAAGGGAATTGATAATGAGACAAGAAATAAAGCACTAAAATTAGTGTTAAGCATAGCTGAAAAGTTAAAGGATCCAAGTGGTATAGAAAAGATAGTAATGGCTCCTGATAACGTATCATTGGCAGGTAATTTGAATCCATGGGACCCTATCACATTGTCCCATGGTTTTCCAGGCACTATTTTATTATTTGGAGAACTTGACCGTCAGTTCCCTGATAGTGGGTTTGACCTTGTCGCACATAACCATTTAGTAGAAGTACAGAAGGTTATTGAAAGGCAAGGGGTCAATAGTATTTCGATGTTTGGAGGTATAACAGGTGTCGCTTATGCCACGTTATATATATCCCATAATTATGAGAGGTATTCTAGATTCCTCCAAGTCTTAAATAATTTTATATTGATGCAATTAGAAAAGATATTAAATGAACCAGAGAAGGAACTAGGTGTACATCCTCTAAAATATGATGTGATACAAGGAATGACAGGAATAGGTCGCTATCTCATTGAAAATACGAAGCATAAAGAAAATCATGAGGCACTAAAAAAAATACTTACTTATTTTGTGGATATGGCTTCTGATATCGAGGTAAATGGTGAAAAAGTACCGGGGTGGTATGTTTCAAAAGCGAATCAACTACTAGAAAAAGATAGAATTATGTTTCCAGAAGGGAATTTTAATTGTGGTCTTGCTCATGGCATACCGGGTCCACTGTCTTTTATGGCTTTATCGATTCAAAAGGGAATTGAAATACCTGGTCAGAGGGAAGCTGTACTCAAGATTACCAATTGGTTAATGAAGTGGAAACAAGTAGACAGTGGTTGGCCTTCCAGACTTAGTTTTCAAGAAGTAGCCACTTCTAAAATATCTCATTCTTATCCAAAACGTCAGGGCTGGTGTTATGGAGACCCAGGCGTAGCGAGAAGTATATATTTAGCAGGAAAGGCCTTGGGAGACACAGCAGCAATAAGGAGTGCAGTGGGAGCTTATCAGGACATAATAGTAGAACCAAAAGAAGAATGGGAATTAGTATCGCCAACATTTTGTCATGGAAGAGCAGGATTATTACAAATGCTTATAAGGATGGCAAAAGATGAAGAGAATCAAATCTCAGTTCAATCAATAGTAGAGTTAGTACATTATATAGAAGAATCATATGATCCTAATGCACCCTTTGGTTTTAGAGATATAGAATCCAATGGAGAGAAGTCACATCAATTAAACAAGGCTGGATTACTCGAAGGTGTAACTGGCGTATTATTACCTTTACTAAGTTTAAGTTCAGTGGAAGAACCTTGGTGGGACGGGGCATTTTTACTTTCTTAATTAAGATTCAGGGGGCTATGATAAATGGACGTTAAGAATATTGTAGAGAAAAAAATACTAGTAGGGGTAAGTGGGTCGATTGCAGTAGCAGGCATTTTTCAATATTTAGCTATGCTAAAGGCAAACTTTAGTGAGGTAAAAGTTGTAATGACGAAAGGTGCAGTTCAACTTATCCCAGCTGAGACAGTAAAGTTATATTGTGACGAGGTATTTATTGATGAAAAGCTTAGCATAAGTGGAACCATAGGACATGTGGAATTAGCGAGGTGGGCCGATTTAATGGCCGTACTTCCAGCTACAGGAAACACATTATCTAAAGCAGCTCATGGTCTAGCAACTGATTTATTAAGTACAGTAATACTAGCTCATGATAAACCTGTTATCTTTTTTCCAAACATGAATAAATTAATGTGGGAAAAGAAAGTAGTTCAGCATAATGTTAAGCTACTACAACAATATGATCATATTGTTGTACCTCCTGTAAAAACAACAGCTTTTGAAATTGCAACTATGTCATTGAGACCTAACTATGTTTTACCTAATCCGCAAAATATATTGAACATCATTTCTAAACAATTAGAAGAAAGAAATAGACTAGCGAATATTTGTGAAAAAGTTGAAGTTCAATAAAAACTCACAAAAATGTGAGTTTTTTTCTTTTCTTTATTTTTTATTTATATTTGTCTTTTATATTAAACCATAAGGAGGGATTGAATATGAAAAAAGAAATTGTTTTAGAAGCAAATAATATCACAAAAACAGTGAGTGGAAAGAATATTGTAAGTCAATTCTCAACTAAGGTGTATAAAGGAGATATATGCGGGTTTTTGGGACCAAATGGAGCTGGAAAAACAACTGTTATGCGAATGTTTACAGGGCTTATTCGCCCTACTCAAGGCACAATAATGGTAGGGGGTAAAGATGTAAATAAAGATAGACAACAGGCTTTAAGAAATGTAGGAGCGATTATAGAGTCCCCTATCTTTTTCCCGTATATGTCAGGCAGAAAGATGTTACAAAATTTAGCGAGGCTATATCCCGACCTTTCGAGAAAAGAACAGTTAGAGCAAGTGGAGGCAGCATTATCTGTTGTAAGACTAACGGAAGATGCCGATGTAAAAATTAAGAATTATTCATTAGGTATGCGACAAAGGCTGGGAATTGCTCAAGCCCTCTTAGGAGAACCAGATGTCATTTTATTAGATGAGCCAGCAAATGGTCTTGACCCTATGGGAATGAGAGAATTAAGAGAATTAATTCTTGAACTTCGAGAAAAGAAAAATCTAACATTTTTCATTTCTAGTCATTTACTTGATGAAATCCAACAAATGTGTGATCATCTTGTCATTATTCGTAACGGTAAACTTGTTACACAAGGAAGTAAAGAAGAGTTAATTAAAGATCCAAGCAAGAGACTGGAAGATGTATTTGTGGAGATGATGACATCATGAAAGGACTTTTCACTTCAGAGTTAGAACGATTATGGTCCCAAAAGATATCATGGATCATACTATTTTTTATACCCTTAATGTCGCTAGGTTCAGTTAAATATTACTTAAATTGGAATGAACGAGTGTCACCAGGACAACCAGATTATGTAACTTCTTTGAACTTCCCTATAATTAGCATTTCTGAACATCTCGTTGTTTCTTTTAATATCATAGCTATAATACTAATTTCTACGGTTATAGCTAATGAGATAGAAAATGGGCAGCTAAGAATGATCCTCATCCGCCCTTTTTCTACCACTCAACTTTTTTTAGCAAAATTAGCTACTATTTTAACAACCATGTTCTTGTATTTAACTCTATTTTGGATTTTAAATACCGTTGCTGGTTATATCTTTTTTCCTAAGGTTAATACCTTAATAACATTTCTAGATGAGCAGAAATTATCTTTAGCAGCAGCTTTATTATATAACGTAAAATATTTCTTTGCTTGTTTTGTGACAATGATTAGCGTTGTATCAGTTTTTACATTATTAGGATCGATAAGCAGAAGTACAATGATAACACTTGGGGCAGGGGTTGGCTTTATTTTCTTAGCAATTGCCATTCCTCAGCTCTTAGAATTCTCGACGCAAACAATTATCGGGCACAGCACAGTGGTTCACCTTATGTACATGTCTATCGTGAAAATTCAGCACACAGGAATAGCGTTTTTACTTTCATCAACTAACAATCTAAATTCTTACATCATTTTAGTTCAAGCCGTATACATTGCTCTATTTGGCTTAATTGGTTATTGGACATTTGTGAAGAGAGATTATTTTATTTGACTCAAGGAGGGTTTTAATTGAAAGCATTATTTATAAGCGAATGGGAGAGACTTTGGAGCCAAAGAAAAAGTAAATGGATGATTGGGATTTTTACTGTAATTGTACTTCTTCAAGCTTGGTTCTTAAGATACTATGGAGTTGGAATTTACAATAACGATCAGCAAGTTCCTTTAAATACTTGGAATTTTCCATGGTTCTTATTAAAAGAATCTTCATTCTTACTTACATTGATCTTTATGCCAGTATTTTTTCTGAATAGCCTTAATGTAGAATATAACTCAGGAGCATATCGTCTTTTTTTAATTAGACCTTTTAAAAGAAAATCATTTCTAATTTCAAAATGGTTCTCTCTTGCCTTAATGGTACTAGTACATTTATTAATTATCCTAGGGATTAGTATAGCGTTTGGTTTTATCTTCTTAAAACCAGATAATGATTTTACTTTTTATGGTCAACAGAAGAATGCTATAGAAGCTATATTATATACAGTACAAGTGTATGGTCTCTTTTTCATCATCCAGATGTGCTGTTTAGCTCTTGCTAGTTTAATTAGTGTAATTATTTCAAATGCAGTTATTAGCTTCTTCTTGTTAATTGGGTTATATGTAGGTTGTTTGTATGTTTCCAGCCAACTTTCATTTTTCTTATTATCAGTTCAAAGTATCTTCCATACTCTGAGTACTACTAGCAATTCTTTATATGTTTTTGCATTTGTTATTATGTTAGTTGGTTTTGGTGCTTGTGTAAGGATTTGGAGTAAAAAAGAATTTACTTCTTAAATAAAGATAGGAGGAAGAATTAAAATGGCTATATTGGAAGCACGAGAAATTACAAAAGTTTATAAAACTAAGTACAGAACGTACCCTGTCTTAAAGAATATAAGTTTAGATATTGAAGAAGGCGATTTTGTAGCAATTATGGGTCCTTCGGGAAGTGGAAAGTCTACCTTATTAAATGTGCTTTCTTCCCTTGATATCCCCTCAGAAGGGGATATCAAGGTCGGGGGAACTACTCTCACAGGTATGAAAGAAGAACAATTAGGTATTTACCGACGTGAGCATATTGGTTTCATCTTTCAAAATTACAACTTGTTAGATCATTTGACTATTGAAGAAAATATTTTATTACCTGCTGCTTTAAAAAAAGGAGATAAGAAAGGTGTACAGAATAAACTTCAAAAATTTGCTGAAGAGTTGGAAGTGACAAAATTTTTAACTAAATATCCTTATGAAGTCTCTGGGGGGCAACAGCAAAGAGCTGCCATCATTCGTGCTCTTATTAACAATCCTGCTTTATTATTTGCTGATGAGCCTACAGGGAATTTAGATTCTAAATCTGCTCAAAATGTTCTACATACTTTAAAAATGTTAAATGAAAAGTACAAAACAACTATTTTAATGGTAACTCATGATTCGGTAGCTGCTAGCTTTTGTAACAGAGTCATATTTTTAAAGGATGGCCAAATTGTCCATGAAATGAAGCGTTCCAAATTAGAAGATACGTCTAAGTTCAATCAAAGAATCTTATCTTTTATCGCTAAGGAAGTGGAGGATAATGATATCAATGTGGAAATATATAACTAAGAATATAACCCGTAATCTTTCTCATTATACAGTATACATACTTAGTAGCATTCTTTCTGTAGCAATTTTTTATATGTACGCAGCCTTTCTTTTATATCCAAAGGTTTCGGGAACAGAACAGTTATTAATTGCATGTGAAATTATTATTTTGCTATTTTCTTGTTTTTTTATCGCATATTCACATGAGCATTTCCTTAGAGAAAGAAAAAAAGAAATGGGTATTTGGAAAACATTTGGGGCCTCTAGAAAGCAATTGTTTAACGTGCTCGTTTTAGAGAACGCCGTAGTTGGTACGTTTTCTATTTTAGTTGGCATTTTATTTGGAATGCTGTTATCAAAGATTTTCTTTAATTTCATGAGTGATATTCTATTTTCAAATCAATCGTTCGTTTATACTTTCTCTCCCGTGGCTGTTTTTGTTACGGTTATTTTATTTGGAATAGTATTTTTACTTGTTTCATGTCGTAGTTATTTCAAGATTAAACGAATTGCAGTTCTAGAGTTATTTCAAGAAGAAAAAAAACCTAAACCTTCAGCTCAATTCTCTAGGGTTAAATTCATTTTATCTATCTGCTTTCTTTTGGTTTCTTATATATTTATCTCTTATGCATCTTTACCTATGCTATTATTTGCTTTTTTACCCCTATTAGCATTATTACTAGTAGGCACATACCTATTCTGTTCAAATGGTTTAGTAGGTGTAATATCTTATTTGAATAATAAAGAAAAACGGCAGTTGAATGGGATAAAGATGTTAACTCTTATAAGTTTGAGAAAAAGATTATATTATAATGCAAAGATTATCTTCATCGTATCTATTCTATTATCTGCAATTATGATATCAATCGGTGCTATTCAGTTATATATAGAAAAGAACAGTCAAAGAATGCAAAGCACTCACCCTCAAGGAGCATTATTTGTTGCATCAAAGGGGAAGGAAAACAAAATAGAAGATATTATAGCTGAATTGAAGAGACAAGGAATAAAGGATTTACACATGAATAAGTGGAAAGGATTAAAAATTTCTTCAGAGAGTGGGAAGAAGCAATTTTTAGTAATACAGAATGACCCATCTTTTATAAAAGATGAAAATTCGTTAAAAAATAATAATTATATTTTTAATAATAAAAAAACTGATGATATTACTAATGAAATCTTAAAATTAAAATCTGAAAAAGGGGAGAGAGATCTAAAAGTAAAAAATATGAACGGTAAAAGAGTTCTTAATCCTATAGATGGAATTGAGGGTATTATCTCTGTACCGAAAAACACTTTTAGTGAAATATATAAAACAACGATTTCTGAAAAAAGATTGTCACTCTATAAATTAGATTTTAAAGAGGATGCAAAAATTTATAACATTTTAAAGAAATTATCAGATACAACCTTGTTCAAATCGGATAATCTTCATAGTATTCGACTTCTCGATTATGAAAATACAGTTCAATTATCTTCAATATTGAGACTTACAGGACTGTTTATATGCTTAGTTTTGTTTCTTGCTTTAGCTAGTCTGCTTTGGTTTAAACTGTATGAAGATATGAACGATGATAAAAAAGTATTCCACTCATTACGAAAAGTGGGTCTTACAGCTAAAGAAATTAAAAGGACTTTGTACATTCAAATTTCGGTAATATTCTTTGTTCCTTTATCGTTAGGGGGATTGAATTTATTTATAGCTACTAATGCCTTGCAAAATATATTAGAAGGAATTACAATTTATTCTATAATAGTAATATTTTTAATATTTGGAGTGTCTCAGTTTATTATCTATCTTATTTCTAGTTACTTTTACTCTAAAAAGGTTCTATGAAAAGATGATATTTTGTCTAGGAGGGTACTAATTTATCTCTCCTAGATAATTAAAATACTAGGGGGGCGGGGAGGTATATACTTATGCAAGAAAGTATTCTTGTAGTCGATGATGAGCTGGAGATTGTAGATATAATCTCTGATATCTTTGAAGACCGAGGTTATAGAGTTCTTAAAGCTTATAATGGGGAGCAAGCATTAGATCAATTAAAGACAAATGTAGATTTAATAATATTAGATGTTATGATGCCCCAGATGGATGGTTTTGATCTTTGTAAAGTTATCAGAGAACAAATTTATTGTCCTATTCTGTTTCTAAGTGCGAAGCACTCAGAGATGGATAAAGTAAAGGGATTTACTTTAGGAGGAGATGATTATATAACGAAGCCTTTCCAAGTGAAAGAACTTATTGCTCGGGTAGAGGCGCACTTAAGACGTGAACAGAGGGATCGAGTTAGTACTCAGAATCAACGTCTCTTAGGTAATTTAACTATTAATTATTCACAACATGACGTTTTATTGGATGGTAAAAAGATAGACTTAACAAGTAAAGAGTTTAAGATATTGGAACTTTTAACAGTAAACTTAGGACAAATATTTTCTAAAGAACAGATTTATGAGAAAATTTGGGGTATTGATGCAATGGGTGACTTAAATACTATTATAGTTCACATTAATAATTTAAGAGCTAAATTGACTTCAGGTATGTCAACTTATCACATTAAAACGGTGTGGGGAGTAGGATATAAGTTGGAAAAACGTTAATGATTAAACGGCTATCTTTAAAAAATCAGTTTATTTTAACCTTTGCTTCAGTAATCTTTTTAAGCCTTATAAGTACAATTTGCAGCTTAGTTTTATTATATTATTTTCTCTCCGTTTATAATGAAAAGTCAGTCCAACCTGCTAATTATTACGAGAAAAAAGTTCCTAGCATAGAAAAATTTGTTGAGTTAAAAGGAGAAAAGATATTAGAAGTATCTTTTCAGAAAAATTTAGAAAAAGTTATTCCTATGGAAGGAATTACATATCAGGTCATAAACCTTCGAGGAAATAAAATATATGGTACATTAGATGACCAATTAATAGAAAATAACAAAAGTATATATGAAAAAGTTAATAGATCCGATCAGAAAGGGAAGGTCATAACGAAATATCTTCCTATCCTCGACAAAAATCGAATGGAAGGAGTTCTAGCTGTACGATATGTGTTAGCATCATCTATTGACTATTATATAAAATACATATTTCTTATAATATTATTAATTCCTTTTTTATTTTTAACACTTTACTCATACGTATTTGCGAGACGTTTTGGGAAAGAATTAAATAAGCCGATTAAAGAACTGAGTGCTGCTTCTCAGAAAATTAAAAATCAAGATTTGGATTTTGAGATTAAATATGAGAGTGAAAATGAAATAGGTGTATTAATTGACTCTTTTAACAGTATGAAAGAAGAGTTGAAAACGTCACTTTATCTTCAATGGAAATTAGAGCAAGAGCGTCGAGATATGGTTGCCTCGATTGCCCATGATTTAAGAACGCCTCTAACAATTATATTATCCCATGTAGAGGTCTTAATGGATCCATCATTAAATGGACAGAAGCGTTTGCCACAATATTTGCAAACAATAAAAAATAATACCCAAAGAGTATTGCATTTGACAGAGGAAATGAAAAGAGTGTCTGAGGTAGATAATCCAGATTTTACACTTGATATTGAAGGTGTTATTCCTATAGAAATGTTCCCGGAAATGCTAGAGGAATTTAAAAAATGGGCAGAGGATGAAGAAATAAAGTTCACTTACAGCTTGAATAGAAAGCCTGGAGAGGGAAATTCCGAATTTGCATTAGATCCAAAACGATTGCATCAAATTCTGACTAACTTAATTTCTAACAGCATTCGTTTTACCCCAGTGAATGGGAGTATCGATGTTCAAGTTCAGATAGAGAAAGATATGATGTCTTTTTCTATTTCCGATACGGGAAAAGGATTTGATACCAAAGATTTACCTTTTTTATTCAGTAAATTCTATCAAGGAGATCCTTCAAGGAATGATCAACTTCACCATGGGTTGGGGTTATATATTGTAAAAGAGTTAGTTATAAAACATGGTGGAGAAATTCATGCCAGAAATAATGAACCTCAAGGAGCATGTATTGAATTCACCATATCTTCCATAAATAAATAAAAAATGAACTATGAGTATCATAGTTCATTTTTTATTTATTTAACCGCGTTGTATACATCCAGTTGACCATTTCCCCAATAAGCTAAATTAGGTTCAACATCTTTTTTTACTCCGTTTTTGTATAGATAATCAATGGAGTTACTTGGACTGTTTTTGTAGTGACGTTGGTCGATAATTAAGGCGAGGGTAGCAGAAACCTTGGGTGCAGCCATCGAAGTTCCAGAAGCAAATAAATATCTTCCAGTGTTAAAAGTAGTTAATACTTGTTCTTGTCGGAAAAGTCCACCATCCCACCATGCCTCTTGGCCGTATTTCTCTAACAATCTAGAATCTCCCCCTGGAGCAGCGATATCAATATAATTTTTTCCGAAATTAGAGAATAAAGAAAGTTGTTGCGTAGGACCAGTAGAAGATACTGTGACTACACCAGGCAATTCTCCTGGAGCTTCAATTCCTACTCCGTTAAATGTTTTTCCTTCTTCCGCGTATTTTTTCTTAAGAAAATCATTCAGCTCTGATTTGTTGGAAACATCTATTGAGTCATTGCCTGCAGAAGCAACTACCACACTACCTAACTTATTAGCATACTCAATTGCAAGTTTATATCCTTCAACATCTGCCCACTTATTATCTAAAAGTTCACCATCTTTATATATGTTACCATCAATATAATAAGAACCAAGGCTAAGATTAATGACATCCACGTCATCTTTAGCTGCTTGAATAATTGCTTTGATGATCCACACAGCATCAGCTGACTTATTACCGAATACACGATATACTTTAATTCCTGTATTCGGTGCTACCCCTTTAATTTCACCATTGGCAGCAATAGATCCAGCTACCATAGTTCCATGTCCATTAATATCGTTAATACTATTAATATCGCCTGTTTCTTCAGGCTCTGTCCCTCTAAGCCCACCTTTGGGAACAAGATTTTTTGATCCACTTTTCAGATTGTCTACGAGGTCTGGATGGTCAATGTCAATTCCAGAGTCAACAATTCCAACAGTTACATTAGAAGAACCTGATTCTATGTTATAACTTTCTCCATTGTGCGTAATTTCTTTCATATCCCACTGCATATCCCATAAGGCAGGAAGAGTACTATCTAAACCTTTTATTGAGTTTACACTTGAATTAGGTTTTTTAAAAGACTTAGATGTAGATGTAGAAGGCTTTTCTAATTTTAAAGAAGGACTTAAAGATTTAAATAAAGAAGCATTTGTTTTAGCCACTTTTTGATTTCCTTTAAATTGAATTAGTCCTATCTCAGGGACGGTATAAGTAATTTCTCCCTGGCTCTTTTTAATCTTCTTAATAGATTGCGTCCACTTAGAACGGTCTTTCAAGATAACTGTGTAATATTGATTTGTTTCTGTTTTAGCATGCCCATAATTAGTAAAACAAAAGCAAATTAAGAGAGTAGTAATAATAGTCATAGAGGTTTTTTTCATAATCTTCTCCTTATATTTATAATTTAGAGGTGGAATCCGGGATTGAACCGGAGATCAAGGTTTTGCAGACCTTTGCCTTAACCACTTGGCTATTCCACCTAGATCCTATAAATATAAGATAACGAATAATGATAGATTTATAATCTGAATATATCGAATAAATAACTAGTATATCCCGCAAAACACATAAATTTTATAAAGTTTGTTCTTTACTCCTGTGTATTGCTCTTTATATTTCTCGATAAAATGGGTTAACTCAGTTTTGACTGGGAAGAGATGGTCTTTTTCTATTTTCAGACTGTATACGCCCCACAATCTTAATTAACATAATGTGCGTTATCGGAAATAAAATAAAAAGCCTTTTAAAAGGCTTTTTATTTTAAAGCTTAAATCGTATAAATATTATTTCTCTTCTCAATTTCTAATATGATTTCATGTAAGTTTCCCATAGAATTCGTTACATAATTTGCATAATTAAAATTCTCATCTTTAGATACTTGAGAAAATAATATGGTTTGCATTCCAATCTTTTTTGCAGGAATAATGTCTTTATCATAATCGTTACCTACCATAATACATTCTTGAGGAGTAAAGCCTAAGGTCTGAACAATTTTATTAAAGAACTCAAGACTAGGTTTTGAAAAAACCAATTCTCTAGATGTAAAAAGATATTGAAAATATTGTTGTATATCAACACGCTTTAAAGCTATCCCCATTAGGGCTGAATTTGAAGCCCCAGCATTAGAAGCTACACAACATATGTAACTCTGACTAATAAGATGTAGAGATTTTCTAACACCATCTATAATCTCTACATGCTCCCAATCAGCCATTGGGCCTTCATATTCAGAGAAATCTTTCATAAGGGTATCTCCCCAATCAAACACAATTGCTTTAATTCCAGGCATTATTCTTCCCTCCTTAAAATCTTCCAATTCTTAAAGCATCTGCCCAATCCTGGCGCTGATTCAGTTCTGCCATAGCAGCTGCTTTTTTCCAATCATAGGGGACACTAATTTGATCAACTAACCAATTAGTTGAGTTTTTCTCTATAATTGTATAATTGGCATGGGGAGATCCAGATTCCATTTTATGAGGTACCGGCAAATCGTCTATGTATGCAGGAAGCCCTACACTACCAGGATTTATAATTAATTTTCCATTTGGCAAATAGACAGTTCTCGGAATATGACTATGCCCACATAATACAACGCTTTGTTCAACATATTCTAAAACATCTATAATATCTTTGGGGCTTTTTAAAGTTGCACCCTCTTTTTTCATCTCTTCTAATAAATATACTTCGTCAGAATTAGGTGTACCATGACATAAAAAAATATCGTCTATGGTTAAGCTACTTGGATGTTGTTGTAACCAATTGATAGCCTCTGTAGATAAACTTTGTTTTACATAATTGACCGTAGATGACGAATCATCATCTAATGAATCAAATATAATTCGATCACAATTCCCCATAATATGTGTAATATCATGCTCGATTAATAGTTTAAAAGTTCCCAAGGGGTCCAACGGTCCATATAAACTATCACCTAAATTAAATACAGTATCAATTCCACGACGTGAAATATCAGATAACACAGCTTCCAATGCTAAACTGTTACCTGGAGGAGATTGCGATGCAAGAAGATCAAGTATTAAAGAAAGCGATGGATGAATGGGAACGTGTTAGCCAAGATCCAGAAGTGCTATTAGCATATGAAGCACGAAGAAAAGCATTGTTAGAAGAAAAGTCAGCGTTAAAAAGAGCTGAAAAACTTGGAGAAGAAAAAGGAAAACAGATAGGTGAAGAAATAGGCGAAAAGAAAGGAATCATAAAGGTGGCCCTAAGTATGATTCAAAAGGGTTTAGATAACCAAACAATCGCTGAATTTACAAACCTTACACCAGAAGAAATTGATAAATTACGTCGCCAATAATCATATTTTGAAAAGGTACTGCCTGATAAATTACTTTTATCAGGCAGTATCTTTTTTAACTTTTCTCTATCGACACATCTAATTTGAAGCTATGGTATTTGTAATATTAAGGAAGTCATTTCTTTTTTATAAGATTTACCCGCATTTATCGTATCTTCATTACACAGTGGAATAAATGTTATTGCGTACTATAGTAGAAAAATATAAGTCTTCTATTTTTTATTAAATTGAAGACTTTTTCTTATATATCCGGCCTTAGGTTGCGCTAGCATTTTTCTTTTTTTTCACAGGCAATCCGTACTTATTAGAGTTTTCTTTTATTTTTTTTGCGATCTCTTGTGCTTCTTCCTTCGTCATTTTCATACAAAAGACTCCTCTCATGTTCTAGTATTATAAGTTTTTTCCACTATCTCAAAAAAATATACATGCTCCTCCCTCCCCTGCCATATACATGTTTTAGGTATGTACAAAAAGTCATTGTCCTAGAGATAATTTTAGATTTTAGGAGTGATTATGTGAGAGTAGAAGAGAAGAAAAGAAAAATCCGAAGTGACAAAAAACGAGATGTAAAACCGTCACTTCCAATTGATCTTAAAGAATGTATTTATCGATTGTCTTATATTACGAATACACCTGTAAAAAGTGTAGTTGAGTCAATTTGTATATCAGGCCTTGCTTCTTCAAAAGTGATGGACTATTTATCAAATTATTTTAGAAGAGGATTTAGTTTTGGCAGCACTGTGTATATGGGCGATATGTCTAAAGAGCCAATTAGACACTTATATAGAAATATAGAAAAAGAGCGTGTTTCTACTCGCTTAAAGGATGGACATGGAGAAACGTATGATGTTCTAAAACGCTTAGCTTACGCTTTAGATTGTTCTCCAGCATTAGCAGCATCTTTCTTAATTGAGGCTAGCATTAGAAATTCTGATTTTGTTGATGAATACATGACTCGCCATTTAGAAGAAGAATTGGACCAGGGAAGAATAAAGGAATTAAAAGAGGTTTTAAAATTCATCAATAAAAATAATCCTTATAAAGAAGAGTACAGTCTACACAATTTGATTTCTTATATTATGGATGAATTAAAAGTAGGAGCAACTAGTTTGGGATCTTCTGTCCAAAATTGGTTAGAGAGTATACAACATAAAAAATAATTCAATAAAAAACCTTTGAATTTATGATTCAAAGGTTTTTTGCTTGTCTTTTATTTCGTTATATAAAATTTTTGCACCTAATGGACTTAGAACTAAGTTATTTGCATATCTACGGCTTTGAGGCGTTATCTCACCTGTGATTAGACATTCATTAGATTCTTTGTATTTTTTTATCTCTATATGATCATCTTCCAATATAATCTCTACTTCATCATCTTTACCTATATCTAGTAGCTTTCTTAGCTCAATAGGAATCACTATACGACCCACTGCATCTATCTTTCTCAACGTACTTAGTCCCTTCATGCTGACTCTCCTTTTATACGTTCACAACTACAACTTTAATATTATACTATAAATGTATAAATTAACCAATAATAAATTTACAAACTCAGTTTTAGGATACAGTTTTAGAACTTTATCTTAGATTGCTCTTGTACGTAAGTACACGTACGCGCATGATCATGTGAAAAGAAATGGTCTTGTTTATGATAAACTTTTACTCCACAAGAGGGGCAAGCAAAGAAACCCACTTTAGGACCTTGAGTCACTTCGTGTGCATAAAACTCACCAGTTGTTTCAAACATCACTACATGGTTCGCTTTCTCAATCTTAGCTCTCATACAAGCATCTCCCACCTTATTTTGAGTTTAATTCCATAATAAGGTTTAATATGTTGAATTGTAAAAGAAAATGTATAGGTATAACCTATATCTGCAGAAAAAAGAAGCATGCCTATGCCATTTATGCATAAGAATGCTTCTTTTTCTACATCTATTTCTTTATAGGTAAATAAAGGTTTTCTAATCATAAAACCATAAAAAAAGACTCCTTTACAGGAGTCCTTTTTTTGATTACTTTTGATTATGCTTTGTGAACGTTAGCAGCTTGTGCTCCACGTTGACCTTGCTCGATATCGAAAGTAACTTTTTGACCTTCTTCTAATGATTTGAAACCTTCACCTTGAATAGCACTGAAATGAACGAATACATCGTCTCCGCCTTCGATTTCAATGAAACCGAAACCTTTGTCTGCATTAAACCATTTTACTGTACCTTGTGTCATAATGTTGCCTCCTGCTGTGGAATACTCCACAAATGTATTACCACTCTTGCCCAAACATACTATTTCAAGATAAAAACTTCTAATTAGGGTTTTTTCTTTTCTCAATATACCGAACAAAAATAAGTTATCTGCAGTGTAACATGTAGTAGGATTGATAGCAAATAAGGAAAACAATACCTTTAACAATTTCATCTATTCATCTTTCCCCTATCAAAAACTTATGATACGGCATAAATGGCATGGCTTTTCGATGCTCGAATACATCGAATAAAATGAATCGATACATACATATCTCTGTTTATTATAGCTATCCATAATAAGACTTCGTTATTTAATCTATCTTATAGATGAAGGATACATGTAATCCAAAAAACACCTGTTAGCTTTACTGAATTATAAATAGGCTATTGGGATATTCTATTTAGGGAAGAAGGAAAACAAGTTATTGATTACAACTAATCATTACAAAGCTTCTTACATTTGGGATGAGGTGTCTACAGCAGGCATATTTCAGAAAACCTTATTGTAAATCGATGTATGTTTGATTCATAAGGGGATGGTAGTCATGAACGTAGTAAGAATATATATAATGGGTAGACAATAATATTCATTTATAATTATACAAATGAGGTGTTTGTCCCAGACCAAGAACGATTTCGTTCACATTGTATATTTTTTTAGCTCAATGCTTAAATGAGGTGTTTGTTAAAGAGAATATACTTTTTCAAGTTACTGTTTCATTAGGCAATGCAATTACGTAAATGAGGTGTTCCTTAAAGATCATATGCTGCATTAAAAGCTACTTTTTCCTTCTTCACATGACGGGATGCATAATCGTTTGCATCCCGTTTTTGTTATATATAATATGTACAGTATACTTATTTATTTGTATGTAAGGCTTCAATAAAGGTGAAATTGATTTGTTCTATTTGCTCTTCTGTTAAAACAGGTTGAGCTACTTCTACTTGCTTATTTATTCATTTCTTTTAACTCTCTGTATTACTCTGGCATAGTGGCGAATGGACGCCATTTTTCATTTTATCAAGATTCAATAAAAAAATCTTTTGTTTTAATTGTTTTTACTCATTTAGCTATGTGTACATGGATAATTATTTTTTTAATCTTTCTTCCATTAAAAATCCAGATTGTTGAAAATCTTAAAATTACTATTTTTTATCGAACTAAAGTACCCTTTAATTTAAGTACCACCTTTTACAATCTGCAATCTTTCTTTATTTAAACGTAGTGTTCTCTCATTCGCTTTATATCTACTCTAGGTGGAAAGCCAAACATTCGGGAATATTCTCGACTAAATTGCGATTGACTTTCGTATCCCACCCTGAATGCGACATCAGCTACATCTAATGATTCAGCTAATAGCAAGCGCCTTGCTTCCTGCAATCTCAGTCGTTTTTGAAACTGAATGGGACTCATTGCCGTTACATCTTTAAAATGTCGATGTAGCGATGAAACACTCATATTCGCTATTTCAGCAAGCTCTTCAATACGAAAAGACTCTTCGTAATTATTGATGATATGATCTATAACCTCTCTTATTCTAGAGGCATTGCTACCTTCTAATGCCATTTGTTCAAGCGCTTCGCCATGTGGACCTTGCAAAATCCAATAAAGAATTTCTTTTTTTAATAATGGAGCAAGAACAGGGATATGTTTTGGAGTGCCTAGCAAAGATGCTAACCTTACTACGGCGTTCAACAAAGATGGCTCTATTTCGCTAACGTACATAGCTCGTTTTGCGTTCTTTCCCTGCCCCGTTTTAAAATCTGTGCCATTCAAAACCTCTAAAACTTGGCTAGAGGTAAATTCAAGTTTGAAAGCTAAATATGGGGCATCGGCTGAGGCTTTGATGACTTGACCTGTAACTGGTAAGTCAACTGATGCCACAATATAATGGCCAGGACCGTATAAAAATCTTTCCTCTCCCAATAATACCTCCTTCTCTCCTTGGAGGATAATGCAAAAAGATGGCTCGTTAACCCTAGAAATAGGTTCAGTAATAATGGATTCGCGGATGAGAAATAAAGATGGAATGGTAGTAGGATGAACACCGTCCTGCTTGCAAAGGCGTTCAATGAGTCTAGAAAGTTCATATTGCTGCTTATAGGGTGTGTTAGACATAACTTATTCTCCTTTTCTTTATTTTCGGTTCATTATACCTGATAGTCATAGATTTTGTAAGAAAGTTTGAGAGGATTAGGCAAAAACTTGATAATAATAGGCTAAGGCTTTTTTGATATTTATGACATAATTAAAAGCGTTAAGGAAAAAGGATTTCAAAGAAGCTCACAACCAATCAACTGTAATAAAAGTAGCTAATATAAATGTGAACTTGTCTATTTTTTATCAGGAGGCTTGTTTATGAATCGTATCGAAAAGAGAGAAGAAAAATTCAAACAGCTATTTGGTGAAGGAGTACCTGGTACACATGCCACTGATCCTGACCGTTTGATATCTCCTACCACAGCAAGCCTTATTTTTAACGGATCTAATCCCCGTATGACAGAGGAAACCGAAGCGAAAAAGCTCCTCATGTCGATGCAAATAATGACTCTGTTTGGTAGCTGCCCATAATCCATTAAAAGAACTCCCCAAATAAAAGAACATTTGTTCTCTATATTATATACGAACAAATGTTCTTTATTCAATAAAAACTCTAAAGTTTTCCCGATTATTGTTACTATAATAAGAGAGAAGAATATTGTAGATGAATTGAGAAGACGAAGGAATGAGCAATGGTTAAAAAACGCTCTAATTATATTATCTTTTTTTCATGGTTTTTAGTTTTGGTTCTTTTATGGATCGTCATTTCATTCTTTGAAGGTGTAAATGGACAGTGGTGGTCTATGTATCGTTTGAATCCACATAAATACGGTCCGTGGTCCTTAGAACTTTCTTACATAAAGGTTGGTATTGCTGCTGTTATCTCCTTGGTAATAGCTTATATGGTGAGTTTTGGCTTCAAAAGACATAAATAAAAAAAGCAAACTCCTTGTCACTAGAGTTTGCTCTTTTACTTTAATGCTTGCTTGTCACTTCTCAACATTTTTTTTAGTATTTTGAAAATATAGTTTAGGGTGGCAGTTAGGATATAAAAGGACATTAATCTGGCTCTTCAGCGAGTACCTAAGGAACTTCTACAATTAGGGCATGGTTTGCCAGATGGATTCGATTTTGGGTATCTTTACTCCAACTTAAATAGCAATTTGCAATTATATTTTATCAAGGATTTAAACTCCCTAAAAATATACTCACTCGTATTTCTTTAAAACAATAGCTGCATTATGACCTCCAAACCCAAATGAATTAGATACACCAGTATTTATTTTTACTTGGCGAGCAATACCTGGTACATAATCTAAATCGCATAATGGATCCGGATTTTCTAAGTTTATTGTTGGAGGAATTATGCCTTCCTTAAGGCTCATTGCCAAAGCAATTGCTTCAACCCCCCCAGCTGCTCCTAACATGTGACCAATCATAGATTTATTAGCTGTTATTGGAATCTGATAAGCTTGTTTTCCAAACAGTTCCTTGATAGCCTTGGTTTCAGAGATGTCACCCACTTTTGTACTTGTTGCATGAGCACTAATAACATCAATCTCTTCAAGGGGTATGTTTGCATTTTTTAAAGCTGCTTTCATTGCAAGATAAGCACCTTTACCCTCTGGATGTGTAGCAACCATATGGTGTGCATCTGAACTTGCACCGTATCCAATGACTTCTGCATAAATTTTTGCTCCTCTACGCAAAGCATGAGACAGAGATTCTAAGATTAGAATTCCAGCTCCTTCTGACATGACAAATCCATCACGGTCTTCATCGAAAGGACGGCTAGCTTGAGTAGGAGCGTCATTTCTTGTTGATAATGCGGTAGCATTCCCAAAACTGGCTACTGACAAGTCAGTTATAGCAGCCTCTGTTCCACCCGCAAACACAGCATCAACTTCTCCAGAACGAATAAGTCTAAAAGCTTCGCCAATAGCAGTATTTCCAATGGCACAGGCAGAAACTGGTGACATAGAAGGGCCCATTGCATTCCACTTGATGCTAATTTGTGCTGCAGCAGCATTAGAAATCATACCCGGCACGAGAGTTGGACTGACTCTCCTTGGGCCTTTCTGTCTAAGTGCATCAATATTTTCAATTAAGGTTTCAATGCCGCCTATACCTGAACCTACGTATACGCCTAACCTTTCTGGATCTATATGATTGAGATCTAACTTAGAATCTGTCCAGGCTTGTTCAGCTGCAGCTATAGCAAATTGGGAAAAGCGATCTAAACGCCTTGCTTCTTTCTTTCCTAAAATTTCATCTGCATCAAAATCCCGAACAATTCCTGCAATTTTTGCCTTATGGTCAGTAATATCAAATGTATCTATAGAGGAGATGCCGGACTCTCCTTTAATTAGGTTGTTCCAAAATGTTCTGATGTTATTTCCTATAGGAGAGACTACTCCCATACCTGTAATCACAACTCTTTCCACTTTTCATCACTCCAAATCAATAATATACTTGTATTTTACAGTCCTTTTATCCTATTACAAGGGATTGTTTATCCTGGTATAACTACTACTAGGGTAAATTGTATGATGAGGAGTTTTAAAAATGAACGATAAAACTAGGCTTGAGGCCCTGTCTACATTCCTAAAAGCTAAACGTGCTCAAATTAAGCCAGAGTCTATTGGGTTACCAGCTGGAACCCGAAGAAGGACACCCGGATTACGACGAGAAGAAGTTGCACAATTAGCAGGGGTAAGTACCACTTGGTACACATGGTTAGAGCAAGGAAGAGATATAAAAGTTTCTTCTATTGTGCTTGATTGTATTTCTACAGCTCTACAACTAAATAGCGATGAAAGAGACTATTTATATGATCTAGCATTAGAAACAAAGTTAGAAATTGTTCATCCAAAAAAAGATCAATTAGAGCTTAGCCCTTCTCTCAAGCGAATACTAGCTGAATTAACCTATTGTCCGACTATCGTGACAGATCGCCATTGCCATATTGTAGGATGGAACCCCGCAGCAGCTCATGTTTTTCTAGATTTTGAACAAATTCCAAATGATCAAAGAAATCTAATTCAATTAGTGTTCGCCCGAAAAGAATTGAAAGCATTAGCTGTCAATTGGGAGCATTTTGCGAAAGGTTTTCTTGCTATTTTCCGTACCTATTATGGACACTATTTAGGTGATGAATGGTACAACCAGTTTATTAGTCAGATGAGTCATTTACATCCAGAATTCCAAGCCTTATGGAATGAAAGCCAAGTAAGTAAAGCTCCCGAAATGGTTATTGAATTTAGACATGCCAAAGCAGGGAAAATGTTATTTAATTTAACTTCCCTCCAAGTTCAAGGGGATATGGATTTGCGGTGTAGTATCTACACGCCAGTAGAGGAAACGGATACGGAAAATAAATTAAAACGGCTAATGAAAAGAGCTTCTATAGAGAAATTATAAAGAAATCTTATTATAGTAAGCAGATTAAGATGACAGTCTCTTACTTCGAGACTGTTTTTTATGCAAACCAATTGCAAAAATTTGCGATATGATGAAGGCTTGTTATTATTCCTTTGGTGTTCTCTTTTTTACTTAAAATAAAAGAATAAAATGCAACTTCTAGAGCAAACTAAGAGGATAGGAACCCCAATTCCTACTATTCTTCATGTATGATGTTCTAAGGAAAAGCTACTTCCATGGGTAAGGGAGTAGCTTTTTTCTTTAGAGTTTACATAAGTTTGATTATAGGAAGTAGACTTTTCAATCTATTACTTTGCTAAAAACGTTCGTAAAACTACATGTATTTTAAAGAACGTTCGTAAATTATTTTAAAATTTAAACGAACGTCGAGAATGATAAATTTTTTATACAAACTCAAAGTCCGTAAAAGTATACTTTTACGGACTTAATTATCGGAAAATCCCTTAGCATCAATATGAAAAGTTTTTAAATATATATAAAGCAGTAGGAAACTAATACTTCCTACTGCTTCGCATATTATAGGGTCGTTACACTCTTACCTCTTTTGGGGAAATTAATCACTTTATTCTCACTAATAAATGTCGATCCTAAAAGAAGTGCGCCACCTAGTATTTGAACAAGTGTCATATGTTCTCGCAAGATAACTGCAGAAATCAATATTGCTACAAATGGATCTACGTAGCTTAGCATAGCGATACTTTGGCCTTTTAATTTCTCCATACCTGAGAAAAACAACCAAAATCCAATACCAGTGTTTACAATTCCTAGAATTATTATAAAGGGAACGGACGATCTAGATACTCCAAAGACACCGAATCTTTCCGTCAAAAACACATATGGCAAGAGCAGTAAAGCTGTTATTCCAAGTTGGATGATTGTAATCTCTAGTCTTTCCATGAGGCGAATAAATTTATTGAGTAACATCAATGCAGCATAACATGCAGCTGCGAGTAATCCAAAAAAGATTCCAAGTAAATCTTCCGTTCCAGAGGCACTTACACCATTTCCAACAATCATTAACATACCTAGTATCGCTATACCGATACAAATAATTTTTTTGACAGGTAATTGTTCTTTAAGGATAAATGGTGAGAGGATCATGACGAACACAGGTGCAAAATAATAGCCTAGCGTTGCATTAGTGAGCGTTGTATGATCATATGCTTGGTAAAGAAACATCCAATTTCCTCCCAATGCAATACCCGAAAAAAATAAAATACAAGCATTAACTTTTACCAATTTCCATGGAATGGTTCTCTTCCTCATGAAAAAAACAATCATTAAAAATAAACACCCTATTGAACTACTTAGTAAAGCTGTTTCACTCGAAGACAAATCAATGTATCTTACAATTAAACCCATTGTACCGAAAATAATCATAGATAAAACAAACTGTATCTTATATTTCACTACCTTCACCTACTTAATCCATAGGCAATTTGATCAAGCGATTTTAGATTATTTTGCTCCATTTTATTTGTCAGCGTAGAAGTTCCAACTTTTATGGCTATTCTATTTTTATATAGACACATATCACACCTCTATAATCGATACCTTATGGTTTGTATAAGGTAAAAAATCATTAATAATTTGCTCTGTTTTTATTTTCATATATCCGGTTGTTGTTCCATCACTGCATCCATACCATTCTTCACTCATCACATCTTTATCAAAAACAATTTCCACATTATTATTTTTATCAAGTAGTGCACTAAAAACAGTTGCTGCTCCAATTTTTGTTCCTAACATTTCTTTCATCAATTCCTCAGGAGCAAAAGAGACTCTAGCTATATTTAGGGCACTACTGAAGTCTTTTGAGCGAAAAGGCTTATCCCCTTTAGTGATAAATAAATAGAAAGAACTTTGCTGCCGATTACATAAGAATAATGTTTTAACCATTTTCATGTTTAATCTTTTATTAATTAGAGTACAGTCATCCATTGTAATGGCTTCATCTGTATCAACACGTTGAAAAGAAATATTCAATTGTTGTAAAGCAAGATAAGTACCTTGTTGTAAAGACGTTGAAAACTTTTTTGGAGCGATGGTATAAACTTCGCTGATAGAAAACATATTTTTTCATTCCTTTGCTTTGTATATTTAATAAATGTAGATTATCATGGAAAATAGCATTACAAAAGCGAATATTTGTCATGCTAAGCATGATAAAAACAGATGCAAAGGTTGTGATAAGATGGACATGAATATACAAAAATATATTGCTTTTGTTAAAACAGTTGAATTGGGAAGCTTCACAAAAGCAGCAAAGTATTTAAATTATTCTCAGTCTGGCATAAGTCGGATGATTAACGATTTAGAAAAGGAATGGGGAGTAACTTTACTTGAACGAGGTCGATCTGGTTTACGGTTAACTTCAGACGGATTAAATTTATTCCCAGCTGCTAAAAGAGTATTTGAAGAATATCAAAATTTACAACATCAGATAGAAGAAATTAACGGGTTACAATCAGGAGTGGTTCGGATTGGCACTTTCTCTAGCGTAGCCACGCATTGGCTTCCAAAAATAATAAAACAATTTAAAACCGATTATCCTAATATTGATTTTGAATTACTTTTAGGTGATTATCACGAAATAGAAAAGTGGATTATAGAAGGGCGTGTGGATTTTGGGTTTTTACGACTTCCTACCCTTCCGGAATTGGAAACAACATTTATAGAACAGGATAATCTACTTGTTGTATTGCCTAAAAGGCATCCTCTTGCAGACCTCGAAAAAATTCCAATTGCTGAACTTTCTGAGTCCTCTTTTATCTTGTTAGAAAAAGAAGGGAATTCCGATGTAACTAAACTGCTTAAAAAGTGGAATATATGTCCTAAAATTAATTTTACGACATGGGATGACTATGCCATTATGGCTATGGTAGAGAGTGGTTTAGGTATTAGTATTTTACCGAAATTAGTTTTACAGCGCATCTCTTACGACGTTATAACAAAAGAATTAGAAGTACCTGCTTACCGAAAAATTGGGTTAGCATATAGGGAAAATCAAACTTTATCTCTTGCTAGCAAACAATTTTTAAATTATTTAGAGTATAGATAAAATACTCATTCCTTCCCTAAAGATACTATATTTTAAAGGACTAGCATATGTATAAAAGGTGCACTTCTTATACATTCGTTTCTCAACCACCTACTGAGAAAACGTTGATAAACCAACAGTGTATAAAAAGCTGCATACTCCGGAAAAGAATCCTTGGTGGAATCCTACTGTCCCAAGGGTTCTTTTTTGTCGTGTGTACCGGAAAGAGACATTATGTTAACTAAAGATGTATACGATATACAGCTTAAAAACAGAAAAAACTACCTCATGCGAGTAAGATAGTTTTTCTGGCGAATGTTCTAAATAGATATATTTGACACCTTACAGTGTCTTGGATAGTTTGCCCAAATTTCAAATATAAATCCGTTGTTTCATATATTAAATTTAAGAAGGAGGAGGGATTTGAAATTTTTTATTATGAAGTAATTTGTATAAGTTGCAGAAAAAAATTCAAAGTATATGAAGGCACATTGAAATATAAGCTAGTTAAAGAGAATATGAAAGGGAAATACACTTGTGAAGATTGTGGGCATAGGATACGTCTAGAAGCTATAAAAAATTTTTTTAATAGGTAAATGGATTTTTTGAGAATCTCTGATAAACCTACATTCTTTAAGCTTAACTAAACAATTTTTTCAAAGGCCTTTGTAAATTATAAAGGCCTTTTTATTTCCGATAATCTGAATTATGTTAACTAACTTTGTATATTCTATACAGTCTAAAAAGCAAAACTCCACGGAAAGGTGAAGTTTTCTCAAAATGAATTGGTATATATGTAACGTTATTTGATCTCTTTCATCAGCTTTTTCTCTTAAAGTTAGCCTCTATTTGTTCTAATGAAAGCCCTCTCGTCTCTGGTAAGAATTTCGCCACATATATTATTCCCACAATCCCAAATAAAGCGAATAGAAAAAATGTCCCTGAAAGTCCAACTGTATCCATAAGGATAGGGAAGAATAGACCTACTAAGAAGTTACAAAGCCATAAACATAATACAGCCAATCCCATACCAATACCGCGTAAACGAACAGGGAAGATTTCTGCGAGTATGAGCCACGACATCGGGCCAATAGCTCCTTGGAAAAAGGCTAAGTATATGACTGTCATTGATAATACTACATATGGCAACATTGGAGACCCCGTAAGCACGAAAGCAGAAATACCAATCGTAATAAGTGCAATCGTTACCCCTGTTAAACCCGTAAGCAACATGGGCCTTCTATTCACTTTATTGAGTAACGACATGCCAACAATAACTGCAACAACAGCAATTAATCCGTTTGCTACGTTTGCAATTAATGCAGTTTTTGTACCAAAGCCAGAATTTTCAAGAATTTGTGTTCCATAGTACATAATAGAATTGATACCTACTAATTGGGATATAGAGCCAATAGAAATACCAAGAACCACAATACGACGAATCCACGGTTTCCTTAAATCTTTAAAACTTATTTTTTCTATTTTTTGCTTTTCCGAAATATGTGCTTTTATATCCTTCAATTCCTGTTGAGCGATACTTTCACTACGAATCTTTTGAAGTATTTTTAATGCGTCAGCCATTTTTCCTTTTGAAGCTAACCATCGAGGACTTTCAGGTAAAATAAGTACTCCAATCCAAAGTGCCAAGGCTGGCAATGTCGCAATTACCAACATATAACGCCAAGCATGTCCTGCATCCCCAAAGACATTCCCAATAACTGCATTAAATATATAGGCAAGGAACTGACCCGTAACAATCATCAATTCATTTTGCGTAACTAACATACCGCGCCTGTCTGCAGGTGCTATTTCAGCAAGATATGATGGAATGACTACAGAAGATCCACCCACAGCAAGGCCCAATAGAAAACGAAAAGCAACCATTATAGTTGTATTTGGTGCTATGACACAACCAGCTGCAGAAAAGAAAAATAATATTGCAAGATATAAAATAACCTTCCTACGTCCTTTATTATCAGATAAGCGTCCGCCAAATATGGAACCAAACGCAGCACCTAATACGAGAGAACTTGCTACTAAACCCTCAGTAAAAGGGTTTAAGTTTAATTGGTCAGGCCGGGCCATAAATGGAAGCGCCCCATTAATAACCCCCGTATCATATCCGAATAATAGTCCTCCAAACGTTGATACAATGGTGACCAATTTTAAAAACTTTTTTGAGTCCTTTTCTTTGACCTGTTCCGTTTGAGCTGTGTAATCATTAGGCAACTTGAGATTTTCCACGTTAAATTCCCCCTTTATCGATCGTATTTGTTTTAACATAATACTTATCCATCCAGCTTTTTGCTAAATATGATTGCAAAGGAAATGCCCCCTTTTAATGAAGATAGGTAACCTAAGTCCTCACATCTGCATAAAGGTTATCAATTGAGGCTTATTGTAAATAAAAATTCATGCGTCGAGTTATCAATTTAAAAGCGCTTTCATTTATGCCCTTTTGACTATGCCTTCCACTATCTCTTTAAAGATAGTGAAATTCTGGATAAAAGATCGGAACAATATAGCTTTGGATTAAATTTCAATATAGAAGATAGTATATAATTTTATTTCTGTTTATCTTTACTAAAGTTATTTGGTTAAGTTCTCTTAATTAACGCCTGCAAAGTTAAATCATGTTTTTCATTCTCATAATTGAGTAGACATATTTAGAAGGAACGGATACCCTTTGCTATATTTTTAATATTCTGAATTTTTAATTCCAACTGTTGGTTGATTTTTAGCACGTCTGGATCTGAGAAACCTTTATTCTTTACTAATTCATGCTTATCTAAACGGTAGTTTGCTATACTTTGACTTAAATCTAGTACCTCCCTCAAAATCATCAGGACTCTTTCCTTTCTAGTTTTTAAAATTTTTTAATTCACTATTTCCTTTAAAACACCAAATAATTAATTAAAGTGGTGACCTTTATTTTTCATTAATTTAATAATCAAAATCTACATGATTCATTAATATATTCTTTTATTTAAAAGCCGTGACATTAGCTTTCACAACCAACCCCACGGCTTTTATTCAATATTTCGGTACTTTTAATCGTTATCGATTCTACCTAAATTTAAAGAGTTTCTCCTACCAATGCAGCTTCTTTGTTACTCTCAAGATCCACCCATACAGAACCCTGATCTGCTGAGCGTACACAATTTTCAATCCAGCGAACACCTTCTAGTCCTGCATTAATATCTGGGTAAACAAGTGTATCCAACGTTTTTTGATCACCACGCATTTTTGCATCAATCGCAATCGCAAACTTCAGGTAAATATTTGACCATGACTCAGAAAGCCCTTCCTGGTGTAAAGCACCTAAACGCTCATCCGCGTTACAGCTTTCATCTAAGTAAGGCATTGATCGAATCAACGTTTGAATGGGTTGCCCTTGCACTTCATATCGTAATTCATTTGGCTTACTGTCCCACCATTCCAAGCTTGCCTTAGAACCAACAATGCGAATTCGATGACCGTCCATACAACCCGCGTCAATAGAGGATGTCCATAGCCTACCTACAGCTCCATTTTCATAGTGCATTAAAACGTAAGCATTGTCTTCAAGTGGAGCACGGCTGCTGATAAAGCTCTGGCGATCACATAATAACTTTTTAATTTTCATTTGTGGCATGATTAACTGTGACATATAGTACGTATGTGTAGAAAGATCGCCTAACACATAGCTTGGTCCTGCAATCTTAGGATCCACGCGCCACTTTTGCGCAGCATTCACTTTGTCTCCATCATCAGTGGCATTAAATCCATGCGTGTACTGTAATTCGACTACTCGTACATCACCGATTTCTCCCTTTTCAACCATTGCTCTCATTTGAAGCAGCAACTGGTTACCAGAGAATCCATACGTTACCCCAACGATTTTCCCTTTTTCTTCAGCTAGTGCTTTGATCTCTAGTACCTCATCACTCGTAAAAAACAAAGGCTTTTCACAAATTACATGTAGACCTGCATGTAACGCCGCCTTACAAATTTCATAATGCGTACCGTTAGGCGTAGCAATTGATACAACCTCAAGTCCATCTTTTCGTTTTGCTTCCTCTGCAAACATCGTTTCATAATTTGGATAACAACGATCTTCAGATACTCCAATGTTGACACCAAAATCTTTTCCTCTAGCAGGATCAATATCGAATGCCCCAGCTACCAATTGAAAAGCTGTGTTATCTCTAAGTGCCCCAATTCGATGCTTATAACCAACTTGCCCTAGTCTTCCTCCACCAACCATCCCCCATCGTAACGGTCTTGCAATTTTTTTCTCTCCATTTAACATAGTAGACTTCCTCTCTTTTAGTTATTTTTAAAATATTCAGTAATATTAAATTCTAAGATATCTGAAATAATTTTAGTATTTAAATTAAAAGCTAAGCGTTTGTTTTAATGCATCAATGGAAGTTCGAACCCCTGCTTCTACTGACATTGTTAAATCTTCCATTTCTAAAGAAACCTCTTCATCATAACCCATCATCTTAACAACAGAGAAAAATTCTTTCCACCACTGTAAATCTTGGCCACAACCTACTGCTACATAATTCCAGGCTCTATTTGCTACATCCGTCACTTCTTTTGTTTCCATTACTCCGTTAACTCCTGACAGATGTCGCTCAAGACGCACGTCTTTTCCATGAACATGGTGGATAGCTGATCCTAATTCCCTAGCTGACAAAATCGGATCTGCGCCCATCCAGATTAAGTGGCTTGGATCTAAATTTAATCCTACGATAGGTCCGACGGCGTTACGTAATTTAAATAATGTTTCAGGATTATAAACTAATTGAGAACTGAAATTTTCAAGGGCGATTTTTTCAATACCGCAGGATTCAGCTTTCTTAACTAGTTCTTTCCAGTAAGGTATAGCTACTTCATTCCATTGATAATCTAAAATATCTTTTAACACTGGAGGCCAGCTTACAGTATAGGTGATCCAGTTTGGAATTTTATCTTCAGGACTTCCAGCTGGTAATCCACTCATCATGATTACTTTCTTTACACCTAACAATTTGGCTAATTCAAACGTTTTATTTGTCACTTCTCGATGCTCTTTGCCCAACTCCCCAGGGTCTAATGGATTCCCAGAACAATTTAATGCACAAAGTTTAATATTACGTTTTTCCAATTCATTTAAGAATTCAGTTCTTTTGGAATCGCTTTCTAAAAGTTCATCTAGTCTCAAGTGAGGTGCTGGTGACCACCCTCCTGTGGTCATTTCGATCGTATCGATTCCCATCTCTGCTATCACGTCTAACATTTCTTCAAAAGGTAAATGTCCTAAACTGTCCGTCACGTAAGATAATTTCATGGTTGTTCCCCCTAAAAATCTGTTTACAATCACTCATCAAGATTATATTTATAGGACAAATCTATTCAACAGCTTTCATTACTTTAAAGCTTTTATTTATAACTTAGCAATATCTCTGTTGGTTAATATTTTGCTTTCAAACCTATAAATTTTTATAAGATAATCTTAATATGTTGAAAAATAAGTAATTGGAAACGCTTTTATTTAATTAACTATTCAATAAACTTTAATTGCTATAGTGATTAGTATAAGATATAAAATCTTAAACGTCTTTGTTTTAAGAGGACTACTTTTTATCTTTTAAGGACAATTTTATCGAAACATTACTAATTTTATTTAATAAAATAACCCTCCTCTACTTTTTCATAAATGAAATTAAGTAGAGAGGAGTTGACTAATCTTTATATATAACTGTTTTTAACTTTGTATATAGAGCGCGAAAACGTCCTGGTGAGCTACGCATCGAAGCAGTAAAAACACGTGTAAAGTAGTGAACGTCTGGAAAGCCTGTTTCTTGCGCAATGTCTCTGATAGATAAATCGGTTGTTTTGAGCAATGTAGCAGCTCTCTGAATCCGTACATTTTGTACATATTCTGAGTAGCTGATACCTAATTCTGATTTAAATAGACGAGACAGATGTCGACTAGATAGGTGTAAATGGGTGGCTGTATCCGTAAGTTTAATAGAATTTGATAGATTATCTTTAATATATAATTTCGCAAGGGTCAGAATTAAAGAAGACTTTTTTTGCACAGACTTCTGATTATGGTAATTCGAAGTCACAACAAAGTTTTGTATTAATAAAAGAATAAGGGAATGAGCTAAATTTGATAGTATCTCCTCAAAAAGAGCGCTTTCACTTTTTTCTGCTTGAATCAAAAGAGACTTCCACATTAACGGTGCAGCTTCATCTTCTTTTACATCTATGACTACTTCCGAACATTGTTTCGCCTCTTCAATTATTGTTACCCACTTTTCACTTGATTCTGATTCATCTAGTTCAAATCCGACATATAAGAGAAAAAGTCCGGTGTCGCTTTTTATTTGATGTAAAACTTCAGGTCTTGAAAGAAACATTGTATTTTCTTCTATTTGATATGTACATCCTTCGTCTATATAAGTTCCCCGTCCTTCGAGTACGTAACACACCTCAAAGAATGAATGTTTATGAGGCAAATTATTATAATGCTGTGGCATAACTCCCCAGTAGTGAATATAAAAAGACACTCCATTACTTCTTGTACGTTGAATATATTCATTTAACGCAATCTTTCCTGAGATAAACTTATCCAATAAACCGCCCCTCCTCTTTATGAAATCAGAAAATCTATTCATTAATTATTAATACAAACTATAATTTAAATGAAAAAATTTGTCTATAAAGACTCTATATGAGGTTAGTTAAAGATATTATGAAAAATTGGATAATTTTAACTTTTTAACTCTAAGGGAAAGAAAATAAAAGCTTAAAGATATTAAAATAAGACACATTATATATTCTACTTGGATAAAAGGGTTAGGTACTGGATTTACTTTTAATAAGGTTAATTTATTTAAAAATAAAAGATTAATTTCTTTCATATAAAGGAGTAAATTTAAAAACACATTTATAAAAATTAAAGTTTTACTATTTACTCTTACTGACGACAAATTGTGGGTTTTTCTACAAGAGGAGTAATAGTTAAAGTATTTATAACAAAAGTAGCTTACTATTTATCCAAAAGAATAAAAGAGTTTTTAAATTAGAATAAATGTTGTTGCATAATCAAAATATTTATGAAGAGATAAGGTATGAAACAATAAATATATAAAGAAGGAATTAGCCTATTGAATCAATATCTAACATATAATTACAAAAGGTATTTCTCTAATAAAATAATTAAGAATGTATTAAAAAATTTAGTTATTAGAATTAACCTGAAAGAAAAAGGTTATGAATAAGTTAACGTGTTTTTAGAAAATATAAGTAGAGAAAATGAATTGATAGGGGTAGAAAAAATGAATGTAAATGAATTAGGTTTTCTTTGGTACTTACAATCAAGTTCTAATATGATTAACATATTTTTGAAATATCTTATTGGAACTACAGAAGATGTTGATGTGAAAGAAATTCTAAAACAAATAAACGAAATATCAACACATCAAGAACAAACAGCTAACTTAATTTTGTCTGAAAAAGGCTTTAAAAGTACCTCATTTTTCAACATCCAAGATGATTTATATAATCCAAATACTAAGTTATTTTCAGATCAACTAACTACAGAAATTCTTAAACATGTAACGGGTAACGGATTGAAAGAACTTGCATTGCAGTATTCAGAATTAACTGATTTAAAAATTAAAAAATTTTTTAAAGAACTTCTCGATACTTTTACTGAAATAGATTATTCTTTATTAGGGTTGTTAGGTGATAAAGGCATGCTACAAAATAGTTCTTTCTCTTACAAAAATGCGGAAGAGAGAAAAGGGAAATTGTTCAAAGTTAAATCAACTCAGCAAAGACCACTTAATGCAGTAGAACTGTCACATATGTTTAGTGCTCTTGAATGTAATAATGTGGGGGTTGCTCTTTGTGCTGGTTTTTCTGAAGTTGTAAAGGATGATGACATAAAGAATTTTTTACTGGAGGGAGAAAAACTCGCATTTAACCAAGCTTCTACTTTATCGAATATCTTCAGGGAGAACGGTGTCCCTACTTCAACTGGATTGGAGGCCCACGTTAATAAGATTGAAACCTCACCATTCTCAGATAAACTAATAGCAAATTTAATTATGTTTCTAAACCCAATAGGAATAACCAATTTACAAAGTGCTATAGTAGTTAGCTATAAAAGAGATCATATAAATTTATTAAAAGAATTAATCAAGCAGGTCGAAGACTTTTCAGAAAAAGGATTTAAGTTATTAGTAAGAAAAAATTGGTTCCATGAACCTCCTCTATCTAATTGGATGCATAAGTAAAAGAATAAAAAATAGAGGTGAAACATTATGGGAAAGTTTGTTGAATCCATAGAAGAAAATTTTAAATTTTCCCAAAAACGCCTTCAATATTGCGACGATGTAGAATTCTGAATTCTACATCCACATACATCTTGCAGCGTATCATTGACTAAGTACTTCTCGACGTATGCCAATCCCATTTGAGCTTGTTTTCCCGGTGGCGTTTCAAGCCGTAAAATTGCCTGCTTCTTTAGTTGTTGATGAAGAGGATGAAATCCCTCAATATTGTCAGTTGACCTTCATATCCCATTGCTTGTATTTCTTCTAGCAAAACTACACAATTAATAGTACCTTCTCTAAGACGCCCAAGTATATACGTTTTATAAGAATCTAACTTACTCTCTTTTTTCTATTTATTTACTTTGCGTTTAGGCACCTAATTATCTTTTAGGTATTTACTTACGGTTTTGTGATTAAAACCAGTTGCTTCTGCAATAGCTGTTTTGGTCGTCTAACCTTCTTGAAATGATTTTCAGTCATAAAAACTCTCCAATCTTCAGTACCGTTTCTCCACTCCATCCATGATGTGATTTTAAAATGATTGTCTGTTATTATTAGGGAATTTTGAATCGCTGTTATTGAGTATTTTACAGTCACTGATTATACTTGAATACTTAAAAGTGTTTTTTATTTAATATGTACCTTATGAAATTCCCCAAAAATATACCGAAAAAGAAAAAGATGATTCCTGAAAATACCGGTCCTAATAGTAGTGTAAAAATGGTCAAAGACCTAGAATAAATAATACCGACTGTTCCTAAATAAGCTCCCAAAACAAACGGAAGATAGTAAAATGGAGGATTTTCACCCTTTGCTTCTCTAACTGCATCCCACATAGCAAATACATATACGCAAGGATAAAACAATAGCCATTGATAATTAGTTACTTCAATGGCTTCGTTAACTTTTCCATTAAAGCTTAACATAATGGAGGTATTTAAATTCGAATTATAATTTATGACAAATTCTAGGAAGATGAATATTATACCTTTGAATATTTTTCTGTTTAATAACTGTCCAAACCCCGGTATGGCAATGCTCCAGAGTAACTTTTGTAACTTATCTTCATTCATCAATACCACTTATCCAATCAAAATTATTTTTTCTGTATCATTCTTTTAAAGTAGACAATTTAAAAGTTGTTTTTAATAGATTAATTCTATTTAGAAGTATAAAATTAATTTCTTTTATGTAAAGAAGTAAATAAATAAACTTTTTTATAAAAAATATAGTGGCAAAACCAACGATGACTTTGATCGTCAAAAAACCAATATTAACTTCTTCCAAAGTTTTTTCCTCCAATTTAAATTTTACTTAGTTGTAAGATCTTGAGGTTTAGATAAAGAGGCTAGTTTTAGTATTAAAGCTCGAGTTACAATTCCAAGAATGATGTAATATATGAATGAATATCTGTATCTCCACTCTAAATAATTAACAAGTTTGACCCACTCGCAAAAGGGTTCACCAATATAGGCATATGTTAGTGCCATAATGATCTGGGCTAAAATAAAAGATTTCCATGTTCTAAAATATTGATATAACAACATGTAAGCTACAGGTACCATTGAAAAATCAAAAGGAAAGGCCCGAGGAATAATAGGTAGGAGTGCAATGGGGTAATCCCAAAAACTATATTGCACACCAACTATATCTAATAAGGTTGTTGTCAAGATACTTACGGTACCAAATAACAAAATTTCTAAAATAATGTCTCGTTTAACAAGTTTAGCCCATATAACCCAAGGCACAACTAAAAAAACGACTAGTATCCACCATTCCCAAGTTAAAAACTCATTTTTTAGCCAACCATTTAATTCTAAATGATACAGCTTATCTTCTAATAAACGTATTTCCTTAAGATTTTCAAATATATTATCTATTGATATCACCCCTATATTTGAATCAAAAGCTAACAGATATTTTTGAATTCAAACTCTTTGAGCTGCCTTTTTAGTATTACCGTTTTTCAGTAATAAATTTCCATCGTAAATAAGAAAAAAACCCATGTTGAAAGTTCTTCTAACACGGGTTTTCGACTTTTTTCAAATGAATCAGAAATTTTGTCTAACAATTGGGGCGCAGTTCAATAACGGAATGCTGTTAGATATTAATTATTTTTTAACTTATAGCCTTTGAATTGATATCCATATACGCTTGTAAGATCAACAAAGCTCTTATAGGAATAAGTAATCGCAACCGGTGTGCCTACTTGAACTTTATCATAAAGCTTTTCAATATCTGCATTATGCATTCTCACGCAACCTTGACTCACGTATTTTCCAATGCTACTTTCATTGTTGTTGCCATGAATACCGTATGTATCGCCATACGTACCATTTGCATTTATCCCTAACCAACGTTTTCCTAATGGATTGCGAGGGTCGCCCCCAGGAATATGTCCTTTATAATAAGGACGGTTTTTAATCTTGTTCACCACTTTAAAAAAGCCAACTGGTGTTTTGTCCCATGTTTTCCCTGTTGCTACTGGATCAACGATTTCAATATAACCATTATGAAAATACGCAAGCTTGTTGTAGTACTTGTTAATAATAATCAAATCTAGATTTGCAGCTTTACTTGCTGCTTCTGTTTTCCCTTGATTGACCCCACATAATGCGATCATTAGCAATGTAAGAACGGTCATTATGTTAACTTGAAATGAAGGTAAAATATAAGAATTATTTAAGAATAGTCATGATAAAATGGTATAAAAAGGTATTTAATTAAGGGGATGTATATGTCTTTTATTCTTAATAATTGTCTAGGCATTGGAGTAATTTTTAGTTTGATATTTTTCGCAAGTATAGTTATTGAAAAAAGAATAATTTCTCTTTTAGTTTCTTTAATTACTCTATTGTTTGGTTTATTTTTAACTTTTTATGCTGCTAATAAAATGAATGGATTTGAAGCTATAGACGTATATGTAAAAGGATTAATCTTCGTTGGAGAAGCCTTAATCTTATTAGTTGTTACAAGTATATTTATAGTGCTGAAAGAGCGAAAAAAGAAAGCACTCTAATAAGGGAAAAAGTCTCTACCTTCTTTCCTGTACTTAGAGTGCTAAATCGTTCCTATAATAGTGATTATGGTAACTAGATTTGTAGATTATAAATATGAGATAATACAGTAGATTTTATAGATAAAGGAGATAAATTTAGATGACAAAAACGATAAACCTTTGGTCATTCGTTTTCTTATTGCTAAGTGTCTGTCTAACTTTCATAACTTTTGCTCATCCATCATTATTAAGATTAAATTTTTATGTAGCAATTGTTGTATTTTTAGTTGGTATTATAGGATTCTTTGGAGTTCATAATTTCAAATCAGCTGTGAGAAGTGTTTTAACCACTATACTTAGTGCCGTATTAATTGTACTTACTGGATGGATTATCTTTGTTGAAAATCTTTTCTCATAATTAGTATGGGACTTAGAAATATAAAGAATAGCAAAAAAGCCTTTATTATCAGTATAAAGGCTTTTTTGCTACCTAGAAATACGTTTTATGTTAACTAAGGATGTATATTATAGGCAGTTTAAAACTAACTACCTTCTGATGTAGGAATATAAAAAGAAGTTACTATGATAAAATCATAGTAAGTAGAAAAATTGTAACGGGAGTAAATTATGAAAAACAAAGACTTTTTATTATCCATTGTTTTAAATATATTTCTAGCTTATCTATGGATCTTTCTTATTTATTTAATTTTCGATTTCGTTAAGCTAAAAGATAATGCTTTATTGTTTGGGATGGTTCTGGCATCCATAGGTACTTTACTCTTTGCAGAGGTGATAAGAAGGGTTAATCCTTTTATTGAATATAAACTTACTCATCCTGTAAAAGTTGTAGGCTTTATATCTTTTGGTTTGATTGCTGTGGCTAACTTATATTGGATAAACTTTTGAAGATAATTATAAAAATTAGAACAAGCAGCTCAATTTGAGCTGCTTGTTCCTTTAAGTGCCGGTACAAAACATTATGGTAACTACGATTGTATATGATGTTAACGCTGAAAAAGCTTGGTTTGTGGTAATATTTTCTATAAAGGGGGTTAGGAAAATGAAAACAATAGGTTTATTAGGCGGGATGAGTTGGGAATCATCAGCTGAGTACTACAGAATTATCAATCAAACAGTAAATAGAAAGTTAGGAGGACATCACTCTGCTAAAAGTGTGATGTATTCTGTGGACTTTGAAGAAATAAAAAAATTACAACACGATAATAGCTGGGATGAAGCAACAGAATTAATGATTAAAGGAGCTCAATATATTGAAAAAGGTGGAGCTGACTTTTTAGTAATCTGTACAAATACTATGCATAAAATGGCAAATGATATTCAGAATGAGATTAGTATTCCCATCCTACATATTGCAGATGCTACAGCGAAGAGGATAAAAGATAAGGGGATTAGTAGAGTTGGGTTGCTTGGAACAAAGTTTACAATGGAAGAAGACTTTTATAAAGGGCGACTTATAGCTAACCATAATCTTAAAGTTAATATTCCAGGTGAAAAAGAGCGCCAAACTGTGCATGATATCATTTACAAAGAATTATGCCTAGGAAAGATTAACTTAAATTCCAAAAGTGCATATCAAAAGATTATAAATGGTTTAATTAACGATGGAATAGAAGGAGCTATATTAGGTTGCACTGAAATTTCTCTATTAATTAATCAGAACGATACCTCGCTCCCTATCTTTGATACAACAGAAATACACGCACAAACCGCAGTTGATTGGGCGTTAGAGATACCCTGAAAAAATCAACAGATAAAAATAGACTCACTGCCGTATGCTTCAGAAAAAAGCCTTCCTAGAAGCCGTTTTATGTTAACTAGGGTTGTATATCCTAGGCATCTTAAAAACAGAAAAACCTATCTCTTCCGAGGCAAAAGAGGTAGGTTGAGTCAGATCATTATTAAGATACTAATTAGCAAGGTTTCTGAAAGTATTAAAATTGGTTTGACAGTAGAAAATATCAGAAAGAATTTTCTCTTTTTGCAATTTATTATATGTTTCTTCGGCTTCTTTTTCTGTTTCGAATTCAAATATGCTGATATTATTTTCTCTTGAATAAGCATTTATTATAGTAACCACCCACATGAAAAAACACTCCAGTTAAAAGATTCTTTCTACTTTTATACCTACATATATTTGAGACATGTTTCTTAATTTTTCAAGTTAGATTTTCCCTATTTCCTTCTGACTCTTTAAGGCAGTTATTTTTTGCTCGAATTTCATAGCTAATACTAATACAAAAGCTATAATTAGAATAATACTTAAGAAAATCAAACCGGCTTGCATTGTTCCTGTAGAATCTTTTAGCCATCCAACTGCATAAGGGCCAACAAAACCTCCTAGATTTCCAATTGAATTAATTACTGCAATTCCAACAGCTGCTGTGGCTGGACTCAATATCATAGTTGGTAATGACCAAAAAGGGCCTTTAAAACAATACATTGCTGCCAATGAAATTGTTATTAAGATCATTGCAATAAATGGATTGGACACCATTCCTACACTGAGTAACGTTAAGCCAGATAAGAGTAACGGTAAAGCTGTGTGTATACGTCTTTCACCAGTGCGGTCTGAACGTCTTGACCAGTAATTCATTACTATTGAAGCAATAATATAAGGGATTGTAGCAATGAAGCCGATCTGGGTGTTTGTTAAATAGCTAGATAGTCCTTTAATAATTTGGGGCATCCAATAACCAACGCCCAGTGTACCTGCAGTATATACAAAGTAAATTAAGGAGAGGTACCACAGTTTAGGATCAGTCAAGGCCGTCTTATGACTAGAGATTTGTTGGCCTTTCTTTTCTCTCAGCTCCTCGTCTTTTCTTAATTCTGAAATCAACCAATTTTTTTCTTGGGCTGTTAACCACTTTGCTTGTTCTGGTCGGTCTGTTAAGTAGAAATATGTTACAAATCCTAAAACAACAGCAGGGGCGCCTTCTATAATAAACATCCAACGCCATCCAGGTACGTTCATCCAATGAATATGATCAATAATTAAGGTAGAAACGGGAGCTCCTATAATATAAGAAACTGCGATTGCTGTCATAAACATCGCAATTGTACTTGCTCTTTCTTTAGCTCGGAACCAATAAGTAAGGTATAGAATAATACCAGGAAATAGACCTGCTTCTGCTACTCCAAGAAAGAATCTAATGATATAGAGTTGGGTAGCATTCTGTGCAAACCCAGTTGCCATAGAAATAATTCCCCAAGTAATGAGAATCCTAGTAATCCAAACTCTTGCTCCAAATTTTTGCATTAAAATGTTACTTGGTACTTCAAAGATAAAATAACCAATAAAAAAAATACCTGTAACAAGACCAAACATTTTACTCGTTAGTCCAAGTGCTTCATTCATTTCCAATGCTGCATATCCTACATTTGCCCTGTCTAGATAAGAAATAATATAGAGTAAAAATAGAAACGGGATAATTCTTCGTGTCACCTTTCGAATCGTCTTCTTTTCGAAATTCAATTGAGAATTTTCCATTCAAATTCCTCCTTTTAAAATAATAAAAAGAAATTTTAATAACGCTTACATTTGTTTAAAAATAAAGAGATACTCTTACGGTTCTGTAAGATGTGTAAGAGTATCTCCATTTACCCTTCTGTTGTCTTCTCAAGACAGGGAGCAAGATTAAACCAATCAAGTATAATAATAAAAACTTTCTTTAATGGTGTCAGAAACGTTTATTTTTAACTGAAAATGCTCTCAGTACCCGGTATACCGTTAAATACTAAATGTTTTGGTTGATAATTAATGTTACCTAACACAGTTTCTCCATCTACATCAGGAAAAGCAGTCTCAGTGGAAGTAGAATCTAGAACCACAAGGTTATTTGCGGTAGAAGTAAAATTATCAATTCCCATTAATTTAGGAGCTGTTACCAGAACTGCTTTAAAGGCTTCATCTAAAGAAAGCCCACCTACAATCATTTTAGAAATTATATAGCTCATGTTATAAACAGGGTATTCTCTCCATGATGCATCTGTTAAATCTGTACTGATAGTATCTGGTTTAATTCCTTCAGCTAAGCATTTATAAAAAACATCCCAATTAAAGTGTTTTCTACCGTGGCCGATATCTAATAATATTCCTCTTTCCACTGCAGCTAGAAATTCTTTTTTTACCTTTCCGGCAGTATTCAACACGTTTCCATCTCTTCCTTGAAATGGATGGGTTAGAATATCCCCTCTATTAAAATATTGTGTTACTTCTTCAATATCTAGTTTAGTTCCAGTTAAATGAACCATAATTCGCAAATCGGTTCGATCGGCTGCTTCTCTTGCTAAGCGTAATAAAGACCGGTCAGTAGTTTCGTCCACCTGGCCTAAGCGAATCTTAATTCCTAATAAACTATCTTCAGCTAAAGATGCAACTTCAACAATTCGATCCAACGAAATATTTTCTGGCTTGGTCGGGTTAGGGTTGGGGTGATTGGTTAGCCCTTCTGGTAAGGCTGATAACCAAGAACGTACTGTTAACGGGCTGTTTTCCCAATAACGATTTGCTTCCTCCCATCCGTCATAGCCAAAAGTACCTGCGTCCCCAACCGTAGTTACTCCTGAGGAGAGATATTGTTTATCTGTAACACCAATCTCTGCTCCAGGTGCCCATAAATGACAATGAAAATCTACTAGTCCCGGTACAATTACACTAGACTCTGATAAATGAATATCCCTATCATCCTCATGAGTAACTGTTATACCTGTAGACTTATTTGGAATGAACCCCTTTTCTGACCAAATAGAACCACCTTGAAAATTCCATACTCCCATGCAAATACACCCCTTAACTTAATATTGATATAGTAGATTAGTTTATTTAATTGTTTACAGTGGCATCTTCTTTACATGCCTTGATAACATCCAACCAATGATCTGGCTTTTGTCCTTTAAACTTTTCTTTTAAATTAAATGAAGCCAATGTTTCTAACTTACTTTTTGCTGCTCTAGACATAACAGAACTTAAGCTAGAAGTCTCTAGCATTTGAATAGAGCCGTCTAACTCAATTGATCTTCTTAATGCATGGATAGAGGTTCCTGTTACTAATCGATTCATTGTTTCTCTAAAACTCTTACTATCTAGGGTTTCACTAATAGAATCTAAGACTAATTGTTCTACATTAAATTCATGAGAAGCTTCTAATAACTCTAGATAAAGAGCAACTACACCTTTCATATAAATGCTGCGAATTAGTTTTACAGCAGAAGCATCACCTGGTTTTTCACTTACTTTAGTTATGTTCATACTGTACGGAGTCATTAAGGAAATCAATCGATCTACACCATTCCCACTTGCTGAAATGGGAACCTTATGTTTGTAAACTGGCAAGGGACCTAGCATTGCGGCATCTACAAAAAATGCATTTTTTTCTTGTATATTTGTGTTGATTTTTTGTTTCACGAGGGGAGTGGAAGCTGATACATCTACATAGATACAATCTTTCTTTATAAATGGTTTTAACATCTCACTAACTTCAAGTGCTTTATCTGCGGGTACTGCTACCATTACTACATCTACTTGGTTTAAAACTTCTTCGGGTCTATAAAGAAGTTCTACTTGAGCTTGAGCAGCCCGTTCTTTAATTTGTGGACCAAATGTAGGATGGTCTACCATAACATCATGAGCAAAAATGGTTTCTAAACCTTCACCTTTTAAGCCAACTGACAGCTCAAAGGCCGCCTCTCCAAATCCGATAAAACCTACTTTCACTTTAAAGCTCTCCCTTCTGTTTATAATCCATATACTTTCATCTGTTCTCTTAACCAAGAAGGCTGGATGTTACCCCCAGATTCACCTTGCAGACGCGCTCTTTCAAATGCTTCGATCGTTTCTAAACGTGTTTTCTCATACTCTAATTTTTTCTCAGCTTTAAAAAGAACCTCTTCAACCTTTTCTTTTGGAACTACAACAACTCCATCATCATCACCTATAATTAGATCTCCTGGAATAACAGAAACGCCTCCACAAGAAATAGGTTTATGTAACTCACCTGGACCGTCCTTAAGAGGGCCGTTTGGAATAAATCCTTTTGAGAAAATAGGGAAATCTGATTGGCTAAGAGTCTCCTTATCACGAACTGCCCCGTCTATAATAATGCCTTCTAGTCCCATAGCTTTAGCTGCAGCTGCCATTAGTTCTCCAAGATAAGCATTTGCGGTATGCCCCTTTCCATCCGCAACTAATACATACCCTTCGGTGCCATCATAGATTGCCTGATGAAGAAATAAGTTATCTCCAGGTCTTAAACTTACAGTTAAAGCAGTTCCAACTACCTTCATTCCTATAGATACAGGCTTAATTTTATAATCCATTGAGCCTGTACATCCCATTGCATCGGATATAAGGGTTGTGTTAAGAAGTTTTGCTCTCTTGATAATCTCTTCAGACAATAATGGTGCTAAATTACTCACTAACATACACTCCTCTTCTTTTTTGATAGTGGAAACAATCAACTAAATAGAATTTTTAATTTATTCATTTCCATACATAAATCAATAAGATAACGCTTTCAAAAAATAAATTTATATTATTTATCCTGTTGTAATAAAAATTACAAACTTAAATATAAAAGTAATATTTATTACTAACATTTTAAATGTATGTTATCACTGATACTTAATAAAGTAAACCTTTTTAATAAAAAAAGAGCAGACAAAGTAAAATGTGAGCTTTATTACTTAAAAGAGGTTTTTTTACATAAAAAAATAAACATGCTAAAATTCAAGTAAATATTGTGATAAATACTTTTTACATACTTAAAAAAATAAAATTTACAATATAATCTGTTTAATTGGAGCGAAGGTATGGAAAATCCATTATTAAAATTAAAAGATAATATCTCACAACTAACAGAAACTCAACGGAGAGTGGCAGACTACATCCTTAAAAATCCTGTCGATGTAGCTTTTTTAACGGTTGATCAATTGGCCTTGACAGTAAAAACTAGTACGACCACGATAATGAGATTAACTTTTAATCTAGGTTATTCTGGATACGCAGAGTTTCAAAGAGGGCTTCAGGAGCTGTTACGTAATAATGCTGCTCCTCAAATTCGATTAGAAACAAATTTGAAGGGTTTAGATGAGAGTGATTTGTGGATGCGCTGTGCAGAAAGTCAATTTAACAACATTCAATCAACAGTAGAAATGATTTCTACAGAGAGTTTAAATAAAGCTTTAGAAATGATTATCTCTGCAGATCGAATATTTTGTACAAGTGTTAGAAGTGGTTTACCAGTAGCACAGCATCTATCTTTTGGGCTTAATCGATTACTTGGAAACTGTGAGCTAATTGTATCTGACTTAAGTGATTGGGTGGATAAAGGAATTACTTTAACTTCTAAAGATTTAGTTATTGCAACCTCTTTTCCAAGATACGCTAGGAGAACTGTTGAGTTTGTAATAGCTGCCAAAAGTAACAATGCTCAAGTCATTTCAATTACTGATAGTTATTCTTCTCCTTTAGTTAAATACTCGGATTTAGTACTGACTTGTAGCTCAAGTAGTATTGCTTACCACAATTCACCCATAGCATCGCTACTTGTGGCCGATTATCTTGTAAGTGCGATAGCTATAAATTATCCAGAAAAGACAAAAGATCGTCTGGATAAAATTAATTCAGTCCTTACAACGATCAATTATCATTATACTGATTAAATCTATGGACGTGGTAAATGTATGAAATGTCGAATATATAAAATGATTCGAGTTTCATATTTTACCACTTTTTTGTTTGTTGAGTTGAGCCCATTATCTTACTCCAACTCATCATTTCATTAAAAAATATTTACTTTTCATAAGAAAACATGGTAGTATACTTTTTAAATAGTCACAATTATTACAACAAATAAATAAAAAGTAATAATTATTACATCAAAGAAGAAAAGATAGTAATAAGAAATATATTCCTCTAAAATCATTACCTTTTAGATATCGCTCGGAGATATCTTACTGCTCAATTACTTAAATGCTACAAAGTGACTATAAATCTATTAACTCTAATACTTGTGTTTTGTGTTTTGTTTTTTGAGGACAAATTTTGAAAGCGTTATCGTTTATTTCAAGTAATAATTAATAAATACACCTTTTGGTAAAGGAGTGATTAGCTAAGGGAACAAAAGAATAGAAAAATTTTGTTAAGAATTAAGTAAATATATATTTCGCTAGTGGGGAATTTTGCAGCAGTTCCTTTTTTGTAAACCCTTACAATTGTGGAGGTAAGGGTTTTTAAATAACCATATTAAATTGTAGATAATCAAAAAGGATCCCTAACCGTTTTTTACCAATAAATTATGATGAAAAGCAGCTTTATAATAAAGAAAGATAAATGGATAATTTAATCAAAATTTACAAATATGAGATTAGAGATAAATAAGAGTGAAAATGAAGGAAAGATATAGAGGGGGTATAATATGTTAACACTTCTAGGGTTTTCTATGATTGTGGTATTTATGTATTTAATCATGAGTAAGCGTTTATCTGCCTTCAGTGCATTAACAGTGGTTCCTATTGTTTTTGCTCTATTCGGTGGATTTACGGATTTAGGACCCATGATGATGAAAGGTCTTGAAACCATTGCTCCTACAGCAATTATGATTATTTTTGCCATTCTCTATTTTGGCGTTTTGATTGATACAGGATTATTTGATCCTCTAGTAGCAAGGATTATAAAGATGGTAGGTGGTGACCCTTTAAAAATCGTGATGGGTACTGCTGTTCTATCTTTGATTGTTGCTTTGGATGGTGATGGAACAATTACATATCTAATTGTAGTAACAGCATTTCTTCCACTATACCAACGATTAGGTATGAATAAACTTATTTTGGCCTGTATTCCTGCATTAGCGATGGGCATTATGAATATGTCTCCGTGGGGTGGCCCTGCTGTGCAAGCTACGGCGGCGGTAAAAGCAGATGTAACAGACTTACTGCTACCACTTATTCCTTCTATGATTGCGGGAATGTTATGGGTTATAGCTGTATCCTATTTTCTTGGAAGACGTGAGCGTAAAAGATTAGGAATTATAAATATCGATGCAGCTTTTAGTGAAGAAATTGCTGCTGCTCTTGATGTGGGAATGGATGAGTCCATAAAGCGTCCTAAATTATTTTGGTTTAATTTAATTTTAACCATTTTAGTTCTAACAACTTTAGTTATGGGATTCTTGCCTTTACCAGCTTTATTTATGGTTGCGTTTGCTATTGTAATGATTGTCAATTACCCAAATTTACAAGATCAAAAGGATCGTTTGCATGCTCATGCAGGGAATATATTAACGGTTGTCTCCATGATATTTGCAGCAGGTATATTTACTGGAATTATAGATGGAACTGGCATTGTTAAAGCTATGGCAGATACTTTAATAGCAGTAATTCCAGATGCTCTTGGACCAAAATTAACAGTAATTGTTGCGCTTATAAGTATGCCATTTACTTTTTTTATGGCAAATGCTCCGTTTTATTTTGGGATTATTCCTATTATGTCTGAAACAGCTGCTCACTTTGGAATCCCTTCACTAGAGATTGGTCAAGCTTCCCTATTGGGACAACCTTTGCACCTATTAAGTCCACTTCAAGGCTCTATTTATGTGTTAGTGGGACTCCTAGGGATTGATATAGGTGATCATATTCGCTTTTCTGCAAAGTATGCTATTGGGACAGCCTTAGTTATGACGATTGTTGCTGTGCTTTTTGGAATACCCTCCATATAATTTATTTATAACAACATTAAAAAAAGAGAGAGCTATTCGTTCAAAATAGCTCTCTCCTTTTTTACCCAATTTCGTTAAATCAATAATGATTGGCATTGTGAGAAAATAAATTCTATATAATTTAACGTCAAAATCTTTTTTTATATTCTCGATAAAAACATGTTCTAATGCTTAATATTATAGGGGAAATTCCAATCTCCATACGGTAAATAATGTATTTTTATTTTTTTAACTAATTATAAAAAAGTTGTTGTGTCTGGTTATATTTAATGATATTATAACACTTAAATTAAATAGTATAACACATTTGAAACGATATGGAGGTTTAAGTATGTCACTATTGTTTAGCTAATTAAATGGATAAAGTATCTTTGTACAAGATTTTAATACTGTAATTAAGGGTTAATTAGTTTTCTGTTTTTTTAGGCCAATTCCTTACATATTATATAATCCTCTTGTAAGTTACCAAACGATAGGTAAATAAAGTATTACTAAAGTAATCAGACAATCAACAATAAAAGAATAGGAAGATCTAATATGAATAAGAGGAAAATTGTATATGTAGTTTCTGATTCAGTAGGAGAAACAGCTGATTTGATGGTAAAGGCAGTTTTAACTCAATTTAATGAGGACGATATCGAAATCCAGAATATCTCCTATGTAGAAGATGTTCAAGATATTAATAATATCTTATCTATAGCGAGGTATAGCAATTCCATTATTGCTTATACAATCGTCATTGCATCTTTAAAACAGTATCTTGATCAGAAGGCAAAAGAAGAAGGAATTGTAGCAATTGATTTAATGAACCCTCTTTTGAGTGCTTTTAGCAAAAAATTTAATAAAGAACCCAACTTTCAACCAAGGTTAATGAGGAAGTTGGATGATAACTACTTTCGAAGAGTGGAAGCAGTTGAGTTTGCAGTGAAATATGATGATGGACAAGATATAGGCGGAATTAAAAGGGCTGATATTGTGCTCATTGGTGTTTCTAGAACTTCTAAAACTCCACTTTCTATGTATTTAGCTCATAAGAGATTTAAAGTCGCAAATATACCATTAGTGCCAGAAATAGCGCCTCCTGATGAATTGTTTAGTATTCCAAGAAATAAATGCGTTGGCTTAATCATTACACCAGATAAATTGAATGAAATCCGAAAGGAACGATTAAGGAATTTAGGATTAACATCACAAGCGAACTATGCAAATTTCGAAAGAATTCTTGAGGAATTAGAATATGCTGAGAAGATTATGAAGCGCATAGGTTGTCCAGTCATTAACGTCTCAAATAAGGCAGTGGAAGAAACAGCTGATTTAATCTTAGCCATGCTAAAAAAAGAGAGGAGTTGGATAGGATGAGTAAATTTGTATACATGTTTGACGAAGGTAATGGTGTAAAAAAAGAAATTTTGGGAGGTAAGGGCGCTAATTTGGCAGAAATGACCCGAATTGGACTACCGGTTCCTTATGGATTTACCATTTCAACAGAGGCATGTAATTCATATTATAACGCTGGGAAGTCTATCTCTTCAGAAGTGGAATTTCAGATAGTAGAATCTTTGAAAAAACTCGAAGAAAAAACCAGTAAAAAGCTTGGAGATCCCTCTAACCCTCTACTTGTATCTGTACGTTCTGGTGCCGTACACTCTATGCCAGGAATGATGGATACAGTCTTAAACCTGGGAATGAATGATGAAACGGTAAAAGGAATGGCAGAACTTACAGGAAATCCCCGTTTTGCTTATGATTCATACCGTAGATTTATCCAAATGTTTAGTAATGTTGTTCTACATGTGGATAGCTTTTACTTTGAGCAACTTTTAGAGGAAACTAGGGAAGCAAAGGGCTATGATTCTGATCCTCAAATGAGGGCGGAAGACTGGCAAGAGGTGATTAAAGAGTATAAAAATATTGTCAAAAAGCATGCTAAAAGACCTTTTCCAGAGGATCCAATAGAACAATTATTCCTTTCCATCAGTGCTGTTTTTGATTCTTGGAATAATCAACGTGCTATTGTATACCGTCGTCTTCAAAAAATTCCTGGTCACCTTGGAACAGCAGTGAATATTCAAAGTATGGTTTTTGGAAATATGGGTGATGATTCGGGTACGGGAGTGGCCTTTACGCGTAATCCATCTACTGGAGAGGCAAAACTGTATGGTGAATATTTGATTAATGCTCAGGGAGAAGATGTCGTGGCTGGGATTCGCACTCCTCAGCCAATTGCCACTCTAGAGAATGAGATGCCAGCAGTATACCGACAGTTTATTGATACGTGTAACCTTTTAGAAAAACACTATCAAGACATGCAAGATATTGAGTTTACAGTAGAGCGTGGTCAACTCTTTATTCTTCAAACACGTACCGGTAAAAGAACAGCTGAAGCAGCAATCCGAATAGCTGTTGAATTAGTACAAGAAGGAGTTATTAATAAGAAGGAAGCCCTTCTACGTATAGATCCTGACCAGCTTAATCAGCTGCTTCATCGTCGAATTGACGATTCATACGAACGAAAACAACTAGCTAAAGGACTTCCTGCTTCTCCAGGTGCAGCAACAGGACAAGTAGTATTTAATGCAGACGAAGCTGAGAGATTAGCAAAAGACGGAAAAAAGGTAATTCTTGTCCGACCAGAAACTACGCCTGATGATATTCATGGAATTGTGGCTGCTCAAGCTACTGTCACAAGTCGTGGTGGAATGACAAGCCATGCAGCCGTTGTAGCAAGAGGTATGGGAAAAGCTTGTATTTGTGGCTGTGAAGCATTAAAAATTGATTTAAAATCACAGTATTTTAAAGTCGGAAGTACCACTATAAACCAAGGTGATGTTATTACGATTGACGGTTCAACCGGTGAGATTATGGTTGGGGAGATTCCAATGATTGAGCCCCAACTATCTAATGAGTTTCAAATGTTACTTGCTTGGTCGGATGAGGAAAGAAAGCTGGAGGTAAGAGCAAATGCTGACAATCCGGAAGATGCCAGGAAAGCGCTTGAGTTTGGAGCTGAGGGAATCGGTTTGTGCCGCACGGAACATATGTTTATGGATACAAATCGAATTCTAATTGTTCAAGATATGATACTTGCTGAAACATATGAAGAGCGTGAAAAGGCTCTTAGTAAGCTTCTAGTTATGCAACAAGAAGATTTCGAAGGCATCTTTGAAGCAATGCAGGGTTCTCCCGTAACTATTCGCTTACTAGATCCTCCTCTTCATGAGTTTTTGCCTGATAAGGAAGAACTGCTAGTTGAGGTTACAAAGCTTCAACTGACAAATGGCAATTCTAAAGAATTAATTGATAAGGAACATCTTTTAAGAAAAGTACAGCAACTACATGAATTTAATCCAATGTTAGGACACCGTGGATGTCGATTAGGAATGATTCACCCAGAGATTTATATCATGCAAGCTAAAGCAATTTTCTATGCAATTACAAAAGTTAAACAAAAAGGCATCGATGTAAAGCCAGAAATTATGATTCCTTTGGTTGGTCACGTAAACGAATTGAAGGAAATGCGGCAATTAGTTATGTATGCTGGACTACAAGTTCAAGAGGAGACTTGGCAAGAATATAAGTATCCAATCGGAACTATGATTGAAGTTCCACGGGCAGCCCTAACAGCCGACCAGATTGCTGAAGAAGCAGATTTTTTCTCTTTTGGAACAAATGACTTAACTCAAACTACTTTTGGATATAGCCGTGATGATGCAGAGGGTAAGTTCCTGCAAGCTTACATTGAAAATAAAGTCCTTCCAGAAAATCCATTTGCTTCTCTTGATCAAGAAGGTGTAGGGAAACTTGTAGAAATGAGCGTAAAACTAGGTAGAGAAACAAAAACAGGATTAAAAACAGGAATTTGTGGAGAACACGGTGGAGAAAAAGACTCAATACAATTTTGTCATGATATTGGACTTGATTACGTAAGCTGTTCGCCATACCGTGTGCCTTTAGCACGCCTTGCGGCTGCCCAGGCTAATATTAGGAATAAACAAAAACAGTTTGTAAATGAATTTCAAACTCAAATATAAATCTGAAGCCTTTGCTGTAACAGCGAAGGCTTTTTTTGACGAGTTTCTTCTATTATATAGTATTTTTATCAAGATAAAGATTTAAGTTCCTCTGTTAAAAGCAAAAAAGCTTTTTTATCTTTCTTTTTTAAGGACTGATCAATTTTCTCAAGGATTTTACTTTTTTTGAAATTCTTCTTAATTTGTTCCAAAAACAATTCAGCCAACATTTCATCACGTAAATTTGGATCGACTCGATCCATTTCATTAAGAACATTATTTTCCATAAAACGTCAACCCCTTTATCTTTTCTCTTTTGCAAACAGTATTCCCTTTTGCACTCTTTTTATGCAAGATTGATAGATGAAGTGAGACATAGAATAATATGTAATATGCATGATTACGCTCCTATATTCCTTTTAGATATTTTTCATATGTCTTCAATTAGATAAAAAATATAACTACCTAATTGATTAAAGAGAAAAGATAAAAATTAGCTTTTGAATATTAACGTTTTATTATTTACTCTTATTGACGACAAATAGAGAATTTCACCTCTTGTCATATACCATTCTATCTTCTATTTACTTTTCAAGATTTCTTTATATTCATAATAACTCAAAAGAAAATATATAAACATTTAACCTTTATATATTTTTAATAATGTAATTTTTATTAAAGATATAAAATAAACATATTTTATATAATGAAGTAAATATATAAACTAACTTATAAAAATTATAGTTTTACTATTTACTTCAACTGACGACAAATATCATATTTTTCTACAAAGTATATAATGGGTAACATTATATTGAATGAAATGTTTTGCTATTTACTTTTATTAAAATATAACAATATAAATTATATACATTTCAAAGTTAAAAGGTATTAAGCATTTATTAAATTAATCATTTTAAATTATATTTAATATTTGTTATTTTTATCTAAATTTTCACTTTGGTAAAGATAAGTGTCTCAAGGTACTCAAGTATAAGCTTTCCTTAACTCTAACTAAGAGAATTGTCTGTTTTTCATTTAATTAGTTTAAAAAGGTTAAATTGTATATTTTCAACATAATAAACATAAAAAGCATAATTGGATTTCAAAAGAGTTCTCCTTCCTTTTTACCAACCTTATTAAGTGACAAGTGTGGAAAAGCTATGATATGTTAGCATCTCTACATATTATTTGAAAATAAGAGAGTGTGGTGTTTAAATATGAAGAAAACTGAACTAGTAGATGCCGTTGCAACAAAGTCAGAACTAACGAAACAAGATTCAAAAAAGGCTGTAGATGCGTTGTTTGAAACGATTTCTCATACGCTTGCCAAAGGAGAGAAGATTCAATTAGTTGGGTTTGGTACATTCGAAATACGTGAGCGCGCAGAGCGTACAGGCCGTAACCCTCAAACAGGTGAAGAAATGACGATTCCGGCAACTAAGATACCTGCTTTTAAACCTGGAAAAGAATTAAAAGAAGCTGTTAAATAACATGAACTATAACAACCCTTTAGAGCTTTGACTCAAAAGGGTTGTCTATTTTTACTGCTAGATTATTAATAAGTTGAATGTTGATTTTTTCTCTAAATATGTAATTCAGTTAGTGCTAATACCTATAGGTTTATATTTATTGCTAGTAACTTTATTAAATTTGCAATATGAACAAGCTTATTAATTTATACATGCGAAACAATCAATTCACAGGTTCCACTTATCTCAAAATTTCTTATCTTTGCAGGAAGGATAAAATGGCTACCTTTATTAAAGAAATAGTCTCCTTCTACGCTTCTAAGAGTTCCGTTTCCATTTATTACACTACACAACATAAAGGGTTTGTCCATTGTTAGAGAGGCTGTTCCATCTATTTTCCATTTGTGAACAGAGAAAAATTGATTTTCTATAAAAGTAGTAATGAGTATATCTTTATATTTCGATATTAGGAATTTATTATCTACATCTATGTGAGGAATTGTCGTAACATCTATTGCCTTTTCAAGATGTAATTCGCGTTTTCTTCCATTTTCATCTCTTCGTTCATAATCATAAACGCGGTATGTAGTATCAGAACTTTGTTGTGTTTCAAGTACAACTGTTCCTTCGCATAGAGCGTGGATAGTGCCACTGGGTACATAGAAAAAATCACCTGGTTTCACCTTTACTCGACGAAGTAACTTATCCCAATCCCCGTTTTCAATCATTCTAATGAATTCTTCTTTTGTTTTAGCATTGTGACCGTATATCATCTCAGCACCTTCCTTACAATCGATGATATACCAACACTCTGTTTTCCCTAACTCTCCGTTTTCATATAGATTTGCATAGAGGTTATCAGGATGTACCTGTACAGAAAGATCTTGATTAGCATCTAAAATTTTTGTTAAAAGTGGAAAGGTATCTCCTCCATAGTGATCAAAAACTTCGGGATTTTCTCTCCAAACTTCATTTAAAGTTTTTCCAGAGAAAGGACCATTTTCAACAATAGATGGTCCATTTATATGTGCTGAAATCGCCCAGCATTCACCGGTTCTATCATAAGGGACTTTGTATGCGAATTTATCCTCTAATTCCTTTCCTCCCCAAATTCTTTCTTTGAATATAGGTGCAAAAAATAGTGGTTCAGTCATGATTAATAATCCTCCAGTCTATACAATTTCGCTTAATAGCTTGTATGCTTCTTCTTTTGTTTGAACGGCTAATAACTGCTCTCTATACCTGTCATCCATAAGTTTTCGAGAAAGCATTTGAAGAATTTTCAAGTGTTCATTCTCTTCACTTTCCTTGGGTACAGCAATCATAAATATTAATTTTGCTTCTGTTCCATCAAGACTTTTCCAATCCACACCTGATTGTTTAATTCCAAATACTACACTTGGTTTCTTAACAGAATTCGATTTCCCATGGGGAATAGCAATATTCATGCCAATACCCGTTGTACTTTCTTGCTCACGATTCATAATTGCTTGCTTAAATTCTGCTTCAGAATGCAGAGTTCCTACATGAAGCAACTTTTTTATCATTTCATCAATAATGTCATCACGTGTTTCTCCTGTTAAATTAGTTTCAATAAGTTCTAAGCTTGTAATGTCCGTTAGTTTTTTTATTTCTACATTCTCTACTTGCTTGCTTTCTTTTTGAGTTTCTTGTTGTACGTGGGGCTCTTCTATTGTTGCTGAGACTTCCTTCATTTCTGCCACTTCTGATATATCCAATTTTGAAATATCTTTTTTCAATACATTTACTAAAATGGCAGTTACCATAGAACCGCCAATTACAGCAACAAAGAACATAAATACATTGTCTACTGCTCCTAATACAGCAACAATTGGGCCACCATGCGCTACTCTATCCCCTACATGACCAATCATTGCAATAACAGAACCTGTCATAGAACCAGCCATAACACTTGGAATAACACGGATCGGATCTTGTGCCGCAAATGGAATTGCACCTTCTGTAATACCAAATAGACCCATTGTAAAGGCTGCTTTACCCATTTCTCTTTCTGAAACTTGGAATTTTCCCTTTCTTAAGAACGTAGCAAGTCCCATTCCGATTGGTGGAATACAGATTGCCGCAGCGATTGGACCCATAATCTCATAATTTCCTTCACCGATCATTGCGGAACCGAATAAGAATGCAACCTTATTAACGGGACCACCCATGTCAAAGGAAACCATAGCACCTAAGATCAATGCTAGAAGAATTGAACTAGACCCTTTCATACCTGCTAACCAAGCTGTTAATGAATCAAAAACTTGTGCTACAGGTGCACCAATAATCAACACAAATGCCAGACCTACAATGAGTGAAGCAAATACCGGAATAATGATGATTGGCATAATTGGTTGAATTGCTTTTGGAATTTTTATTTTCTTGATTCCTAATGCTATATAACCAGCTAAGAAACCGGCGATAATTCCCCCAAGGAATCCTGCACCACTTTCACTTCCATAAAAACTTCCTGTAGCTGCAATATATCCGCCAATCATACCAGGAACAAGTCCAGGCTTATCGGCTATGCTATATGCAATATATCCTGCTAAAATTGGAACCATGAATGTAAATGAAGCACCACCAATTTGTTCAATTGTTTTCCAAAAAGACGCGTCTGGAATAACTAAACCCTGGGGTGTTTTCTCACCTCCAAGAGTGACTGCTATCGCAATTAATAATCCGCCAACTACAATAAATGGGACCATAAAAGATACACCATTCATTAGATGCCGATATATCGGATTTTGCTTCTTTTGCTGGTTATTCTCTGCTACAGTTTTTGATTTTGAATGATAGACAGGCACATCACCATTTCTTACTTTCTGAATTAATTCCTCGGGTTTACGGATTCCATCTTGAACCCCAACAACTAAAAGTCTTTTTCCTATAAATCTATCTTTATTTACTGCTCGATCTGCAGCGATAATAATACCATCTGCTTCACGAATATCCTCTTCAGTAAGTTCATTTTCTACCCCTATTCCACCTTGGGTCTCAATTTTCATTTGAATCCCTAATCTATCTGCTGCTTTTTGTAAATTTTCTGCTGCCATATAAGTATGAGCAATTCCATTTGGACATGATGTAATCGCTAACAGTTTCATTATTAGTCCTCCTTAGTTTTTTGTAAGCGCCTACAAATAATATATAACAATGTCATAAGTCCAAAAGTTTAGTTTTTTACCGTAACTTCCGGAAAAATTAATCTTTTACTTTATCAAATAAAAAAAGCAAGGCATCTATGCCTTGCTTTTAATAATGTAGATAAGATAAGAACTTCATTACATTTGTTTCTGTAGTAAGTTTTTGAATAAAGGATGGCTGTTCACTTATAAAAGATAATTCTTGAAATAGTTGCTTTGTCATTTTCTGTTCCTCATTTTTTACAGCCAACATAAATACAAGAGTCACCTTTTCAGTTCCCCAATCAAGTGGCTCTTTTAATGTAGCAATAGCAATTGCTGACTGTTTAATAAATTTAGAGTTTGCATGAGGAATAGCAATACCTGCTCCAATGGTTGTTGCTGACATTTTTTCTCTCATAATGGCATGAACAGCATATTCTTTTTCCACATAACCTTTTTCATATAAGACTTTGGCTAACTTCTCAATTATCATATAACGATGTTCTACATCGTCTTGTAACGAAACTAAAAAAGGCGTTGTATAATCTAGCATAGAAAACGCTGTTTTTTCTTGACGAACTGGTTCATCAAATTGTTTGATGAAATCTTCTAGTTTTTTTTCTTCTGTATATTCCAATAATGGCGATACAATAAGGTGAGGGATTTTCAGCCCCGAGATGGATGTGGTAGAAATAACAAGTTCTACGTCCTGATGTTTTGTTAAATAATCGTCTAAATCATCTTTAGAAATACAGTCCATAACATAAATTTGATGGAATTTCCGTTCAATCTTTGTCCGTAATAACTGTGACATTCCGATTCCCATATGACACACTATGATTACATTCTTTTGCTTCTGCCTATTACTATCCAAACGTTCAATAGATGCTTGAAAATGTAATGTAAGATATGCTGCTTCTTCTTCTGGAATAAAAAGATCAAATAATTGATTAATTTCTCCTAGAACATCAATTACTATATCAAACATGTGGGGATACATCTTTTTAATGTCATTTAGCATTGGGTTTGAGACAGAAAGGTCATAATTAATACGATTTAAAGTTGTATATAAATGTATTTTTAAGCCATTTTTCAAAATTTGATCTTTATTAAAGTCTAGCGCATTTAGCTCTGATACTCGATAAATTAAATGACATAGAATTTTAAAAAGCACTGAATTTTCTTCATTAATTATATCTAAATCCCATGATGCATCATTTTTTGGATAACGAACCTTGCCACCTAATATATGCAATGTTAAATACACTACTTCTTCTTCTGAGAAATGTATAACGAAAAATTTTTCCAATTTCTTAAGAAATTCATATGTCCATTTGTATTCTTTTTTCTTCTGTAGAACAGTTATTTCTCTTTTAGAAATAGAAATAGATTGCTTTAATTTTGTCCTTCGAATCATCATCAGTGTATGTAATAGTAGACTTTCGAGCGTATCATCTGTGAAATATAAAGAATGACGCTTTTGTAATACTTTTAATTCACTTGCTATAAATTCTACCTCATGATACAAAAACTGCTTTTTAATAAATTGATTTGTAATGCTAGGATTATTAATCAAATCTAATATTCTAGTCAATGCTTTTCTTTTATTTTTTTCAGTTCCTTCGATTATTAAACCTATTCTTTGTTTTGAAACTAGTGCTAAACTAAAGCGCCTTAACCATTTTTCAATTTTATTTAAGTCTTTCTTTATTGTAGATCGATTTAAAAAATATTGATCAGCAAATTCTTTTGCTGTAACTGGCTGTACATTCATTAATAAATCATAAGCAATTTGCAGAATTCTTTCTTCATCAGATTGATACTTCGGCTCCTCCTTTACTGTATGGAGCTCATTACATAAACGCACTTTTTCATGTTCCTCTATATCTAAGTAAACACCTAATCCCGGTTTTCGAGTTAGATGAGCATCTGAATAATCATCAAGATAATCTTCAATTATTTTCAAATCATTACGAATCGTTTTTTCAGAGCAATTTACTCTATCCGCAAAATCTTGTACTAATGAATACTTATCAGGTTCAGATAACAACAGATATAAAATTTCTTTTTGCCTTGTGTTCATCAGTTCCACCTGTTTCTTCTATTCTTTTTAACTCCATATATTACTAGGTTTAATTCTTTATTAAAGAGCACTTTAATCTCTCCTCTAAAAGTTGCTTGAGACGATGTATTTTATGAAATTTCGCTTATAATAAAGATTGATAGCGTATCACAAAATTACCCATACTAATAAACAGAAAAAACCCCAATAAAATCTATCCTCCTAGGAATCTCATTTCTCCCATTTTTTTAAGCCTAATGTTTTAAAAATCATATTATCTCTTTTGTTGTTATCATAGATAGAGTTTTCCCAAGTTGTTTCTCAATTTCTTCTCCTTCCCTTTCAATAATCGTACCTACCCATTTTCCTTCTTTATTTTCAGCTTCAATTACTGTACTAATTAAACATAAAATTACAGAATTATATAGTCGATATAAATATGGAACACATTCATATAATCTAATACTAATCTATACTTAATTAAATTATTTGCTCTAATAGGGAAAAGGTAACTTCTGTTATGAAAAGAAAAGTCTTTACTCCTGCTGAAAAAATTTAATTATTATTCTTTCTCCAATCTTCTCCAATGTAGATTCACCTGCTAGTTGAAGCTAATAAAATCTTTTTCGTATATCTTTAATTAGTGTTTAAAAACGCTTTCATTTTGCATGTTCATTATATTATTATAGATATTTTTAAATGTCTATGCTTTTAGTAAAAGTAATATAGACCTTTTTTGTTTCCTAGAACATGTTTTATGTTAACTAATTTTGTATTAGATATATTCCCTAAAAATCAGGAAAAACGACTGTCTTTAGACGGTTGTTTTCTCTGGTATATGTAACTCTTATGTATGATTATAATTCCTTATCATAGGATAATCGATTTGATAGAGGCTCCTCTTCTCCTCATAAGTATCTCCCCAGTCCCTCCAAAGGGTGATATATGGAATATGACTTGTAATTTTATTATGTAATTTATTAATGTGATTGTTAGCAAGCAATTGACTTGCTGCAATGTCACCTACTAAGAAATAACGCTCTTTCTCTTCACCCTCAATGGTTGTAGAAAGTAAAATGCGCTTCTTAAATTCTTCTGGAGCCGTAACAGCATCTGTAAAAAAAGAATCTGCAGCTTCTTTTTGAAGTTCAACTACATTCGTTGGAAAATCGAATAGATATCCATCCATAATGTTCATATCAACAGAGTTCCCGCAATCTTTATTAAAACGTGAAATTTTCATTTCTAAACACCTTATTTTTTAAGTTGAACTTATATTCAACTTATTGTACTTGATATAGGATAAATATTCAATATGTGGGAGCAACTTAGTTATCTACAAAACCTTACATCTATCAACAATTATTTAAATTAAGTAGAACGTTTATCTACAAACAATATCCAGATTCAATACCTTATGTACCTTACTTTATAGCTTCAACATAAAAAGAGCCTGCATCAAAAAATGATGCAGGCTGCTCTCTCTTACAACAAAATAATTCTCATGTTCATTTGCCCTTGTGAGGCTCTTTCGTTACGTATATCGATTCATAACGAGAGTGCCGTTCGTTAAATCAAAATACCTACTTGTCAATTTGGGTAATACATTTGCTGAAGTCGCTGTTACGTCTTTCAAAACCAAACCAGTCCCTTCATCAAGTTAAGTATTTAACCTTTTACAGCAGCCTCTAAAATTCTTATATTGGCTCTGTACTATCTGTTTACCACATATATATATATTCTAAAACAACTTTTTTAAAAAATTTTCCATCTTATGAATAAACGATCTTTCTTCTACACATTTTAATGTTATAAACTATAAGGAGTTGAATACAATGGCAAACAATAAAAATAGCAACACAAATGAATTGTTAGTATATGGTGCTCAACAAGCAATCGATCAAATGAAATATGAAATTGCTAGTGAATTTGGTGTAAACCTTGGCCCTGATACAACTGCACGTGCAAACGGATCAGTAGGTGGAGAGATTACAAAACGCCTTGTGCAAATGGCAGAACAACAACTTGGTAGCAGTAACATCCGATAATGTAATCATTCTAGCTAACCGTATATGTAAAGAAGAAATGGGTTTCCATTTCTTCTTTTTTATTGTTATGTATTTCCCTCTACTTCCACCTAAAAAGAACATACGTTTGAACTTTTCTCAACACATATGATATATTCTTAATCTACATACCCTATAAAAAGAGATGAGGTAGTTACATATGAAAAAAGCTGAATTCATTGAGGCAGTTGCTTCAAAGTCAGAGTTAACAAAACAAGATGCAAAAAAAGCTGTAGACTCGTTATTTGAAACGATTTCTACAACCCTTGCAAAAGGCGAAAAAGTTCAACTGGTAGGATTGGGAACATTCGAAGTGCGTGAACGTTCAGATCGTACAGGACGTAATCCTCAAACAGGGGAAGAAATGACGATTCCAGCAACAAAGGTCCCAGGTTTTAAAGCAGGAAAAGAATTTAAAGAAGCTGTTAAATAAAGAGCACTTATATAAAATCTCCAGAAATCCATTCTGGAGGTTTTACATGATGTTTACCTTACTCATATTAAATCTATAGGTTCTTACCTTGTTTACATAAGCAACACATCTAGGAATCAAATAAAAACGTATGAATTTCTATGTAAATTAAGCCTTACTACCAAATCTACATTCTATCTCATGCTTGAGAATTTCTGCACCTCTTGGGCTTACCACAACTCCTTTTGCGTATTCACAATTATGTGGACTTACTTCACCTGTAATAATGCATTCATTATGGGGGATGTAATTCTTCAAAATAATGTGGTCTCCATCAACAAAAATTTCTATAGGATCTTTTTCTTTAATAGACAGCACCTTTCTAAGCTCCACTGGAATAACGATACGTCCTAATTCATCTACTTTTCGTACAATACCTGTTGATTTCATACTATTCGTCTCCTCTATCTTGACTAGTTATGCTTCATTATCCAAATATTCCTACATCCTAGCAGTTTGCGTGAAAACAAACAGTCTCCATCGTATTTATGTAACCCTAAGACTACTGGTTATAACCCCTGTTCATCTTGTGACCTACCTGTTATCATTTCTTCCTTCATTTATTCTTACGAATAAATGAAGGGATTTTGCTAAAGTAGTATTTTTCTACTTCATCATAAGGTACCCAAATTTCTTTTTTCTGAATAAGGTCATATACCTCATCTAAGATTTGGTCTCGTTTCTTAGGACGTAATTTAGTATAAGGGTAATAAATAGCACTTATATAACGTTGCCTTAATTCATTCGTAATCCATTCTTTTTGCTTTTGTTTTAATGCAGAAAATTTCTTATTGGTTTGGATCAGTCGCCCATTTTCATACACATGATTCTTCACAACATGTCATCCCTTTCCCTTTAAGCTTTTCTTCTAATTTGTTCTTGGACGTACTCACAACTCCGTTCATGGTCACGAGAAAAGAAATGATTTTGTTGATAATACACTTTCACTCCGCAAGAAGGACAAGCAAAAAAACCAACCTTGATATCCTCCGTAACTTCATGTGCATAAACCTCACCAATCGATTTAAACATGACCACCCGGTTTGCCTTCTCAGTTTTTGCTCTCATCTTGGTAGATCCTCCTTATTTTTATTCTACTTCCATAATAAGGGGTTAAATGCACCGGTGTAAAAGAAAACGAGCAGAGTGATTCTTTTATTCGCATAAAAAGCAACATTCCCATGCTATTTGCGCATGAGAATGTTGCTCAGATATTAATTATTTTTTATCTTGTAGCCTTTGAATTTATATCCGTATACGTTCGTAAGATCCACAAAGCTTTTATAAGAATACTTAATCGCAACTGGTGTACCAACTTGAATTTTATCATAAAGCTTTTCAATATCTGCATTGTGCATTCTCACGCAACCTCGGCTCACGTATTTTCCAATGCTGCTTTCATTGTTATTGCCGTGAATGCCGTATGTATCCACCATACGTACCGTTCGCATTTAACCCTAACCAACGTTTTCCTAACGGATTGCGAAAATCGCCGTCAGGAATATGTCCTATATAATAAGGACGATTTTTAATCTTGTTCACTACTTTAAAAAAGCCAACGGGTGTTTTATCCCATGTTTTTCCCGTTACTACTGGATCAACATATCGAATTTTAATTTCCATTTTATCCGACCTCTCTTTTGTAGTAATGCTCTTTCCCCTAAAAAGAGAGAAGAGCATAAGGGGTTTTTGCCCCCACCATAGGTGTGGGGCTAGGCAGAGCCTAGCGAAACCGTGGGTACAAGAAAACCTGTTGAATGTTAACCTACTGTTGACCTAAACCCTGCCATGTGAACCTACTGTGAACCTCAAAAAAACACATGTTGACCTACTGTTAACATGTGTTTTTTCACTTCATGGCTAAATCTTGTTGCTTTTCATTCATTTTTTTCATCTTTTCACGTAAAGTTTTCTGCTTATATTCATGAAGCTGAATGCTTTGACCCTCAAAGTGAATCTTTTATATCCCTGTTTCTGTTTCTCTATTCTTTTGATACAAATTAAAGGCATGTACTTTTCAAATTGAAAACATTTCATTAATTCACTAAATAACTTTTTAAAATTTTATGATCATCCTAATATACAATTAAACAATTAGATTTTCTTTTTTCTGCTGCACGAATCTAACTCTAATTCTTTTAAAACCCAAGTTAATTATCACTAATTTAGACTAAAATAAATTAAAATTAACTCAATAAAAAAGAAGTTTAATTTAATTAAAATACAGCATATTAACTTGTCTGATTAAAAGCTACCGAGTCTATATTCTTTTACATTCAATTAGTAATTAATTAACTTAAACTAATTCTAATTAGGTATATACAGACTAAATGCACCAATAAAAGCTGACTCTACTAAAGTAATGTTCATTCAAATAAAATAACTAATCCAGATTCAATTGAGTCTGGATTAGTTATCACTATTGGACAAAATTAGGGAAATCTCTCCTTAAGAAAAGATCATTCCCTGAGTATAGAGAGGATAAAGCCCTATACTGGATTTATTATAATTTCGTGGACACGATTTAATTGAGTCCCTTTAATAATCTTTGAGAGGAGGTGTGGGAAATGAACATAAGTGGACAGGCAGAAAATAAAATGATGACTTTAAGAAAACGATTATGTATTTATATCATGTTGGAAACTTGGTTAAAGAATCAAGCAGCGAATATGGTGATCAGAAGTAACAATTTATAATTGCGTGAATGTATTAACATATTTTAATACAGAGGAATGCTCTCTAATACCTAGAGAATTAGCTAAGATTCATTAGAAAACCTCTGGCTAAAACAAGAGCTAGATATTCAAAAAAAAGACTATGGTCATATTCACGAAAAAGTAAAATACATTCTAGCGTTTCAAAAATTTATCAAACCTCTCTAAACAATGGTTGCCTGAAATTAAGTATGTCCCTATGATATGAGGCGGTTGGTGCTGTTTAACATCTTCATTAAATTCACACTAAAGAAATTGTGTGCTATTTTTTTCTCGTTTAATCACATCAGAGTTGATCATTGAAGCACTTCAAAAAGCTTACACTGCCCAAAAGCCCTGAAAGGGATTACCTCTTCGTAACGATTTCGGTTCACAATACATAAGTGGTGAGTTTACTCAGCATGTACACAAATACGAGATAAAGCATCTTTTCAGCCAAAAAGACTGCTTTTATGATGATGCCTCCATAGATATTTTTCACACCATATTACAGAAGAAGTGTATTATCTAAACAGAATCGACAGTAGTCTCAGCTATTAAACTCCTCAATCTATTGAGGATCAAATGAGAAAAATAACTTAACACATAACTTTTTTGCTTCTAAATTATTGATTTAAATCCAATAGTTAAACTTAAGGTTAACTTAAAATCATCTCGTTGCAAACAACTCTAATTTAGTTGAACTTATAATAAAATAAGTCAAACTAAATTAAAAGGGCACTAAAGAGCCGTTTAATTAAAATGCAATTAAGTTGCACTTAGTTGAACTTAATTGCATTTTAATTAAACTTATTGTAATATTTTAAAAAACTATAAATTCATTTATAGTTTTTTAAAGGATTCAGTTCAAATTTAATTGAACTACATAACGTAAAATATAATAAATCTAATTCAGTTAAGTGTAAAATCTGCTAGAATAATAAAGACAAGCTTCAAAATAAGTAGCATTTAATTAGTTAGGACCAATTAAGTTAGACTTAATTAAGTTATTAAAAATATTCCATATAAGAGGATACTAACTCAGTTAGATTAATTCGTTTGTGAAGGAGGTACAATTATGAGCGAAGAAACAATGGTTATTTCAGAAGTTGCTAGAAAATTTAATATAGAAAATCATCAATTACGGGACTGGTGCGAAGTAGGGTTAGTACGACATAAAAGAATTGGAAGAATAAGATACATATTTACTGATGAAGATAAAAAAATTGAGAAGATTATTGAACTAAAAGAGAAATTCGGAAAACATGCACCAAATGAAATGATTCGTGAAGAATTAATTAAAGCAAATTTAATGAGCGAAGAACAAACAAAAATTATTAACAAGGATTTAGAGGAAGAAGATACAAACGAAAACTCCTTTAAAGAAGCATTTTTATTACTTGCTAAAAAAATAGAAGAAATGGATAAAAAAATGGAAAAGAAAGAACAACTAACGCTTCCATCTGAAAATTTGGCAGAAAAAAAAGATGTTATAGAGATAAAAGAACAGATGAATAAACTTGAACAAGACAATCAGCGTTTAAAAGAAGTGAATGATCAATTACTTAAAAAATTAGATTCTATCCATTCAGCTATGACCGAAATTCAAAAAGAACAAGGAAAAAGCATATGGAAAAGAATGTTCACAAAATAATAAAACAGCTTCTAATTACTGACCAGTAATTAGAAGCTGTTTTATTGTTTTTGTAGCAGTTGTCAGAGAGAGTTTTCTTAATACCTTCAACAATAAATTCATTTAAATATAGATAGGATTTTCACCTCATAAAAGATGTAAAACTAAATCTTTTGAGATATATTACTAATTCTTATTGAATTATGAGATTAATTAACGCTATAATAAAACTAACAAAAATGACCGGAATAGAAAAAAGACTTCAACTGTTTAAGACGTGTTGGTAGCACTCTTAAACCGTTCCCCCTAGTAACAGTAGGGAAAACACTTGTCGAAGTCTCTTGTTAATAGAATTAGTTTTTCTACAAAATAAAACTTATGGTTTTATTTTATATGAAATAGCTATCTATTTCAAGGGCTTAGTTCATCAAAATCACGACATTGTTTTCCTTTTTCCAGGGAAACAGTGTCTTTTTTTGTTCCTTAAAGGAGATAATGAACAAATGACAAAAATATTGACCTGCTATTTAAAAGATGTAGACACCTTCAACGGACGGTTTAAGTGGTTATGGAAGAACAAATCCACACTTCGGAAAAAGAAAGAAGAGTTTTTAAAAATTATTCGTACTCATTATAAACAGAACCAATCAGCCATACATAAAGAATTTCCTAAAAAAAGAATGGAAATGCTCGACCATGTCATCTATAACCTAGTGGCTACAGGTATCCAAGCCATTCGTTCTGAAACGCTCATGAAGAAATTTAAAGTTTCTAAAAGTACGGTTTCTCGTTTTGTACGTTCGTTAAAAGCGACACCGTTTGTGCTTGTAGCACGATACATTAAAGAGGATGCAACCGGTACTCATCCTGATAGCTATGTATTTATTCTTAAAAGCCATAAGAACTTTAATCACATTTGCGAAGAAATCTTTTTTGCCCATGATACAACAGGTATACAAACGGTCCAACAAGAAGAAATGACAACTCCTGTGACGCTTCCTGTGATGTATCCTAAAATTGCTGAAAACGTTGATACAACAAGCTTAAAGGCCGATAAATCACCTGATGCCTTTATTAACCCTGATTTACCTATAAATCATATAAATAATCATTTAATGTCTGCTTCACAGTCATTTACTTATATCAAAGGTGTTCCTAAGAAAGTCAATCAAGTCTACGCAGGTAAGTATGGTCATCAATTAAAAGACTTTTATGCTCGCATTCAAAATGCTGCAAAAACGGTCAAACGAGATACAGAGATTGATATTACCAAAGGGCAAGTACATGAAATTGCGTATACATCTATTATTGGATTAGACAAATATGTACATGAAGCTAATCATAAAGGAAAGCCTTTGTCCCTAGATAATATGTGCCAATTACTCTATAAGATTGCTAAAAACCAATTCTATCAGTTGGTTAATCATAAAAACGAGGATTATTCATCAGTATATCCAACTCATGAGGAAGTTATACATAAAGAAGAGTCATCAACAAAATTGTTTATACCAAAACATATTATCCGTAAAGAAATCTTACCGGATTGGTTAAAGGCTGAGCAGGATCAAGAGAAGGGTACAAAAAAAGTAGAAATATCTTTAGAACAACAGCTTGAAATGATTCAGTTAAAGCAAGACTTAAAACAAGAGCTTACACCAGAAGAGGAATGCTTGCTGCAGGAACACTGCTCTACGTACAGTTCATTAGAAATGGTGGAACTGAAACAAGATTTAGGACAAGCATTAACACCTGAGGAGAAAAAATTATTGCATCAACATGCTAAATTAAAGGAACCAGCTTCTTAATGTTTAAAAATAGTTAAAGTATAGCGAGGACTTGGCAGGATTTGAACCCGCAAGACGCCAAAGTTGTATAGTGTAATACGACTGGCTGCTCTGCCATTGAGCTACAAGTCCATACTCAAAGTATGCGCATAGTCTCTGTTTATATGTACGATAAGAGTAAATGCAAAGAGTAAATGCAAAGAGTAAAGAAACCCCTTATAAGCTGAATTATTATTATGACATGTTTACTTAGAACACTGTTCTAAGTAATAAATAAATCTATATCTACGCAGGAGGAGAACATTATGCCACATAAAATTACGTTAACCGGATCAGCCACAGGACCATTACGAGAATACGATCGCTATGTTGCCTTTGATATGCGTGAAAAAGGGTCACCATCTGCGCCTAAAGGGTTGAAGAAGAGTACGTTTATTTCGTATACGGTATTTGTTGCAAAGAAGGCTTTTAACAAAACAGGTCTCACGAAAAAAAGTATTATGCATGAAAAAATCTTAATTCAAGGAGAACCAACATTAGACATTCCGATTGATGAATGCCCTGGTGAAGTAGGCGTAATCTGCTTCCAGATTACCGTTCTCCCGAATAAGAAAGACAAAGAAGGCAATGAATCAAACGATAAAAAAGAGGCCAAACAAGAGGCTTTTGCAGCGCAACAAGAAGTTGCTGCTACTAAACAGGAAGAAAAACCGGTAACTACTTCTCAACCTGCACCAAAAGAAGAAAAGAAAGAAACAAAAGCTGTTCAGCCGGAAGTAAAGCAAGAGCCTACAGAAGAAAAAAAGGCTGGGCCTAAAAAGAAAACACTACCGAACCAACCTAAAGGAACACAGGATCTGTTGAACTTTGATGACATTATCGTACCTGAAGCATTCTTAAAGACACGTCCAAACGCTGAAAAAACACAAAAGGTCATTGATTTTGTGAAACGTACAGGACGCTTAGATGAGCCATTGACGATTGAAAAAGGATCGAATGTCTTAAAAGACGGTTACCGTCGTTATGTTGTAGCTAAAACCGTTAAAATGGATAAAGTTCCAGTTATGTATGAATATCAAAAGTCGTAATGTATTTCCTTGAAGATGACCTATTGCAAGGAGATTTGTGAAGGAAAGCATCATTTATCCATTACCATAGGATCAAGACATTGCAGAAATAGAGGCTTCTTTTCGCATCCAATTGCCCAATGCCTATAAAGAATTCTTGAAACACTATAACGCATGTACAGTAATAGATTCTACACCATTAACAATCATCAATAAGAGATGTCAAATTGAACGTTTTTTAGGCATTATTAAAAACTTCAGTGAGCATCCTTATGGTGTGTATGACATTGGTTGCTGCGACACTTCTTTAGGAGAACAAGGCCGGAATTTTTATGATGAAGATCTCATTGGATCTGAATTAATTCCAATTGCGAAGCTAGCATGGGGAGATTATTTATGTTTGAACTTTCACTATGATAAAAACAATCCGTCTGTTGATTTTCTAGATTACGAAGAATCATATGAGTGTGATCCAGTTACATCAAAGATTGCTGAGACCTTCCAAGAGTTTTTGAGTATGTTATTATCTAAGAATACGAAATAGCAGAAAATGCTATTTTGTAATGAGATCATCTACTCATTTTGATTTTCAATCATAAAAGAGGAAGTGTCGACATGAAAAATTGGCTTTGGATCATGTTATCCTTTGGAGTAATTTTTCTTGTATTTGTGATGAACCATTTCTTGGATAAAAGCCAACAGCAACCAAACATGATACGTAGCGTCTCACTTACAACCAGCACATCTCCTAATCAACAAAACATTGTTGAAGTAAAAAAGATGTATAAACAAACCACTGATTACTTTGATTATGAGCAAAAACAAAAGGCTGATTCTCTTAGAATGTACTACGGACAACCTGGAAGCACTCTTAATCAATATAAAGAGCTTCAAGGAGTTCAACCTTTTATGATTCATGACGTTGATGTACATTGGAAAAGTGAGCAACATGTCATCATCAATATTATGAAAACGAATCACCAACATAAAAACAAGGTATATAAGCGATTTAACTATAACCTTAACGAGATGTAGGCTTTGGATCTATGGTTTTACATGTCTTCATTCCATGTCTTATGTATGGTCTTACAAGAGGAATAGTTGCTATCATTAGCTTTTTTATGGTGGTTTTCCGCCAGGATAAGCGAAGTTTACACGATTTGATGGCAGCTACCTATATGAAACGTGTAGAGCCTATCAAAGTAGAGAGCTCTAAACTTATTTAAAGCTTTTTTTAAAAGAGCAATGTTATATATTCAATAACCCTATTATTTCTACTCTTTTACATTTCAAAAAGGAGAAGCTTATATGAAAAAATCAACACCTTGTCCAGGGTGTCAAAAACCTATTACGGTTGAGCATTTCGAAGATTTTTCAAGTCCTTTTACAATGAAATGCCCACATTGTCGAGAAAAACTGAAGGAAACCAAAATGACCCCGTGGTTATTGTTATTAGCTGTTATTATCATTCCTTTATTGGTTTACCTAGGAATTGCGGTTAAAAGTTTCATGTCCGGCCATTTTCGTGTTGTTGAAAAGGTACCAACTATGATTGTATTTATGGCTTTTTGTTACCCTTTGTATGCCTTATATGAAGCTTATAATGCTGTTATTATCTTTAATAAGGGAAATTTACAATTAAAAAAACCTAATTAATCTTTTATCTCTTTTCTATGAATATCTCTTTAGTAATATCAATACTAGAGACATGTATTTTATTATTAGTGGATAAATTTAAAATATTTTATATTTTTTACCTTCCTCTTCAATCATGTTATCATCATTTGAGGAGCTATTTAGATAGATAAAGTGTTAATTTACAAGAAGGGAAGAAATATAAAGTGGATCAAGTAACAAAACCAGCAGGATTTTGGATACGCCTATTAGGAAATCTGTTAGATGGCATTATTGTAAGTATTCCTTTGGGGCTTATTGGCTTTCTTATTACAGGAGACTTTGATGGTGAAGATCCCATTACATCACTCATAGGTTTCATCTATGCGGTTGCTGTACCTATATTATGGTATGGATATACTATAGGGAAACGAATTGTTGGAGTTAGAATTGTCAAAGTCAATGGAAAGAAACTTGGAATTGGAGCAATGCTATTACGAGTTCTTGTAGCCGGCATTGTTTACGGTCTTACATTAGGTATTGCGCTAATTGTGAGTGTATTCATGGTGGTTTTCCGTAAAGATAAAAGAAGTCTTCATGACATGATGGCAGGCACGTATGTTACATATTCAAAACCAGGTGAAATAGAGGATAAACAAGCATTTGTCGATTAATACTTAATCTACAATAGGGTGAATTGTAACTTATTACCTTTTATTGTTCCAGATACAGGTAGCAAATTGAGAATGTTGCCATATTCAATAGTAAAGATACTTTTGATAGAATAATATGGAAAGTTAAACTTTCATTTCGTTTGCAATACCGAATACCCTCTGTTTCTAATCTAATATTCGGGACGATTTAAAAATCCTACACCTCAGTGTGTAGGATTTTTTCTGTTTGTCACCTATCGTGTATAGGTAATTCTACGCTACATATAAGAAAATTTCTAAAAAGGTGAAGAGGATAAATGTCGATTATTGAACATACTTATTACTTTCTGTTTTATATCCATACAAGTAGTTCTTTTTCTTTGGCATTTAAATGTCCACCTAACCGTTTTTCAAAATCAGAGACTAATTCTGCGAAACGAGGACTATTTTCCATCTACATACCTCCTGTGTCATCCATATTATAAGATATAAAAGATATATTTTATATGAATCTTTATACTTGTTTTTCCACTTCCCAGGAGTTTTTAATCATATTTACAACAAAGACCGCCCATTACGTATCAGTTTATAAGGCGGTCTTAACTGTATTCATGCTATATGTTTATGACCAAAATATCGACACTATTCTAAAAAGACGTCAGGTAAAAAAGGCGATCGCTAAAATCGCTGCCACACAAGCTAAATAGATATTCCCACTCCAATCCCTCTTTTCCTTTTCATTTACCGCATAACTATTATAAGAACCTTCAATCGGTTCTATTTTTAGTTTTCGTTGTAATGCTACTTCTTTACCTGAAATCAAGTTTGATTCCTCCATTGTTTGATAATTGTAAGGTAGGAAACGTCCTTGTTCGTCTCTCAATCGGTTGCTGACGTCTTGCAGGCCCTGCTGCCTTTTCACTGGTAGAAGGCTGCTGTTTGGATTGAATAGTTGCTTCTGACATTGATTGGCCATCTGTTGATGTTCTAAGTATCGTAGAAGTGTTTGTAGCCGTTCCTTTTCGCTCAAGGTCATCATGTTCTCCTCCTCCTTTCTCTTCGATGTTGGGCTCTTGTTCCATCCATAACTGGTGGGAAGAAGGCTGCCATGGAGAGGAGGGGAGAGGGACGTCATTCATTTTATACTGATTCATTAATGCTAAGAAAACAGGATTGTGCGCCGCAGTAAAAAGCGCACACCTCATAATTTGATTTCGATCTAATTCTGTAGATTGAAACAGACTATCTACATATGTACGATACATAGAATGGTAACGCACGGTTGGTCGATAGGTGTCAATTTGATTTTTCGACTTCTTATTTCTCTTCATACGCGTTTTTCTCTTTCAAGATGACCTCTAACATCTGTTTTCCTTCTAGCGTTAAATAGACGTCTTTTCGACTTAGTAGCGAGATTGCTAATTCTTTTGTCATTTGATTCGCTCCATTCCTAATAGTTTAAGTTGACGTCTCTTTCTGACGTCTTAATTTATGATATGAACTACTGCTTGTCCTATATGTAACTTTTTTTCTAATGATTAAAAAAGTTACATAATGTCCATACTTCTTCTTAAAGGAGATGGCTGTATGATTCTAGGCTTAGGAAAGAAGCGAACAAGATTTGGAAGATGGTTAGATAATCAAGAAGATATTAATCAATTAGAACTCGAAAAGGCAACAAAGTTAAGTCGCCCAACTATATCTAGGCTTTGTAACGATAGAGACTACATACCTAAATACTCCACAATCTATAGAATAAATAAAGGATTGCGAAAGTTAAAGAAGGATGTAAAAGTAGAAGATTTTCTACAAATATAAATAGGAAATGCTATAATTATCTTGGGAATGATACGTAAATGTTTTATAGACTTTAACGTAGCAGAAAAGCCTACTTGTTCTTCTACAAGTAGGCTTTTCATATTCATTAAGTTCTTAAAAATATAACTCCTATTTACTTCTTATTATTTATGCTTAAGTGTTTTTAAGATTTTTCACTGCGAATAAAGTTAGATAGATAATGAGAGGAATTTCTTTTTGTTTAGTTGGTGAGAGAAATACTTAAGGTGGTCAAAATCATCCTGAGAAATAGTTGATTGTTGATTCAAAGTGTTTTTTATATTTACTAATATAAATAGGTCGCGTAATTCATGATCAGTGAAGATATCTTGAAGAAGATTTAATCGGAATAATAAGGGGAGATTATCGCAGAGTTGAGTTCCACCTTCAGCGAAAAAAATTTGTCGCCATCAATGTCCATAATGTGTGGTCATTTCTTTTTCTATTATACTGACAATTGTTATTTCAATATCAAACAGCAAGACATACGATTCAAATAAGATCTCTTTCTTCATTCACATGCTACTTCTCAAGTTGTGAACTTACTAAAAAACTCTAAAGCAAGTATTCTACGAACAGACCAAAGTGGTACAATTATTATCACAGGTGATGGAACATCTTATTCTGTTAAAAAATCGAGGTAATTATGAAAAAGATAAAAGGTATTATTGATCGATTTGAAGAGGGCTTTGCTGTTGTTGAAATTGAAGGAACGACAAAGGATTACCCTAAGAGTATTTTCCCCAAAGAAACACAAGTTGGAGATGTCGTTTATATTACAGGGGATAAAGTGAAGATTGATAAAACTGAAACAAAAAAACTGGCAAAAGAAATTGAAGATTTAATGAATGAAGTTTGGGAAGATTAAGGTCCATTACTAATGATATACAACATTATATAGATACCGCGTGATTCAAAAAGCCGAGGCTTACCTTTTCGGCTTTTTTATTATGATATGTTATGGAACTAGAAGGAGAATTTTTACTGATGCCTTGTTTTATGCGTACCTGATTAGGCAAGTATAATAGACGACTTATTCCTTCTTCCCAGAAAGATAAAGTCGTCTACACCATTTTTTCATTCACTATGATTTACCCTCTCATTTCACATTTTTATTTATAAATTTATTGGTTTATATGTTTCTGTTCTAATTCGTTTACTACACCTTCCTGGCATTCATTGATGAATAAATAAGTAAGGTATGAATGTAAGTCAAATTGATTTTCATTAACAAACGTAGAAAAAATGTTTTTATGTTCGCTCACTAGTTTTACCTCCTATATGTAAGTTTCTATTTTTTATTGTCCCCCAACTAGTAATCTCTTATACATCTAAATTAACAACATATTTTATAGGAACAGCTATTTTCATTTTTCATTAACCTTATGTCATGATATTCACATTTGCTACCTGAGCTAATTTCATTATGAGTATTATCAAGGGCAAAAAAAGAACCCTTTGCTATAAAATAGCAAAGGGTTTTCAACTATAACGGAATAGGGGGAATACGTTACTAGTCTAACCGTATTTATAGATTAATATACATGGCGGTTTATATTTTATTGTTTATAAAAAGCTAATCATATGAAATGAATATCGTCTACAACTTTAGTTAACATAAAAAAATTTTCGGAATACCTTTAGATAGGGTAGTTTTTTCGATAATTAAGATGTATATTATATACATCTTAATTTACCATGGTCACTGCTCTAGAAACATATTGTCCCAAGTGAAAAAATTCATTAATTTAAAGGAGTTAGAACATGGATATGAGTAATATAGCTAAATGGATTCCTGTTCCTTATTTTCAAATTAGGCAAGATGGTACAATTCTAAATTCTTCAAATATAACTCATTCATATTTTCAATCTACCTCTAGTATATGGAATATTATTTATAAAGAAGACCGAAATAAAGCAATATTAATGTTGTCACAGATTACAAATTCTTACCCTGTAACCCAATATCTTATTTTGCAAACAAGCAACAAGTTATTTATGAATTTCAAATGTACGATCCAATGGCAGGACAGTATAGGTCATCTAGTATGCACAGAAGCCAAAAATATCAAAGTTCCCTCTGTTTTATCTGTTCAAAAATCTTTAGTAAATACTCAAAAACGTTTAGAAGAATCAGAAAAGCATTTAAACAACGTTATTAAGATATTGGATATAAGAAAACACTAAGTTTTTCTTTTTTACATGAATCTTTCTGTTCTGAGCAAACTACACGAGACCGCTGTGAGGCATCAGCGAAAATCCTTACAGCAATAGAGCAGAAAAAACCTACCTCTTTGGATTGGAAAGAGATAGGTTTTTTTGTATTTTTAAGGTGTGTAAGATATACATCTTTAGTTAACATAAAACGGATTATAGGTATCTACAAAAATAAAAAAGAAAATTATTGTAATCCACCTTGTATATAATTAGGGATCTATATTGAGCTCATTAACTGAAAAAAGTATTCGGACTTCTGAGTTTTATTTAACCTATACCATGAATCTAATGTATTTGATGCGAATACATCTAATTTTTTTAATACGTTCCTCGCGAATTCTAGAGGTGCTACTCCTGAAGCAGTAATCATGTTATTATCGGATACTACAGGTCCAACCTCATACAACTTCTCCCCTTTATAGTTGGGACAGACCATTTTTGTATATTCTAAGTTATTAAGCGTATGCTTTCTAGAATCTAAGTATCCACTATTTGCAAGGGCATCAGTAGCACCACAAATTGCAGCTACAATAGTACCAAGCTCTAAAACTTCCCCAACTTTTTTCAATATAGGTTGATGAATCTCCTCACTCCATGTATTTCCTCCCGGTAGAATTAAAAGATCTTTATCCAAAAGAGTGCACTCATCAAGAGAAATATCCGGCTGTATACTCAGCCCCCCCATTGTTTTAATAATTTCTTTATTAACTCCTACTGTCATTACTTTTAAAGGGGCTAAACCTTGTCTGAAATATCTTCCTGAATTTAGTTCAGCAATTAAATATCCATACTCCCAATCTGACATTGTGTTAAATACATAAATATAAACTTTTTTGATTTGCATACTAAGCCTCCAGAACTGACGTTCTCTATATTATACCATTTCAAAGACATATATTTATAAAAAATGTTAAAATATCCAGAAAAAAATAAGGAGATTGAGAATTATTTGAAAGAAAACAAAATAGAAAAAGTCTGGTTCTGGTGCAAATACTTCAATTTACTTATAAGCAATCTCTAAAACTTGGATATACTGATACTATTATTCTTAAAAAGGTGTGTGATCGGTATGGAAAAGGAAAATGTATTCAAATGGAAACATTATCAGCCTGATCTTATTTTGTTAAATGTAAGATGTTACCTACGGTACAATTTAAGTTTTCGTGACTTGGTAGAAATGATGGAGGAACGTGGATTATGTATTGCTCATACAACGATTATGCGTTGGGTTCATCAATATTGTCCTGAATTAAATGAGCGAGTACGACGCCATCTTAAGCCAACGAACGATTCTTGGCGGGTTGATGAGACCTATGTAAAAGTAAAAGGACAATGGATGTATCTCTATCGTGCCGTTGATTCGGAGGGAAATACGATTGATTTTTATCTAAGCAAAGCAAGAAATAAACAAGCAGCCAAGCGCTTTTTTAAGAAAGCCTTGGCTTTTTCGCACGTTTCGATACCTCGTACGATTACAGTAGATAAAAATCCTGCTTATCCCATTGCTATCCAGGAGCTAAAAAAGGAAAAAAAGATGCCTGAAGGCATCCAAATAAGACAAATTAAATATCTAAATAATATTGTAGAGCAGGATCACAGGTTTATTAAGAAGCGCCTTTCTACGATGTTAGGCTTAAAAACGTTTCGTACAGCAAAAGCCATTATTTCTGGAATAGAGGTCATGCATATGATGAAAAAGAAACAGGTTTATCAAGAGGTGAAGTCTGTCCAAAATCAAATAAGTTTCATTCATCAACTATTCGTAATAGCTGCATAAGAACAAATCCTATAGGAATTTATAAACCTCTTTTATATAGCTTCAACCTTTGCACCAGAACCGGGTTTTGTGCATATTCAACAATCGGGCCATTATATTGAATAACTTATTATGGAAATTATAAAAAATTGAGATGATTATTATTAAGTTAAAGGGAAGTTTAGCGTGGCCACCGACCAACTAAGTGGTTGCTTACACTCAATTATTGGAAGGAAAGTTTTATCCTTTCGCGAATTCATTATACATGCTGAAATTACGAAATTCGCAAAAAAATCGCGGTAGAGCATTGGAAAGAGCATTTTAATTTTCTATAACTTCATAGAGAGGTGATTACGCATGAATCAAAGACCGTCAGAAGAAGAATATGCCTGGGCCATCGGAGAGTATATCCGGTTGGTGCCGGATGGCAACATCATCGACATTCTGCTCGCCCAGGAAAAGCAAATGACAGAACTGCTGGCATCGTTGACCGAAAGCCATGGCGCGTATCGGTATGCGGAAGGAAAATGGACACTGAAAGAAGTCGTGGGCCACATCGCAGACGGAGAACGCGTCATGACCTACCGCCTGCTCCGGTTCGCAAGAGGGGACCAGACGCCTCTGTCCGGTTTCGACCAGGAATTGTTCATGCCTCCTTTCGGATGCTGGTCAACCGCGCAGTTGGCTGAAGACTACCGGGCTGTACGGCAATCGACGATCACACTGCTGCGCGGGTTACCGGCGGAGGCGTGGTCCCGCAAAGGCACAGCCAACAACGCAAGCATTACGGCGCGTGCCCTCGCGTACGGCATTGCAGGACACGAAATTCATCACATGGGGGTTATCCGAACTCGGTATTTGAGTTAGTTATCCGGAAGATCGGGACGGAAGCTGCGCGGAAAACGCGGCTTTCGTTCTTTCTTTATGGCAGCCTTCCCGCCCCGTTCATAGACAGATATGAAGAGAGGACAAGACGGGTTGAAAAAAGCAGCAGCGATTGGTTGCAGACTGGATTTTGTCTAAAAACGAAAAGCAAATAATAATCTCAAACAAGAAAAAATCAAGGCCTCTTCGTTAAGCTAACGAAGAACGAGAGCTCAATACATTATACTAATCTTTTCATGTGAAGGTAGCCGGGTATTAAAGTTAAATGTGCAAAATAACACTTAAAATAAGTGCAATTTATAGGTCAAAGTGACATGATGGGCATGTGACGGTACCCATCCATGACAAAACGTATAATAAGGTATATTATTTTTTATGGGTTTAAAAAGGTTTAGTTTTGAGAGTTAATAGACGCGTTGTCATTAGGTTTTTAACTGTCTAAATAGGTGTACCTTTTTAGTCTCACAAGAGTTATAGAAAAACTGCGTATTTGTCGTCACAAAGAGTAAATATTAAAACTTTATTTTTTATAAAGAAGTTTATATATTTACTTTTTTGTATAGAATACATTTCTTTTATATTTCCAGTTAAATATATATTTTTAAAAAGATAATAACATTGAATGTTTATAAATCTTATGTTTGGTTGTCTTTAATAAAACAATTTCTTAAAAGGTAAGTAGAGGATAGGTCTGTATACCATAAGAAGTAAAAGACACCGTTTGTCATTATTAAATAAAACAAACAGTGTAGGACTTATAAGTGCATGTTCTACACATTTTAATAAGTTATTTCCTTCTATATTTTCCTATGTATGAAATAGGGTCAGGATGGATCCTTCCTGCTATTGTGGGTGGACTTGCAAGAGTTGGTATTAGTAAAGTTAATTATGGAGAAAAACTTTTTAGTGTAACAAGAGTTAAAAAATAACTAAATCTAAATTTTCAAGAAGTATGTAGACAAGAGATGGCATCAATAAATAAATTATTATTAATTGGAACAAACTCCTCAAGATGACTTGAGGAGTTTGTTCTTTAAATAAGATATGTGTAACAGAAAAGCTCCCCCTAACGCACCAGGGATTTTTTCTATTTTTCTAATGAATTATTTATCTTCTTCTTTTAGTTAGGCAAGGCAATTGTCATCTACTATATCTTCATTAAGCTCACCTTTAACTGTATTCCATCTGATAAATCTTTCATCGTGCACACTTACGATATAGAAATATCTAGTTTTGAATTTATTTATATATCTTTTTCTGCTATTTTATCTATTTCTAAATTTTAAAAATCTTCAATCAACCCTTTTTTAATGCCTTTTACTACTGCTCCTACTCGTGAATCTACATCTAACTTTCTAATAATAGAAGAAATATGATATTCTACTGTTCTTTTACTAATTGAAAGATCCATACTAATTTCATAATTCGTCTTATCTTTGGAAATTAAAAGAAGTATCTTTTGCTCCGCAGAAGTAAGGGTTTCAAAGTCCTTCGTGCTAATCTGGTTTTTAGAGAATAGTATATAGCCCATATTACTTTGACGGATAGCATTTGCTAAATCGAAAGCAGATCTTTCTTTTGTAATATACGCACTAGCTCCTGCTTTAAATGCTGCATTGTAGTATTCCTCGTGATCATAGCCTGATAAAATGACAACTTTTATTTCTGGAAATTTAGACAAAAGTTCTTTTGTTAACTCAATTCCGTTAAATTCTTTCATACGAACATCTGTAACGACTACATCAGGGGATGTAGTTGCTACAACTTCTATTAAAGACGAGGGATCACTGACTGTATCTATAATCTCAATGTCTTCTTCGCTTTCGAGTAATCTTCTGATTCCTAACATTACGAGTAAATGATCATCCACTAGTAGCGTACGTATACTCATTTTTATCCTCCCAGTCCAATGGAATAGTAAATGTAACAAAAGTACCTTGTCCTTTATCAGAAGAAATTCTCATACTCCCATTTAATTCAGCAATTTGACGATGAATAGTTAGTAAACCAAGGTGGTTACCTTTACTAAAATCAAAGAAATTGTCTGGGACATCAAATCCTATGCCATCATCTTTTACGCTGCACTGGTAGAAACCATTCTCTTCTAAAATAAGAACCTTAATGTTTTTACCTTTTGAATGTTTAACAGCATTATTTAACAGCTCTTTTATTATTCGATAAACTTGTATTTCATGATTTTTAGAAATGATTTTGAACTCACAATTAAATTGAACATGAATTAAGATACTATAATTTAGTTCAAATTCTCGTTTTAAAGACTGTAAACTTGGCTCTAGACCCAAATCCTCCACGATGATAGGGTGGAGGTCATGACACATCTTTCGAATGTTATAAATCATTCCTTCAAGCTGATCATCCATTTCGTCTAGTAATGTTACTGAGAAATTCCTTTTTGTTTGCATTATTCTAACTTCATTCAATTGCAAAATAAGACTTTGAAGGATTTCATCGTGTAAGAAAATGGACAATCTTTTCCTCTCTTTTTCTAGAGACTGAATGACTTGGTGATTAAATTGGTTCCAGTTCTGAACTCTTGTCTTTGTTCGACGTATTTGTTTGTCATTAATATTGAGAATAGCTGCACTTGAAAGTATATCTGCTGATTCACATATTAGTTCTTTAAGCTCAATGAACTCTTTCCCTTGGAAGAGAGTATGGTTGTTTTTTTCACCTATAACAATAACACCTTGAACTAATTGGTTTATTGCGATTGGAAAACAGATTAAGTGATATTTTTCAAAATGCATATGTATGCTAGGGGTTTGATCTTCAACAAGAAGTATATCTTTTTCAAGTTTGTTTATTTCATTAAGAAAGTTAAATTGATTCATGGTTTGAAAAATGCCCGTCTCATGTAATGAATGATATATATTATTAGAATTCCACACAATACATAAACCATTGATATCGAACTTCTGATGAATGACTTTTCCTATAATTTTCGCAAGATTTTTAGCATGTTTTTCTTTAGACAATGTTTGGAAAAGTTCAATTTCATTCAGGTCCGTGTTCTCTCTATTTTTTGTCTTCTTTTGTATAAAAGTGTTAATACCTATTTTATAAAGGAAAATAGATGCCCATGCAGATAAAAGGCCAACGCTACATATGACAAATAATTCTCTATTAGAAAGGTGCATAAATTGTTTAATTAAAATACTAAAAAGCAAAAAGTTAAGTATGTAATAAATCAATATATTAATCCACTTAGAAATTTCCAATTCAACTTCAATAATTTCATGCTTTACTAATAAGTAAGAAGTTGTCAGTGGGAAGACTATAATGCTGGGTAAACAATAGACAAAAGGTATTTGAGATTCTCCAAAAATCATTCCAGGTATTAAATTGAATAAAAAAAGTGGACCAAAGCTAAAAACAATTCCAAAGATCAAGATATATAACTGATTTCTTACTTTTAATGAATTAGTTTTTAGATGTAAAGAGATAAGAAAAATACAGCCCACAATACTAAAGAACAAGTTACCGATTAATAAAACTCTGTATATGTAAAAAAATTTAGAATGCTCTACATAACCAAGGTAATTGCAAATTAAGTACACTACAGATGACAGGGTTGAGAAAAGTAATGATGAAAAAATTATAATTTTCACATAATTAGGTTTAGTCGAAACTGGGAAGTGGGCGAAGAAACTTAGTAATAGGTAAGAGAGCATAAATACACTAATGATCTCTATAGTTTTAAAAACTGGTATATCCTGACTGGACAAAACAGAAGTAGAAATAGCAATACCAGAGACAGATGTTAATAAGAAGAAATTTTTTATCACGATGGATTTTTGTTTCTTAAAAAAGCTAAATAATCCGATGCTAAAAAATATCAAACTAATAACACTTGTTACATAAAAAGAATTTAAAGTTGCCGAATCCACAAATCTTCTAAAATCGCTTAGATATAAATAATAACCATTCGCCATAAAAATGATGATGTACAAAGTGCCTAAAGGCAAACAAATTAATAAATTATGCTTGTTCATGCTGTTGACTCCTTTGTAGAAATAAAGATTTGAAGTAGTTCATTTCTTTCTTTGAAAGCTTAAAATGTTCCTCTAAAAGCTTAAATGCCCTCATATAGTAAAACCTGGATAAGATATGACAATAATCGATAGAGCCAGATTGTTCTATGTATTCTCTTATCAACTGTCTTTTTAAAGGAGAGGTCATGATTTCTTCATCTTTTAACTTATGAAAGAATTCATCTTGTACTTCACAACTGTACTCATAAGCTTTTAAAAAAGGCAGATACGCTTTTAAATCTCGAAGATCACTTTTTTTGTCATTTAGCACGTCTGCAGCATCATTTCTCAATTGTCCAGCTATGCCTATATAATAAGTGATTTTTTTTAATATAAGTTGTGAAGGATCGATAGCTTGAGAAATTATCTCTGTTAATTTACCGGATTTTTGTTTAATCAGTTTAAAATACTCCTCTTCAGTAGGTATAACTCTTTTATTTATAGAGAAACGAAAGTGGAGGTCTTTCCATTCTCCACATCCTGAATCCATTATGAGGCTAAAGAGGCAATTGTCTTCATAAGAGTCTGATACAGGTCTGAGATAGAAGAAGCCTTTTGCCAGTAGATATTGAGAAATGAGTATAAGATATCGATCTTCATTTTGAAAGGTTGGAAGATTCGGATCATCAAGATCACATATATCATCTACTATGTCGGCAGATAAGAATATACATTCAATACCAAAAGCTTTTTCAAAATCTTCTTCTGTCATTTTTCTTCTTTTTAAAAAATAAGAGAGAGTAAGGTATAGTTCTCCCCATGAGAATCCTGAAAGTTCTTGGTTTAATAATTTTCCTCTTTTAGAGAGGTGCTTTAGAGCAAGAAGGTCTACTTCTGCTCTTCCACTTTGCTTATAGCTAGAAAGATGCTGGTTAATATGATCAATTAAATCGCTTCTAAACCCATTCATTTCCAACCTCGTTTTCTAAAACTAAACTTCTTGCATATTCATTTAATACAACTTTTTCTTCAGGTGACAGGGCATTCAAAGATGGACATAACTCATAATTTTCAAAGGTAAGATTATTTTTTTTCATCTCCATTAAAAAATTCCATAGTGTTTTAGTCATAAGAAAAACCCTCTTTCTAGAAAATGGTTATTAAACTACTATAAGTAAAAATGTACATTAGAACTATTTATTTTTCAATACTATACTTTTATGTATTTTTTTGCATATGCGGAAATTTACAAAATCTTATTGCGGTATATACGGATTCTTTATAAAAAAGCGTCTGGTAAATTAAATGTATAAGACATAGCGTCTTAATAAAAACTTTCTGGGGGAATGAAAAATGAATAATGTAAAAAACCTTTTTGATTTAGATGTACAAGTAACAACTGCTTCAAGTGATGTAGATCCACAAATTACAAGTGTATCTTTATGTACACCAGGTTGTGGAGATACAGGTAGCTGGAACAGCTTCTGCTGTTAATTAGTAATAGAGCTTTATAAGAAGGAAATGGAAAAGATGTAATTCTTAATAAAAACTTTCTGGGGGAATGAAAAATGAATAACGTAAAAAACCTTTTTGATTTAGATGTACAAGTAACAACTGCTTCAAGTGATGTAGATCCACAAATTACAAGTGTATCTTTATGTACACCAGGTTGTGGAGATACAGGTAGTTGGAACAGCTTCTGCTGTTAATTAGTAATAGAGCTTTATAAGAAGGAAATGAAAAAGATGTAATTCTTAATAAAAACTTTCTGGGGGAATGAAAAATGAATAACGTAAAAAACCTTTTTGATTTAGATGTACAAGTAACAACTGCTTCAAGTGATGTAGATCCACAAATTACAAGTGTATCTTTATGTACACCAGGTTGTGGAGATACAGGTAGTTGGAACAGCTTCTGCTG
>NZ_JBZVWT010000013.1:0-84339 GCF_058629175.1 Priestia sp. MDV22-iso46
TAACTGTTAAGTTTGGAGTGGGATAGACTAAAGAGATGGAATCTAACTATAAATCTGTAGTAAGTAACTGTTAAGTTCGGAATGGGATAGACTAAAGAGATGGAATCTAACTATAAATCTGTAGTAAGTAACTGTTAAGTTTGGAGTGGGATAGACTAAAGAGATGGAATCTAACTATAAATCTGTAGTAAGTAACTGTTAAGTTCGGAATGGGATAGACTAAAGAGATGGAATCTAACTATAAATCTGTAGTAAGTAACTGTTAAGTTTAACTTGAGTTTGACTAAAGCTGAAAATCTGACTGTGATTCTGTATTTAATTGCTGTTAGGTTTGATTTAGGTTGAACTAAAAGGGGTGTGTGATTAAAAAACTATATTTAGTAGATATCATATTCAACTTAAGTTTAACTAAAGTCGAAGAAACTAACTATAAATCTATAGTAGGTGATTTTTGGATGTGAGGTTAATTGGGATTTTAATATTTCTTTAACTCTTAGAAGGATGAAAATGTCGACGATCAAACGCATGACATTATTAAGGTTTCTTTGCGAAAAGAAGCGAACAAATGGGTGGTCTATAGTATCGAAGAATTGAAAACAGAAATCATGAAATGAGGTGGCAGAAGTGGCATTTAAAAAGCAACTGGAAGACTACAGGTTTAATTTAAATCGCAATCGATCATGGAAGTATACAGCCGTTTTAATCTTTTTCTTTATCGGTTTTTTATCCTTACTTACATCAAAATTTTACTTGAAAACAGAAGATCCGTTGTATCATACGAATACCTATGAGGCGGTTTCTTCCAACATAACAGGAACCGTAACGATTGAAAATCGTGTGTATCATCCGTCTAATGCCTCACTGGATATGGTTATCAAAATGGATCAAACAGATGAAGAAGAAGTAAGCTTTGTTGCACAAGAAAAAGCGAATCCAAGCATCAAATTACCTGTTCATTTATTGTATGAAGATGATGGCTATTATGTGGTAAGAATCAGCGATTTATCTCCAAATTGGGAAGCCCTTGCCTTTGATCTGTATCAAGAAAATGAAGAAAAAGAAACGGTAAACGTGGATGATGTAACGAGTGATTCAGAAACAGATTCAACAGAAGAAATAGACGCTCATGCATTAATTACAACGCTCTATTCTGACCAAAGAAAAACGAAAAGTGAAGAAGGAAAAGGAACAAAAAGCAAACAAGAATATGCGCTTTTGGTGAATGATTTAGAAAAACAGTTTGTCAAAAAGAAAATGAAAAACTATGAAAAAGCAATCACGGTAGAAGCCAAACATAAACGTCAGACTCAACAAGAAATGAATGAATTACAACGTGATATGAAGTATCAAGTGGACGAGGAAAAAGCCGATACCGAATCAAAATTGCGATGAAAAAGGATGCCATTCAGTCGAGTGATGAAAGCATTCAGCTCTATAAAGATGAACAAAAAAGTTTACAAGAAAAGCTTCAAAAATTGAATGAAAAGCAACAAGATTTAGCCATGAAGTGAAAAAACACATGTTAACAGTAGGTTCACATGTGTTTTTTTGAGGTTCACAGTAGGTTCACATGCTCAATTTTCACGTTCACAGTAGGTTCACGTGAAGGAGTTTACGTCAACAGTAGGTTCACATTCAACAGGTTTTCTTGTACCCACGGTTTCGCTAGGCTCTGCCTAGCCCCACACCTATGGTGGGGGCAAAAACCCCTTATGCTCTTCTCTCTTTTTAGGGGAAAGAGCACTACTACAAAAGAGAGGTCAGATAAAATGGAAATTATAATTCGATATGTTGATCCAGTTGCACTAAAAAAATTGATAAAATCGCAAAAGAACCCTTGGGGCGGTAGGCTTCCACCAAGGATTCTTTACCCGAATCATGAAACTTTTTATGCATCGTTGACATGACTACGTTCTTTGGATAGTTGAAAGAAACAAGAACGTATAAAAAGTACACCTTTTATACATATGCTTATACGGAAAAATATAGTATCTGCAGCAAAAATGTGCTATTGTTTATTTGCAGTTATTTCTTTCATATTCACCTACGTGTGAACCCTATTAAAAGCAACCTCGCTTGCCAATGCCGAGGTTGCTTTTTATTTTGTTAACGATAATAATGACTTTCACATCGTATAATAGATTTAAATATTTTGTCCGTAAAAGTATATTTTTCATTTAAATAGACGTTTTTTGAATCATTTTTTCATTATCTAAAAAGGTGTAACTTTTGGGACTGTTTTATTAGGAAGAACTAAATTTTAAAGATCCTTAAAATTAAAAGATAAGCATATATTAATTATGGTTGATTATGAAATGGCTATCATCGTAAACCAAATTGCACATAAAAATAACTGAATTCTTGAAGATGGAGGAAATCAAATGAACTTTGTCCCATATGTAATTGAGCAAACACGAACAGGTGAACGAGCTTATGATATTTATTCACGATTATTACAAGAGCGTATTATCTGGATAAGTGGAGAAATTAATGGCGAAACTGCATGTAGTATCATTGCACAATTATTGTTCCTGCAAGCAGAGGATGACAAAAAGGACATTATTATTTACATTAACTCACCAGGAGGATCCATCACAGATGGCTTGGGAATTTACGATACCATGCAACAAGTTCGTCCTGATGTAAGTACATTATGCATTGGAATAGCTGCATCAATGGGGGCTTTTTTACTTGCAGGTGGTAAAAAAGGAAAACGATTTTCCCTTCCCAATAGTGAAATTATGATTCATCAACCATTAGGCGGGGCTAAGGGGCAAGCATCTGACATTGATATTAGTGCTAAAAGAATCTTAAGTATGAGGAATCGACTAAATAAGTTACTGGCTTATCATACAGGAAGAACAATAAAAGAAATTGAAAGAGATACAAATCGTGATTATTTTCTAAATGCCGATTCTGCAAAAGAGTATGGTTTAATTGACCAAATTCTAACAAAACAAATTTAAGAGCAAAGAGGGATTAGGGATTCAATGGTGTTATGCACAAAAAATCAACACTTAAATATAGCATTCATCAAATATTCATAATAGAAAATGAAACTGATAATTCTTTCAATGGGAAAAAAATACTTTTTTATTCAGTAAAATATATCAGTTGAGGTTTATCTGAGTTTGTTACCGAATTTTTTTGAAAAGGTTATTCCTCTCTTTGTCATACCGATACTACTACTTAAAAAGGGTGTATAATTAGTATGACAAAGTAGGACTTATTTAGGTAGAAATATTACAGATTATTAAATATACCAAATACCAAGATCTATAATTTGGATAATTTAAGAGGACAACATAGTTAGACCATAAAATGATTAAGAACATCAAGGGGGATAGTACACACACTAACGCCTTTTTTATTGACTTCTTTATTTTTTAGATGAAAAGGGGTGAGATAACGTTGAGTAAGAGTCAGAGAATCTGGACGGACGAAGAAGATTTATTCGTTACAGTACAATATGGACGAATGACGTTACAAAACATTGGCGAACATTTAAATCGGAGTAAAGAATCTGTTAATAAACGTATTAGTAGATTAAAACTTCGGACCGAAGAAACACGGTTACGCAAAAACTGGACGGAGAATCAAGATACTTTTCTTAAAGAAAACATCGATACCATGAGTAATCGTGAAATAGGCGAACATTTAGGGAAAGTAGCCAGTTCTGTTGTTACACGTATCAAAGTATTAAATCTTGAATGGAAAGAAAAAGTTCGTAGATGGACGGATGAAGAAGATGAGTACCTATTAAATTACTACGGCTCCGCACCTCTTAAACATATATCAGAAAGTTTACAAAGAACTGTAAAAGCCTTAGAGTCTAGGTTAAATCGTTTGGGTGTATATGGAGCAAAAGCAAATACAACAAACATTACAGTCTACGAATTAGCCGAGTGTCTTCAAGTTGATGTTCATACTGTTTACAACTGGATTAAGAATAACAAAATGCCCTATAAAAAGATGGTAGCGAAAACGCGTGAATTTATGTTGATTGACGTACTGATTTTTTGGGGATGGGTTGAACAGAATAGAGGGCTTATTAATTTTTATAAAGTGCCAAAGAACGCTCTTGTTCCAGAGCCAGATTGGGTAGATAAACAAAGGGACATTGATTATCTTACTCGTCCTAGGAATGAAAACAAAAACTGGAACGATGAGGAAGATGCTCGCCTAAGGCACATGTTTTACGGAGAAGGCCGTACTCAAAAAGAAATAGGCGAATTAATGGGACGTTCTACTAGGGGCATTCAAAAACGATTAGACCGGTTACGAAAAATGAAAGTTACTGGTTGAAATTGGTGAATTTAGTGAAAAATCCAAATATGATAGGAAGTATAATTGGAGTTGAGACAGGACTTCATTAAACTGAGTGAACGCAGAGCTAAGAATGAATACCATAAGATATGCGCTTCTTAAATAGAGCAGACTCTTAAAGTTAGTTTAATACCAATACCTTAAAACCATTTTGTCTTCTGCAGCAGGCTGTCTAACAAGCCTGCTGTTTTTTCTCTTTTCAACCTTGTATGGCTTACGATTTTCTTGTTGCATTCACTTAATATAACCCTGCTATTCAGTTACGAACACGAATTATCGGTAGGTGATTAGGAGTAATACTATCACTATACCTTTTTCCTTATCATGATATTAATCCAATAATATTGCATTTAGCAATGATCATTATAACGAGCCAAGTTATCTTCCACTGATTCTTCTAAGATTTTCTGAATGACAGTTATCGAAAGCTGATCAATATTTCTGAATCGAATACATCCTTTTCCGACATTTAGGTCTCTTAAAGAATCTATATTCTTTTGCAGAATAGGAGTATTTAGAAAGTACAGACTCATATAATTTTTTTGAGAAGCAAATGCACATAGTGAACCGTTTAGTTCATAATAAGGCATTCCATATTTAATTGACTCTATAGCATTAGGTACTATTTGAATAATTAAGTTGCGAAGTTGGATCAAATCATGCTTTCGATTGTCTGGCACTACTTGATCCATATACTGTTCTACTGTTTCAATGGTGTTTGTCATACTATTTTCTTCCTCCTATAATCTAGTTCAGTACTATCTAATTATTCTTAGCTAATTTGACATCGACTTAGCCGGTGTGTTTGTCATGTGTAAAATATTACTCCATCATCTTTTCTACTCTTACTATTACAAGGAAATAATTACAAACCCTGCTAATTAACTAATATTCTTTACATAACACACATTTGAGAAATTTATTTTTCAAAGTTATAGATACGGAGAATCAACCATTTCAACATGTAAACCTGTTAAAACTACTTTTTCTAAAGCATTAGAACATTTGTGAGAGGTTCCTATGTACATATAATAATCATAGCCAAAATGGACAAAGAACTGGTTTCCTAACTCTAATTTACACCACACTGCATTTCGTAATGTTAGCTTTACTAGCTCTTTTACTTCTTGAATACTTATCCATTGTCCTATCCATAATTTTGATATAAATTCAGTTGCATTTTGAGCTTCTATATCTTCAGACCATTGTTCTAACCCTTTTATATAAAGTTTGTTAATATTCATTTCATTCATGAATGTTACAACCGCATTAATATAATTTTTTTCCACTTTCAAATACTCATCCATATTTATCTTTACTCCTACTTCAGAAAAACAAGTCCATTCATCATTGAGAAAGTAACCATTATTATCTCTTTTTAAGGGGTTATACTTCGTTACCCTCCTAGAATACAACTAACACTCATCTCCTTTTCAACAGTATAGGTATTATACATGCTCGTTAACATACAAAAAACTTTTGGATGTAAGAAGAAATCTATTTGTTAAGGATAATTCGGTATTCAATTTGTACTTCCTGCAATCTTATCCAACTTATCTTTAAACCAATATAGGAAATAGGTATCGATAGTATCCAGAATAATATAAAATATTAAGTGCAAGTAACTTATGGAAAAGGAGGTGGAAGCTATGGCTAAAATCACAGGAAAAGAAAAAGTAGAGTTTTACTTAGATGGAAATTTATTAATGGAAGGTCCAGCCTCTGAATTTTTTAACGAAGGAAGCATGCATGGGGAAAATATTCCATTAGGTTTAGGAGATAGGTTTGATATGATGAATTTCCCGGTAATGGGTGACACAATAAAACTTCGAGTTATGAAAATGAAAGAGGATCTTCTAGATTCAGGAGAAATTCACACGCTTAAATACTTTCTTTCAAATTATGATGATCAGAAATAATGGCATATCAAAAGCACCCACTAAAACAGAAACGTGTAATTGAAGTAAATAGATAAATAAATCTATAAAAATTATAGTTATACTTTTCATCTAAGTATACTTATGCAGAATTTATCATACCAAACAATATATGAATTTCCGTATGTAAATCTTGGAAGGATAAAAAATGAAAATGAAAATAATGTAGGCGACCTTATGATTCTAATCGGATGAATAGGTCGTTTATTGCTGTTATAAATCTTTTTATAGGGAGCTAATTTGATGTCAAAAGAAAACGTAATGTTAAATTTGAGGATTAATTTATGTAAACAGATTAAAGATTTACTAGAAGAAATAGAGCAGGGGAATTTAGTTTAAAAAAGAATATATATAAAATAAAACCTCCTAATTTTCTTTAAAGCTGGTAAGGAGAAAGTCTAATTATTAGTTTATTAATGATTTCTTTTTAGTCATCTTAATATGTTATTAGTGCAAAAATCATCAAATAAAGCTAATTAAATTGCCCATGGGATTAACAACCCTTTGCTACAGGGATAATTTTTCTCTTCCCCCACTATCTTCTATGCGTATCCATACAAGTTCCCATTTTCTAATATAATACACTTATGTAACAGCCTCCACCTGCAATATTACGTAGCATTTTCATTATAGAAAGTAGAGTGTTTTTTTCTACACGCAGTTAAAAAGTTTTCTCGTTCAGTTTATAGTAACTATGTGGTATCCGGTTTTTAACTGTCTGAATTTTAGAAGGAGGAATACCTTGTGAATACAGCTGTTAATGAATTGTATGATTTTGGAACAGTCGTAAAGAGGAAGCTATTAAATAATAATCTTTATGCTCATTATTTGAGTGATGCAATGAAAAGAGGAAATCATTTTGAATTTTTATATTATTTTTTGACAGCAACTGTAGATAGTCAAACACCTATACCTGAACATGTCTCTAATGTTTTTTTGAAGGTTCTTAGAGATAAAACAAAGTTGAGTGATCTTACTCCATTTATCACGGGAATGGTCGGGAAATAAACAAAAGTTAAGAGGTGTATGTCTTAAATCCTTTAATTGAGGCACCCATTTAGGAATCGGTTTAATAGTTCAGTTTAATCGGGATATGAATATGATTTAAAGCTACGTCAATTACATTCGTTCCAATGATCAAATAAATCGATTAAATAACAGGAGGAGCACTTTATATGGATACTATATTAAGAGTATCATCAATATCAAATCCAAATTTAGTTGCAGGTGCAATTACAGCTGTATTTAGAGAAAGAGGTAATGTAGAAATTCAAGTAATGGGAGCCGGCGCTTTAAATCAAGCGATTAAAGCCGTTGCGATTGCAAGGGGATTCGTAGCTCCCAGTGGTGTTGATTTGGTTTGTGTTCCTGGGTTTAGAAATATTTCAATCGATAATGAAGAACGAACAGGAATCACATTAATTTTAAGCCCTAGAAAAAGACGATAGATTTACATTAAGTAAAAAGGACTTTTTAGCATGTTATTGCCGATAATTGCTGTTATGTAAACTTTAAAATGAATTATCACTCAGTGACTTCTTTTTCCACAATACTTATTATTCTATACAAAGCTAAAGATGTAGTCTCTACATCCGGAAAATGTTCAATATGGCCCGTTTCAATATTCTTCACTTGAAAATGCTTTAGTTCTTTAGAATAACTGAGAGAGAAGGTATGATTTCCACTACAAAAGGTATGAGTGATTTCACTATCTTCATATCGTAATAATGTTTCTAACATTTCTTTAATTTTTATTATTGTCATGTATCAGTAAACCCCTTTCTCACTATTTAAAGAAATATTACTAATTAAAGTTTAATCCATTTTAACATAGGGTATGTTTATAAGTTATTAACTCCAATAATTGAAATAAATTTGTAAAAAAACAAAAAAATGTAATGTTGTATTGGGATTAGGTGCTATATAACGAATGCAGCATAGTTACCGATTCTCCATATATATGGTAAAAAAGATGGATGTAAAATACATCTTTTGAGGGTAAAAATAAAAAGAGTCTTATTTAAAAATGATATTTTTGAGGAGGTAGGAGGTATCTGAAGTTGAGTAGTGCATCTAGATTCAAAATGCGAATTTACAGCCCTAGGTGGGGACTTAAGGACCTTTATCAGTTTAAAAAAACAAAAGGGGGTTGGACGTTTGAAAACTATAGATGTAAGGGTGAAGTAGATAAAGGCGGTAATCCTTTATTTTATAAAGCCCTTATTAATGAATCCATTTCCTATCCTGATCATCTAGAGATTTATATTTCTAGTGCATGGGAGAATGTTAACACGTTAAATAAAGAACAAGTGCAGAACATTTTTGATGAACTATCTGAATGGATATCAGCCAGTAAAAATAACCTCCATTGACCCTTTATCATGGTGAAAGAAGTGTCACTACCATGGGCATGTTCAAGATTTACCAATTGGTTATAAAAGTATTAGCATTTCTTATCTAAAGCCATATCTATTGGGGATCGTACAAGGAAGACTTTTCTTTATAGACAATGAAAAAATGACATTTTACTTTGAGGTATTGATTATTTAAAGCTAACTATAATCAAAAAAATAAGGGGGAGAATTTAAAATGGAGATTATTTATAATCCAAGAGAGAAAATGACTGATTTTATCAGAGATAACAAACAGAATTTTCAGGATAAACTCTTATCAGAGGCTGTTAATGTAGCCACTAAGATTAATGACATTTTAGAAACTGGAAATATTGATCTTTTAAAAAATGCTCAAAAGTTAGCTCTATATGTCGTAGAACAAAAGGAAGAACAACTCATTGCTTTCGCTCAGCAAGAAGGGGTAGCCTGGGCGGAGCACTCCTTAACTCTTGCCTTCAAACTAGAATGGGTACAGGCCATTAGGCGAACGTTGTGGCATTTTCTCTACCAATATGATCGAATAAATAACCAATTTAGCAGCCGTGAAGAATTTTATGCCTTGGAGAAGCGTATTAATGATAGGATTGATCAATTTCTTAACACCTTTCTCATTAGTTATTCCAAGTACAAAGATGAATTAATTGCCTCCCAGAGGGACTTAGTTGGACATCTATCGGTGCCTATTATACCACTTAGCCAATCTGTAGCTGTATTACCGTTGATCGGAATGGTGGACACATATCGTATCCAAACGATTGAGGAGAAAGTATTGATGGGCATATCAGATTTAAGAATTCAAACATTAGTTATAGACCTTTCTGGAATTGCCAACATGGAGATGCATGTTATTGACCATTTTCAAAAAATATTAACTGGCATTTCAATGATGGGATGTAAGGCTATTCTTACAGGTTTACGTGCTGACCTGGTGCGGACAATGATTCACTCGGGAATCTCTTTTGAGGACAAGGCAGAAGCAAAAGGGACATTACAGCAAACATTAAAAGAATATCTCGAACTCCACCAGATGTAGAAGGAATAGAGAAGTTTACCCTACACACAGAAATGAAAATGAGTTTATGAAATTAGAAGCGTTGTTAAAAAAATAAATAAAGTTTATTTTATCTTAGCAATAGTTACTTAGATAGCCCTAGAGTTATAACTCTAGGGTTGTTTTGCGATAGTACCGATAAGCAACATTAGGGTAACTGAAAATGTATGGAGTATACAGCTTAAAAACAGAAAACCACTGCTCCCGTTGAACTGAACCCAAAAAGTTAGGCACTTTATCTAGGCAGCTAATTATTAGTCTTTGTCTAACAATTGGGGTGCGGTTTCTTGATCAGTAGTTTTTTTCGTTTATTGGATGGTAGTCATTAACTAATGTTTTGCGGCGCTTTATATAGTTTGCTCAAATATAGAAAAGTATTTATGTTAAAGATCTTATAGATGAATTAGCATACTGAACAGCTTGATGTAAACTGGAAAAACTTTTAATTTCTTCAAGGTTTATTCCTAAATTAACCATAGTCTGAGCAATTTCTGGACGTAATCCACTAATGATTACGTAAATTCCTAAAAGTTTTAGCGCTGCTATTATTTTGAAAAGTTCATCTGCTACCATGGTATCAATAATAGGTACAGCTGATAGGTCAATGATAAGCCATTTTAATTTGTATTGTTTCCCTTTGTCCAATGCATTTTCCATTAAGTATTGTGCTCTTTTGGTATCTAGATCGCCTACTAAAGGAAGAATCCCTATTTCTTCGGTCATACGGACAACAGGAACAGATAATTCATCAATCGCATATTGAGCATACTTTATTTTTTTCGTGTAATCTTTTACGTACGATCTAATTACAGATTGAATGGCGTCATCTACAATGGTATTAAAGTGAGAAATAATTTCGTAAAAGGCATCAAGAGAGAATTTTTTGTTCTTTGCTTCTTCTTTTATAATCTCTCCGATTACATCCCGATAATAGCTAATCTCCTCTAGGGCTATGTTTAAGGGCAGCTGATTACCTACTAATAAATTGGCCGTATTTTCCCCCCATTGTTTTATGTTATCAATAGCTATACCTTTTTCCATTAAAATAGAATCGGCATAAGTCGTAAGGAGGTCAATTCGAAAATTAGTTAATTCTACATGGATGTTATGAGCCTCTGCAAGGTCTTGTCTTTTATTTTCAGCTAATTCTTCTTTTCGTTGTAAAATTTTAGTTCCAATAAAATGTAAATCTTCTTGTTTTATATAGTTCAAGGCTTGTCCTCCTTTTATATAAAATACTTCTATCTTTTGTAAAGCAGAGTACTTATGACATATTTCGGCATGCTTTATACTCTATGATTAGTGTTGAATCCTATCACATAACAATAAACTTCACATGTCAATTTACTTTAGTTCAGAGAGCTTTACTAACAAAATCTTATAGTCATTCTGGCCATCTCCAATTTCACAGTACCTATTCGTGTATATATGAATAATCGTATACTTCTTTGTAAGATAAATGACCTTTTCTACAATGATCATTAGCTTCTCCTCTTCTTTCATTAGTAAATAAAGCAACTAAAGGAGTTTATGATAAGGATACTTATTCCCACTAATACCCTTTTTTTACACTAATGTAACATAGTGAAGTAGCTATATAGTCATATTTAGTTGAAAAAAACACAACTGTTTAGCCTTGTAAGGTAAGGGTGAGACATCGTGAGGTTAAGGTAATAGCTAAAAAGCATTTTCATTATAGGAGAGGATGAGTCAATGAAAAACTGAACGATCAAAATTTACTCAGTTCTTATAAAAAGACAATTAAGCTTAACTTACATAAGGACTTTATCGGTAGCCTTGAAAAAGAAATACAAAGGATAAGATTACCATACTTTGTATTGGTAAGAAAAAAATAAAGTATATAGTAAAGGGAAGCTTATCAAAGTACAAGAGTTTCCTTTTCTTCACAAAATCTATAACGAGAAAATATTATGATTTCCCCCACTATTATTCTACCCCTTTATAATAAATAGAATTTTTTTAAAAAAAGGTAATTAATTTTTATATTAAGTAAAATCAATCTTAATACATATTATAATGGGACCGTCGATAATCATGTGTAAATAAGAATATGCCTCAATATAAAGAGATAATTAGTTATTAACCAATCAATAGGGTATATTCATGTGCAATACTCCCTGGGCGTTATTCTAAAGGAATCCCTCTTTTTATGTCGAAAATTAGTAAGGGATAAGGAGGATTTTAGATGCCTAAAGATTTAGTGAAAGAACTGTTAGATAAAGGCTTTAAAGTAGTGGACTTAACATGTGTGGGCACTATAGATATCATTTCAGCAAAGGAACTATCTTTAGAAGAAATAAGTACTGACGCCATAGTTAGCATGCTATCACTAGATGAAAACAGCATTAAGTTTTCTCTTGACGAAGAACTCCCTTATTTTGAGGCAAGCACCAAACCATTAGCTGGATATATCAATTCAGAAAGCGAACTGCCCATAATGGAGGATGCAATTATTGACTACAAAGTGTATGTTAAAGAAGCAATTCTTCAGTCTAAGTAGTCAGCAAAAAACAGCTTACATTTGTAAACAGCTTTTAATTAAATACGATATGAAATTCTAATGCAAAAACTTCAAAATACTCGCGGCTAATCTTCTAAGCTTGAAAATACTAATACTAGCAATCTAAAAATGAAACTAACATCCCGTACTATAATAGAAAAAACTAAATACTGGGGGCAATGAATGATGGAAGAATTAAAACAAGAAGACCAAGATGCAGGTAAACTGTATGTGAAAGGGTTTAAGTGGATGCGTTTTGTAAGCTTCTTTATGGTTGTGAACCTCATTTTCACCGTAGCTTTAGTAGCAGTTGCCTTAGTAGCCCCTCAAATTCAAGAAACTTTTCAATGGGTAGCATTTGGTGTATATGGGTTTACAGTACTTTATCTCATCTTTATGCGTGAAGTAGCCTTTAGAAAGACATATGGATTTTTGGTAGTTTGGATGCGAACTGTATGGAATTTTAGCTTTATTGCTAGTGCGTTCGGGGCCGTCACTATGTTTGTGGGAAACACTCACTGGACTTTATTTTAAAGGGATTGCCTGTTTATGTTGAAAGTAAAAATAAAGGAGGAATACATATGAATCCATACGAACAATTCCAATTAAATAAAGAAGTAGAAGAGATGGCTAAACAACGAATTGAAATCCATAAAAAGCGAATGGAATTATCTGAAGAGCTGGAAAACAACTGGGATAATAAAGAACTTCAAGATAGAATCATTGAATTAGAGCAAGAAAGCCAAAAGCTTAAGAAAAAGATTGAAGCTTTACAGGCTAACTTTTAAGCATCCTTTCAGGATGCTTTTTTGGATTAAAGTGTTTTTACCAGAGCTATATGTGTGAACTTAAGTGAATTACTACTTTCTTAAGCGACGTCTAGAAGTTTTTCTATAAATGGACCCAGTATCGGTATATGTACAACAATTTTCTACACCATATCCTGCTCGTACAACTATAGGCGTAGTATCCCTACCTCTAAGTGCCCAGATTGAAATAGAAATGATAGCTAGCAGATTAAAGTTGTAGATAAGTTCATAGAAATAACGAAGCAGCATGCCGAGATAAAAAGACACGGAACGCTGCTTCTTTTATGATCAATGTGTTAGTAGGACTACGATATATGTCATTTTCTATACATGTGTGTATCAAAGGTTATAGGACATCGTGCTTGTGGTATAGACAAAACATTTTATATGCAGCATGTTTTGTTCATTTTCTGCTGAGGCCAAATAATCGTATTATTTGACCTTTTTATTTTACATAATAAGTATTATCAGAAATAATATACGAGAAGGCTCTTTATAGAAAAATAAGTAAGAACCTTGATAAAATAGGGGTGCTTTTACGTATTTATTTCTTCTTTACCATCCAGTAATTCTCGCTTTAACGTGTCAAAGTCACTTTTAGCTACTTTTTCAATCTTATCAAACAATTCATCACCTTTGATTAATCCTTTCTCTTCTAGTACTTCTTCTAACGCTTTAAATCTTACTCTAGATAAAATAACCTCATTTACGGCATTAACCATCAACTTCTGATCTTTTGTAAGTTCTTTTTCTTTGGCTGGTTCTTGTTGTAGCTTAATTCTAAACACGACTTTTGTGTCATCTGATATCTCTGCTGCTTGATAAAAAGTACTGTGTGAAATATTTTTCATTTTAAGTTTCTCATTTGTATCAACAATAGTAAGTTCAAAATGGGGGCTCTCGAAAAAGAAGTCATATAAGTTATAATCTTTTTTTCCTATAACCGAAAATGCAAAACCAATCTTTTTTAGCTGCTCCCCTGTAGTGGAATGTGTAATTGTTTTTTCTTCAAAATTTTCAACATTAAATTCAACATTATTAATAATTAATTGTGTCAACTCAATCACCTCTTTATCTATATGAATACGACGAGACTTAAAAGATTCCCTGTCTTCTCAAAATAAAAAAGGACACTGATGAATTGGTATCCTTAAAGGATTATTTAGAAAACCTTGCGCTTGAAAGGATAATTAGTGAAGGTTGGTTGTAATGTCATATTTAAAGAAAAAATTATACTGTTTTGTGGTTATATAACAATGGTGCTTGTGAAATTAAGGAACAAAATTCATTAGGAAATGTTAAATTAGTATCAGTTTCTGAGTTTAAAGCGCTAAAAAAACATCAGTTTTTTCTAATCCGATGTTTTTTAAGTACTTATAAATTTAGTTTAAAGCGTTAGAAAAGATAGATTTTCACGAATGAGTTGTTAACTTTCGTAAATTTTGAAGGGCAACAAAACCTGCTTTAGTTCCATTACCAACTAGAACTAAAGCAGTACATACTCCAAATGTTGCTAGATTTGAATTAGCAATCAATTGGGCAGAACAGATACGAATATTACTTCTTGCAAACTCAACGGCTTTTACCTCATACTTGAAATCATTACCTTTATAATTATCATACGAGTGTCTCATTCTAGGTAGATCTCCTCCGTTATCTAAAAACATGTTAGTTGAACCAGAATAAGATTTCATATGTAAATTTATAAGCTTGTCTAAATCTTGACTACACTTAATTGTTCTTTTATCTAAAAACCCATAATTACTACCTAGATCAATTAATTCTTTTCTTTTTTTCACAATACACTTTAGTAAGTCTTCTTTTTGACCTACTGGATTGACTATCATTGACATAGCTTCTTCTCACCTCATCGAAATTTTTCAGTCTCTAGAAAATTTAGTAGGTCCATAATAAAAAGATAGAGCCAACACAAAATATTATGAGCAATATAAGATAAAATGAAAACGATTTCTACAAAACATATCAAAAAATCACAATAAAATACAAAAATTGCAGACATTAATGAGTTATCTGTCCGAAAAAGTGTACTTTCTAGTAGTAAGATGTCCTACTTATTACTTAGAATTCAGCATAAAGAGTGGGTTTTTCACCATGAAAAATAGTCCCCTTTAGAAGTCTAGCTCTAGAGGGGACTTGCTTATAAGGTATATTTATTTAACAGCTGCTTTTAATTCTTTTCCCGGTTTAAAAGCAGGAACCTTTGAAGCCGGAATTGTCATTTCCTCACCTGTTTGAGGGTTACGACCTGTACGAGCTGCACGTTCACGTACTTCAAATGTTCCAAATCCAATCAACTGAATTTTTTCTTCTTTCGCAAGTGTGTTAGAAATCGTTTCAAACAATGCTTCCACAGCTTTTTTAGCATCTTGCTTTGATAGTTCTGCTTGTGTTGCAACTGCATCTACTAGTTCAGTTTTATTCATATTCAAACACCTCGTCCTCTTATTTTTAGATAATATGTAGGAATGCTAACATATCATAGCTTCTACAAGCTTGTCACTTAATAAGGTTAGATAAAAAGAAGAAGAATTCCTGTTTTTCCGGGAATATTCATACTGAGATTTACTCTGTAGCGAAGTGAAGTTCGTTTAAGCTAAATAATGAGTTATTCATTGCAAAATCCCCGCCTATATAATATAGGAAAATATGTATATATATTTTTAATTTAGTCTAAACTAATAACATATTCCCCAATTGCCTGAATTTTAACAAGCCTTTGCTCTCGTTAAGCAAAGGCTACTTTTTTGACGAGTTTCTTCTATAAAATAGGCCATTTTGAAAAGACTTTTGTGTAAGTGAAATTAGTCGCTCTAAAAAATCCATTCTTTTAGAGCGATTAATTTTTTATGACTCTTTAGAGAGGCAACCATGAGTATGATCTCTATTAGCAGCAACCACAAACCTTGATTTTCCTTCTTGGCATTCATGAGCGATTTCGATATCGCCACAATAAGGGCAAGTGAGGTATCCTCTGGAGTGCATATGATTGAAGCTAATTATTTCCTCAGGTTTAAAAACGTTCATTCTTATTCCATAATGAGTACAAGCAACTTTTTTTATGCTTATCATAGGATTTCTTCCTCCTTCTTATTGTGTATTGGTTCATTTTTAGTATATAAGATGGATATGGATAATTTAACCTTTTTTAGTTAACTTGTCTTAAATATTTAGAAATCAAATTACAAAGGAATTATTGAGTAAAAGAGTTAAAGATAAATTCTAATTGTATACCTTAAGAAACGCATCCCTATCAAAACAAACATCAAAATAAAAGTAATCAACGTTAGATAATTTTAAAACAACTTATTAAATGAATCTTTAATACCTTTTAACTTCAGAATATAGATAATATTTATCGTTATATTATTCATTAGAGTAAATAATAAAACATTTTAGTTGAAAATAGTTTAATAATTACATACCTTGTAGAAAAATAACTAATTTGCCTCCACTAAACGTAAAAGGTAAAACTTTAATTTATAAAAAAGAAGATTGAGGAATTCCTTCTATAAATGAAGAGAGTTCAAAAAAGTATACGTCTTTATTTACCATAATGTCTCTTAAAGGAACCTCACAAAAGAATCCATACTGAAGACCTCCAACAAGGGTCCTTTTGCTGGTGTATGAAATTTTTTATACATCCTGATTTCTCATATTTTCTGAGTTAACCAAGCTCGAAATCTTTTCGGGAAAGTAGCTATTTTAATCACTCTAAATTAAGGATGAATTGCTTCCAGGTCTTTAAAGAGAAAACTTTTTCCTTTGTAAATGTTATGAATTTATTTAAGTAGTTGTACCTTCTAAAATTTTAACAGGCAGATATGTTTCAAGTTCTATACTGGTGAATTCGCCTTCAATCTCTTTAGATAAAATGTCAATTGCTACCTTCGCAATAGAATCGATAGGTTGTTGTATAGTCGTTAGTTCTGGTAGTATAGCCTTTACTGTTTCTGTTCCATCGTAACCAATCACTTTTAATTGAGTGGGTATATCTTTTCCTCTTTTTCTAGCTTCTGTTATGACAGCAGCCGCAATTAGATCATCACTTGCAAAAATACCGTCTACTTCCGGATGTTCATCAAAAAGCTCAGCAACTACCTCTTCACGGCTCTTTTGAGGAGAGACTTCATATGTAATTGGTAATTTTTCGTGTTCTTTCATAACATCCTCATACGCTTTTCTTCTTAAGTTTGCTGGTGTTTTCAGGTCGAGTGGGCCATTAATATGAATAATATTTTCACACTGTTTCTTTATTAACAATTCTGTAGCTTTTTTCCCCCCATCATAATTATCGGATCCTACAACAGGAATCTTTTCAGACAAATAATGATCAATTGCTACGATAGGTAAATTTTGTTTGTGATAATCTAGGACTCCTCGGTTGTATGTTACAACAATGACCCCATCTACCTGGTTTCGTATAAGCATTTCTAAGTATTTTTCCTCTTTATCCATACGGTTTAAACTGTTACAAAGCAACAATTTATAACCTAGTGAAGTACAAACACTTTCAATATGAAAGGCAAGTTCACCGAAAAATGGGTTACTTGAATTGGGTATAATTAACCCTATTAAATTTGTTTTTTTATGAAATAAGGAGCGCGCTAAATCATTTGGAAAATAATTAATTTCCTCCATCGCTTTATAAACTTTATCCTTTGTTTTTTCACTTATGTAACCTCGATTATTTAAGACACGTGAAACTGTTGTTGATGAAACTCCTGCGACTTTTGCTACATCATGGATATTAGGTTTCATTTTATTTCCTCCTACCCTATTAAATACCATTTGTTAATATTATATTAGGATTTTTTTCTCTTTATTATTTAAATAAGCTTTTATATTTTTTAGTCACATAATAAATTTTTTATTTAGGTTAGGGAAATAGCTTATTAAACATTAGATAAATACTTTATAACAATTAAAATTAATTCCTCCTTTGACAACTTTACAATTTCCTGATTAATAAAAATTCCATATTGTGAAATAGTTTATTGTGAGGAACACTTTAATTAATTAAAGTTTATTTGGTACGGACTTATTGTAGAAAATATCTCTAACATGTGCAAGAAGTAGGGATTAATTGCTATTAGCTCATATCGAACAAATATTAACTTTTATTATGAACTATATATTAATAATACATATATTCTAATATATTATAGCTCCGTTTTAAGGGTAGGAACAAAAAGTTTGATATTTCAAAAATAACATGTCAACCGATTGACATATGTAAACGGTTGACATAAAATACTTATTGAAAGCGCTTTTATATATTTGTTGTGAATAAGGAGAAATAAGGGGGACTGGAACGTATGAAAAAATGGTTTTTAGTAGGTCTATCTTTATTACTAATTCTTGCTGTAGCAGGTTGTAGTAAGGATAAAAGCGTAAGTAGTGATGGCAAACAAATGGTTACAATGTGGGTACACGTATCAGACGATAGTGAAGAAGGTAAGGTATATAAAAAACGAGTAGATGCCTTTAACAAGAAGTATGCATCTAAAAATGTTAAAGCTAAAATTGAATTTATTCCACGTAGTGGGAACGGCGGAGGATATGAGGATAAAGTAAACGCAGGGTTGACAACTGATACATTACCCGATGTTATTACGTTGGATGGGCCAAATACAGCTGCTTATGCAAAATCTGGCATCATTGCTCCACTAGATGATTATGTGAAAGATCAAGATGATTTACTACCTAGTATCAAGCAACAAGGAACATACAAAGACAAATTGTATGCGATTGGTGCGAGTGAATCATCTGTGGGAATTTACTACAATAAAAAAATGCTACAAGAGGCAGGCGTTGATTTAAATACGTTACCGACAGTTGACAATCCTTGGACATGGGATCAATTCATGGCCCTTTGTAAAACGTTGAAAGAAAAATATAATAAACCGGCTATTGATATGCAATTACAAGCAAAAGATGAAATGTTGACGTATGCACTAACGCCATTTGTATGGTCTGCAGGTGGAGAAATTCTCTCGAAAGACGGTACTAAAGCAGAAGGTGTGTTTAATAAAAAGTCTAGTGTTGAAGCCATGACTTTTATTCAAACGATGTTAAAAGAAGGTTATACAACGCGTACTCCGGTCAAACAAGCTTTTGAAACAGAAAAGTACCCAATGAAGTTTAGTGGTGTATGGACAGTAACGGATATGAAAACAAATTTTCAAAAAGTTGATTATGGTGTGATGCCTTATCCAGTATCACCAAAGACAAAGAAACTGGTTTCACCTTCAGGAAGTTGGCAGTTTGCAATGACACAGAAATCTGAAAATAAAGAATGGTCTGCTAAACTAGTAGATTGGATGACAAATAAAGATTCGAATTTAGAATTAAGTCGTACAATTGCAGCACTCCCAGTTCGTTACTCTTCTGAAAAAGTACTGACAAAAGAATTTTCTGATCAAATGAATGTATTTATGAAGCAATTAAAGGAATCAGGACACGCACGACCAGTAACACCAGCGTATCCACAAGTAACACGTGCTTTCCAACAAACAATTGATGATATCAGTTTCTATGATCAAAATAAAAACATCAAAAAAGTCTTAGATACACGTGCTACAGAAATGCAAGCAGCTATCGATAAGGCTAATCGATAAAAGCAGCTAGAAGGAGGCATTATGATTAAAACTGGATTAAAAGGAAATAAGACTGTTTACACATTCCCAGGAACAGAAAAAAAGGCTAAAAATAAAATTAAATGGAAAGAAAATGTAGTAGCTTATACATTTTTAGGACCAGCATTATTACTTTTATTGCTGTTTCTTATTATTCCAGCTATTATGTCTGTCTATTATGCATTTACGGATTATTATCTTTTAACACCCGATATGCGCAAATTTGTAGGAATAGACAACTTTATCAATTTATTTAAGGATCCTATTTTCTTGAAAAGCTTGGTGAATACACTGAAATTTGTCGTTTGGGTAATTCCTTTACAGATAGGGGCAGCTCTTGGGCTGGCCCTCCTGTTAAACAAACAACGGAAAGCTAACACATTTTTTAAAGTAGCTTACTTTAGTCCTGTGGTAATGTCGCTCGTTGTTATCTCAGTTCTTTGGCTCTATTTGTTAAATCCAAATGAAGGAATTATAAACAATGTACTCACTTATTTTGGTGTGTCAGCTCAACCATTCTTAACGAGCCCTAAACAGGCTATGTTTACAATTGTTTTTGTTTCAGCATGGCAGGGGGCTGGCTTTCAAATGTTAATTTTCCTAGCAGGTTTGCAAAATATACCTGGAGACGTCTATGAAGCTGCACAACTAGATGGAATGAATAAATGGCAACGATTTATATATATTACGTTACCATTATTAAAGCCAACCTCTATTTTTATATTTATTACGACATTAATTGGTGCGTTTAAGCTATTAGTCCAACCAATGGTTATGACACAAGGGGGACCAGTAAACTCCACGATGACGGTTGTATATTACATTTATCAAACTGGCTTTACGGATCGAATGGTTGGATATGCTAGTTCGATTGCCCTTCTATTTGGGACAATTATTGGATTGGTTACGCTAGCGCAACGGAAATTAGTGAAGGAGGAAGATGACTAATGAGACGAAAATTCGGGCCTTTAACAATTCTAGAATACATTTGTTTAGTTTTGTTGGCGGTATTATTTATATTCCCATTGTTTTGGATGATCGCATCCTCAATGAAACCTGAAGCAGAAGTTTATAATAATATGAACAGTATCAAGGCTTTCCTACCTTCCTTTCATCCGTCAGATTGGTTTATATCCTATAAGCAAGTTCTGTCACGTTTTCATTTACTTGGTTATATAATAAACAGCTTGTTTTATGGTTTATGTGTAGCAGCAGGTTCTGTCATTATCAACGGGATGGCAGGTTATGCGTTTGCAAAATTGAATTTTAATGGAAAAAGAGTGCTGTTTGGTCTTTTATTGGCGCTTTTAATCGTACCACTAGAAACAATCTTAATCTCACAATTTACTATAGTTCACAAACTAGGATTAGTAGACACTCGTCTTGCTGTAATCATGCCTGCTTTAGCAGGGGCATTCAATATCTATTTATTCCGAAATTTTTTCATGGCTATTCCAGCAGAGATTATTGAATCAGCCAAATTAGATGGAGCAAATACTTGGCAAATATTCTTGAGAATTATGCTACCCATGTCTAAACCGGCTGTTGCTACAGTTGGAACTTTAGCCTTTATCGGAAGTTGGAATGATTATATTTGGCCTTTAATGGTTTTAACGGACAAGTCAAAATTTCCGATTCAAGTAGCAATTACAGCTATTAATAGTACGGAGCCAGTTTACACGAATCAAGTTATGGCTGTTTTAACAATATCCACCATACCATTAATTCTTATCTATATAGTGGCTCAGCGTTATATTTTAGAAGGGATTGGTGGTTCAGGAACAGGTATTAAATAAGAAAAAAATTAGGTTATTGTTAAGAAAACAATACCTATGTATGGGTAATTTTTTAAAAAAGTGTCAACCGGTTGACATAAAAATATTGACTTGTGAAACCGGTTGACATAAAATGAATCTGAAAGTGCTTTCAGTTTTTGTTTCAAAGATTCTATATATCTAGTTAAAGGAGCAACAAACATGAAAAGTTCAAAAGTTCTCTATTGGAAATTAAGTGCTTATTTTTTCTTTTTCTTTTTTACTTGGTCTTCTAGCGCCTCTTTATTTCCTATTTGGTTAAAACAAGAATTAAATTTGAGTGGATCAGCCACAGGTTTGATTTTTTCTGTAAACGCTATCTTCGCATTGTGTATACAGCCTGTATATGGTTATATCTCCGACAAAATAGGTCTAAAGAAAAATATATTATCTTTTATTAGTTTACTGCTTGTATTTGTAGGACCATTTTATATTTATATATATGGACCACTATTGAAATATAATGTGATTTTAGGTGCAGCTGTAGGAGCTATTTATTTAGGAATTGGTATTTCTGCAGGTATTGGCGCCATTGAAACCTATGTTGAAAAAGTTAGCCGCAAATATAATTTCGAATACGGAAAGTCTAGAATGTGGGGTTCGTTAGGTTGGGCGTCAGCAACTTTTTTTGCAGGTCAGTTATTTAATATTAATCCCAATATCAACTTTTGGGTGGCATCTGTTTCAGCAATTATCTTAGTTGCAATTATTTTATCAGTAAAAATAGAAGTAACAAACTTTGAATTGGAAAAAGCTGAATCCGTTAAATTAAAGGATGTGGGACAACTCTTTCTTCTAAAGAAGTTTTGGTTTTTGATGATGTATGTGATTGGAGTAACGTGCGTATATAGTGTGTACGATCAGCAATTTCCAATTTACTACACATCTTTATTCGCTACTGAAGCTACAGGGAATCAGATATTTGGATATTTAAGTTCTTTTCAAGTATTTTTAGAGGCTGGAATGATGTTTATTGCACCTTTTATTGTAAATAAAATTGGAGCCAAAAACGGACTATTATTAGCCGGTCTTCTAATGGCACTTCGTATTATTGGGTCAGGGGTAGTAGTGGGGCCAATTGGGATTTCATCAATGAAATTAATACATGCACTAGAATTACCTATTATGTTGATTGCTATTTTTAAATATTTTGCAGCTAACTTCGATACAAGATTATCTTCTGTTTTATATTTAGTAGGATTTCAGGCTGCCTCTCAAATAGGTGCATCTTTGTTATCACCTTTTGCAGGTAAATTATACGACATGATAGGGTTCCGTCATACTTACCTTATTCTAGGCGCAATGGTCCTTTGTTTTACGATTATTTCAATGTTCACTTTATTAAGTTCTAATAAAAGCAAAGGTTTAGAAGGAAATATAACGGACATAAAACAAGTTATATAAGGAGATGTTAGAATGTTCACAATAAATAAACTTCAACAAGCGCAAGAAGCATTGGATACTGCAAAAGAAGGAGTAAATAACCGTTATCGGTTAGGTTATCATATTATGGCACCTGCCAACTGGATTAATGATCCAAATGGTTTAGTACAGTATAAAGGAGAGTATCATGTATTTTATCAACATCATCCTTACGATGAAAACTGGGGGCCAATGCACTGGGGACATGTAAAGAGTAAAGATCTTGTGCATTGGGAACACTTGCCTATCGCTTTAGCTCCTGGTGATGCTTGTGATACTGACGGGTGTTTCTCGGGAAGCGCTGTAGATAATGATGGTGAATTAACGTTAATCTATACAGGTCATCACTATATGGACAAAGAAAAAGATCTATTTTATCAAAATCAAAATCTTGCTGTTAGTACCGATGGCTTAACATTTCATAAGATGGCAGAAAATCCAGTAATTCCTGAGCCACCTACGGATAGTAGTCATCATTTCCGTGACCCTAAAGTATGGAAATACAAAGATAGTTGGTATATGGTAGTAGGAAATTCGACCAAGGAGAATGTGGGCAGAGTAATTTTATACCGTTCTCCAGATTTACGTACGTGGTCATATATTGGTGTATTGGCACAAGGAAACGAAAACCTTGGATTCATGTGGGAATGTCCAGATTTCTTTGAATTAGATGGAAAACACGTTCTCATGATTTCTCCACAAGGTATTAAAAAAGAGGGGGATTTATACAACAACTTATTCCAAACGGGCTATTTAATTGGAGATTACAATTACGAAACAAACGAGTTTACACACGGCTCATTTAATGAGTTAGATAATGGACATGATTTTTATGCAGTTCAAACGTTATTAGATGAAAAAGGACGTCGAATTGCTATCGGTTGGATGGATATGTGGGAGTCAGATATGCCAACAAAAGAAGATGGATGGTGTGGAGCACTTACATTACCACGTGAAGTGACTTTAGGAGAGAATGATAAAGTTCTAATGAATCCTGTGGAAGAATTAAACTTATTGCGTGAGATTGAACATAATACACTTCCCAATGTAACTTCTAATAGTTATTTAATAGAAACAAACGAAGATTTACTTGAAATAAAAGCTGTGTTTGACTTAACCAATTGTAACGCTCAGTCGGTTGGAATAAGAATTCGTGGAATTAACCAGGAAGAGACTGTATTAACGTATCACTTGGACAAACAAACACTAAAACTCGATTGTTCTAAGTCTGGTAAAGTTGAAGACGGTGTGAGAAATACCATTCTTAGGGCAAATCAAGAGCTTTCCTTACGCATATTCCTTGATCGATCCTCTATTGAAGTATTTGCAAATGAAGGACAAGCAACTATGACAAGTCGTATTTATCCAACTGAAGATAGATTAGGCATTGAAGTGTTTGCAGACGTTGAAGATGTAAGCATTAAGGAATTAACATATTGGAAGTTAAAAGATATCTGGAAATAAATTATGAATGAACAAGTGTACAAACACTTGTTCATTGTTTTGGGGTGGAGATGTTGAAAAGAGTTTTTTGTATTGGTGAAACATTAATTGATTTTATTCCTGTTCAAAAAGAAAAGTCTTTAAAAGAAGTTACTAGTTTTGAACGTTTGGCTGGGGGAGCTCCTATGAACGTTGCAATTGCGATTGCAAAATACGGAGGAAATTCTGTAATGCTAACGAAAATAGCTAATGATAGCTTCGGTGATTATTTAGTAGATGTTCTTGAAGGAAATGGGGTAGATACTTCCTACATTATTCGATGTAATGAAGGAGAGACCGGTTTGGCATTCGTATCTGTAGATAAATTGGGAGATAGGGATTTCAGTTTTTACAGAAAGAATTCAGCTGATTTATTACTCTTACCAAACGAGGTGAAAGTAGAGTGGTTTGATAAGGGAGACCTTCTCCATTTTTGCTCTGTAGATTTAGTCGAAAGTCCAATGAAACAAACTCATATAAAAGTAATAGATAGTTTTCAAAAAATAGGGGGGATTGTCAGTTTTGATCCCAATGTTCGTCTTCCCTTATGGCCTGATAAAGAAAGCTGTCGTCAAACAATTCTAGAGTTTTTACCTTTAGCAGATATCGTGAAAGTATCGGATGAAGAATTATCTTTTATAACCAACATTAAGGAAGAAAGAGAAGCTATTAACTCTCTTTTTGTTGGCAATGTAAAAGTAGTAGTTTATACAAAAGGAAAAGATGGGGTCATTATTTATTTGAAAAATGGAGAACAATTTGAGGATAAAGGGTTTAAAGTAACTGTCTCAGATACAACCGGAGCAGGTGATGCATTTATAGGTGGTTTTTTATCTGAATTGCTTTCAATTGATATATCGAGCGACAATCTATGTCAAGAAGTGAGTGAACACCATCAGCAATTGCTTACCTTTGCTAATGCAAGTGGGGCACTTACTGCTTCAGTAAAAGGAGCGATCCACGCAGCACCTGGAAAACAACATATAATGAATTTTATTGCTACTCAAAGAGGCAGATTAACTTAAGAAAATATGTATTTATAATTGGGAATTAGTTTGGAATTCACAATACAAGTAAGGGTTAAAAGAAAGGATTTAAATAATGAGGACTGAAAAAGAAAAGATGTTAGGTGGAGAAATGTATAACCCTGCAGACGCACAATTAAGAAAGGATCGAGAACATGCTAGAAGGCAGGTTAGAATATATAATGAAACTTTAGAGAGTGAAGGTAATACGCATATTAAATTATTAAAAGGCTTATTCGGTTCTACTGGGGAAAACGTATATGTTGAACCAAATATTAGAGTTGACTATGGCTACAACATATTTGTTGGCGAAAACTTTTTTGCAAACTTTGATTGTGTCATCCTAGACATTTGTGAAGTGAGATTTGGAGATAATTGTTTACTCGGCCCTGGTGTACATATCTATACGGCAACCCATCCAATTGACCCAAATGAACGGAATTCAGGAAAGGAATATGCAAAACCAATTATTTTTGGAGATAATGTATGGATTGGTGGAAGTGCAGTGATAAATCCAGGAGTGACCATAGGAGACAATGTTGTTATTGCATCTGGCTCAGTAGTGACTAAAGACGTACCTAACAATGTAGTGGTGGGTGGGAATCCAGCAAAAATCATTAAAAAAATTGAAAATTAAGGATATAAGAATATTTCACTAAATTTTAGTAACAGTACTCTAAATGAAATTTGAATTTTTACCTTATTAGTTAATTGGTGATTAAATTGGATATATGGATGGGGAAAATTAGAGATTATAATCATTTGGGTCATTATTTAGGGACTTATCAAGCAATTATAGAGAAACAGGATAAGATGCTTTATAAGATGACATGATCGTTTAATCCAGCATATACGCTAAAAAAGCGAGATAAAAATAATCATTTAAAAGATAAAATATTGTACAGTTCAAGTGTAGAGGTACTTAAAAGAAAATTTAGAAATAAAATCCCTCTTTTAAAGAAACAAACAAAAGTAGTATGGATAAAAAGAGGGCTAAATATTTAATTTTCAAGTGAAAGGTCATGATGACAAGAGATCATGCTGGTAAAGCTAGTTTTATTGGTCCAAGTATAAATCAAACCATGATTATGCATTTTTAAATAAATACAGAGTATAAAACTTAGAAGGGTATATCTTATGATATGTCCTTTTAGTTTAGTGTGGTTAATTTTCATCTTTTTTTCACTATAAAATGATAAATTAATTGTTCATCATGCTGTAAAGCATTTTTTCATAGATATTCCCCTTTCCAAGCTTACCTAAAAAGGTGAGCTTTTTTCTTATAAGCTGCATTTTATTTACATAATGTGATTTTTCGGAAGTAATTTATGTATATGAATGTATAGCGTATAGACAGACCCCCTTGAAATTTTCGAGGCTGTCTCCTTGGAAGTCTTCGTAATGGTATTCTGGACAAAAATGCATAACGAAAAGATATCCTGTTTTTAACAAAGCGTAATTATAGTTTCTCCTTTTGTTTCGACGAAAACTTTATAATGGCGTAACTGATAGTTAACACAAGAATAGCGCAAGTGTGCAAAAGTGTATTAACTGGGTTATCATGCTCTACAATAACCAGACGTATCAATGCAGTAATACCAATATAAAGAAAGTAGCGTAGAGGAAAGTGATAATTCTCCTGAAAATATTTTACGATCATTGCAATGAATTCAAAGTACAAAAAGAAAACTAAGATACTTTCAAGAATTTTGTAGTGAGTCTCAATTCCTCGATTAAAAATAGAGAAATGAATAAAATGGAAAATTTCCTTACCAAGCAAAACGGATAAAGTAACAGCTAGTAAAATCAATGCTGTATTTAAGATAAGCCGGAGAACGTGTGAAACCTTAAAGTTCGGCCTTTTGTTTTGGTGTATCATCAATATTCCTCCTACATACATAGACTCTTTACTTTATTATATCTTCGTTTTAGATTTAGCGTTAGCCGTTACAACTTGTTTGTTGGAATGTTTATTTTAATTTATATATTGCAATAAATGAAGACGTATATAATATACAAACTTGGTTAAGTCGGGTAAGTCATATTATGTAACTGAATCATGTAGACAAGTAAAAAAGAAAGAAATATCCAGTTGCGAATTTACAAGTGATGAATTGGTCACATTTCCTTTTTGACACAAAGTACATTGCAAAACAGACTATAGATGGATGTAATGGTATATTATAGTCAGAAATAGTATATTTGAGAATTATATTAGCCAAAGAGAATGCTGGAATAAGTATATAGATTATCAAAAGAAAAATATATGGAAGCTCTATAATGTTAAGTAAACAATAAAATACTTTTGTTATAAATACTTTATCTATTACCTGTGTTGTAGAAAAAGCCCATATTTGTCGTCAGGTAGAGTAAAAGGTAAAACCGTGATTTTTATAAGTTAATTTATATATTTATTCCTTTATATAAAGTACTTTTATTTTTAATCTTTAATAATAAATACATTATTAAAGATGTATAAAAGCTAAATATTTATAAATTTTATTCTTAATTATTATAAATATAAAAATTACTTTAAGGATGAAAAGAAAATATAGTGGTATATGATAAGAGGTTAAATTCTCTATTTGTTGTCAATAAGTGTAATTAATAAAACATTAATCTTCAAGATCTAATTTTTATTTTTTTCATCTAATTGAAGACATATGAAAAATATCTAAAAAGAATATAGGAGCGTAATCACGCATATTACATATTATTCTATGTCTCACTTCATCTATCAACCTTGCATAAAAAGAGTGCAAAAGGGAATACTGTTTGCAAAAGAGAAATGATAAAGGGGTTGACGTTTTATGGAAAGTAATGTACTTAATAAAATGAATCGAGTTGATCCAAATTTACGCGATGAAATGTTAGCTGAACTGTTTTTAGATCAAACGATGAATGACTTCAAAAGAAATAAGATTCTCGAGAAAATTGATCAGTCTTTAAAGCAGAAGGATAAAGAAGCTTTTTTACGTTTAACAGAGAAACTTAAATCTATACCTTGATAAAGGAGATATTATTATAATAGAAGAAACTTATAAAAAAACCTTTACGTGTTAAGTAAAGGTTTTTTATATAAAGAATTACATTACATAATCATTTTTAAATATTTAACTAAGATTTATTAAAAGAAAAACAGTTGTAAATTTGAATGCCTTTTTTGTATTTTTAGGGTTCTGGTGCAAAAACTTCAAGAAAACCTTGGCTGCTTCGCACGTTTCTAAGCTTCGTGTGATAACAGTAGACAAGAACCCAGCTTATCCCATTGCTATTCAAGAGTTAAAAGAAGAAAAACAGATGCCTGAAGGCAAGTTAAATATCTCAACAATATCGTGGAGCAGGATCATCGCTTTATCAAAAAGCGAATTCGCCCGAGGCTTGGATTAAAGTCCTTACGGACTGCCAAACAAATTATTGCGGGGATAGAGGCTATGCACATGATCAAAAAAGGGTAGACTCTTCACAGAGAGAACTCTGTCCAAAATCAAAAAGAATTCATCCATCAACTGTTTGGAATAGTTGCTTAAGACCAGAGGTCACTAGAAGTCTTTTGTTTTTTGTATTTTCTTCAAGTATTTGCACCAGAAGCGCTACGTTGGTATCAGGTCAATTATGATGTTAAGAGAGTAGCTGTAATCCAGTCACTCCAAAAACAATAAGAGCAACACTTACAAAACGTGCCGTGCTTTTTGATTCTCCAAATAAGAACATATTTAACAATACAGCACCGGCTGTTCCTATTCCAATCCAAACTGCGTAAGCTATACTTACTTGTAAAAATTGAAAAGATGTATATAAGAAAAAGAAAGAGACGCCAAATCCTCCTAAATAAATAACTACATTCAATAATGTTTTGTTCTGACTATACTTTTTAAGACCCATTACACCAATGATTTCACTAATTGCTGCCAAGAAGACAAATACCCAACCCATCTTTAAGCAACTCCTTTCGTTACTTTTTCCTCTTCTTTGTTATCAGCTAACTTCAGGCCGATAACGCCTGCCACTATAACTAATATCAAGGAGAATTTTGCAAGACTAAAACTTACATCAAAAAGCAAGACATCCATAAAGAACGTTCCCACTGTTCCTGCTCCTGCAAAAATAGCATACACCGTACCTGTTGGGAGACTTTCACATGCTTTAGAAAGGAAGTAAAAGTCGATAAGAATAACACCTAAAATCAACACCCAATGCCACCAAGTTTGGGCAGTATTAAAACCGAACACCCAAATGAGTTCAAAAAGACAAGTTAATATTACATATAGCCAAGCTTTATTTTTCATAAGACCTCTCCTCGTATACTAATTTAACGTTTATAATCTGCTAATAAGGAATTCATATTTTTAACAATTTCGCTTTTACACACCCCTAAGAATTGAATGAATGTCAGTCATTTTAAGAGTGAACAAAAAGTTATTGAAAAATATCCAATAACTTCTTCAGGTTCTTAATAACGATCTTTTTAAGAAGTTAAATATCTCAAACTTAAATACTTCCAGAGTATCATCTTGCTCAAGACCTATATAAAATCGTTCAGCAGCATTTTCAATAAGATTTATAATGAGTTTAGCCGTCCATTTTACATTAATGTCACTGACTATTTCATCATTTTTAATACCTTTATTTAATATCTCCTCAAACCAATGATAATAAGGCTGATATATCGACTCCCATTTTTCCATTGAATAATCTATAGCAAGACCAGAATAACAAAGGACAATAATATCTTTGTACAAACTGGTTATGTTAAAGGTTTTATCAATCACAACTTCTAAGACGGCCCAAAAGTTTTCTTTCCCTTGAGTATTTTCCTTAATTCCTTCTAACGTAGTTGTGAGAAGATTATCTGCAATAGCTGGTATTAAAGCCTTTTTTGATGAGAAATACAAATAAAAAGTGCCTTGTGCAATTCCTACTTTTTTTACGATATCTGAAATGGAAGTTTTATGAAGTCCTTTTTCAGAAATAACCTCAATGGCGGCTCTCAAAATTTTATTGTATTTTCCATCAGAAGTGCTTACCATACCGTTAACCTCCTCTTCTTAAAATGAATGACTGTCATTCATTTTATACCAGTACTAATATTATGTCAAAATAAAATACAATGTATTCAATTTCACCGCCAATTTCTCTTGTACTTCTACGCATAACGTTGGTTCTCTGGTAAGAGAAAAATAACGAATTAAAGAACCGTTCCTCATTCAATTGACATAATATATTAGTGGTATATCAACAGATATAATATAATAAAGCAAAAAGGGAGAAATATCCAATATGAAAAAAAGCTTGTGGAATTTGGGCATCTTCATTGGTATTATTATTATTATTCTAGCAATTGGTATACCAAGAATAACAAGTAATCAAGCAGACTCTTTAAGTTCGCCAGAAGAGAAAAAGAAAGTAGAACAACTTGAAGACCATTTCCGGAAATGGTCACTTAAACCACTGGATAAATTAATGGTACAAAGTTACCAAGCAAAACCGAATGGACACGAGTGGAACAGTGTGACACAAAAATCAATTAAAAATTACCGTGTTACATATTACACCTTTTTGGGCATCCGTTACATGGAAGTAGAAGTTAGTTAAATCTAATATACATAACCATCAAACAAAAAGCCGTCAGAACAAGCAGTTCCTACGGCTTCTTATCTTTATGTTGCCCCCAAAACTGCAACTATTGTAATCGATAAAACAATGCTTAATAGCAAAGAGATAATCCAATCCTTTTTATCTGTTGTTTTCAAAAGTATATTTAAAGTTGCACTAATTGCAAGCAAAAAAAGAAAAACAAATAAAGTCATAATAAATTCCATTTTTCCATCCCTTTTTTCCTTATAATTACATTTTGGCACATTAGAAAGATAGAAAAGGTAATGAATACGATATACAAAGTCAGTTAACATAATCACCGTTATCGGTAGAAAAATAAATAAGCTAAGGAATAAAATTGCTTTATTTCTTAGCTTATTAAAATGCGTATTTAATTTAGTTTTTTCTCTCCGTTATCGTAAATAATGATTTTATAAGAATCACCTTTTATGTTGGCCTTCATGTCTTGTGTTTGAAGGAATTTATTAATAGTTTCCTCAAGTTCATTCGCAAACTGTTTATTTTTTTCAGAGTGACTTAATGAAGTGTAGATGAATACTTGTGGTTCAGGGTGAACAGAATATCCGACCGTTTCCACGTGATATTTCTCTTTTCCTACTAAATCTTCACCAACGTCATTAATAATATTTCCCCATCGCCCCTCTTGTTCGCGTTTCTTGAGGTTTATTTTATATACTTTTATAGGCGTTTTTTCTTCCTTATTTTTAGCGAGAACATCGTTAATTATTTGTTTCATCTCTTCAATATGGTTTTCAGTATCAGGTACCTTTAGTTCCACTTTTACATCTTGATCAAATCCTCCAATAGTGGCAGATAACACATGGTAATTATGTTTTTTCAATTCATTATCTATCTCTTGGTCAATTTTGTCGTATTTTTCTTGACGAGGATCAGGTTCATACTCGTATTGAGAAGGGTCATATCTTGTAATCTTGACTTTATAACTATCATACTGACGTGCCTCTAACCTATTTTTTACAATTTTGTGGATATCACCTTTTACGCTCTTAAAGTATTTTTCTGATCCTGTTACAGATATCTCAATCTGTTTCTTTCCTCCATCATAAGTTTGACCTAAAGAATCAATTTTATATCCTTTTTTCTCAAGCTCTTTATACAATACATCTGATACGGGTTCTTGCTTAAACAGCTGTCCTAAATAAGGGATCTTAGCAGCCACTTGGGCCATTGCAGGAGAAACAAATGCTGAACTAACGAATGCTCCACTCAAAATAATAAGTGCAATACCACAATAGATAACATTTCTTAGAGGGCGATTTTGCTTTATGGGAAATATATACTTTTCGGGTTTTGCTGATTCTGATCGTTCTAATTGGTCAATGGCTTCTAAAAGTCGCTGCTTATGTTTTTGTTTTCGGTTTGATTTCCAGACCAATTCTTCATTTAATTTTTCTAGTGAACTATCATCCATAAAAGAATTAAACCGTTTCTTCATATATATATCCGTCCTTTACTAACTGCTTTCTCAAAGCAGGAATTGCCCTAAACTGTGTAGACTTTACTTTGCTTTCAGACCATCCTAGAATAGTAGCTGTATCTTTAACAGAAAACCCTTGTACTTTTCGTAGTAAAATAACCTTTCTGTGTGTGTCTTTAAGCTTTTCCAAAGCTTGATACAGCTCTAGAGAAGTTTCTTTAAGCTCAATCATCTCTTGAGGTAAACGAGTATGGTCTGTTTTTGAAAGAACAAAATCTTTCAAAAGACTTAAAGGTTTTTGTTTTCTAAAATAATCAATGGTGACATTATGCGCAATACGGAACAACCACGTCTTTTCACTAGAGTTTTGCTGAAAGGAATCATAAGAAAGGTAAGCTTTCACGAATGTTTCATGCGTCAAATCTTCAGCTTGCTGATAATCTTTCACCAGCATTAAAATAAATTTTAATATGGCGTCGCTATGGTCATCATACCAACGCTCGATTTCTTCTTTTTTTGTCTTTTCCAATATCCTGACCATCCTTTTAACCAATATTCGTTACTTAGACGAGAGTTTTTCAAAAAAAGTTGTGTTTTTTATACAAAAAATAAAAAAACTCTCTTATTTGAGAGTTTTTAATAAAGATCTTCATATTTTTTTCTGTTCTGTAAAATGAAAATAGAAGTATAATTTTTTAAAGCTTTCACTCATGCAATAGGATGTTGCAAACTTGCTATGGAAAGGTTGCATAGCTGGCGCAACCTTTAGAAAAAACATGATGTTCATTCTGTTGAACATTAAGTTCCCCAAAGCTGAACATATATGTTCACTTCTAGTTAACACAAAACGTGTTATCGGTAGTTTATGTTATCAACCAACAAAAAGAGACAGCTTAGTGTTCAATGTCTTTCTAGTTGTTTTATCTTCATTTATAAATTCCTTTTTAGACTGAATAGTCCGATATATACGTGAAAGACTATTCAGTCTAAAAAACTAAACTTTATTCATTTAATCATTATCTCTGCTTCCAGAAATGAGCGTTTATAGTCGCAAATTCAATTAATGAACGCGGCTTTCTACCGGTTATACGCTCTACAGTGTCAGCAGTACGATTCTCGGCACCTTTTTGAATTACTTTATCTAACCCTACCATAAATTCAGCATATTCTTTAGACATTCCAACTTCGACCATTCTATCTTTTAAAGTAGAAGTGGAAATAGGAACATGATGGATCGATTCTCTTATTACAGAACCAATAATGCTTGCTGCTTCAGTATAACTTAATGCCTCTGGACCTGTAATAAGATGATTAGTATTGTGAGGAATCTCGTCAATCAGTGCATGTACTCCAACTTCAGCAATATCATCTGCATCTACAAAACCTACTTTTCCATCTTCTGTAGCTGTAACAATTTCTTTATTTTCTTTAATAGTATAGCCGTGTTGAATACCAATAAAATTTTGCATAAAGTAGGATGGTTGTAACACAGCCCACTCCGGAGCTCTTTCTCTTACAGCTTGATGGATCTTTCCAAATACAGGACCTCCTTCATTAATCAACGAAGAGCTTAACAAAACAATCCGTTTTACACCCTTTTTTAAGGCTAGTTCTATAAACGGTAAGACGATAGGAGATGGATCCATTACACCTACAGGTGATACAAGGTACAATTTCTTTATATTTTCTAGTGCAAGGTTATGTGTTGCCTCATCATACCAATCAAAATACACGTGGTCTACTTCAGTTCCCAAAGTATTCTTGCGACTTGCTATCCGAGGTTTATAACCACGTTCTATTAGTTTTTTTGCAATACGACTTCCAGTTGTACCTGTTCCACCTGTTATTAGTATTTGGTTTTGTATGTTCATGTAAATCTCTCCTTTTTTCTTATGATACAAATATTTTTTTACTGGTTAAGAGTATGTGCCTTGTTCAGAAAATCGGTCATATTTCCTCCGAAAGATTCTATTGCTACTAAGGGATTCCAATAATCTTTGTAGTGACTAATTTTTCCGTTATTTATTTCAATTACGCTAATATAAGTTTGCTTATAAGGCAATCCAGTATGAACAACCTGGCCTTCACATTTAAACTCAGCAACTAAGATATTTGAGTTTAAAATGTGATGAATTTGAGGGGTAGTAAACCTAAATAAATTAATTTTTTCAGGGAAATCTTTTATATACTCATAGATATTTGCTTTACCCTCTATTTTCTGTGGAAAGTTTGGAAGGGCAAAAGGAAATTCAAAGACAGCATGTTCATCCCATAGGGAAATCCATTTATCCATATCTTTTTCCAACATAAATGTTAAAAACTGCTCAAGAATTTGTTCAGCATCTCTCTTATTGGTACTAGTTACATTTGAATTATTAGTCATAGTAGACACCTCGTTTATTATTTTATTTGAAATGTTTGTACTACATTTGCTGTTTTTTCCGGACTGAACAGTCCGAAAAGTATAAAAAAATATTCTTTTATAGGCAAAGTTCCATCATTTCCTTGCCTATAAAATTTACTAAGTTTAAAAAGTTTCTTACTTAATCAATAATTGAGAGACTAATACGAACCACATCTTGGAGCGATCTAAAATCTGGCGTTAATTTAGCTACAAAAGTAAGAGACAATCTGGCTTGATTTAAATAACGAGCAAGGCTTAAAAGATCTTTGTGATGGTCTTTTAATTCATTTTGGTTTTTAGCACGCACAAGCGCTTGATAAAAAGCTGTTTCAAGTTCCTGGTTTTTCTGATGAAAATACCGGGCAATCTCTTCGTTATGCGGCATCTGTTCAACTGCGCTGTTAATGATATAACACATTTTTGCTCGTTCAGGATCTTGAAGAGCATTTATACCTTCTTGAAATATTTCATGAATGGCTTCCTTTACAGAAGGAGAGTTATCAAGGTGTTTAATCACGAGCGCATTTTTTTCATCAACATAATGTTTAACAGCCAAGTAAAAAAGATCTTTCTTTGTACCATAGGTATCATATAAACTTTGGCGTGCAATCCCTAAATGTTTAAGTAAGTCTTGCAGAGATGTACCTTCAAAACCTTTTTCTCCAAAGATCTCCATCGCTTTATGAAGGACTAATACTGTATCAAATTCTTTATTTCTTCCCAAATTATTTCCACCTCTTGGATAAAATAATAACCTTTCCGGACTGATTAGTCAAGAATTAAAATACAATCATTTTCCTGCATTTTTTTAGCGATAGGATTTAAGTTTTTTCTAGTTTTAGCTTAACAATATATATAAAGGAAGTTAACATAATCAATTTTATCGGAACTATAAAAGGCCAAGAACTTTGAATGCTTCCTGGCCTTTGTTAAATAAATCCTTATATTTCTTTTAGAAATGGACTTTCAATCATTGTATATTTACGTGCAAATCTTTTATAATTGATTTCTGTAAAATTGTTTCCTTTTTGAAAGACTAACCTGTTGTGTTCTATATCTTTTTCTGATAGCTTATATCCTTTTTTGTTCATCGTTTTAATGTAGGTATCTAAATGTCCTTTAGGAACTATATACAAGATATCATTATCTACATTTGATGTTTCAGCTATCTCTTTATCTTTAAATTCTAGCTGATAGATTGCCTTAGCATTTGCGATTGGCCTATTAGCACCAAAAATGTGCTGCCAATTAACAAAGACAATAAACGTAATTAAAACAATGAAAATAATAGAACTACAAGCAATTATCATTATTTTTTTCATTCAAATTTCCCTTTATCATCAAAGATCTGTGCTTGTTCTATTTGTTTTTGCTCCTCTGCTGAAAGACTAACTTCAACCGTATTACCATTTTCCTGAGGTAGATTCTCAATATCTCTTACAATACCTTCTTGCTGCTTATTAGTTGTGTGCATGCTATTTAGCTCAGCTTCTTTTTGTTCCTCTGCTGTTATATGCGTAATAGTGTCATTATCACTGTTTAATGCTATATCGGAGCTTTCAAATAATGGTGATTGATTTGAACTTTGAATAAGCACCCCATAAGTTATAAAAAATAAGAAAACCTGTTGAAATAATTGTATTCCAACAGGTTTTCTTATTTACATCTCCTCTAATTTCTGTTTTCCTTTCCTCAAAAGTTTAAAGCTTAATCTATTTACATACTCTTCATTGTTTACTAATAACGTATATGAATAAAGAATAGGTAATGTTCGAAGTAAAATATAAGAGCTTATAGCAATCATACCTATACAGACAGGGTAATAAGGAACTAAATCAATTGAAACAAGATCCTTTCTTTCAAATAAGAAAGGCATCCCACCTGCTGCTAATAAACAAGATCCTATAATCATTACAACAGCATACTTCTTTTTAGTATGAGCGTATTTTAGAGATAATTCTTTTACATAATGATGATCCAGTAATAGAGGTTCTTTACTAAGTACCTTATATTGATGGTCTCCTAACAAAACCGCAGAAACGAGAGCGCCCACTCCCATGGTAGCAATTAGAATAATTAAAAATGTAGAAAGTTCTTTGTTTTGATCAAACAACCAATAAGGTATGGTCGATAGGATGAGCAAACTAACTCCCAAAGATACATATTTGTGTGTTTTTCCTTGAAAGGCTAAAAATCCTTCAGCCATTTCTTTACTTACATAATAGCCTTTTTCACTGCTGCTTTCTTGCACGACTGTATCTTTTAACAAATAATCAATTGAGACCTCAAATATATTTCCTAACAATAACAGCTTTTCAGTCTCCGGAAAGCCCTGGCCATTTTCCCACTTGCTAATCGCCTGTCTTGATGTATTTACCTTTTCGGCTAATGCTTCTTGTGAGAGACCTTTTTCTTTCCTTAATTTAAAAAGTTTTTCACCAAACGCCATATAGTAATGACCTCCTATCTTTTGATAGGTTAATCATCTCAAATACAACGCTCTTTTTCCATCTTATTACAGATGAACATTGTCAACTTATAGTTGCAATCCTGTTATATAGCTACTTTTATATATAATTTCTTAAATAACCTACATAAAGTGAGTTAACATATTCACAGTTCTAGGTAGTAAAAATAAAAGATGGTGAAAGAGAAACTTCTTTCACCATCTTTTATTTTGCTTTTAAATCAAATTCTTCTGTTTTACCGTCCCATTTGATAGTTACATGAAAGGGTTCAGAACTATCTTGTTTTGCACATCCTTCACAAGCATCATTGATACTCATTTGGCCATCCACTGGTGTTGAAGTTTTATCGATACTGCCATAATTACCTTCAATTTTATATGTAACTTCTCCAATATTATCTTTATTGTCTCCCTTATAAATAATACTTCCTTCCCCATTTTCCCTATCCTTATCTTGAGTTAAGAAATATTGAGACTTCCAATTATCACTTTCCCCTTCAAAGCGTAAACTCTTATCTTCTTCACTACAGCTAGCAAGAAGAATCAATGTACAAGCAAATACCATGACCAAACTGAGTTGTCTAAATTTCAAATTTATGTCCTCCTAATAATATCTATTTTTATGTTAACACATCCAATTTCGATTAAGGTGAAAAATGTATATTATATGCAATCCTTGTTAACATAGTGTAACTTATCGGCAGAAATAAAGCCCTAAAAGTGTTCAACACTCATAGAGCTCTATTTCTTATATCTATTATGTATGTAACTACTGTTTCTGCTGACTTTGACTAGACAGATATTCAGATACATCATTTGGAACTTTAATCTTTAAATTAAGATTTTTAATTTCAACGTCAATATAAGGAATACCTTTGTAAGTAGTAATTGTAGCAACTTGTTTAAGTTCTTTTTTACCCTTATTTGATGCCTCTCCCAATTTAACAGTTCCTTCTTGATACATTTTATAGACATTCTCTTTCTTAGCATCGGCATGGAGATCTGCAACATTCCATTTATCAACTTTTAGTTTATTGATAAATGTATTTATATCTTGCTTCTTATCAATAGTATCTAATACTATTTCTGGATGATTTACAGATGATACTTCTACTTTTTTAGCTTGGTCAAATCCTAAGTCTACGTCTTCCTTCATCTCTTTTTCCTTTGAGCTACAACCAAACAAGAGTATAGATATACTCAAAGCTACTATGACCCCAATATAAACTTTTTTCATAAATATCCTCCACATACTATCCATTAATTTACATAGAAAATTTTAACATTAACTCTCCCTTATTACTATACATCTAGAGACTTAGATTTCTATAAATCTCATATACAAATTTAGTTAACATAAAACGTATTATCGGTCGTGAAAAATAAGCAGTCCTCTTATTAAGGACTGCTTATTTTTCTTATAGGTCTTTGTATAGTTCTCCTGATTTAGAAGGAACAAAAACAATCGGATAGTCTATACCTAATTGTTTTTTTACTTGTTCAAAGAGCTGTAGACCTTTTTTGTTATATTCAGTTTCCATTTCTATTCCATTTTCCCTTAAAGAATCGGTATCAAAATCAATCCAGTTTCCATAATCATCAATCCACTCTTCAAGCTCACCTTTAAGATTTTCAGACAAAGGAAATTCTTCAAGATCAAGGTTTTCTCCACAATCATTACACCAGATGGGATCTGCGGAGAAATCAGCTTCTAATTTATATGTATTATGTTTGCATTTTTCCTTATTAAATAAGTTTGTAAAGAACATAATTTGATTCATCAATGTCTAATATTCTTCCCTGATTTTTTCTAACTAAATTGAAGCATATATCTTTAAAATGTTTCTCATCTATTTCATTCGGTTTATTATCTATTGAACTATGAAAACCGGTTACTCCATTAGGAAGGTTCATTAAATAACTCCTTTAAGAACGCTTAGTTACGTATATTTTATATGTATAAAGTATTTAATTCTCCCTCTTAAAACTCACGATTCATACTCCTTTTCTTCATCAATCCATCTATCTTCAGTCAATAGCCCACACTTAGGGCATTTATATTTCGGATCTATTTGAGTTGTTATTTCCTCAACATTACAAGGTTCACATAAATGAATTAAAAACAAATATCATCACACTCCCAATAAATAGCAACCACATCATTATTATTATGGGTTTCATAAGTGATAATAACATCTTTTTCATACTTTAGAAGGTTACGTAGGATCAAATTAGCTTCTCCTTTTAAAAAAGAGAGCATTAAACGCGCCCTTTAATAGAATAACTGTTTTTTAATAATTTTAGGTAAACCATCTTTATTGTTTGACAAAGGCTAAATTTTCCATTATCATCAACTCAAACTTATTTACGGGGAGAGCTAAAGATGAAAATTTATGTTGATGCAGATGCTTGTCCGGTAAAAGATATCATTATCTCTGAAGGTACGAATGCCGAAATTCCTGTTATCCTTGTTACTAGCTTTTCTCATTTTTCTAATGTGGAACAACCATCAGGAGTGGAAACCATTTATGTTGATTCTGGAGCAGATGCTGCGGATTACCGGATTATGAAGTTAGCAGGGAAAGGAGATATAATCGTTACGCAAGATTATGGTCTTGCTTCGCTAGGTTTAGCAAAAGGGTGCGCGGTACTTCACCATAATGGGTCTAGCTATACAAATGAAAACATTGACCAATTATTACAAACACGTTATTTGAGTGCAATGGCTCGAAAAAGCGGAAAGCGTACAAAGGGGCCAAAACCATTTACATCTGAAGATAGGGAGAAATTTAAGGGGCTTTTTAAAAGAGCCATTTCACGTTAAAAAAGAACCATCCATTTTTAAGAAAAACCTAAAAAAATAAATTGTCCCAATATTAAACTAACCTGCCCCGTTAGCTTAAGTACATTTCTTCACAATCTTCTCTATTTATTTTAACAAAATTTACCTGATTCTCTCATTAAGTATTATTCCACAAAAGGGCCCTTAACAAAAAAAGAGCAAAATTCTCGTTAAGATAACCACCGTTATGAGAACCTGTAAAAAAAGAGAAGATCATATTCCTAATCTTCTCTTTTTCTATATTTAAACTGTTCCTCTTTATAAATAAAATTCATTATTAAACAAAATCCTGCTAGAAGCCAACCAATAATAGGGGAATAAATAAAAACATTTGTTAATAATAATCCTCCACAAATAGAGATTACCGAAAACATTAATAAAAAAACGTTAGTGCCTTTATTTCTATTCATATAAAACACCTCTCTAATTAATCAACTAAGTGATAAAACAAAAACTTTCGAAAGAATTCCATAAAATTTCCTAAGCAAAAAAGGACATTTCTTTTATGCCCTGTTCCCTCGTATCAGCCCCACCTACGCTAAATACTATGACAGCCACTCATGCCATCCAACCTACACTTAGTATAAATGAAAGCGATTACAAAGTAAAGTAATTAATAAAATATTCTGTCTATTTTCATTATATTAAACTTGCCTATTTCGAATAATATTAAATACAATGAGCAAACTACCCAAGACACTATAAGGTGTCAAATACATCTATTTAGACATTCACCAGAAGAACTATCTTACTCGCATAAGGTAGTTTTTTCTGTTTTTAAGGTGTATAAGATATACAATTATAGTTTACATAATCACAATTATAAGAATCAAAATCATAGCATTTATTGATGAGATTTTTTCAATTAAACAATATAAAAATACCATTTTGTGTTAAATTTAATTTATGTTATTTAAAATATTTAAGGTGGTTATTTAATGAAAAAAAGATTAGGTTGTTTCCATGCTCATCACTCTAATATAGAACATATCGAAAAAGCTCTAAAGCCTTACAACATTGAATTAATTCATTTCGTAGATCCTGGCTTAGATCGTATTAAAATGGATTCTAACTTTACAGACGAGGTAGCACAAAAGAAAATTAAAGATACTTTAGAGTGGATATCAAATTGCCACGTAGACGCAATTTTGATTACATGTACCTTTTTTACAGCTAATATCGAACAAGATAGGCTTTCCTCATCAATTCCTATTATTAAAATTGATGATCCTTTATTTCATTCAATCTGTGAGAAAGATGAGCCCCAAATTTTAGTCTTCACTAATCCAAATACCGTAGAAGGAACAATGAATCAGCTAATTAACTTTGCAACTAAACAGAAAAAAAACATTCAAGTTGAACCTTATCTCTTAGAAAACACATTTGATCTTATTATGGAAGGTAAGAAAGAAGAATATATAGAATCTGTATCAAGTGGATTAAATAGACTTATAAGTAATCACCCTGATAGAATTGTTTCGGCAGCGCAATTATCAATGGTACCTGCAGCAGAAATTATTGAATCTAAAACAGATACTTACGTTGGAAACCATTTAAAATCATTATCTAATTACTTGGAAGAACTATTAAAACTAAACGTTTATCAAAAATAACTGAAGTGTTCATATTAAAGATTATTATGTATACCATATTCATTTTCAGTTTACATAACACCAATTATCGGCAGAAAATGAGAAAAAGCCCTCTTTTATTTGGGCTTTTTCTGCTTGGGGCTTTTTACTACATCCTAGTATTAATAATAAAGTTCAAATCGATTAATAATCAGTGGATTAAAGAATTTCTTTCCCGACTTTTGCTTTTTCTTCCCAATCACGAGTTATTTTTAATTCACCATCATTAGAAGATATAGTTAATTGTCCATTTTTTTCAACAATATCAGATGATTGACCCGTACCAATCTTTAATTTTAAAGTGTATGTATAATCAATTGATCCATTGTCATGTTCTTTTTCTTTTTTTAATTTCACATCTTCTAACTTAATGCTTTTATCGGTTTTACTGGCTACTTCAGGTGCCAAATCAAAACTACGATTAGCTATTTGTTTATCAAAAGTTTCCTTTGACAAATATCTTTTAACCTTATCTGCAATTTCTTCCCCAGTTGGCACATTAGAAGGATCTTTAATAGTATACTGCTTCTTTTTATACTCTGTAACAAAATTTTCTACATCTGTTTCTTTTATTGTTTCTTTACTACAAGCAACTGCACCAATAAGCATTATAAACAATATCGATACTACAGACCATTTTTTCATAAAACATATACACCTCCATGTAGAAAATAATACCATAAATGGTTGTTTTGTATGTGTATATCTTATACAAACTTAGTGACCATAACAGCAGTTATCGGTAGTGAGAGGCTTTTCTTCTAAGTTACCCCCACCACATAGCTAAAACAAATAATGACCAAAAAGAAATAAATAAACTAAAGCCTAAAATAACAAGCCAGTATAAATCCAAAATGCTCTTTTTAAGTTTGTTTTTCTTATTAAATATGTAAGTTAACAAAATTGTAAGTAAATATAAAAAAATGCTTATGTATGTTATAGCAGTCAGATAATATATTGGGCTTAATTTCATTATGTGCTTGTCTATAAAATAAGAAATATCCTGACCAAATATCCCTGATACCGTAGCTAATATTAGAGAAATACAAATAAGAAGGTTAGCTTTTATCATGGATTACACCACCAAAATAAGATTTAGAATGAATAAATTACATTATTAGTGTAATTTTACACTATATCTTATTTTTTTTCAATTTAATTTCAATAAAATAAATTCAATTAAAAGTCTATGAACTGTACCTTTTCAATTAACATAATCAACGTTTTTGACAATGAATAATTACCTTTTTAAGGAATTTGGTTTATAGTTAAGTTAATACCAAAACTGAGGTGAATAAAATGGTAATTACCATTATTGTAGGTGTTTTAGGTTTAGTTGGATTGATTGCTGCAGGGTTTGCTACAAACTATAAGAATACAAAATAAATATATAAACTATATACTCTCATTCTCTATTAGCTAATTTTCCTATATTGAATAATTTTTTATCAGTTGAGCAAACTACTCAAGAAGCCGTGAGGCATCCAATAATCCAACACGAATCTCTTCTCCAAGAGCAGAAAAACTCCCTTAACACATTCAGGGAGTTTTTCTGTTTTTTTAATGTATACCATATACATGCGTAGTTAACATAATGTGACTTATCGGTAGTTAAACAACAAAAAGCTCTTTCATAAGAGCTTTTTATTGTTTAAGAATAGAATTTAATTATCTACATCATTAGCATCAAATGTATCTTTTGTAACGTTCAATATATGACCACTAATATTAACTGTTTCGTTATTTACCCATTTAACTTTGGCTTTTTCCTGAGGATAATTCCAATAGATATTTTTCCTTTTATTAAAAACTTTATTTGTATAAGTCACTTCTCCTCTAATAGCAAAAGGTGTAGTCGCTCCACCACTCGAACGATAAATCTTCACTATGTAATCACCGTTAGGAGATGTACTTTGAGAAATGTATTCTCCCTTTGGAGCAAATTGTAGATAGCTAGGTGCAAAAAGAAACCACCAAACAAATCCTATAACTAGAAGAGCACTTAATGCAGCCAAACACACTATATATCGTTTTTTCAATTTCTAACCTCTATTCAGATGGACTAAATTATAATTTTGTTCCTATCTGATTATATATCAGAATTGAATTAAAAGATCATGAATATGATATACAAACTTAGTTACCATAATCATCATTATCAGAACAAAAAAATACTGATACTTTAGGGGGAAGATTTATATGGCAGAAAGACAATTTGGAACAGTTAAGTGGTTCAATGATGAGAAAGGATTTGGCTTTATTACACCAGAAAGTGGACCTGATCTTTTTGTCCATTTTACAGCTATTGAACGGACTAAAGGAACTGAAGGGGTTGTTATTAAAAGCTTAAAAGAAGGGCAAAAGGTTACTTTTGTAGTAGTGAATGGCCAAAGGGGTATGCAAGCAGAGATGGTACGGGTCCTAGGCTAATATCCTAAGAGAATTATTACACAGTAAAAAATGAGATAAAAAATGTATATCGCATGCAAACTTAGTTACCATAATACCAATTATCGGAAGACAAAAACCTTAAAAATCAACAGATTCTTAAGGTTTTATTTGCATTCGTCATTACTACAATTTCTTTGCTCTTTTTAATATGTCATCAACAAACTTCTTTTTTTCATTTGTATATGAAATAACATCATTTGGGTATTCATTTGCAAGTTTTTCTTTTAGTTTTATATACTCTATCTTTGTATCAAGATTTAATCGTAAATAATCTCTAAAGGAAATTTGATCTATCCATAGATTCTGATTATATATCATTACATGTAAAAAATGGGTGATTTTCTTTTCTTTATATCTCGCAAAAACATGTTTACCATCTATACTTACTGGCACTTCAACATATCCAGGTGCCTTTACTTTTTCTTTTAATTCTATAATTACGTTCAAAGAGCTAACACCAATTGCAATATCAATAATTGGTTTAGCAAAGAGGCCCTCAATAGACGTACTTCCCACATGTTCAATTGCGATGATAAGTTCCTTAATTGAGAAGATAACAATTCCCTCTCTTCGTCAAATAACTTACTCCATTTATTATTATAAGGTTCAAGTTTTACTAAACCACGTTCTAGTCCTAACATTACAATTCCCCCCTTGGTATCAGAAAGATAAATTACCTAGGCATTCCTTTTTAAGACATATCTAGGCGGTGCACCATACCCTTGTTCGGACTCAAAATATGCAAGCTCTCCTGGAATACAGGAAATGATCGAAGACATACCAAGACCTACTATATGCTCCAGAGCAGATGATAATGACATCTCTTTGCCATCTATATCTTCATCCCAGGAAATCACATAACACTGCTTAATAGGTCCATATTTCCTCAATAAGCTTTCTAAATTTTCTTTCTTAGAGTAGTAGTATAGTTATGACAAAGTCGGCTTAGAGCATCTAGACGCTTCTTTGGAGAAGCCAATTCATGTAGGACTCTTTCTTGTATTCGTTTTTCAAAAAAAGCCTTAACAATAAGCTGTTCTTGTGTTCTGTTCATTTATTTGCCTCCCTGTAGCCGCAATTACATAAATTCTTATTTCTTCAGCTAAAAGAAAAATCCTATATTTCTAGGCAACTGTAGTTAACATAAAACGGATTCCAAGAACCAAAACAAGGCTACTAAAGTAACCTTGTTCTATTTAATTAACTATTTACATATTATCTTCAACTAATATCGTGCAAATACTTGGTCAAATTTTCAGGTTGTGAAAAAAATGGTGCATGATCTGCATCGATACTAAATACATCATCAAAAGAATTTTGTCTATACATTTCTCTTTGAGCTTCAACAGGTATTGCATGGTCTTTTGTAGTTTCAATATAAACACAAGGGACTCTACCAAAATTTTTCTCAGTTAAAACAACTTTTCCGTTGAATGGTAAAACTGGTTGAGGCCTCATTTTTCTTCTAGCAGCTGTTACATCTTCTTCCGAACATTCATTAAAAAATTCATTTACAATATATTCATCAATAAGAGTTAATGTTTTTTCAGTCTTATTAAAGATAGCCTTTGGGCCACCATCTCCCATAATATCTTGAAGACTTTGGCCATTTTGCGGCACAATTGCAGAAACATAAACAAGCCTTTGTATTTTTTTAGGTAAATATTCTGCCACTTGAGAGATGACTACACCTGCCATACTATGACCTACTAAAATAACAGGGCTATCTACCTTTTCCAAAACAGCTATTACTTTATCTGTGTAGCTTTTAAGTGTTACTTCTTGAGGTGGTGTCATATCTTCACCACTTCCTGGTAAATCAACTGCGATAACATGATGATTCTTTTGTTCTAAAGAATATTTAACCTTTTCCCAACACCATTTTCCTTGGAATGCACCATGGATAAGAATATATGTACTCATTTATAACTCCTCCATTCAAATGTTTTGCAATGTAATCGTTATAGTTACAAATAATCAATTTTTTTATGCGATTTTTATCTAATATGGTTAACATATGAATTATATATTCCAGTGGTTAAAACTATTGTTCTTAAAAATAACAATACATTCCAATGATAGCTCGGTCTGAAAGATGCCTGCAGTTTCACTCAGCATTCATAATCATATCCTGTTGTTTTGTTGTTTACTGCACTAATACTGTTTGACATACATGCTTTTATAATCACAGCCACTAATAAAAAAACAAAGCAAATATTCATATTAAAAACGACTATTAATTTACTAAATAATGCTACACCAATACTCATACCGATAAAATTACATAAATTAAAAATACCAATATATATTTTTTTAGATTCTTTAAGTACAGAATCTAAAAGGTAATTTAAGGCCATTTGTACAAAGGAAAAAGCAACAAAGCAGCAAATACTTACCGAAATGCATACTATGGCAGTCATTGAACCAAAAATAATAATTAAATAACCTATAAAAAAAATATATAATCCTATTTTATAGAAGTTTTTTACATTTTCGATATTCATCTTCTTCCCAATTACTATACTTGCCATACCTCCCATTACAGAACTGATAAATAGTATGCCTCCAGACTGTACGGAATTAAGATTTAAGATAGATGAAAATATATAAGAGAGAAGGAATACATTTGCTCCCAGCAATAAAAATAATAAAAAACTAAGACTAGTTATTCTAACAAAAGATGAATTATTGAATATTTTTTTATTGATGATTGGATAAGAAATGGTGCTGATATGGCGAATAAATAATAGAAAAAAAATAATGCACAAAACAATAAAAAGAAAATTAATGTTCAAGGCACATAATAAAAAGAGAATAGATATTAATAAATAGAACATTCCCAGCCAATCAAATGGCGTCTTTTTTTCTAATTTCATTTCTGGAAAAGTAAGATATAAAATGGGTATGAAAATAATTGCACAACTCATAAATAAATATAATATGTGCCAATTAGTTACAGACAGAAGAATACCACTTAATAAAGGACCTAAGCCTGAACCCAAGGCCATAGCGAAGCTAATAAAGGCTAGACCTATTGGCAATAATGCTCGATCAAGTACATCCATAACTGCAACCATTGTTAATGATATAAAAGCTGCTCCTCCAGCCCCTTGAGCTAGTCTGCATAAAATAAGGAAATAAAAATTATTCATAAAATATCCCAAAATCGAGAATAGAACAAAGATAACTAAAGCGATTAGATATAATTTTTTTAACTGAATACTTTCAGCAAGCTTGCTATATACTATTGAGCCGATTGTGACCATAATCGTATACCCTAGGATAAACCAACTGCTGAAAGCTATAGAGATATTCAAATCTTTCGAAATTGGAACGACGGCTATATGAAAGAAAAAACTATTCATCACTCCAAGTAATACAGTGCTTAGTAAACAAAACAATGTTATTTTATCCTTCAAAATAAACCTCCGTTTAACTTATTTATAAAAAATAACCTCTTTCTATCCTTGAGTTATAATTCTAATAAAAATATAAATGAATCGCGATCAGGGTAGTCATATTTAATGGGCAGATTCTCTTTTGTAATCTTCTTAAATCCTACCTTTTTATAGAAACTGTGTGATCTAGTAGCTTGAGATGGAGTATCTAAAATCACCTTAGAAAACCCTTGATTCTTCGCAAAATCAAGCAAAGCTTCATAAAGCTTTTTTCCTGTCCCAAGTTCTTTGCCACGATAGTCTTTATAAACAAAAAATTTCTTTAGTATAGCTATATCATCGGTTTTCTTTTGTAAACCAATAGAGCCTACCACTTCTTTATCATCATTTAAAGCGATCCAAAAGTTTCCTCCTTCATTAATATAATTTGATTGAATATCTAGTATATCCGGTTGTTCTTCGATACTAATCCCTACACCAGCTTCTACATTTTGTACATACAATATTAATTTAATGACTTCTTCTTTATATCTCTCATCATAAACAGCAATCATTTATTAATCTCTCCTTCCTTTTATATTTCTTAACTTTACCGTGTAGTTCATTATTAGTAAAATTGAAGTTTTCGAAGTAATCCATAGATTTTTTTGATGTGATAGAATTAAGAGTCAGGGTCTTTTTTATAGAGAGTGTAATAGATGTAGTAACCTTTATGTTTATTCTTAAGATAAGTTGAACTTAATATAATCATGAATTCTAGACACTAAAAGAACTAAGCCATAAAAGGCTTAGTCCTTTTCAGTATAATAAATGAAATTTAAACCTTACTGAAGAAAAGTACTACGTTTACTCAGTAAGTAATCTTCTCACTTGACCAGTCTTTTGCATGTTTTAATGTAATATTTATAAACGCTGATAAAGCTGGTGAAATCCATTTGTTTTTATGATAAGCGACTTGGGAGAAAATTTGTTTAAATCCACCATCGCAGTGAATCATTTTTAACCGACCTTCTTTGATTTCATCCTCTACTGTCATTAAAGGTAAACAAGCAATACCAAGCCCACTCCTTACACAACGTTTTATCGCTTCTATACTCCAAAGCTCCATCGTTTGAGAAGGAACGATTCCCCGGACTCCAAGGTATTCTTCAAACATCACTCGATAACTGCACTCTTTTTCGTTGGCAAGAAAACACTCGCTTATCTTTTGATTTTTGTAGCTATTATCTAAAATATTTAATGAACAGTCAGGGCTTCCAACAAGGACAATGGGTTCGTCCAATAACGAATGAACGATTAAATCTGAATCCTGGAACTCTGGCATCATGACAAATGCAACATCTGCACTACCATTAAGTATGGATCTCTTGTTATCTCCGCAGGTTGCGTTACTTAAACTGATGTTTACATGAGGAAAATTATTTCTAAATTCTTTTAATATTGGTTCTAGGCGGTATACTGTTAGAGATTCCGGAGCAGCAATCTTTAAGTCTCCTCTTATATCTTCTCCATCAGTAGTGATGCTTTCAATTTTTTCATAGGTATCTAAAACTTCTTTAACATAAGGTAACAACTTACTCCCAATATCAGTCAATTTTATTTTTCTACCCATTCGATCAAACAGAGGTCCGCCTAAATGTTCTTCAAGTGCTTGGATGTGCGTAGTGACTGTTGATTGCGTGTAGCCTAAATGTTCTGCTGCTTGTGTGAAGCTCCCTGTTTCAATGACCTTTTTAAATGTTACAAAATGACGTATTTCCATCGTTTCACCCACTTTTATAGAATAATCATTTCTATACTATCAAAAGAATCAATGGATTACTTTTTAAATTTCAATTTTACTAATACTTAATTACGAGTTAACGTTAAGAAGACTAAAAAAATAGGAGAATTTTATATGAAAACAATATTGGATGCGCTTGGAATCGAAATTGTTGAAATATTAAATGACAAAGTTATTGCCACGATGCCTGTACATGACGCAACAAAACAACCCTTTGCACAGCTTCATGGAGGAGCTTCAGTTGTCTTGGCTGAAACGGTGGCAAGTGTAGGCAGTTGGAATCTCTTGGACATGGAAAATGAATATGCAGTTGGATTGGAAATAAACGCTAATCATATCTGTGGAAAGAGTGAGGGAACTGTGAAAGCTACTGGTTTTCCAATCCATAAAGGGAAAAAGACTATGGTTTGGGAAATTAAAATTACAGACGAGAATGATAAGCTTATCTGTATTTCTAGATGCACAGTAGCTGTTATTAAAAAGAATAAAGCGAAATAATTTGTGGAGTTTAGATCCCTGAATTGAAATCAGGGGTCAGTTCCGAATGGGGGAGTTTCTTCTATTTTTAGGCTGTATACGATATGAAAAGTGAGTTAACATAATGTGTCTTTTCGGAACGCAACCTACCGAAAACCCTTTTGAAAGTAGGGTTCTCGGTAGAGTGCCTTCTATCGAATATGGAACTTTTTCTTTTCACCCTTTATAGCACGTTTTCAGGCAATAAATCAAAAGACAAATGCTAATACCAAGGAATTTCTAATTAACGTAACAAACTAAGTATATTACGTTAATTATTACCTTTTTATCTATTCAATCGGAAGTAAAGTATTAACCATAATACTGTTTACAGCATTGATATACGCAAATGCACTTGCTTTCATAACATCCGTATCTGTTGCTTTGGCAACATACTTTTCTCCTCTATATTCCACTTGAATTTTCACTTTCCCTAATGCTTCCTTACCTCTTGATACACTGCTAATATTATATTCAATCAATTTAATATCTAAATCACTAATTTCTGTAATAGCAGAATACAAAGCATCAATTGGGCCAGAACCGACTGCACTGCTTTTCAATATTTGATCACCCTTTTTAATCTTCACACTTGCAGATGGGAAGTTTGTGTTACTAATCACTTGTAAATCCATTAGTTCATAAAAATGATTACTATAGTGCATCATATCCTGATTATGAATATCATTTTTTGCATAATAGTTCTCAACGATAACATATAAATCATGATTATATACTTCTTTTTTTGCATCTGCCAATTCAAGAAAAGCTTCAAATACCCCTTCAAATTGTATGTTAGTCATCTCATTAAAGCCTAATGATTCAAGGGCATTTTTTACCGCATGACGTCCAGAACGGGCGGTTAAAACAAGTTCCATATCATCTAGACCAACATCAATCGGGCTAATGATTTCGTAAGCATCCCTTGCTTTTAATAAACCGTCTTGGTGTATACCTGAAGAATGGGCAAAAGCATTATCTCCTGTAATGGCTTTATTTACTTGCACATCAAGCCCCATTAAACTACTTACCAACCTAGATGTATTCATGATTTCTTTCGTATTAATATTTGTGTACGCGTTATAGATTGACGAGCGCGTGTTAATTGCCATCACAACTTCTTCTAGTGCAGCATTACCTGCACGCTCACCAATACCATTTATCGTACACTCAACTTTATCTGCTCCATTTTTAATTGCAGCTAGCGTATTCGCAGTTGCCATACCAAGATCATTATGACAATGGATACTTAAAAGTACTTTATCATTCAAATTTTTCAAGCGATTATTTATTTTAAAGATTAGTTCACCAAATTCTTCCGGCTCGGCATAGCCAACTGTATCGGGCACATTGATAATGGTAGCTCCTGCCTTTACAACAGCTTCAATCGTTGCCCATAAATATTCAAAATCGGAGCGAGACGCATCCTCCGTTGAATATTGTACGTCTGGTAGAAGTGTTTTTGCATATTTTACTGAATCCACACCAAGATCTAAAATTTGACTTTTCGATTTTCCAAACTTCTTTTCCACGTGAATGTCTGAAGCGCCTAACACTATATGGATTAACGGTTTTCTAGCATATTTCACACTATTATAAACAGCATCAATATCAGCCTTTACTGCTCTTGCTAACGCTGTGATGATCGTGTCGTCTGTATTTCCTATTTTCATAGCAATTTCTTTCACAGCATTAAAATCACCAGCTGAAGACGAAGGAAAACCAGCTTCGATAATATCGACTTTCAGCTTCTTTAGTTGCTGTGCTACTTCTAGTTTTTCATACAGATTCAGCTTAGCCCCCGGAACTTGCTCTCCATCTCTTAAAGTCGTATCAAACATCCAAATTTTTCTCGTCATTTCAGAAACACTCCTTTGTCATATTAATGTATAAAAAAAGCCCCGTCTCTATAAAAATATAGAGACGAGGCGTTGCTCGCGGTACCACTCTAATTGATTAATCATTACATAATTAACCCACTCATTTTCGGCAGCTATCACCACCTATCTTCATAACGGTAGAAAACCGACATCCCCTACTTATAATATTCAGGGAGTAGCTCTTGGATGAGTTCAAAGGCAATAACTACCGATTCTCACCATCCATCGGCTCTCTGACAAGTTTATACATCCTTCTACTATTTCCAATCTTTGCTTATTATTATTTGATTACATGCAATATTATATCTATCCATCCGATTTGTCAACGTAATTTTTGTGAATAAAAAAACTATTTAAAATATAAATATATATTTTGGAAGTTATTAATTTGTACATAAACATCCACTCTTTTTGAATAATGTTTAAAGTACTTTCTTAAAAATATTTTTTATATTACCTATATTCTAGAAAAACTTCGTATTTGTCGTCACCAAGAGTAAATATTAAAACTAATATAATAAATGAAATAAGTTGATATTTACTCATTAAAATATTGTGTTTTTATAAACTTATCTTGTGATATAGATATAAAACGGTTATTCTTGCATATAAAGAACTTGTACTAAGAGAATAAGTAAAAAAGAAGAAGAATTTACTCCTTTAGAAATAGAAAAAGGCAATCTATTAATAAAATATAAACGACAAGAATAGATAAGTTATGTTAACTGGGTACGAATATTTCGAAGCACTAGAGGTACCTTGATTATATTCTTCTCCCTCTATAGGTGGTATAATATGGATGATTGTATCAGTGAAAGGGGAGAAAGAGATGAACAAACTTGTATTCAAGCAATTTGAAATTGGAAGAGAGTACTTCCTCAAAATTATAGAGGCTGTTTCTGAGGATCAAACTGATGTGCAGCCAGATGGTTTTAACAACACAATTCATTGGCATACAGGTCACGTTTTGACAGTTACTGAACAAACTATGTTTGGCTTTCCTCATGCAGCAACCCATCTTCCAGCAAACTATATGGAATTGTTCGGAAATGGTACGAAACCAGCCGATTGGACGGGGGATGTACCTACTATGGATGAGCTTATGATACAGCTAAAAGACCAATTGGCTCGTATTCAGCAAGTTCCTGCTGAACAGTTAAACAATACCTTAGAAAAGCCATTTCTGGGATGTAAAACCTTTGGAGAGCTTGCGGGTGTTACACTGATGCATGAAGCAACTCATATGGGACAGATTCAGGCAATGAAGCGAATAATTGAACATGTGGGTGTAAAAAATTGAATTTGACAAAATGATATAACAAAGTTATCGGCAAGTATAGACATTTTCTCCTTTTCTTTATATTAAAAAGAGAGAGTGGGGTTCACGTTATTACCTTGTATTAGATAGGCTTTATAAGATGTCTTCTTCAACTACTGGCTAGTCCCAGTAGTTTTTTCTCTTTTTAAGATGAATATAATATACAAAGTTAACATAATGTTGCTTATCTGTACAAAAACAAGACAAAACCTTTTTACTAAGGGTTTTGTCTTGTTAAATATATCTTAAAGGGTTTCAAGTTTACTAATAGCTTCTTTTAATTCTTCATATCTGCTTACATAGAGATAATTTTTGTTGCAACTGTTTGTTGAAATGCTTGATCATGCTCAACGATAACCATTGTGGGACTAAAGCTTTGAATAAGCTCCTCAATCTGCATACGCGAATAAATATCAATAAAATTTAATGGTTCATCCCAAATATATAAATGAGCTTTTTCACATAAACTTTTGGCTATAAGCAGCTTTTTCTTTTGTCCACCAGAATAGGAAGATATATCTTTCTCAAATTGAATTCGGTCGAAATCCATCTTACGTAGGATGGATTTAAATAACGTTTCATTAATCTCATATTCTTCAATAAAGTCCGATAATCGTCCTTTCAAATGAGAGGTATCTTGTTGGACATAAGAAATAATGAGGCCTGAACTTAAATTCATTGAGCCTGTATACTGTATTGGTTCTCCTAGAATTAGTTTTAGAATACTACTTTTTCCACTTCCATTCTTTCCATCAAGTACAATACGGTCACCTTGTTCAACTTTAAAGCTAATTGGCTTGTTTACTATTTGGTCATTATACTCAACAGATACATCAGTCAAATTAATCAATTCGTTTGATTGACATTCTAATGGTTCTAATTTTAATGACTCGGTTTTTTCCACATTTTTCAACAGCTTTGACTTTTCTTCAATAGCTTTTTGTTGCCTTGATTCAAGGTTCTTTGCTCTCTTCATCATCTTTGCTGCTTTATGTCCTACAAAACCTTTATCCAACTTAGAACCAGAATTTGTTGTCCCATTTTTGGAAGATTCCACTTGATTAGACCAACCTGTTGCACGCTTTGAAGATTGTTTTAATCTTCCAATGTCTTTTTGTAGACGTTGATTTTTTGCCTCTTCGTGCTCCTGCTGTCTATCAAAGTTTAATTTCCACGAAGAATAGTTCCCATTTTGAACTTCAATGTTTGCTCTATTGATAGATAAGATATGATCCACGCATCCATCTAAAAACACTCTGTCATGTGAGATTAAAATAAACCCTTTTTTCTTTCTTAGATAATCAGAGACTATGTTTCGTGCATCAGTGTCTAGGTGATTGGTTGGTTCATCAATCAATAGAAATTGACCCTCATTCAAAAAAAGTCCAGCAAGCAACACCTTTGTTTGTTCCCCATTTGATAATGTTTTAAATGGTCGGTACATGACCTCCGCATCAACATTTAAATAGGATATTTCACGAAGAAATTCCCAATCTTCTACTTGGGGGCAGATTTCTTCTAAGATTTCATGAGTATACTTGTTTTTATCTGAAACTGAATAAGGGAAATAATTAAATTCTACTGAGGAAATGATTTCCCCACTATACTCATAATTCTCTAATAATAAATTAAAGAATGTTGTTTTACCTCGTCCATTTCTACCGATAAATCCAAGTTTCCAATCTGTATCTATTTGAAAGTTTACATCTTCAAAAATATTGTCAAAACTGCTTGGATAAGAAAAAGTTAAATTTTGAACTTGTATCATTGACATAATAATTCCTCCTTTGTATATCAACACTTTTTACTTTTTATACAAAGTCGGCACATCCATCTATTCTAAATTACTCTGTATAAGTTTGATGGATATTAACGACTTATACAGAGTATTACATGCGTAACAATAGTGTCTGAATTGCTCATTTCTCTCTCTCCTTTATTCATTAGATTAAGTTGCAGAATTAAAAAATATTAAGCTTACCTATGAGAGCATAAAAAATCCTCCCAATTTGTAATTGGAAGGATTAGTCTTTCACTTATGTTAAATAAGTGCTTATTTGCCATTGGAATAATGACAAATGAAGTATAAACTGATTTATAAAAATGGATAGACTAACCCTATATTTTGTAGTTTGAAGTTATTCATTTCAAATGAAAATATAGATTAGTTAATCATTGTCCATTCATCAGTCCTCTCATAATTGTATCTTTATATTAACAATTTTTTTTATGGAATACAATGTCGCAATGTATTCCATATCGTTTACGATTTCCATCTGTAATAAAAAACAAATTAGAAGTAAGCTTTTATTTATAAATTTAATGTTAAGTAGTCTTTCTAGTTAACATAAAACATTTTACAGGAACCAAAAAAGCCCTTTAAATAAACAAAAATATTTTCTTCTAATGTAAAAATATATAGTTTTTATTCGTTAAACAAATGAAGGGTAGGGGTTGAATGAAAAAGGAAAATAACTATATATAAGAGAATGTATGTCAGTGGAAAGAAAATAGATTTATGACATTTTCAACAAGGCATCTTTACATAATTTTAATTTTTTTAGTGAATGGATCGGAAATTTTTTATAAAGGGGATGGAAATCATGTTTCACGCGAAGGATGTTTTAGCCGATCAGCTGTTAGCAAATGCTAATGACCCTAGCTGGTACCAGCCATTTTCAGCTTCAATTGAAAACTTGTCAGAAGAAGAGGCTTTATGGAAGCCTAACAAGGATAGTCATAGTATAGCTGAGATTGTGCAACATCTACTTTACTGGAATGAAACATGGCAGATTAGATATCAAAAGTCTCATGTCAATGCAGTACCTTCTATAGAAAATAATAATAAAAGCTTTATAATTGCCGAAAATCAACCATTTGATCATTTAAAAAATCGACTATTAGAAGTCCTATTACAATGGCAAGAGTTATTAACTGAGGAAAAAGTCGAAAGAGATGTAAATGGTTTTTCTGAACATGTAAAGTGGTGGGAAGTACTTGGAAATTTAACTACTCATAACGCATATCACATTGGTCAAATCATTTATATTCGGAAACTACAAAAAAGTTGGAAAGAAAATGGTGGGGAGGAGGATTAATCGAATTCGATAATTGATGTCTCTGAATGAAATGGAGCATAAAGTTCTCCTTTCTTATGTAGAACATATTATTTAGCAAGGGCTCGAAATGTTAATAAATCAACGATGTATAAATGTTGAATTTAGGCGAGCCCTTATGCATCAATGGCTCGTTTGCTTGCTTAGGTTCCTAGAAAATCCATTATGTTATGTTTACATAATGTGAAATATCAGTAGTAAATAAAAAAGAGAGCCCTAAAATAAATAAGGATCTCTTTTTATGTGTAGTCATTTTTGTATCCTTCTAAAAAATAGAATTTATTCTCTCTTCAATTTGTTTTAGCATTTTCTTCAGCACTGACTCCTCAAGATGTTCAGAGACATTTCCAAACAATAAATGATCTATAGGTTCAATTCCTGTAAACTCAAATATCCCAACATCTGATGTAATTTTTAACCCAGCTGTCATTCCAATTTTGTCATACATCTCTTTTGGAGCACCGTGAGTATTAATTATCAAACCTTTCTTACCTTTGAGTAACTGAATAATTCCTTCCTCACCATAAGCATACGCATAGCCATAAGAAAATACACGATCTACATAGCCTTTGATAATGGCAGGAAGACCAGCCCACCAAATTGGATATATAAATGTTATTACATCTGATTGAGTAATGAATTCTTGTTCCGTTTTAATATCATCTGGGATATGGCCAGATTTCATAGCATCCGTATCTTCAGGCTTCAGTACAGGCTGAAAATCTAATGCATATAAGTCTCTCACAACAACCTCATGACCATTGTTCTCTAAGGCTTGAACAATGGTTTCCATTATAGAATAATTAAAACTTTCTGGATGTGGATGGGCATATACAACAAGGTGTTTCATTCATATTCCTCCATTTATATTGGATATCTTACACCAGAACCAACATTACTGTTCTTTTGAAATATTATTCTTTCTTTTTCTTCTTACTATGAGAATAATGGCAACGACAAAGGCAATTGCACTATATATCCAGGTAAACATAAAGGCAAGACCCAATCCAATATTAGCGTCCACATAGTGGCTGTTCATATGGTCTATAGCTAAATAGAGAAGTGGGAAGCCTCCAATAATAAGTAAGGGTATCAAGAAAATACTTTTTTTTGTCTTTCTGGTTGTTAGTAAAATGATCAGAAAGGATAGCAAAAGAAACATTTCCGAAGCTATCGTCAAAATTAACAGCCTGTTCATATAAAATTTTCTCCTTTATGTAATTGTTTGGAATTTTGGAGTTGCTTGTAATATATTCAATAATGTCTATCATATGAAAATTTTCATTACGTTTCCATATGGAACCCAACATCCGTATATCAATTTTCATAGGGAGCTGATTTCGGACTATTTACTTGTTTCTTACTTTTTTTCTTCCGATTGGTCAATATAGCGACTCCAACTCTAGGATGGAAAAGATGTAAAGGAGGGCGTAGTAAATTCATCACTCTAACTAATCTAAGGTAAATCTCAGGATCAGAAGCCGAAAGCTGGTAAACTTTCTTACTATACCATTGTTTAATCGGCTGTATGAAAGGTTTCTCCCCATTAATATCGGGATGACGAAATGCCTCTGTAATTGCCATATCCCATGGAGTTGCAATAAGAGTAGAAAATCTCTTGTGAAGTATTTTGGTAAACCTTTTATTAGGATATGCAAAATTCCCAAAATAGCGTTGCAACTCTAAGGCTTCCATAGCAGCAACAGATATTCCCTGTCCAAATACCGGATCAAAACGACAGTGAGCGTCTCCAACCACTAAGAAACCTTCTGGAACATTGGCAAGGTCAAAGCGTCGACGTACTTGATAAGGAATTGCATGTATTTTTATTTCTGAAATTGGTTCTACTTGTTCTAGGAAATGAAGTACATCAGGTACAGGTAACTTTTGTGCATAAGAGAAAAACTCCTCAGTTGTTCTTGGTGCATTTTCGTTAGCATAACCACTAAAGGTGATAGAAAAACGATTCCCTTCAATCCTTTGAATATATGCACCATAAGGGTCATCAGGGAAACTAGGAGAGATTAGAAGATTACACCAGTCAGGTCGGTCTTGATTCTTCAGACGAAAGAATCTGGTCGCGTAAAAAAGCTTAATCCCAACCTTCTCTTCCTTAACTTCTATACCATATGATTTTAGCCACTCTACACTCTTTGAACCAAACCCACTAGCATCAATAATAACATTTGCAAGAATTTCTTTTTCGCTTCCTGTCTTAAGGGAGCGCGCTCGTACCCCGGATATTTTATTACATTGATGATCTAATAGTAGTTGCTCGACCTTTGTTTCATACTCGGTTGTAATATTAGGAATTTGTTCAATACGATGTTGCAAATGCCACTCTAACATAGGGCGGCTTTGTTGAATCATCTCTAATTCTCCTAAAAATCGTTTTTTCCAGGAACCAAAATGGTGCCACTTTAAATCTTTTGTAAAGTTATTTATAACGCTGCCATCCTCGATTAATTGATTAAAGAAGTGAGGGAACAACTTCTCAATTGCTTGTTCTCCTCCTTTTAGTAAAACATGAGGATGATAACTTTGAGGCAATCTCTTTCTAGGGGCTTTCTCCTCGCACTTTTCCCCAGCTTCTAGAACAATTACTTGCCGAAAAGTATGTGATAGGGCTTTAGCAGCTAGTTTCCCAGCAATGCTTCCTCCGATAACTATTGCTTTCTCCAATATGATTCTCCCCTCAATATAAATTAGCATAAAATACCATATGAAATTTATTTTATTATACTTCATAAGAATTACCTTTGAAATGAACTTCTCATAAAATCAAAAGTTTCTAGTCGGAAATCAAATAGGCAGAAGTCCTTTTAAAATAAAGAACTTCTGCCTATTTGATTTTTATTTAATATGGTTAGCATATGGATCATATATCCCAGTTAACAATAGAATGCTTGTAAATAAGGCAACTGTTCCTACCACCAACAATGCACTACTTATAATTCTATTCTTTTGCTTACGTGAGAATAGCCCCCATAAAATAAATATAATTGTAAAAAATATTAACATAACTCCTAAGCCCATATTCAAAATTCTCTCGCCTACTGGAATATAATAACATATACCTTTGTTTCTAGTTACCATAATCACGATTCTAGGAACATGAACTTATTTATTACAGTATTGATAGATTTACTTGCATACTTACGTACTAATTAATGACAGTAAACTATAAAAAGTATAAAAGAGATGGGTATAGTGAATAAATCTAATTTGATTTATAAAGAACTAAACAAAGTTAAAATAGACCTGAGGAATTACCTTATATTTAAGCTTACAACAGGAGAAAAAGAGAATCTAAAAAAAGCTGTGTTAACAAAATTGAAACTTTAATTAACTAAAGTTCAATTAAAAACAAAAAGGTTAAGCAAAATGCTTAACCTTTTTGTTTTTAATTGTCTTTAATCTAAAGAAATAGATAAAAACACTAATAATTATTAAGCAGTAAGTAACACTTTGAGCCATGCCCAAGATATCGCTCCAACCCCTAGTACCATTTAAGAATAGTTGAAGCAGCAAACCTGCTGGTAACGTTACTAATACAACAGGTTTTTTGATAAACAAAAAACCAACTATTCCACCGACAATACCACCTACAACGGATGCACCGTACCACGTAATAAAGATGTATATTATGTCTTTTAAACTCCATACTACACTGTCTGGTTGATCATTATAAAAATGACCAATTACAAAATACATGGTAATGGAACTGATAATATAAAGGCTTCCAAAACATGCTGCTTGCCTTGTTCGTGTTCCAAACACATATCCAACAAACATCGCCATTATGAACCAACCTGGTAAAGAATTAAGCATGATAGCTACATATGAAACCATTAATTCAGGAGTAGTCATACTCGTTACAAGTGGCAAATGATCAGACATAACAGAAAAAGCTGCGACAATTCCCCCTACGACCAATGTATAAATAATAAATTTTATCCAAACCTTCTGTTTATCCTTCTCCGACAAAACAATCCCTCCAAGCCTCACTGTTATAAATAAGACGTTTGGTGACAAGAATTGTTTTACTTTTTAGGAAATTTTAAATTTATTTCAAATGTATATCATATACATCACTAGTTTACATAAACACTCTTAAAGGAACCAAGCAAGCAAAAGAACCCTTGGGGAAGTAGGGCTTCCGCCAAAGATTCTTTTCCGGAGTATGCAGCTTTTTATACATCGTTGATATGACTACGTTCATTGGATAGTTGAAAGAAACGGGAATGTATAAAAAGCGCTCCTTTTATACATATGCTTGTACGGAAAAATATAGTATTTCAAGCAAAAATGTGCTAAAATTTGTTAGAATCCGTTTATCATACGCTTTATACGTGTGAACCCTATTTATGAGCTACCTCGCGTCCACTGCCGAGGTAGCTTTTTATTTTGCTTACCTTTTGACTGGACAAATTATAACCTAATACTATATTTTAGATATGTACATGTATATATTTCACTTTTATCAACTAGTAAAAGCAGCTATGATTAACCACGCATGTAAGAAAAGCCCTCAATTAATTTTGAGGGCTTTTCTTGTATTTTTCTCCAATATAGATAAATGATAAAACTATTTTTAATAAAGTACATTCATCATTATTTAATGATATGCCGAAAGTGAAACTAGACATAATCAGCTTTATGTAAACTAACTCTGTATATCGTATTAAGTTAGCAAATTTTTCCAAAGCTCATTCGCGGTCCTCGCTAGTGGAACGCCGCATAGTTTTGCGCCGTTCCACTAGGAGTGTGATAATTATTCGAGCTGTCGTCCTTACACAACCGTGAGCACGATTTTACCTTGGATGTGCCCACGGGCGGCTCGTTCGTGCGCCTTGCGAGCATCGGCAAGTGGAAACGTGCTGTCGATAGCGACTCGAACCGTCCCGGCATCGAGCAAGCGCCCTAATTCTACTAGCTGCGGGCCGTTTGAGCGCACTTGGGTCATCGATACCGTGACGCCCAGCTTTGTGGCCTCCTCGGCGTCGGAGAAGCCTATGAACACTGGGAACAAAGCGCCGCCACGCTTGAGCGTACGCAAGAAACGACCGGTTGTTGGACCGCCGAGGGTATCGAGGACGAGATCAACGTCATGGGCGATGTCCTCGGGAATGCTCTTGGTGTAGTCGATGAATTCGTCGGCACCGAGCTCGCGCAGGAACGACTCATGCTTGCCCGATGCCACTGCGATGACATGCGCACCCTTCCATTTAGCCAGTTGCACCGCTAAGTGCCCCACGCCGCCCGCGGCACCATTGACGAGTACCGTCTTTCCGTTGAGTGGCAGAGGGCGATGCGACTTTGGTTGAAACGGATTCGCTTCATTGTGCCCCAACTCGATCAGGAACTGCCATCCAGTGAGACCTGCCATCGGCGCCCCTGCGGCGTGCACATGATCGATGCCAGCAGGTTTGAGTGCAAGATCCGACGCTGGTGCGGTAACGTACTCGGCATAAGCAGCGCTCTCCCCCATGCTAGGAAAGCGAACCATGCCGAAAACTTCATCGCCGATGGAGAAGCCTTGCACATCCGTGGCTACCGCCTCGACGACGCCCGACATGTCCGAACCCAGAATTAAGGGAAAGGACACCGCCGGCTGCCACTCAGGAGGAAGATCTTTATACCCCTCGCGCAGGTACCAGTCGGGGGGGTTGATGCCAACCGCGTGAACGCGGACAAGTACTTCCCCAGGTTTCAGTTCGGGAAGCGGGGCCTCTTCGTAACGCAGTACCTCAGGGCCGCCGAATTCGTGCTGCCGAATCGCCTTCATTGTGTTTGTAGACATTGCTTTCTCCTTTCACACACATGTGTTATCCTTATTAGAGCAGTGCTCCACTTAAACGGAGCGCTGTTCCATTTATCATTATACGGAGCACTGTTCCGTTTGTCAAGGAGGAATCATATGCGAGCTGATGCGAAGAAAAACTATGAGCACATACTCGCAGTCGCGAGCGTCGTTGTAACCGAGCATGGCGCCGATGCATCGCTGCGCGATATCGCTCGCAGAGCTGGTGTCGGGCTCGGCACACTGTATCGTCATTTCCCGACGAGAGAGGCGCTGCTCGAAGCTTTGCTCCGCGCAAGCTTCGACGAGTTTACAACAAAGGCACGTGAGCTCGAAACTGCGAGTTCATCCGATGATGCACTCGTGTCGTGGCTACGCGACGTCGTTGCATTCACAGGCAATTATCAAGGTGTTGTGGACGTGATGATGGCAGCCAAGGAGGACCCGAAGTCCGCACTCCACGCTTCATGCGTCACGATGCGTACGGCAGGCACGCGACTTCTCACTCGCGCTCAAGCCGAGGGTCTGGCGCGTACCGACATGGATGGTGATGACCTGTTTTCGCTAGCTGCTGCGCTTGCGTGGCTCGGCAACCAGCCTTCGTCCGCGCCACGAGCTGAGCATCTCTTCACTATTATCGCTAGTGCGATCTTGACGAATCGAGCGAGCAGCGATTTCAGGGCCAGCTGCACAACTGATGATTAAAAACAAGCCAGATTTTCCTTAACGTACGTTTTCCGCGTTTTATTGGCGGTACCCCCTGTACAATAAAATCATACTATTGTACAGGAGGCCTTTAAGATTATTGGATATGCCTGCGTTTCCACGACTGATCAGAATCTAGACCGACAACTTAGCATGCTGAAGAAATATGGCTGCGAAAAGATAATTGAGGAGAAATTCGCTGGTATGATGAAAGATCGTCCTGGTCTGTAGACTTTAATGAATGTGATTTGAGCAAATGGTTTTTCTTAAAGTATGGGACGTTAAACATAAAAAGACTTGCTTTAGGTAAAAAGCAAGTTAAAGAAAGATAATCACGTTGGAAATCCCATTATAATCCAGAAGGTGTAATGAAACATTAAAATATAGTTAAAATCGAATTAAAAGTAAATTAATCCATAAAAGTATTAATTTACTTTTTTATTTTGTGATATTAAAAAAGTTTCGACAATTTAAAGAAAACCTTTACTTTATTACTTTACCATTTTGAAACATAATCAAATATAAAGTTCGTAATAGTATACGTTTGCGAACTATTCTTTTATATAAGAAATCTATTATTTTTATCGTTCGTTTAAGTTCGAAAATAAATTACGAACGTCTTCTGAAATTCACACACTTTTACGAACGTTTTTGGTAAAATAAAAGAAGGATAACCACACAAGGAGTATAAAAATGGAAAATAGAAGGTTTGGATACATACGTGTAAGCAGTCGAGATCAAAATGAAGGTCGTCAACTTCAATCGATGCAGGAAGTTGGCATTTCTCCTCGCGATATTTTCATCGATAAACAAAGTAGAAAAAACTTCAATCGAGAACAGTATCAATTATTAAAACGAATGATTCGTAAAGGGGATATCCTTTATATTCATTCGTTAGATCGTTTCGGTCGCAATAAAGAAGAAATTCTGCAGGAATGGAATGCCATCACAAAAGAGATTGAGGCCGACATTGTAGTTTTAGATATGCCGTTGTTAGATACAACTCAGTATAAGGACAGTCTGGGAACATTTATTGCGGATTTAGTCCTGCAAATTCTGTCTTGGATAGCCCAAGAGGAACGAGATCGTATTCGCAAGCGTCAACGTGAGGGAATTGATGCTGCGCTGAATAAGGGAGTATCTTTGGGGCGACCTAAAGCTCAAGTCAGTAAGGAGTTTATTGAAGTTTATAATCGATGGAAGCAAACAGAAATTACAGCCGTAAAGGCAATGGAGGAAGCAAATTTAAAAAAGACAACGTTTTATAAGTTAGTGAAGCAACATGAAAATACGCTTGATGTGACTACTATATAATAGGAGAAGCTCGTCTGAAAATTGCTTACTCGTAGAGATAAGCTTATTTTAGACGAGCTTTTTATAATGAATCATAGAATAAAAGAGATTAGTTTACATCCAAATCTAATTTAGAATCACTAAAATAAATAACCTCCGAAAGGATTTTACAACCTTGGATCTCTCTAAAGGCTTTTCTTGCTTCTATTTCGTTTTCATATTCAAACATCGTAGTATTGTTTAGATTTGAATAAGTAGTGATTATCCACATAAAAATAGCTCCTTTATTTGTATTGACTTTAAATTTCAGAAATATTTTTCTCTACTTCTACTTTTGTTATATTCCTTCTGTTTTTTGTAAGAAAGAAAGATCCTACAATGAATAAAGCTATTAGTAAAGTTAAAAAGAACTGTGTACGTAAAGAATCAATAAAAGGCATTGCGATAAAAATACTAGTAATGCCAACAATTGTGCCGTATGTTAAGTAAGGAAACAGCCACATTCTTATTTTGAGTTTCTCAGGCTGCTCCTTTTCATAATTTTTACGCATACGTAATTGAGAGAAAGCGATTACCAAATATACAAGAAGAGCGACTCCCCCAGAAGCATTGACTAGAAACAAAAAAATCTTATCAGGAGAAAGATAATTAAAACCTACGCTGATATAAGAAATAATTGTACAGCCTATAATTGCATTAAAGGGAATTCCTTTTCTATTTACCTTTAAAAACAGTTTAGGAGCATCTCCTTTCTGAGCCATAGAAAATAACATACGAGAACTTGTATAAAGACCTGAATTTAAGCAAGAAAGTACAGCTGTTAACAAGATAAAATTCATTACTTGAGCTGCTGCTGGAATATTGACAATTTCTAAGAGCGATACAAAAGGGCTTTTCATCAAACTAGAAGAATCCCAAGGAAGAACTGTTACAAGAATCAGGATAGAGCCAAGATAGAAAAGTAAAATTCTGTAGATGACGGTATTTGTTGCGGATATAATTGCTTTTTCTGGATGAGGTGATTCTCCTGCGGCTGTGGCTACAATCTCCGTTCCCATAAATGAGAACATTACAACAGTTACTCCTAAGAAGATTGAACTTAGTCCATTGGGAAGGAATCCACCTCTGTCGAGAAGGTTTGATGTACCAGGTGATTCTACTCCTGGTATAAAACCACATATAATAGCTCCCCCAAGGATTAAAAACAGACCCAAACTTACCACTTTAATTAAAGAAAACCAATATTCAAATTCACCAAAAGATTTAACAGAAAATATATTAGTTAAAGTTAACAGAAAGGTAAGAATTAGGCTCACGGACCAGGATGGCAAAGAAGGAAACCAATATTGAATAATTGTTGCACCAGCTATTGCTTCTACCGCAATAACAATAACCCAAAAGAACCAGTACAACCAACCAATAGTATATCCAGCCCATGGTCCAAGTGCCTCTCTGGCGTAAGTAGCAAACGACCCACTGGATGGATTGGCTGTTGACATTTCACCTAGCATTCGCATTACTAAAATGACTAATAAACCAGCAAATGCATACGAGATAATTGAACCAGGTCCTGCAGTGTTAATTAATGTTCCACTTCCAATAAATAGTCCAGCACCAATGACACCACCAAGAGAAATCATGGTAATATGCCGCGTTTTTAGTTCTTTTTTGAGCTCAGGCTGTTGATCATGCATATTTTATAACCTCCTTTGTAAAAATTAATATTCCTATCCATAAAGAAAGGAAATTTAATCGTTGAGTAGAGAAGAAAGTCATCAGAAAAAGCCTTTGCTCACATAACAAAGGCTCTTTAATTTTTTTGACAGAACCTCAATAATATCTAAAAATTATGAAAATTTAGATATTTATTTAGAAAAAAAGCCTTTTAGTGCAAATGCAACATTTTGTGGTCTTTCTGCCATACGACGCATAAAATATCCAAACCAGTCATTTCCAAAAGGGACATACACACGCATTTTATAGCCTTCTTTAGCTAAACTCAACTGCATATCGGTTCTAAATCCGTATAGCATTTGAAACTCAAATTGATTATGATTAATGTGATGTTTTTCAGCAAATTCTTTTACTTTTTCGATAATATTATGATCATGAGAGGCAATGGCTGTATAGCTTCCACTTAATAGATGTTCTTCAATAATTCTCATATAATTATTATCTATTTCCTTCTTTTCTTGATAAGCTACTGTAGGAGATTCTTGATAAGCCCCTTTAACTAACCTAAGAGAAATACCTTTTAAGTCTTTTACATCTTGCTCAGCTCGAAATAAATATGCTTGAATAACTGTACCTACGTTATCATAACCATATATTTGACGTAATTCTTTTAAGATATCTAATGTAATTTGGCAATGTGCATAGTCTTCCATATCAATTCGCACAAAATTATTATACTTTTTTGCCGTTTCAAGGATTCGACGCATGTTTTCCAGACAGAAATTTGAATCAATATCTAAACCAAGCTGGGTCAGTTTAACGGATAGATTACACTTTACACCTGATTCCCCTATAGCTTCTAATGTACGCACGTTATACTGTGTTGCTTCTACAGCTTCTTCTCTACTGGATACAAATTCTCCTAAATGATCGAGAGTGCAAACTAACCCCTTTTGATTTAATTGATTTACTTTTCTGATGGCGCTCTCAATTGTGTCCCCCGCCACAACTTGAGAAGCTCCAAATTTAAGACCCCATTTTTTTGCAGCCTTATTTAGTACTCTATTTTGAGAAACATGAAGAAAAACATTTTTTGAAACCTCTGCTAACATGAAAATCCCCCCTAAATATATGTACCTTTTTTTAAAATCGGGACAGCCTCGAAAAGCTGTCCCATTGTTTTTAAAGTGCTGTACTTGTTGTTTTTGCTTGCATGTGCAGGATTAAGTAATCCGGTCCTCCTGCTTTTGAATCAGTTCCAGACATGTTAAATCCACCAAACGGATGATACCCTACAATTGCACCTGTACAACCACGGTTGAAATAAAGATTACCTACATGAAATTCTTCTTTTGCTCTTTCAATATGAGCAGGTGTACTAGAAAGCAACGCACCTGTCAAAGCATAGTCAGTATTATTTGCAATCTCCATCATATGATCGAAATCGCGTGCTTTACAGAAAGCTACTACTGGACCAAAAATCTCTTCTTGCATTAGGCGCGCTTTTTCATCGACATCTGCGAAGATTGTGGGCTGGATGAAGTAACCCTTAGAGTCATCTGCTTCTCCACCTGTCATCAAGCGACCCTCTTCCTTACCAATTTCAATATAAGATAATACTTTGTTATAAGAAGCCTCGTGACTAACAGGTCCCATATAAGTAGATACATCTTCTGGATTCCCTACTTTTAATGTTTTTGTTAATGCAACTGCTTTTTCAAGTACAATGTCATACACATCTTGATGAACCACAGCACGAGAACCTGCTGAACATTTTTGTCCTGAGAAGCCGAATGCAGAGTACACGATAGAAGATGCTGCTAAATCTAAATCTGCATCTTTATCAACAACCACTGTATCTTTTCCACCCATTTCAGCAATAACACGTTTTAACCATTTTTGCCCTGGTTGTACTTTTGATGCTTTTTCATAAATACGGCAACCAACTTCACGAGAACCTGTGAATGAAACAAAACGTGTTTTAGGATGTTGAACTAAATAGTCGCCAATCTCAGGTGTAACGCCTGGAATAAAGTTTAGTACTCCTTTAGGAAGCCCAGCTTCCTCCATTACTTCTACAAATTTCGCTGCTACGACAGGAGTTGCATCAGCAGGTTTTAATAAGATTGTGTTTCCTGTAACGATTGCTGCAGCTGCAGTTCCTGCCATAATAGCTAACGGAAAATTAAATGGAGAAATAATGATTCCTACACCAAGTGGGATATAATTAAATTTATTTTCTTCCCCTTCACGACTTTGTACAGGTACCCCGTCTTTTAACTTCAACATTTGGCGTGCATAAAACTCTAGAAAATCAATAGCTTCTGCTGTATCTGCATCAGCCTCATTCCAAGGCTTACCAGCTTCCTTAACTAAATAGCTTGAGAATTCATGTTTACGACGACGGATAATGTCAGCTGCACGGAATAAAATGTTTGCGCGTACTTCTGGATTTTCTTTTTTCCATGTATTGAATGTAGAAAGAGCTGTTTGCATAGCCTTTTCAGCTAATTCTTGATTCGTTTTAGACACTCGTCCAATAATCTCTACTTTATTTGCTGGGTTAATCGATACAATTTTTTCATCTGTTGTAATTAACTCCTCACCAATAACTAGGGGATAATCTTTTCCAAGTTGGGAGTGTACAGTTTCTAAAGCTTTTTTGAATTCTTTTTTATTTTCTTCAAGCGTGAAGTCTGTAAAAGGCTCGTGTTTATATGCTTTGATTTCTGTAAGAGTTGTTGTCATTGTACTATTCTCTCCCTTAAAAGTTTTAATAGATTTCTAATTTTAAAATCGATGTGTTTCGTAGTACTGGCCAATACTATTATCAATATTTATCAGATAATTAGTTCTAAAAGTTTAAAATAATAAATAAATTTATAATTTTTAGAACATTTACTCTTTACAAGAATGTATTATAAACACCTTTGATGGGTTTTGTACATACTTTTTTACGAAAGTGTTCATTTTTTTATTTTTGAACACTTTTGTTCATACGATAGAATGATTATATTACTTTTAAGGTTTTATGCAAATATATGGTTAGATAATCTGACATATTTTTTATATTTAATATTCAGGTATTCCAGAATGATCTAATAGCTTTCCTAATTGACTATCCCTTTAAAAAACGCTTTCTAATTAAATTAAAACTTTATTTTGATAAAGTTCACCCTTGTACTCATTTGAAACTGTTACAAAACTATTTTCAAATATAATTACAAATAAGAAACTATGAATAAAATTATGTAATATCCTTGCTGCTATAGCTCTTAATAAATTAGATTACAGCAGAAAAGTGATCTTGAAACGTTGATGAATCTTTAACAGAGGATACGAACAATTCCACTAAATTAAAAACTATTGACACTACATTTACTAGCGTCATTATGATAGATAAGTCTTTAACTTACAAATATTATCCAATCATGTAAATATGAAGTTATTTATAGGTTTTAAATTCCCCTAAAGGTAAAAATCACTATAAAATCATCTTCTAGTCAAGTAATTTGGAATAAGGAATATAGAAAGATTCCTCCACTCTAAATACTCTTTTAGTAAAATGATTGTCCTTGGAAATAAGAATGACAGCTATGTCTTAAACACCTTAGTTTTTAACGAGAATTAATCTTGGACTAACTACATTTATTTTTTATAGAAAAGATTTTAATTGGTCTCTAAAATCAAACTTATGTCAACTCAAAAAGAAAAAGCCTGTATCTAAGGAGATACGGGCTTTTTCCCATACTGTTTAAGAATTTGTTCATTTGCCCTTGTTTAGGCCCTTTCGTTACGTATATCGGTTCATAACCAAAGTGCCTTGTGTGAGATACGAATATCTACTTTCAAATTGAGGCAATACGTTTGTTGAAGTCGCTGTTAATTCTTTCAAAACTAATCAGTCCCTTCATAAATTAAGTATTTACCTTCTCACAACAACCAACAATAACATTAGCGTTGTACTATATGTGTACCACATGTTTTAAAGCTAAAACGTTAATCCAACAGATTTTTTATAGTTTTCTCCTTCATATATTAATTAAAGAATCAAACAGATGGTAGTAGTGAATTTCATTTCATATTAAAACCTGTTTATTCTCTATCAAAAAGGGAGTTTCCAGCAATCCCTGGATTAGTCATTTCAAAAGGGTTTAAAATAAGATCAAGCTCTTCTTCTGTTAAAACATCATACCTTAAGCATAATTCACGTACGGATTCACCTTTTAGTATTGCTTCTCGTGCGATTCTAGCAGCCACTTCATATCCAATATGGGGATTAATAGCCGTAATAATACCTACACTTTTTTCTACGTATTCTTTTAAATGTTCTTCATTCGCCTCAATCCCTTGCAGGCAATAATCCGTAAATGTTTGAAAAGCATTATTCATGATGCTAATTGATTGAAGTAAATTAAAAACAAGAACAGGTTCCATAACATTAAGTTCAAGTTGACCTGCTTCAGAAGCTAAACAAATTGTATGATCATTACCGATAACTTGAAAGGCAACCTGATTAATCATCTCTGGCATGACAGGATTAACTTTTCCAGGCATAATAGAAGATCCAGGCTGACGAGCTGGCAAAGTGATTTCTGCTAGTCCTGCACGGGGTCCAGATGCCATTAGACGTAAGTCATTCGCTATTTTCGACATATTTACCATACAAATCTTTAATGCTGCAGAAACTTCTGTATAAGCATCTGTATTTTGAGTCGCGTCTACAAGATGATCGGCATTCTTAAGTGGTAAACCACTGATATTTGCTAGATATCTTACAACATTTTCGATATAACGTGGATCTGCATTTAAACCCGTTCCAACTGCAGTTGCTCCCATATTTACCTCATATAAATGTCCATAAGATTGCTTAATACGTTTCATATCGCGCTCAAGAACACGACTATATGATTCAAATTCTTGACCAAGACGGATTGGAACGGCATCTTGTAGGTGAGTACGTCCCATCTTTATAATAGAATCAAATTGTTCTGCCTTTTTATGAAATACACTGTGCATATAATGCATTGTTTTTAGTAACTTATTTAACAGACTAAGGGTTGCAATATGGATAGCAGTTGGGAATACGTCGTTTGTTGATTGTGACATGTTTACATGACTATTAGGGCTTAAATCGGAATAAGAACCTTTTTTATGACCAAGTAACTCTAAAGCCCTGTTTGCGATAACCTCATTTGCATTCATATTCATTGAGGTCCCTGCACCACCCTGTATTGGATCAACAATAAAATGATCGTTTCTTTTTCCTTCAATAACTTCTTCTGCTGCTTCAATAATTGCATTACCTAACCCATCATATAACCTTTTTGTTTCCATATTAGCAAGAGCAGCAGCCTTTTTAACGATTCCTAATGCTTTAATAAGTTCTGGGTGAATTCGGTATCCTGTTATTGGGAAGTTTTCAACTGCACGTAAAGTTTGAATCCCATAATAAGCATAAGTAGGAACTTCTTTTGTTCCTAGGAAATCTTTTTCAATTCTTACATTTTGTTTTTCAGGCGTTTCGATATTTACCATAACATTGGTCTCCTTCTTTACATAAAAAGAATTTTTTTATGCTACGTCCGATTTTCTAATAGAATCTGTATAATGCTTTGCTTTTTCTTTATCGAATCCGCCTTCCCACTTAGACATCACAATAGCAGCTAATGCGTTACCTACTACGTTGACAGATGTACGAAGCATATCTAAAATGCGATCAATACCAGCAATGAATGCCATACCTTCTAGAGGTAATCCCATTGATCCCAGTGTTGTTAATACAACAACAAATGATGCTCCTGCAACTCCTGCCATTCCCTTGGAAGTCAACATCAACACAAGTAAGAGTGTAATTTGTTCTATGAAAGATAAATGAATGCCATACATTTGTGCGATGAAAAGGGCAGCAATTGCTTGGTAAATGGATGATCCATCAAGGTTAAACGTATATCCTGTCGGAATAACAAATGATGTGACAGCTTTCGGACAACCGAAGTTCTCCATTTTAGTCATTAGCCTTGGCAATACCGCTTCAGAGCTGGCGGTTGTAAACGCTAAAATTAACTCATCTTTTAAGATTTTTATAAGCACTAAAACATTAGTTCCAGCCATTTTTGCAATAATACCTAATACTACAAAAACAAAGAAAATCATGGTCAGATATATAACGAGTACTAGCTTTCCTAAAGGGATTAATGAACCAATTCCAAATTTGGCTACATTGACACCGATTAATGCAAATACGCCAAATGGAGCAAATTTCATTACCAAATTTGTCATCCAAAACATGGATTCTAATACACCCTCAAAGAAATTCAAAACAGGTTTACCTTTTTCTCCAATCGCTGCAACTCCTAGACCAAATAAGACTGAGAAAAAGATGATCGCTAATAAATTCCCCTCAGTTAGAGATTGAAAGATATTAGTTGGTATAATATGAACGATTTGAGCTGCTACACCTGCACTCTCAGTTGTTTTAGATGTTTCTTCATATTTGGATATATCACCTTTCTCAAGGTTCCCCATATCTATACCAGTACCTGGATGAAATATATTTGCAGCTAATAAACCAATAGCAAGTGCAATTGTGGTAACGATTTCAAAATAAAGAATCGTTTTTCCACCTAGCTTGCCGAGCTTTTTAATATCGCCTACGCCAGCTATAGATACGATGAGTGCGGATACAACGATAGGAATGACAATCATTTTAATGAGGTGAAGAAAAATATCCCCTAAAGGTTGAAGAATGGCCATCGCTGTACTATTTCCATAAAAAACAGCACCTACCGCAACCCCAAACGCAAGACCAATAAAAATCTGTGTAGCTAATCCGAATTTTCTCATGTTGTAACCCCTTTCATTTCCTATTACATTAAAACAAGATATTCATTTTTTGTTGTAATGTAAGGTTAAGCCTAGTCTATAATATCGTCTACAAAATACAACAGAAATCTACGGGAACACACAAAAGGTAAATAAAGTATTTATAAGATTTAATATTTTTTTGAACTATGCATAGCCAACTTTTACGTTATAGTTGCAAGGTGTTCCAAAATGGAAGAGACGTGTATAATTGGGCATGTTCCCCCCCCTCTCATAGACATATCACGGTTATTAGGACAAGCAAACTACAAAAAACGAAGTGAATCGGTTTTCTATACACAGTGCCAACTTGAAAATGATTGTATCTATGTGTGAGAGGTTAGATCTTTTACCTCCTTCTGTATATTAATCTATAAAACTAACTAAACTAATAACATATTCCCCTATTTCAATAAATTTGAAAATCCTTTGCTACTTATAGCAAAGGATTCTTTTTTGCTTATTAATATTCATTAAAATATTCTTGTATTTTTTTAGGATCTTTTGTTTTAGTTAGAGCAAGCATTAAGAGAATACGCGCTTTCTGAGGATTCAACGAATCAGACGTGACAAACTTATCTTTATCATCTGAAGCTTCATGAGTCACAGTCCCATTACCAGCACGGCTAGATCTAGTAATGATTACCCCCTTTTTAACAGCATCTTTAGCTCCTGATAAAGCTGCATCAGACATTGACCCATTTCCGGATCCTGCTACTACTATTCCTTTTGCCCCTGCTTTTACAGCAGCATCATAAAGGTATCTATTATCATTTTGGTATGTATAAAGAATGTCTATTTGAGGAAGTTTATCAAGTTTTGAAACATTAAAAATTGATTTTGTCGTATGTTTACGAGTAGGTTCATTATAAAACAATACCTTACCCCCAGCAACTTCTCCAACATATCCTTGTTCAGGAGATTTAAACGTATCTGTTGCTGTTGTATTTGTTTTTGTTATGTAGCGAGCTGCACCAATTCGGTCATTCAGAGTTACTAAAACCCCTTTATTTTTCGCTTCTTTACTAGAAGCAATCTCCACTGCGTTGTATAAGTTTAATGGACCGTCTGCGCTTATAGCCGTAGCTGGTCTCATTGAACCAACAATAACAACAGGTTTTTCACTTTTTACTACAAGATTTAGAAAGTAGGCCGTCTCTTCCAAAGTGTCTGTTCCATGTGTCACTACAATTCCATCAACATCCTTAGATGCTAATAAAGTATTAATTCGTTTTGCTAACTTTAATAAAGTTGAATTATCCATATTTTCACTTCCGATATTTGCAATCTGTTCTCCACTAACATCTGCTAGTTTTTTCATCTGAGGAACAGCCTTTATTAACGTTTCAACACCAAGAGCTCCTGCCTTATATCCAGTTGTAGCTGTATCACTATCAGAGGAACCTGCAATTGTACCACCAGTAGCTAAAATTTTTATATTAGGTAAATCTTTTTTTTCCGAATGGTTTACGACTGTTTTGGCATTATTGGTTGTTGCATCAGCAGATAGGCCAATTCCTGAAAATAATAATGCAGCAGATAAAATGGTTATTCCTAAGTTTTTTTTTAGTTTCATAGTTAGCTGTCTCCTTTATGTAGAAAATTTGTAAGTAATATAATACTAATAATATGGAAGCAATTTTTCTCTATAGTTAGTTGTCCATTAGAAATTCCTCCATCAAAGTATAATTAATAAAAATATAGATACAATTAAGCGTTTTCATTTTCTTCTAACAAGAACATAGCTTTAATCTATAATAGGAACTACATAATCATACAGAAAACAACAAAAAAATTATAAATTTCTAAAATTAAATTTGATAATTTATGTAAAATAGAGTAAGAAAATCATTAAAGGTTTAACCAAATGAGGTTAAGTGAGCTAATTGATGTTCGTTTTACATAAAATAATTTCACCTTCACTTTTTGTGGTAATCTAATAAAAGTCAACTAGAAAAGAATGATCAACATGGAAGAAAAACAGCAGCAAGAAATCGATTTTAACAAAGTGTATGAATACGCTGAATTTCCGGATAAAGTGAGTGGTCGATGCGACAATTGCAACTCAGCTTACTTCAAAAGTTCCGTAAAAGGTGGCGTTTTCTTACGTGAATGCAGGGAATGTGGCATGAAGAAAAGCATTTAGTTGGTAAGGGTTGAAAGGGATGGGGAAATGAGAGATATTTGGGATGATGGATACAGTCAATCAAAAAAATTAACAGAAGAAATGGTCAACGAAGCAGAAAAGAAGTTGGGTGTGAAGTTACCAAGATCCTATATTGAGTTATGTAAAATACAGAATGGTGGCAATTTAAAGTATTGTGACTATCCTACCTCTGTTCCAACAAATTGGGCAAACGATCATGTAAACGTTCCTGAAATTTATGGAATAGGAAAAGAAGGCATCTTATCCAGTGATTATTATATAGAAGAATGGGACTTACCTAAAGATATTGTTCTACTATGTGGAGAGGGACATTGGTGGATTGCATTTGATTATCGGAATACAAAAGATACTCCTCCTATAATTTATATGGATCTAGAATGGGGAGAAGACACACTTATTTTTGAATTGGCTCCTGATTTTGAAACCTTCGTAAATGGCTTATTTATTTATAAAAATGAAGAATGACTACATTTATACAACAAAAAGGAACTGGCAATCAATTGTCGGTTCTTTTTTATTGTTTTCGTATGATTTGATTCACCAAGCTCCCACTGATTCTCCTTTAGTCATCGGAACCTCTTTGGACCTCATCCATATTGAGGTATATATGACTCTGTCCCCTAAGAACGTTCTAAATGGTTTCATTATCCTTTATTCTCAGTGATTCAGAATCTTTAACATTATAAAGGGTATTTACACTTGTTAACAATCATAAGTGTATGAATACGCTGAATTTCCGGATAAGGTTAGTGGCAGATGCGACCACTGCAACTCAGCTTACTTCAAAAGTTCTGTAAAAGGTGGGATTTTCTTACGTGAATGCCGGGAATGTGGAATGAAGAAGAGCATTTAAGGGGACCTATCGCATAGCAGCCAATATTATAAAAACAGGTCATTTGATGGTGATAAGTATCACTAAGTGACCTGTTTACTTTTTTCTTATTTATATTTCTCCAAGGATTAAATGGGAACCTCATTTAATCTTGAACTTCCACACCTGGCCAAGTCATTAAACTCGTCTACTGTTATGTTATTAACTACGCATAGCTGGTTCGGTTGTTCTCCATAAATCAAATCATATCTAATATCGTTCATAATTGACGCACTCAAATTTAAAGAATGATCTATATTTAATCTCCTATAAATTTAATCCAAATCTCTTTAATTCAATGAAGATACTTTCCAATCGTTTCCCTTTTTCCGTTAACGTATATTCCACACGAGGAGGGACCTCTGGAAATACCTTTCTTTCCACTATCCCATGATTCTCCAGTTCCTTAAGGCGTAATGAAAGTGTTTTTGGACTAATTCCATCCATTGATTTCAACAAATCACGGAATCGCATCGTTCCTTCGATAAGCAGATCCCGAATAATTAAAAAGGTCCATTTAGTACCGATCACGTCAAGCGTTTTAGCAATGGGGCAAGGCTCCCCTGATGTTCCTTTGGTTAGTACAACCGGCTCAATAGCACTCATCTGACACATCCTTCCTAAAAAATTTTTTTGGCTAATTTTCCTTATCATATCACAATAGTATACTTTCAGAAACTTTATGAAATAAATATCACTACTTCCCTAAAGAAACTTACTATACATATAATATCGGTGAGCCTATTATTCTAACACTACATTGAGGAGGTGATCAAAGTTAGTGCGAGCAATCAACCAATCACACTGCCCTTATTGCTCATTACTCTCTTAATCAGTACTTTTGCTATTGGTACTACATATTTTGTCATCATTGATATTCTTCCAAATGTAGCAGAAGATTTGAATGTTACCTTAGCGCAGCAAGGTTATTGGTTACGTCGTTCAGCTGGTCCCTGAATCGAGGAGAGGAAACGTATCCTGCATTAGCTGAGCTTGAATAAATCTGCGTAACTGCAAATTATGTATAAACGTTTATTGATGGAGAGGCACTTTAGAAAAAAGCACAATATCTCATTCCCTTGGGGCTTTCATTGCAAGTCCACACTTAGGGAGCAAGATTCGCAGCCTATATCAAAACATTTGAGGAGAAAATATGATGAGTTTACAAAAAAGAACGATTCGATCGGTAGTTAGTATTACCATAGCCCTCGGGGTAACACTCATGAGCGCCGCATGTACCAAGACCAATACTGACTATAAACCTACTAAAACAGCTCATGCAGACATTCAACTATTAAAGGATTTACCTCAACCAAAATCGATGACAGTCGATCCGTCATTGAAATCAAAAGAAGCTACGGCCATGGTTCAAACCGCCCAGCGTTTTTACGGGTTCTGGAATACTGGCAATGAGGATCTTATTTCACAAGCCGTTGCCTCTAGCTTCTTTGATAACACATTGCCGAAGGGAAGACCTCAAGGTCCGGAGGGACTGACCTTCGCTTCTCGCAACTTTCGTAAAGCTGTTCCTGATTTACGCTGTACTATTGAGGATTTAGTGGTATCTGATGACAAGGCTACAGCTCGTCTCTCATTCACCGGGACATACAAGGGTGAGTTTATGGGGAAAACGCCAACAGGGAAGCCTGTTCATTTCTTTGCCATTGATATTTTGCATATCAGGAATGGGAAAATCGTTGAGGATTGGCACTTAGAGGATAATCTTACATTAATGCAACAGCTCGGAGTAGTATCTAAAAATTGAAGATCAACGGATTTTTAAAAGATTACAGAATTAAAGGGGACGGAAAAAGTTGAAAAATATACTTGTTATTAACGGCCATCAGAAATATAGTTCAGCGAAAGGGACTTTGAACCAAACATTGATGAACAAAATGATCAGTTTGTTAAGTGAAAAGAACAATATTAAAACAACAAATATTCAAAATGGATATAAAGTCGAAGAAGAACAACAAAAGTTTTTATGGGCTGATATTATTATTTACCAAACACCTATCTATTGGTTCAGTGTCCCAGGCTTATTGAAGACGTATATGGATGAAGTTTATGCTTATGGCTTATTTTTTAAGGGTGCTGATCAATATGGAAGAGGTGGGTTATTGACCGAAAAGAAATATATGTTTTCGACTACCTGGAATGCTCCCGAACAAGCATTTAACGATCCAACTCAATTTTTTGAAGGGAACAGCTTAGAAGATACATTAAGTCATTTACATCGTGTACAGAAATTCCTCGGAATGAAACCTTTAAAGAGTTTCACTTGTTATGATGTAATTAAAAATCCGAATATTGAAAAATTTGTATTCGAACTTGATATACATCTGAAAGAAGTATTGGATTTTTAATCTATTAAGTAAAATCATGAGGAGGTAAAAACATGTTAAAAGGTAAAAAAATTGTGATTATCGGTGGAAGCTCAGGGATTGGTTTTGAAACAGCTAAACAAGTAATAGCTCAAGGAGCAGAAGTAATTATTGCTAGCCGTTCCAAAAATAAATTACAGAATGCAAAAGAGCAACTAGGAGCTAGCGCCACGGCTTTTATACTAGATACAACTCAAGAACAGCAAGTTCAATCTTTCTTTGAAAAAGTCGGCCAGTTCGACCACCTTGTGGTGAGCGCGGCAGAAACATCCGGTGGGTCATTCCTACACACAAATACAGCCCAAGCCCGGCAATTGTTTGAAAACAAATTTTGGGGTCAATACTACGCAGCTAAATATGGTGCTCCAAAAATTTTACCACACGGTTCGATTACTTTATTCTCTGGGGTGGTAGCCTACAAATCGATGGTTGGTTCGTCAATTCTAGGTGCAGTCAATGCCGCCGTTTCGAATTTAGGTCAGACCTTGGCATTAGAACTTGCTCCGATCCGAGTGAACATCATTTCACCCGGTATCATTGATACACCTTCCCGCAGCAAAATGCCAGAAGAAACCCGTAACCATTTCTATGCTACGGTGGGAAACAAACTTCCTGTGAAACGAATAGGAAGAGCTGAAGACGTTGCACAAAGCGTACTATACTTGCTCCAAAATAGTTTTGTGACTGGAACCGTTCTTCATGTGGAAGGCGGTCACATTTTATCTTAATAATGTTAAGAAGACATATGTCAAACAGCCGTTATCCCACGAGGGATTTACGGCTTTACTAAAGAAGATTTTAAAGGGATTAGTGAAAAAGGAGCTTATTTTCTTTCTAATTAGAATACCTTCCCATGCACATCAAGACAAGGAAAAATCCTGTCCTCAAAACATAAAAAACGCTATTCTTTTTGTAGAATCAATCTGGAACATACAATTTGTCATGTTCCCACTAAACCTCATCACGTTCTACTTTAGTCGTTGGCACATCATTGGATCTCTCGTCCATTTGATGAAAAAGATAAGCGACTAAGCCCGTCTCCAGCATATAAAAACCAAACACCTCTTACATCACTACCTACTCCCCACCTACTGCAGTAAGGGTTCTTTTTTATTTTTTGAATGGCCAGGCAAGCTTACTGCAGTAGCTACATAGTATCTAAAGAATTACGACTTCATTACCTAATCAGTAGCTAATTCAGTAACGTTACCGCGTTGTTAGAAAAGATAGATTTTCACGAATGAGTTGTTAACTGTCGTAAATTTCGAAGAGCAACAAAACCTGCTTTAGTTCCATTACCAACTAGAACTAAAGCAGTACATACTCCAAATGTTGCTAGATTTGAATGAGCAATCAATTGGGCAGAACAAAAACGAATATTACTTCTTGCAAGTTCAACGACTTTTACCTCATATTTGAAATCACTAACTTTATAATTACCATACGAGTGTCCTGTTCTAGGTAACCCCTCTCCGTTATCTAAAAACATGTTAGTTGAACTAGAATAAGATTTCATATGCAAATTTATAAGTTTGTCCAAATCTTGACTACAGTTAATTGTTTTTTCGTCTAAAAGTCCATAATTGCTACCTAAATCAATTAATTCTTTCCTTTTTTTCACAATACACTTTTGTAAGTCTTTTATTTGACCTACTGGATTGACTACCATTAACATAGCTTTTTCTCACCTCATCGGAATTTTTCATCTCTAGGAAATTTAGTAGGTCCATAATAAAAAGATAGAGCCAACAAAAAATATTATGAGCAATATAAGATAGAATGAAAACGTTTTCTAAAAAACATATCAAAAAATTACAATAAAACACAAAAACTGTAGACATTAATGAGGTAGTCCAGTCGAAAAATTATATATTTTTAGTTAGCATCATCAACATTAATAGAAGCCAAATTCTTTATATATAAAGAATTTGGCTTCTATTTTTATCAAAAAAATGATTAATATGTTTATTTAATAATAAAAATCAAATTAATTCGGTTTGGTTAGTTAAATAAGAATATGCAGTAATCATTATCCCGTTAGTAGGATATCATTTAATAAAGCTAGTTCTACTTTAAAAGGATCGTTAACTTTTCTAAGCTCACAATAACCAGAACTATAAATATGAATAATCTTAAATCGTTTACCGCGATAGAAAACTTCTTTATTAATTGACATACCTTCCCTCCAGATTCATTATTACAGTTTTTTCAACATATTAACCATTTTTCTTATTTGAAATTTATCTGGAATAAAATTAAGTTACTGTTCCCTTTTTTATATGTTTTAAAACATAAATTCAAATAAATTTTAAAATATACTTATTTATGGACATACTTTTTACCCCTTTGAACAAACTACTCAAGACGCCGTGAGGCATCACACCAAATTTCCTATTCTAAACAGGGAAAACTACTGAACAGGAGCAGTAGTTTTTTCTTTTTGTTCTATCCAACTATGCTATCGCCTTGGAAGAGAGGAATAAAATTTAAAATTACTCTTGTTTAGCAGACAGAAGGTTCACTCATTGGATATTTTGTGCAAAATTAGTTATGACTTTTAATATTGTTTAATTTATAATAAAAAGGAAAAAATTATGGATTATTTGTTCTGAGAAGGCGCCATCTTAGGAACAAACTAATACGTAGATTATACAAAATTAGTTTTCTTGGGGAGAAACAACGATGAATCTTACACACAATAATTCAGAAGGTACAAAAAGAGAAGAAGGACAAAAGCAGTTGCTTGAAAGAAACCTTGAAGCTCATAGAAGTAGAAAATGGATAATCAATTTTATTTGTGCTATATCCCTACTTGTAGCTATACTTTGTTTCTGCTTTCACGTACCGCAATCTGTAATTATAACTGTAACTTTACTGTTTATATGTACAATCATCAAAATCGTACATAAAACGTTAGATAAAAAAATAGAGTTGCGCTTAAAACGCGTTAAACAGGAGCAAAGAAAGAGCATTTTCAAGGTAAATAAACCTTAAAATCCTTTCTATAAGTTTCTAATGATTAACATTGACTTATCTCGAAGGCTATCTATTTTGCTATAGTTGGACTTAAGGTCATCTAAATAGTTTTTTTACTATTGTACTTTAGTATCAGGATAAAGGAATTTGGTCTATAATAAGAGATGACGTTGTTTTCCGACATGAACTCGTCACCTCTTTAAGAGCATCTATTTTTATAATAGCTGTTTAGAAATATCAACGTAGCAAAAGGCACTTGCATATAGCAAGTGCCTTTTATAATTTAAGTAAATTACTAAAACGATCATTTACCTACATTTTATCAATTATATAACTTTATCTAAAAGAGAATTATTTTTTTGATGTGTTATTTTAACAGAAGTACTTAAGAGCTTTTAGCTTTTAATTTTTTATCATTATTAATAATGAAGAAAGAAAGGTACCTGATGGGCACTTTATTACGTTATAAAGCATGAAATAGAAAGAACCTATACAGTCATGGTATACTAATAACAAACATGGAGATGATGGAGGACATTATGACGAAACGATTAGATTTACGTGTCGACTTTGCGTTTAAATCGTTATTTGGCACACATGGAAATGAATCTATTTTAGCTGCTTTTTTAAATGCAGCGCTTCGTTTTCCAGATGAGAAAAAAATTCAGACGGTTCAGTTATTAGATCCTCATTTTAATAAAGAAAACCAAGAAGATAAACGTTCAATTTTAGATGTACACGCGCAGTTAGAAGATGGAAGTCGTGTCAACATTGAAATTCAACTTAATAATAAACATGACATGGAAAAACGAACGCTCTATTACTGGTCCAAAATGTATAGTAGTCAAATGAAAGAAGGCATGGACTATGGAGAGCTTTGTAAAACGATTACCATCAACATTATCAACTTCCGTTATTTATCGCATATCACGGATTATCATTCCACCTTTCAGTTATATGAGCGAGAACAGAAATTACTCTTAACCGATATGCTGGAAATTCATTTTATGGAGCTACCTAAGCTATTAATTAAGTGGCGTCACAGAGAGGTAGATCCACGAGAAGATCAACTTGTGCGATGGTTATTATTACTTGAAGCATCTGAAGATGAAGAAATCACTCAGGTATTGGAGGAGATTGCAATGCAAGAAGATCAGGTATTGAAAAAGGCAATAGATGAATGGGAACGTGTCAGTCAAGACCCAGAAGTGTTATTAGCGTATGAGGCCCGAAAAAAGGCATTATTAGATGAAAAATCAGCTTTAAAAAGAGCTGAAAACCTTGGGAAAATAGAAGGAGAGAGAATTGGAGTAGAAAAAACCATTAAAACTATGGCTTTGGGTATGATTCATAAAGGAATAGACAATGAAACGATAAGTGACCTTACAGGTCTTTCACAAGAGGAAATCAATAATCTTCGACGCCAGTGAAATTAATAATAAAAAGATTACCTATTAGATAATAAGGTAATCTTTATTTTTTTGCTATTCCTAATTTCAAAAATTAAGTTACTATCCTTGAGTTTTTGGTTCTGGTACAAAACTATTTGATGGAGATGTAGAACCTCCATGACCTGTTCAATTACAGATTATCATGCAATTCCAAATAGCTTATATATGAACTTGAATCCATTTTTGATAGACTTCACCTGGATGTAGGGCTCGTCGACTAAATAGTAAATGCAGAAATGAAATTTTGTTCTTGAGAAACGAGATTTAAACTGGATAATAAATAATCATACTTAATCGAGTTAATGTTTTACCACTATTATAATAAGAATGAGGCCTGTCAGCTCTAAACCTAATAGCGTTCCCCCTATTTACTATATACTCATTGCTATTTACCCTTATAGTGAGTTCTCCTTCAAAGACAGTTATGAACTCTTCCGTTCCTTCTCTATGCGAATCAGCCTCTAGGGATCCTCCTTCTTCTATCTCTACAGAATAAACTTCAAAGCGTCTATCGTCCTCAAAAGGAAAATAAGGATAAACCCGATATTTCCCGTTATCTTCAGAGAATATTTGAATTTCATTTTTTGAAATGACTTTTGTATCTGGTTGCGGATTATTTATTAATGAAGTAAAAGAAATTTTTAATCCATTGGCTATTTTCCAAATGGTTGTAATTGTAGGACTTGATTCTCCTCTTTCAATTTGTCCTATCATAGTCTTACTTACTCCAGTTAATTCTGAGACTCTTTCGAGACTTAATTTCTTACTTTCTCTAAATCCCTTCAAATTTTTAGCGACAATAAGATTTATTTCCTCCATAATTACACTCCTATAGATATGTACAATATAACGACTGTATTGTAAAATAAAAAGCACGACGTTATATTGTCCTTTTTGAACATTATAATATACATATTAGAGGAGGTTCAAATATGCCAGTATTATCATTCTTGCTATATGTCTTTGTAACCAGCTTTACCCCTGGTCCTAATAATATTATGGCCATGTTATTCGCTAACAAATATGGTTTGAAAAAGACATTAAAGTTTTGTGTAGGAGTAGGTGCAGGTTTCCTTATAGTCATGTTGTTGTGTAGTTATCTTAATCTTTTACTCAAGAATTTTATTCCGAAAATTGAATTTTTTATGACTATCCTAGGTGCAGGTTATATGATGTATCTAGCTATAAAAATTATTCGTAGTAAAGGGGATAATGAAAATAACAATGAAGACCGGAATAACAGTTTTTTCATGGGGATGATCTTACAATTTATAAATCCAAAAGGCATTTTATATGGTATAACAGCTATAGCAACCTTCATCCTTCCATATCACAATTCAAACTTTAGCTTACTAATGTATTCGCTATTTCTAGCTCTTATTGGTTTTATGAGTACATTCTGTTGGAGTTTATTTGGTTCATTTTTTCAAAAATTCCTCTCAAAGTATAGAAGTCAGTTTAATGTAGTTATGGCTTTATTATTAATGTATAGTGCAGTCTCAATTCTTATAAAATAAGTTTCTGATTTATATTAAAAATAAAGTTTAATCTTGGAAGAATTTTAACGTTGTAAATATTCATTTCGTTAAAGAGTTATACTCGCGTTATGCAAAATAACAACGCTCTATCGATCGTTATAACGTATATAATGGACTTTATTGTTATGTAAAAACTGGGCATTGCTATCTTATAAACAATGACATCAATAGAAGCTTTTTTTCATACTATATTTTGGGGGTGAATAAATGGCAAGAGTAAGTTATCGAAGTGCAGACATTAACTTAATGGCAAGGATGATGCGAGCAGAAGCTGAAGGTGAAGGAAGACTAGGGATGTTATATGTCGGAAATGT
>NZ_JBZVWT010000014.1:0-66483 GCF_058629175.1 Priestia sp. MDV22-iso46
GCTAAAGCAGTAAAACGAGATACAGAGATTGAGATTGTGAAAGAACAAGTACATGAAGTCGCTTATACAGCCATTGTAGGCTTAGATAAATATGTCCATAAGGCGAATCATAAGGGTACTACCCTATCACTGGATGACATGTGTCGTCTTGTTTATCAAATTGCTTACAATCAATTTACGAATCTACTTAAAGGGAATACAGAAGAACCAACATCTGAGTCAGACATACATACTGAAGCTGAAACAGCTCTATTTACGCCTAAACATATCATTCGTAAGGAATTGGTTCCTGCTTGGTTACAAGCTGAACAGGAGCAAAAAGAGTCTACACAAGAAATAGCTATTTCTCTGGATCAACAGCTTGAAATGATTCAGTTAAAACAAGATTTAGGGCAAGAACTAACGCCAGAAGAAGAAACCTTACTCCAAGAGCACAGTACTACATACAGTTCGTTAGAAATGGCGCAACTTAAACAAGATCTTGGACAAGCCTTAACACCACAGGAACAGGCTTTATTACAACAACATGCCCAATTACAGGACACCGTTTCGTAATAAAAAAGTGAAGAAATCCCTTGGTAGCCGATGTTTAATAAGAGTATTATTATTTAGAACATACTTCTAAATAATCAATATATAAATCTATGTAGGAGGAGATCACGATGCCACATAAAATGACCCTAACAGGATCCGCGACAGGACCATTACGAGAATATGATCGCTACGTTGCCTTTGATATGCGTGAAAAAGGTTCACCTTCTGCGCCTAAAGGTCTGAAAAAGAGCACCTTTATTTCGTATACCGTGTTTGTTGCCAAGAAAGCCTTCAATAAAACCGGACTGACAAAAAAGAGTATTATGCATGAAAAGATCTTAATTCAAGGGGAACCGACGTTAGATATTCCGATTGACGAGTGCCCTGGAGAAATTGGTATCATCTGCTTCCAGATTACCGTTCTCCCGAATAAAAACGATAAAGAAGCCAATGATTCAAAAGATAAGAAAGAAGCCCCACAAGAGGTTTCTAAGGCTCAACAAGAGGTTGCAGCTACTAAGCAGGAAGAAAAACAAGAGCCTGTAGCAAAAGAAGCGAAAACTGTACAGCCAGAAGTAAACGAAACACCTGTTCAAGAGAAAAAGGCTGCACAACAAAAGAAGCAGCAACCTATTCAGCCAAAAGGGACAAAGGATGTCGTGAGTTTTGAGGACATTATCGTTCCTGAAGCCTTCTTAAAGACACGTCCAAACCCTGTGAAAACAGAAGAAGTCATTGAATTTGTGAAGCGCACAGGACACCTTGACAAGCCGTTAACGATTGAGAAAGAAACGAAGGTTTTAAAGGATGGCTATCGTCGTTATATTGTGGCCAAAACCATGAAAATGGACAACGTTCCGGTTGTCTATGACTATCAGAAATAACGTACGATCTAAGGAGGCAGCTATGAATACTAACTATATGTCAGAGTATGGACTGCAAACATGGGCTTATCATCTAACCTTGTGTTACCCTTATGATTTAGGTCATTTATCGCCAGATGATCGAAGGTATAATATTTACGTGGCTACTCTTATCCCGAAATTAAGTATAGATGAAGATTCTGTCCAATTCTTTGAAAATCATATACGTTTTGATGTAATTGTTGGAACAGGCGGACATACTACAAGGGAGACGCTTGACGTTTCCGTCTTTCCAAGTGTTATCCCAGGATTTGATCACAGAAATTTTGAATTTGAATATGAGAAGCCACGTAAAGCAATGGTATTCACAGGTTGGGAAAAGGGTGTTATCGAGTTAAGTCTACTTCAAGTCTATCGCGAGCATTCAAAGTATTATCTAGATACAGAGATCGTTTATATTGGGCAGGCATTTGGAGAAAATGGAGAACGCCTTCCTGCTGAAGAGTTAATGTCTGATCCTACGTTACTGAAGGTAGAAGCAGCTATTTTTCGTGACTATCCAGAAAAAGACCTAGCTCTTCTATTATTAGAGTTCAAATCACAGTTATTAGAGGAAATAGACAGTGAGGACGAAGATCTAATTCAACTACAAGAGATAACAAAGAATCCGCCTCTGGAGTTAAATAATCAAATCATAGAGGCAACGGAAGCAGCTCTAATCAATCATTTCAAACCTGAGTACAATAAGAAGCTCAATGATGGTTTTCCTCTTGTAGAAGATCAGGGGTTACATTATCATTCTGTCACTGTGCAAGTTCATCCTGATATTATGGGATTAAAGCTATTCTCAAAGGAAAAGACATACCTATCCAATGAGCGTATTGTCTCTTCTCATTTACTCTCAAAAAATTAAAAAAGAGTCATTCCCTTCAAATAGGTTATGAAAAGACTATAAAAAAAATAAGACAAAGTAAAAGACCCTCTTCTACGAAGCAAGAGGGCCTTTTACTTTGTCTTACTTCTTATTTAATTTCACATGACGGATAAACCATATATTAATTAACACTTTCATCACTTTGAACGTATTGAAGAACTTTCTTATCTATATATGATTCAATAAAATCCTGTCTTTCCCCTAGTTTTTCGGTTTTCTGCAGACCTAGAAAACCACTTCGTATAAACCTTTCACTTTCCGGTTTTTGATTCCACAATTCAACAGCTTCTTCCCGTGCTTGAATCCTTATTTTCGCTTCAACCTCTCTCAACCTTTGCTGGTCTTGTTCAGACTTTTTAATGTCTGGCAAGGTTCGCATTAATTGCTGAAGAGATAGTATTTCTTGAGTAGTATTTTCAGATATCTGTTTTATTTGCTTTTCAGTATGTTTAACAAACCCATCAAACAACTCAGCCATTGATTTTATTTTTTCTGTATTACCTTCTACTTGCTCTTGCAGTTCCTCTACTGATTCTTCTAAAAATGACTTAAGAGACTCATTTTTCTCAATCATTTCATCGGTCAATTCCTTGTTAAAATGCGCTTGAATCATTTTTAAAGAGTAGTCATTTTCTTCTTTTAAACGTTTTGCTTCTAGCAGATCATTTAGATCCTGCTGACTAAAGCGCCGATGACCACCCTCGGTTCGACTACCCTGCAAATTCATATATTTCATATATTTTCGCACATTGGATTGAGACCATCCTAGAATCTCTGCAACATCTTTTATTTGATAAGATAATTCCTCTTGTGTTTGCGACATAAATCAATCACTCCTTATCTTGTTCTACGCCAAGATTGCTATACTGGTTAACATTATATCAAATCTACTACTAAACTTTCTCGAAATCCTTCATAAAGTACTATCCAATTTCAAACAAACATAGTTTTGAATATATAATTCTACACAAAAGAAGATATAACCTTTTGTAATCTATAATTAATTTTGCACAATCTTGAGTATAAATTAAACTTAAGTTGAACTACAAGGTGAATATTACATTTAATTTTGCACGTTCTTGAGTGCAAGTTTAACTTGAGTTTAACTATAAGGATGATGTTGTGTTTAAACTTATACGTTCTTAAGTATAAGTTTAACTCTAGTTGAACAAATTGCACATAAAATTGTATAGATAAAGTGCAGGATATCGAATGGTAGTCTCTTTCATAGAGAAATTGCACTTATTTTTGTATTTAAAAAGTGCAAAAACCTCGCAATACATGGCGTTCTGAGCGAAGTTACATAAAATCCTTGTCAAACCAAGTGTAGAATCGCTCAGTTTTAGTAGATAAGGAACTAGAGTGACTGTTTAAGACAGATTCTATAGCTGGTAAGTTAAATAATGACTGAAATAAAAAAGTGCGCTAAGCATTCCAAATAATTGATTCATAAATTGTTTAAATTAATTGCATAAGTTATTTATTTAGAGAAAAGTGACATTTTATGGTCTACTACGTATTCTTTGCACCGAAATCAAAAAAAGAGCCTTGCTTCTATTCTTAGAATCTAGGCTCTTTTCTATTTAGATACGAATATCCACAACAAAGACCGCCCATTATTTATAGTGTATAAGGCGGTCTTAACTGTATTCATGCTATATGTCTATGGGAAAAATATCGACAACATGCGCAAATTAATTTTATTTCTCTTATTCTATGCCTAAATTACTTCCTTATGCCTATATTTTCTCCAAAGATGATTCAAAGTGGTGAAAAGTGGACAGGCTGATAGATAAGGAGGGATGGTTATGTTCTGGTGGAAGAATCCAAAGCGTTCAAAGTTTGGTAGGTGGTTAGATCAAGAAGGTATTGCTCAGGTTGATTTTGCAGAGAGAAGTAAAGTATCGAGAAATACCGTTTGGCGTATTTGTAACAATAGAGACTACATACCATCACCTGTTGTCATGAAGAAAATTATGAATACTGCTCGAAAAATGGACAAAAACAAGAACATTCAAGACTTTTTTGACATATAAAAAGGCTTACTGAACGTATTTTACCTAGTTCTTTAAACAATGTGCCTCTTAGGTACTTAATGCTTCTGAGATAGCTTCTTAATCTATATAATATAATTAACAAAAATAGGCATTTTAAAAGGGGATGATTCTATTGTCCGGAGGTATTATACTGGGTATTGTCATTGCATTAATTATATTTCTAGCTATGGCTAAAACAGTAAAAGACACCCAGAAAGACCACGAGAAAAAAAGACATTAATTTATGAATATCATATATAAAATATAAAGCTCGTTTACATAAAACGTATTACAGCAACTACGTAATTAATAGATCTCTTACTGAGTAAAGTAAGATAATTTTAAATACAATCACTAAATATTATGGTTTAAGTTATTTAGCTTTTGCATAAAGGAACCCGTTTTACCAAAAAAATATATATGTTATGCTTTTACTACATAATCATGATGTTTAGTAGGTGAAAAAATGGAAGATGTATTGCTAAATAAAAAATTACAACGGATTACGGCTGTAATCTTACATAAAAAAAAAGAATTAGCTGAACAAAAAAGACATTATCATTTTTATAATCATGATGTTTATGTTCAATTGGTTCCTTGGCGAAAAAATTTAATTGAAATTTATGCAGAATCTATATCTATTGATGAAGAGCATACTTTTCAAATCTTAGAACAGTGGGGAATCGAAGTAGCAAATCTATTAACGGCTCTTCAACTTCCTTTAGATATTGCTTTAGAAGAAATCAGTTATTATCGAAATCAAATTGGAGAAATCATTACACAAGAAGCAAAGAAAGAAAATTTTTCCTTTGATTTGTTCTCTAAGGTTATATCTAGATACAATTTGGTAGTAGACAAAGCTGTACATTGGGTCAGTAAATCTTATATGAAAGATTATATAGATAAAATTCAATCTGCTCAGTACGCTATAGATGAACTATCTATACCTGTAGTGCGTGTAACAAAAGAAATTGGTGTAATTCCTCTTGTAGGGGAGATTGATACACATAGAGCTCAAATTTTAATGGAAAATGCATTGAAACAAGGTAACACTTACAGACTGAGTTGGTTAATTATTGATCTATCTGCCGTACCTATTATTGATACTATGGTTGCAGACCAACTTTTCAAAGTGGTTGCAGCTTTGAAACTTATAGGAATAGATGTTGTATTAAGTGGCATTCGCTCTGAAATTGCCCTTACAATGGTTCAGTTAGGTGTAAAATTAAATGACATCGTCACTTTCAATACCCTTTATGGGGCATTAGAGTACACAAGTTCTCGAGTTAAGTAAATATTTACCTATCAATAAATGGTTGTAAGACAAAAAGCCTTGCCTACTATGGCTTAGAACGCCATCTTTATAATTAGTATTCCTAATAAAAAGCTATCTCGCTTATTGTTGAGATAGCTTTTTATTAGGAAGTAAAGGTACAAAAATACCTTTACTTTATTATCCAAATTATTTATAATTTACAAGTCGATTAGTAAGTTAATCACCACTTACTAAAAAGCGATCGCTTTCTCATGCTAGGCCAATGCGAAGAGAAAGCGATTGTTTTTTACTTATTAAGAAACGAATACTTACTTTGTTAAGCTTACCTTATGTAATCTATTTAATAATTGATCAATGGACTGACTGACTTGAAGTGTACTTTCACTGGTTATACCTTCTTCTCGTGCCACTTGAATCATATTCTCCTTGGCCTTTTCTATTTCTATAAGTAAAGTTTGTTTTAGAACATCCTTATCCTCCTGCACTATCTCTCCAACCCGTTTACCAAAAGTGTTAATTCGTCAACTTATTTAACAATAAATGTATGATCCTTCTATTTCAACACCCAATATAAAATAAAGGCAGAGTATGGTTGATAATGCTTACTTAAAGGGTCGAAATCCTGGAAAAAGGGTTTGAATAGTCATTTTCTTTGTGTAATCTTCATGAAAAAATGTGGAAACTTTTACATAAATTTGGTATTGTATACTTGCTATGACGTTCACATTTCAACGAGTGTGAGATCAGAAAAACTGCCTCATTCTCTGTGTTGAGGCAGTTTTTTTATGTTGTTCGCCATTACGTGAGATTGATTTTAATCCCACCAGAAGAAGCTGATGTTCTTGGCTTTGCCTCTCTTTGCTGTTTCGCAGAACTCTTGTATTTCTCCATCAGTTCATGAATACTTGTTACTTGTATAATGCGGATATGGTCAGAAGTAACAGCATAACGAACAGGTGTAATTAAAATGACAGAAGGGAAGATAGGTGACCGTTCTTCTGGCTGCCAGTGCAACGCTTTCCACTCATCCGAACAGAAAAACTCTTCATAGAGGTTAATCTTCGCTTGCATTTTCTGTTCGGAATACTGATTTCGTTGAATTTCAATCCAAAAAGGAGATCCTTTAAAAATACAAAATAGATCCGGTTCAATCCCTTCTTTTCGTCCGGTGGGCTTATCTTCAACAATGACCTGTTTAGGTATGCTATACATACACATTTGTTTATAGACATCCAAGATAGAAAGGAAATGTAATATTTTTTGAGAGTTCTTTTTGATCTTTGCATCCACAGGCAAATAGACAGTAGGAGAATACTGCTGTGTACGTTCAATTACCCCCAATCGATATAAACGTACCATCACACTATTACACGCATTTACGGGCGATTTAAGCTGTTTAAAGAATAGGTCAACTAATGAGTCTCGATCCACAGCTCTAAATTGATTAATAAACGCTATGATATCTTTATCACGTTGAGATAAACGGAAACTCATCGCTGCTCCTCCTTCTCCAATAACCCAAAGATGGACGGTGATACCACTTCTAGTTCTGCTTCAGGGTCTTTCACGAGTGTTTTATAAGGTGAAAGTATTTCCTTACAAGCTCCTTCATCTAAGAAGTAGGCTTGAAACTCTTTCACTTCATCAATTTTAATTTTCATACGCCCTCTGGCTGCAGCATCGATTTCTTCGGCACCAATTACTCCGGCTACTTTTGCATTTATGGCATCGGCCTGCCTTCCAGAGATCCGAACCCGTAAGTTTGCTTTGAGTGCTGAATTCAACAAATCAGCATCGGGACGCTGCATGGCAATAATCGTATGAACGCCTAGTGCACGACCTTGGCTGGCAAACTGTTGAATCATCTCTACAAGATCGGTTTCTCTCTTCACGATGGACATTTCATCAATTACCACAACAATACGAGGCAGCTTAAAAGGTAGTCTACTGATATGAGTTACACCATGATCTAACAATAAATCGCCTCTTCGATACATTTCAGCTCGTAATAAAGCAAAAGGTTTTCTCATATCCTTGGCCTCAAAGCAAAGCGCATCCACATGCTCGATCCCATGAAATAACCCCAAATCAGCTCGTTTAAGATCCACTAACACTAAGCGCAAGTCTTCAGGAGGGGCATATTTCACCCATGTTGTGAGGATCACACGCATGAGACTGCTTTTTCCGGCTCCAATTTCGCCAGAAATCAGTAACGTTTCTAAATCCGCAAAATCCCATGAGACAAGATTTCCATAGATGTCTTGACCAATGCATATGGGAAGCTCCATTTTCTCTATCTGAGGGTGAATGGTTTCATACTTATAGGTAAGCATCTTTGGTAAGCTTTTATGGTGGACAGTGATACTAAAGTTTTTTAGGCTGCCATTTATTTCGATGTGGCTGCCTAATACTTGGCGTAAGGCCCATCTTTTTTTCGTTAAGAGTTCAGGATCAATACCATTCAGTAAGGAAAAGGCATATCGAGTGTAGTTAATATGATGATCGATCTGATGAATTTTAGGAAATTGATAGGAGGTACGATCCCCACGCTTTATGACCCGGTAAATCTCTGCTGTACGAAACGCTTTAATAAGCTTCCCACGCAATTTTAGTTTCTCAAACATCTAAAACCCTCCTCAAAACATAAATGTCGCAAAGAAGTAAAATAAGGCTCCATAAAAGGTGACAGGCAAGATAAACCGCATCACTTTTTCAAACTGATCGGCCAGATCGATTACACCCCATCGATTTAATACCTGTTCAATGAAGGCAATTCCTAAAACAATCCCTCCTATGGTGAGAATGGTAGGGTCAAGCATGGCAAATGGACTAAAAGGAACAAAGGAATAAGCCCTGAAGGGACGAGGTCTCGTAAGTGATGATTGTAGGAGGAAAGGAAAAATCTTTCGAAAGGTAAACCCTTTTGTTTTTCTCATGTTGATACCTTCTTTCATTCTTTAATTTTTTTGCCTTTCAGGTATGAATTATTTCAGCTCACCCCATCCGGTCGCCTCCTTCGCCTCTTCGGCTCAGCTCCCTTACAGGTTCCATGAAGGGCTTCACTAAGCGTATACAGCTTGTATTAACTCGGTAGCGATACTGAACTAGATACTGATTAGGTAATGAAGTCGTGATTCTTTAGATACTATGTAGCTGCTTCAGTAAGCTTGCCTGTCCAGTCAAAAAATAAAAAAGAATCCTTACTACAGTAGGGGATCAGTAGATGGTGATGTAAGACGTGCTTGTCTTTTATATGCTGGAGGGGGATTGTCCTATAAATAAAAAGATCTTTATCCTACATTTCCTGTAGTCAAATGCAACTGATTACTGAATGAATTCGGTATTTTATCTTTTTCATAAATTGGACGAGAGATAAAAAGATACTTCATTGGCAAAATAGAAGGTATGAGGATCAGGTGCAATTTATCTGGTTTAAGATGAGAACAACAAGTTAGGTGGGAGAAATCATTGTGAAAATTAGAACAGTTTGTACATGGGACGATGAACTTTGGCAGAACGCGAGCCCTCTTTATTTGGAGGCATTTGGTGATAAGGGGGCTAAACCGGTTAAAATCATCAAAAATATGTTTACACAAGGAATTGCTGAGCTCCATGTAGGATATAACAAGTCAATACCAGTTGTTATGTCTCTCACAGGGAAGCTTGTATCCGATCAGGTGTTGATCATTGACTATTTGGCCGTATCTGAAAAAGAGCGAGGACATGGACTTGGCAAACATTTTGTTGATTACCTGCGACAGAAAGCAGCTGCTGAGGGATATCAGAAATTAATTATTGAGGCTGAGTCAGGGGAAACATTAGATAATAGAAGGCGTATCAACTTTTGGCAATCCTGTGGCTTCCTTCTCACAGAATATGTTCATCACTACATATGGGTGCCAGAAACCTACCGTGCCATGTACCTTCCTCTCATAGCTGATTCAAGAAAGAGAACTGGGGAAGAACTGTTTGTGTATATCAATACCTTTCACCGGCTGTCATTTCGTGGAAGTGGGAAGGAAGAAAGTTAGGGATTTATTCTACTTACTTTTAAAATTTTGCAACCTTATGCAGTATCTGGAATATTGCATTTATATAAATTGGAACGTAATGAGGATTATGGGTAGCATGATAACTTGTAATTTCCGGATCTTAAAAAGAAGCAACCAGAGACAAATAAAAAAGAGAAGAGTAAACCCTTCTCTTTTTCCATATCGACCTTCAGATGAAAAACAACATCTTTTTCTTGTTATTACAATTTCAATAATAAATTAGCGAATAAAGATGAGCGTTCAGCCAGTTTATCGATTTGTATATGTTCATGCGCTGCATGAATGCCTTTACCACAAGCGCCTAAACCGTCGAGAGTAGGAATACCTATAGCTGCTGTGAAGTTCCCATCGCTTCCTCCTCCAACAGCTGCCTCTTCTAAGTCTATATCTAGCTCGCTAGCAATAGCTTGAGCACATTCAAATAGTTCCTGTGTTTGTTCGGTTTTAACCATTGGAGGTCGGTTCATACCACCGGTTACTTCAAGTTTTATTTCATTTGATAGTGGTTTCAAATTTAAAATAATGTCCGTTACTCTTTTTGCCTCTTCCTCTGTTGAAACACGTAAATCAATATCAGCTTCAGCATATTCTGGAACCACGTTTGTGCCACTTCCTCCAGTAATCGTGCCTACATTAACAGTTGTACCTTTTTGATAGTTAGTTAATTTTTGTAGTAAAATTACTTGCTTAGCTAATTCTTCAATTGCATTTACACCGTCTTCATGATGATTGCCCGCATGAGCTGCACGTCCCCATATTTTCAACTTGAAAATCCCTGCACCTTTACGAGAAGTCTTTAAGGCCCCTGAACCAGCTACAGCAGGTTCAGCTACGAGTACAGCCTCACTTTTTTTTGCTTCTTCCTCAATATATTCTTTAGAAGTAATTGAACCGATTTCCTCATCTGAATTGCAAAGGAAGACAATTTTTTTGTTGAGAGGAAGCTCTAGTGCTTGAATTGCTTTAATTGCCCATATGGATTGAATAATTCCACCTTTCATATCTAAGATGCCAGGACCAAATAGTTTATTTCCTTCTTTTTTAAGTTTAAGCCTACCTTTCTCCCAAACCGTATCGAAATGCCCAATAATTAAAATTTGTTGTTCTCCTTTCCCAATCGTAAACTTTATGTGATTTCCGACTTTAGATTCTTTTTTTACTTCATAGTGTTCTATATCTAATCGGCGTTGAAAAAGGTGAGTTAAATATGTACCACATTCGTCTACTAACTTTTTATTACAAGAAGGTGATTCTTTTTTTACAAATTCAATTAAATCATCCAACATATCCTGTTCATGGTCTTGCAAATAACTATAAATGGTTTGTTTCGTTAACAACTGACTCAATATAATTCCTCCTCTAAATTCTGCACTATATATGTTAAGTGTGTATGGTCTCACCTCATACTATTGCAAGAACCTTGCCAACTTTGTTTTCTTACTGAATCGCCTTTCTTTGCATTTTTATTGTTTTATAGGTTTATTTATAGGTCTTTAACAACTTATAAATAAACCTATAAATATGTTTTTTTTGATGTAAACTATTTTAAAGGGTTATTTTATTGATTTAAGAAACTGGCACGATTTTTGCATTGTGTTTAAGTGTATAGTAGTAATTGTTTTCAGGAAATAAGTTTCTGAATAATCAAAATATGTTTAAAGGAGGGGTAATGTTTTTTCTTAATATTGTACATTTTACTTTGGAGGAGGAATTATATTTATGCAGTCTACAGCTGAAAAAACGATTCATAAACCTATTAAAAGAAAACTATTTAAACCTGACGCTTATGTGCTTTTATTTTATATTTTGATCATCTGCACGATAGCTACTTATCTTGTTCCATCAGGAGTATTTGATCGAGTGAAAAAAGGGGACATTACGATGACTGTTCCTGGAAGTTATCATTTGGTAAAATCTACTCCGGTTAATTTTCTAGAGATCTTTACAGCAATTCAAGCCGGAATGGTTGCTGGAGCGCCATTAATTTTTCTTATTTTATTTACAGGTGGCGCATTAGCTGTTATTGATAAGACCGGAGCCATTGATACGTTTATTCGTAATGTTATAAACCTATGTAAAGGACGAGTTCTTCTGCTTATCATTCCTATTTGCTTAATGTTTTCTATACTTGGCACTACAGGTATCATTGTTAATTCTGTTATTGCTTTTATCCCAATAGGAGTGATGATTGCGCGTAAATTAAAATTGGATGCGATTTTTGGTGTATCTCTTATCTATCTCGGTACGTATGCAGGATGGAATGTCTCTTTGATAAGCCCACAAACCTTAGGATTATCCCAACGAATTGCTGAGCTTCCTCTATTGTCTGGAATGAGCTTTCGTATTGTAATTTATTTGACTTTCTTAGTATGTACTATCTGTTACATCTATTGGTATGCGCGTAAAATTAAAAAAGACATTACCCAAAGTATCCTGGGTTTAGAACGCTTTCCTAATTCTTTAGGTACAAACGAGAACGAGATAAAAATGCAGAAACTAACATTGCAACACAAAATTGTTTTATTATTTTCCGGAGGTTCCCTATTAGCATTTATTATTTGTACACTTATTTTTAAATGGACTGAAAACGAAATGGCAGGTTTATTTATTTTTATTGCTATAGGTGCGGGGCTTATTTCTCGTATGAAGGTTAATGATATTGCTAAAACATTCATGGATGGATGTCAAAAGCTTGTATATGGGGCTCTAATTGTAGGGATGGCACGTGCAGTTATTATTTTGCTTGAACAAGGACAACTCTTAGATACAATTGTTCATGGGCTTTCAACTCTTTTAGCGCCACTTTCTCCAATTACCGGGACGTTAGGTATGTTCATAGGTAGTGCAGCTATTCACTTTTTAATTTCATCAGGCTCTGGGGAGTCAACTATGTTAATGCCAATATTAGTCCCACTTGCAGATTTGTTGCACATTACCCGTCAAGTAGCAGTACAAGCCGTTTTATTTGGTGAGGGAGTAGTAAACTGCATTAACCCAACATCAGGCGTATTAATGGCTATATTGGCTACCAGTGGTATTTCATATGGTAAATGGCTTAAATTTATGATTCCTTTAACTATTATCTGGTCTATTTTAGCTGCTATCTTTTTAACCATTGGTGTATTAATAAAATGGGGTCCTTTCTAATTCGATTTAAAATCTGATAGAATAAGAGCAAATGCAACCGTGTAGTAAGGAGAAAAGAATGAAAAAACCCACTATACTTCTTGTGACTATCAGTAAAAAAGTATGCAAAACATTTAAAGAAAATCTAAGAATGTTTTTTGGCTCAAAAATCTATATTGAGACATGTTATGAATCTCTACAATTAAATAAAGAGATGATCAATAAAGCTGATTTAATTATATTATCAAGTCCAATGCTTGAAGATACTATTAAAGCATTGAAGCCCAACATTCCTGTTATGCTTGCTAGACGTTCTATCCGAATTGCGAAACTAGAGCAGCTTCTAGATTTGGCTCCCCAAACAAAAATTTTATTGGTTACTAATTATGTACAGAATGTTAGGGAGTCTATTGATCTCCTGCATGCGTTTGGTTTTGGTCATTTAACATTAATTCCTTATGTTCCGGGGGTTACAAATGCCAAAGAGGCTGACAATTTCGAACTGGCTATTACACTTGGACAAGTTGAGTTGGTACCTAAGCATATAAAGAAAATTATTGATTTAGAGAACCGCCCTATTGATTTAACCACTATGCTCGATATTGCCCGTCTTTTAAATTTATCTTTAGAAAAAGCTCATTTTTATACGGCAGAATTCTTTAGGGATTTTGTTAAAATGGGAAGGAATTTATCATTATCTATTCAGAATGAGAAAGAACTAACGCAAAAATTAGAATCTATTTTAAATGCAGTGCACGAAGGAATTATAGGGTTAGATGAAAAAGGATTCATTACATTAATTAATGAAGATGCTCATCGAATTCTACAACTTCCTTCTATAAATTGTATTGGAAAGCATTATCATGAGGTTATACCTAATTTTCAGATTAGTAAGAATTTAGATGAACAAAAAGAACAACTTGATAGCATACTTCAAATAAATAACCGGTCATTGCTAGTGTCAAAAGTCCCGTTAACCTTTAATCAAAAACTTACAGGACTTGTAATTACGTTTCAAGATGTAACAAGGGTTCAAAGAATGGAGCAAGAAATTAGACGGAAAAGTACAGAGTTAGGTCTAACAACGAAATACTCATTTGACAATATTATTGGAAACAGCCCTTTGATTGTATCTGCCAAACAGAAAGCAAGTCGCCTCGCCAAAAGTGATTATACAGTTTTGATTACTGGAGAAAATGGGACAGGAAAAGAAGTGTTTGCCCAAGCAATACATAATAGCTCTGAAAGGAAGGAAGGCCCATTTGTAGCAGTAAACTTTGCGGGATTAACTGAAACATTAATAGAAAGTGAATTATTTGGTTATGAAGGTGGAGCGTTTACGGGTGCTAAAAAGGAAGGGAAAATGGGGTTATTTGAACTTGCTCATAATGGAACTATTTTCATGGATGAAATAGGAGACGCCTCCTTAAGTATTCAAGCATCTCTTTTGCGGGTTCTTCAGGAACGCCAGGTAATGCGTGTGGGTGGTCATAAAGTTATACCGATTAATGTACGAGTAATTGCTGCAACCAATAAAAACTTACAGGCAATGATTAAGGAAGGCACGTTTAGAGAAGATTTATATTACCGTCTCAACGTCTTACCACTAAACATTCCACCACTTCGAGAAAGAAAAGAAGATTTATTTACACTAATAGACTTCTTTTTTAAGTTAAATAAGAAAAACTTAGTATTTGACTCAGATGTAAAAAATCTTTTAATAAATTATAATTGGCCAGGAAATATACGTGAACTTGAAAATTTCATTCATTATTTAATGGTTATTGTGGAAGGAAATAAAGTCATTACAGATCATATGCCTGATCAAATTTTGTTATCTCAAGAGACTTCTAATTTAACAGATGATTCATTGTCTGAGGTCGAAGAGGCTATTATTTTTTTAAAAAGAGGCAGTTTTGCAGAAGATTATAAAGCCATATTAAAAATACTAACAATTTATAAAAAGCAAGAAACAAGTGTAGGAAGAGGCAATATACAAGAAATGCTTCCTTATTTCTTGTCTGATTCACAATTGAAACATCGATTATCTATGTTAAATAAGGTTAACTGCATTAAAGTTGGAGTTAGAAAACAAGGTACAGAGATTACAGAGTTAGGTATAGAAGTACTAAGACGATTTGAAGACTTAATGACTTCCAATGAAAGAAAGGCTGTTATTTCTTTTAAATAACAGCCTTTTTGGTAAGTGTTTTATATTTAAAAAAAGAATAAAAATATAATTAAATCATAGCATCGATCATAATCATAAAAACTAAAATTGGTAGGTGACGTAATGCTCTTTCCGTCTGCCTTATTCCAATAATCCGCAAACCATTCTACAATAGTTTTTGTCCCAACTTCGAACAATTGAACAAAAGCTTCCTTTTTTATGGGCCTCTTGGACTTATCCAAGTTTTAGAGATTGCAGTTTTTGCATAAAAACATCGATATTTAATTTAATAGGGTCGATTGGCGTATGGAGTAAAACTTTTTAAAACGATATAATTCCGAATATACAGAAATCTTTTGAGTGGGAGAGTGGAAGTATGAGTGAAAAAAATAAAGAAATTGAATTTATAAAAATTATATGTGTCTTAGACGGTTTGACTGAAGGCTTGAATATTATAAAAGGGCAGGAGTATTACGGATTTGAGACTGTGGATGAGTTGGGTTATAACGTTTATACGGAAAACGAAAAAGGCAGGTTACCTATTTATATCGGATCATATCCAAAGTCATATTTTCAATTAATAGATAATGAAATACATGTTGTAACGTTTGAAAAAAATACCTAACATTTTAGACGGCCCTGCTTTTTCTATAAGGGAAAAGTGAGGTTATTATCTATAACTAGTGAAGGGTCCAATAAAGAAAGCAACATGAAGGGCGTCATTACGCATATAAAGCTTGTATTAACGCGGTAACGTTACTGAATTAGCTACTGATTAGGTAACGAAGTCGCGATTCTTAGATACTATGTAGCTACTGCAGTAAGCTTGCCTATCCACTCAAAAAATAACAAAGATTTTATTTAACTGCAACTAAATATTTAAAGAAGGATTTATTTTACTGTTATTGAATCTATACAGGACGGTTTATTTCAAATCTCAATTGCAGAGAGGGGAAATGATAATGGCCACTGGAAGAGAACGGGCGGCAAGGAGTATTTTGGGTCAATCAGGATTGAGGAATAGGAATCCAGACAACGCTACGTTTGATGAAAAAGTAACAAAGCCTCGTGCCCCAAATTTTGAAAGAGTTGCGACTCCTCGTGAGGGGTCTACTCGAATAGCAAGGATGGCAGAAGAATATAGAGCTGAATATAAAAGAGTAAAAAGAAGAGAACAATTTTTGCAAGACACAATAGATTTATTAAGTGATTGTAATAACAAGCAGTCCGTTAGAGAGTTAAAGGAATTAATTAATTTAGCAAAAGAGCGATTAATAATGTATCAAGGTAAATAGAAATTATTCCTTTTTTTATTACTGATATAGTATAACACTAGTACGTTCACATACCCATTTGTGTAAGTGCATTTTTGCTAAAAGAGCGCAGCCAGTACATGATGGCTGCTCTTTTCGTTTTTAAGGAGATATGATTACATGAAAGATTGGTTTAGAGTATTCACTCTGAGAGATGGTTCAAAAAGAGAAATTGGAATTGATTACGACAAATATAAGCTTTTTCTACAAAATTGATAAATATAAAAAGGATTATAACAAAAGTATTTTACTATTTACTTAACATTATAGAGTTTCCATATATGTTTCTCTTTATAATCTATATACTTGATCCAACGTTCCCCTTGGCTAATATATTCTTCAAAAGTAGCGTTCCTAACTACAATATAACCACCACATTCATCTGCGGTCTGTTTTGCAATGGATTGTGTATCAAAGGGAAATGCGACCAATTCATTGTTTGTAAATTCATAACTAGATATCTCTTTCCTTTTTACGTTTCTACATGATTCATTTACATAATATAACTTACCTAACTTTATAAAATAGTATGGATATTCTTTGTTAGGCAACTTACTCCCCTCCATTTCTACACCCTTCAATTCCTTTATAAGTCAATATTAACCTGTTATTTAAATTTAAAAACCTAAAATCCTTCTAAAAAAGCCCCTCTTTTAGAGTAGCTTCAATTACGCAAATATTAATGTTTTACGCTACCAAAATAGACACCAATCAGGTAATGGAGTCAGAATTCTTTAGGTACTATGTAGCTACTAGAGTAAGGTTGCCTGTCCACTCAAAAAATGACAACTTGTTTTATGGGTCCCATCTATCCAAAATCAAAAAGAATTCAGTGATCAATTGTTTGAATTATCATTATAAGTTAGTAATTTAAAGGAAGCTGCCACTTTATATTTCTATAAAGGATTTTTTGCACTAGAGCCATAACTCAAATTCACTTTACAGTCTATAATCCCTATCCCTAAGGAATCATTTACATAAAAATTAGCTTCCAATAAAATAAATAGTAGTTATATTTAAGTGAAATGTTAGCAAATAATTTCATAGGCCTAGTACAATAATGTAACTAATGTATTCATGTTATTCCCTCGGTGAATGCCGAATTTTCTAATGAAGGAGTGAGATTGTTGAAAAAGAGACTCTGTATTATTGGTAGTGGGGTATCCGGACTGCACCTAGCTTATGCTTTAAGGAACGATTTTGATATTACGGTCATTGAGCGTCAATCACCAGATCAGATTAGGAGAGGTAGAATCATGTCCACCCAGGTACATTTTGGACCCACAAGGAATCGTGAAACGCGCTTTAATGTGCCGGAATGGGGAGAACAACCCCTTATTAAGAGTATTTATATTACAATTGGAAATCAGAAACTATTCGTAGGAAAGTTGCAAGAACCGGCATTATCTGTTGATCAACGTTTATATTACTCGCATTCTATTAAAGATCTTATAGAAAAAGGAGTTTCTTTCCGTTTAGAAAAGGTAGATAAAGAGAGTGTGGGAGTACTAATAGATGAGTTTGATTTGGTTATTGATTGTACAGGGAAAAATGGGCCTCTTTTGCCGTTTTCGACCGAAGAGGATCTTTCTCTTTTTAAAACTCCTCAGCGAAAATGTATAGTTGGTTATTTTACGGGTATAAAAGCAAATACTCCTCTGGGAGTAGGCGTAACGGTCCTTCCTGAGTTGGGTGAAATGTTTGAAATACCCACAGTAACAGAACACGGTCCTGCTACTATAATGTTCATTACGGCAATACCAAACAGTGATTTAGACGTATTTAAAGGAATAAAAAGTGCAAAAGAATTTACTCTTAAAATGGGCAGCACAGCTCAACAATTTTTTCCTGAAATTTACAATCGGATTGATGGAAAAAATTTCGTTTTATGTGATGAAAATAGCTTCCTTCAAACTGCCTTAACACCTATTATTAGAAAGCCATATCTCATGGTTAAAAACAAGCTGGTAGTGGGCTGTGGCGATAGTGTATTTCTAAATGATCCTATTACAGGTCAAGGTTGTAATCTTTCTTCTTATTGTGCGGAACAATTGTACGAAACTCTTATGGAATACAAAAATTCTAATTGGGATGTAGAAACAGGAGAGTCTTATTGGAATCGAACGAAACAGTATGTAAAAGAGGTAACTGAATGGACAAATGCCATGACGAAACCATTACCTGAACATGTTGTTCAATTGCTACTTCAGGGTGCACAGGACCAAGTAAAAGCAAATGAAATTGCTGAATGGTTTGCCAATCCGACAAAAGCGTACGAAGCGTTTACTTCAACAACAATACATTAAAAAAGCCACTAACCGCCATGAAGGGGTTTATAGCTTAGTAACACTAACGAAATAGCTACTTCGGTAAGCTTGCTGTCCATTCAAAAAAATAAATCAGAAACCTACTGAACAGCCAAAGATATAAACATTCTTTGGCTGTTTAAAGGGATTACTTTAATATTATTAGTTTACATTTTATAAAGAATATTCCTGACTTTTAACTAGTTAAAAGTATTTTGCCCTTAATTTTAGTATTAAGAGCTTTTTTTACATCTGAAAGATGATATTGAACTTGGGGTTTTGTTAATGTTAACTGTTTCTCATGAACAAATTGTATAAGTTGATAAAATGTTTCGTGCCATTTACGTGTAGAGACCTTTTGGTTCCAATGACGTAAATGAAATATATTTGTATTTATTTTATTGTTATTCATAATTTCTGCCCAATTGACGGGTATTCCCGATAGAAGACCTATAGTCAAAAATATTCCATTTGGACTGACACAATAGGCTAAGTTTGTACCAGATGGTCCACCAATAGAGTCAATTGCTGCTTTAGCTCCACGACCATTCGTCAATTCCATAACCGTATCGTAGAGTGAAGTCATCTCTGTATTAATTACATATGAAGCACCAAGTTGAGTTAATTCCTCTGTGTAGATATTATTTCGCGTTACTGCAATCAAACGAAACCCTAAAATACGGGAGAATTGAGCAAAAATACGACCAATAGAAGAACCACAGGCATTTACTATTAGGTCATCCCCTGGTTTTAACGCTAATACTTCCGTACAAATCACCCATGCTGTAATAGGGTTGATATAAAGCTGTGCTGCTATGTAATCCTCTAGATAATCTGGAACTATAATGGCTAGTTCAGCTGATGTTTTTACAAACTCCTGCCATGTACCTTCACCTCGTAATGGTAATACTCGTTTGCCAAGAAACCATTTAGAAACAGATGGACCTACCTCTTCTACGATACCAACTCCTTCGTATCCTGGAATGGCAGGTAAAGAAATCCGGTTTGAATAGGCCCCTCTAATAGGAATTAAATCAGATGGATTGATGGGGCGAGTTTTCATTCGTACTAGCACTTCACCCACCCCAGGATCTTTCACTTGTTTATTTTCTATTTGTAGAACTTGTTGAGGTTCTCCGAATTCATAAAACTTAATACTTGTTGCTTTCAAGATAGATAGCCTCCTTTAGTTTGTTTACTTATATAGTTATATTGTACAACCTCTTCATTTCTAGTTCTTATGACAACTATTACAGATAGCTTGAAAGGAATTTCAGTTGGGGTTTTAATTCATATGATTTGGGTGCATATCTCGAATTTTATTAAACTATAAACAAAAATATATAATCCATTCCCAGTAAAAATCATATTTAATTAACAAGCTGACTTATTTTGCACCAAAGCCAATACTCATGTCTAAAACAAAAAAACAATGACTGCATTTAATAAAGGGATTTAGATATCTGAGGAAGCGTATATATATCTTTAACTCTATTTATTTTTCAACCAGACCCATGACAAACGGAGTAAAGTCACTCAATTTTTCCTTATCGCTAAGGATCTTCAAAAAAACATTGGAGACATGTTCAGGTATAGGTGTTTGACTATCTACAGTTGCTGTCAAAAAATAATATAAAAAATCAAAATAATTTCTTCTTCTGATTGCATCAATTAAATAATAAGCATAAAGATTATTATTCAATAGCTTCCTTCTTAAAATTATTCCAAAGTCATACAACTCATTAGCAGTTGTATTCACAAGCTCTTCCTCCTTCAAAGCTTTATACGGGTAAAAACTCAATTTCAGATCAGCTTATTTGTATAAAATCATAAACATAATTGATGTATCTACTATATATTGAAAAAGGTTTATAATAGCAATAGACGACCTATTCATTCGGATTAGAATCGTGAGGTCGTCTACATTATTTTTATATTCATTTTTTTATCCTTTCAATTTGCTTTATCAATAGATGTATTCTTCTATATTTTCATCTTCTAACTGCCTTGGACTACCATCATGACATTGATTAAATAAATAAGTAAGGTACGAATGCAGTTCAAATCGGTCCTTCCGGATAAAATCAGACCATATTTGTTTGTTTTCCTCCATCATTCCTTTTCCTTTTTCAATTCATTTTTTTATCTTTACGGTTTCCTAGCTAGTAACTTTTCACACGTACAAAGTGACCATAAAAAATAGAGAAAGCTCTTTACTAAATTAAAATCAAACAAATGAAATCAATAAATATCTTCAATACCAGATAAGCGAATAAAAAAAATATTTTGTTTTTCATCTCTTAAAGACAGTGTCTGTTCATGGAGATTAAGATTATAAACATGACCTTTACACGTTTGTAATGACCCATTTTCATAATAATTAACCGTAACTGATCCTTTTTTGATTAGCTTTTTCAAAAACATAGATTAACCCTCCTTTTAACAAATGAATTGCAGTTAGTAAAAAACTAGAAAGACAGATCATGGATTGCCGAATTAACTATTCGGTACTCTGTTTCTAACTCCTGTAAGGTTAATTCATAAAGCTGTTTGTTTCCTTTTTTATAAATTCCTAAATGAATTAACGAATCTATAATAAAGTTTTTTTTACGTTGTATATCGTAGTAGATTTGTTCACTCATTATTTTACCTCCTAATCTCAGAATGGTCTTTCGTATGATTATCGAACTATTCTAATTCATTATAAAGCTGGCCAGTTACAAGGAAATGAAAATGAAGTAAAATTGATGTAATAAATAAGTAAACTCGATTAGAGAAGTGTGTGTATATGTGCTATCTCTTTACTTTTAAGCCAATGTTTATCGCCTCGCTTTATAATGAAAAGTAAATCTGTAAATTTTACCTTTGAGTAGTTATTTTTCATATTTTTTTCTTTTTTCTCCTATGAAATGCCATTCTAAAACACCAAAGGCTGTATTCATTATTCACTGTAATGACTTTCTATAAAAACTAATATTAGGTATATTATGGTATCATTTTTTGGTTAATGAAATACTTTCTACAAAACTTCCTTTAAACTTACATAAAATCGCAAAGTAAGACGAAATAATCTAGCAGTAGGTAATGGGTAGATGATTATGGAGTATGTGCTCTTTTTTATGTGTTGGGTATTGGACTGGTCGCTTATATTTTTCATGAAATGGTTGAGAGGAGAAGAGCAGCCTTATCCACCCAACACAACAATTTAGAATCAACTATTATTGCCATATTAGGATATGAACGAGATGTTTTTCCTTTACAACGAAGGGGACTTAAGAAAAAACATCTTATAAATCATTTAACTAAATATAAAATTGAAAGGCCTGACTAGCTTGACTAAATTGTTTTCTGCTCGCATCGATTCTTTATATCTTCCTGCGAGTATTCTTTTAGTATTTTTTATTTATCTTTCTTCTATGAGAAAAAGAAACAGATATAAACGAAGTGAAGTGAAAAGAGATATTAGGAATTATCTGTAAGTAAATCCTATCGTCAGTATTAATGGCAGGGAGAATAAGGTTTCCAGTCGGATAAGTTCACTGAATCGCCCTCGATCTTTTCAAAGCTGGGACGAAATTAGCATTGCATAAAGCGTGGAACCTTCCAGATCCGAGGATAAATGTTTATGTGTATATTCTAAAGTTTTTAATAAAAGGCTCAGTCCCTAAACTAGAGACTTCAAGCGTGCCATTATATCATGATTTAACATATAAAAAGTAGTTCCTAGTATAAACACCCAAATAAAGCTTACATATTGTATAAGGTTTATTTGGGTGTTTATTCAAATTGTTTCTATACATTTTTATAACTGAGCGAGTTCTTCAGATAGCTTTTTAGATTTAGCCTTTAGTTGTTCTTTTTGGCCTTCCAAATCCGCAACTGCAGTCAAAGCTTCTGGATTCTCAGGTTCTTCTTTAAGTTGCTTTAACATAGCTATAAGAGATTCAGAGACTTTTATCAAATTTTTGTTCACTTCATCTTGCTTTTTTAAATTAATAATTTCACATTTCTTTTTTTCTATATTATTCATCATCCTATTTCCTTTCTTTTAATATGTAAATGGAGATTAATTCCTTAGTCATTTAAAAGTCGATAACAAATATGACAAATAACCAGTTTAACTATGCAGTATGTGAAAATGATGATTATAATCTAATCTTACTAAAGGGAATGTAATCAAAGATTAATGAAAGAGAACCTACTTAATAGGTCCCCTTTTATATTTGTGACATTAACCTGCTTTTGTTGCAATTACTAGTACACGTCCTTGATCTAATTCCTTTTCATATTGCTGAGCTTCTGCATCTGATAATCCTAAAGAGTGGATTTTAGAACGTAATTCATCTCCACGGGATCGGAAAATGTTGGCCATTAAATCAAATGCCCCTTGTTCCGAAACACCGACATCATTTGTCTCCAATGCTTCTGTTAAGTCTTTAGAACGATTTTTATCATGAGCTAATAAATATACTTCGTCTCTTTTATATCCTCGATTTAGAAATTGTTCAATTACTTCTTTTGCTTGAACTCCGTTTTCTACTACTCTTACATTTTTCATAAAACAACCTCCTTTTATAGTTAAATAATATGTACCCATTTTTAAGAAATAAAAATCATTTTTATACTCAGTAATAAATTTTTAAGATTTTTCTGCAAGTTCTTTCATCCTATGTTTCAGGGCATCTATTAAGTTACTTACCTCTCTTTAAAATCTAAAGCTGTAGGGATTAAAACTCTGGATTACGTTTTGGAAGATGACGTACGGGAATGAAATGAAATAAGACAGCTATTAAATAAAGGAGGAATTGTTATGAATATAACAGAAGTAATGACCTCAAATGTTGAGAGCTGTAACCTTAAAAGTTCTTGTGGTGAGGTAGCTACTATGATGAAGAGGATAGATGTAGGTATTATTCCAATTTGTGAAGACGATAAGCTAATAGGATTAATAACGGATCGTGATTTAGTTGTTAATGGATTAGCTAATAATTTCAGTGCGAATACACAAATATCTGAAATGATAACTACAGATGTCATCACTGGTACAAAACACATGTCTGTAGAGCAAGCCGCAGAAATCATGTCTCAGTACCAAATACGCAGACTTCCCATTGTAGAAGATGGAAAGCTCATTGGAATGGTTTCTCTGGGTGATTTAGCAGTAAGTAATGCTTCAAATAAAAAAGCAGGGAAAGCTCTTGAGGACATCTCACTTCCTGCTGAGCCTAATAAATAAAGATCAGGAGACTTTATATAAGTATTTTCTTTTCCAATTAAAAGCATACATTTATGAGGAAGGAGTAGATACTATGCCTTTATTAGATATAAGTATTATACCTGTTGGAACGGATTCAACAAGCTTTAGTTCAGAAGTAATTAATGCTGTACGTAAGGTTAAGGGAAAGGATTTACATTATGATGTAACACCCACCTCTACTATAATAGAAGGAGATCTTGAACAGTTATGGCAAGTAGCAAAAGATATACATCAAGAGGCAATTTCAAGTGGGCCTAATCGAATTATCACAAACATACGTATTGATCATAGAAAAGATAAGAAAACAGATATGAATCATCAAATAGACACTGTAGAAAATGCATTAGACTAGTTTTTAACACTTATTTAAAATTTATAAATCTAATTAAATAAACGTTGCTATATATACAAAAAAAGATAGCAATTAGTATTTACTGATTGAGGAATAATCCTTTCACTGCCCTTTTATCTTATTCGAAGATGTAATTCTTTATTTAGGAGGAGAGAAAAATGGAACGAACTGCAAAGAGAGTTGTAGGAGTATATAAGTCAGAGCAAGAAGCCATTGCAGCTGTAGAGGACCTGAAAACACAGGGATATGCTACACGTGACATTTCCATCCTTGGGAGAGATAGTAGAGAGGTAGATAGAGTAACGGAAGAAACGGATACCGAAGTTGTTGACGGAATTACAACAGGCGCACTAACTGGTGGAGCACTTGGAGGGTTAACAGGTTTATTAGCAGGAGCTGGTGCACTTGCTATCCCAGGAATAGGACCAATCGTTGCTGCAGGACCAATTGCAGCCGTATTAACAGGCGCTGTAACGGGTGCAGGAGTAGGAGGTTTAGCAGGCGCTCTTGTTGGAGTAGGTATTCCTAAAGAGGAAGCTGAATACTATGGTAACTCAGTCAAAGAAGGAAAAATTTTAGTACTTGTTGATGAAAAGGAGAAATTTGGCCGAAATAGAGAGCAAAAGCCACCTCTGTCAGGAAGAATTCTTTAAATCTGAATAAAGATAAAAAGATGCTTCACTGGTTATATAATGGATGAAGGTGTAGAAGATTAGCTGTTAAAGGTCGTATAAAATATGGGGGCTGATGAGGTTTGGAAGACTTAGTAGTAGGTTAACCTAAAACATTGCCTGTAACGAAATTATATTTACCTGCTTAATAAAAGGAAATTATAAGGACACTCATCACGTAAATTTTTATGTGAAAAAGGTCTGTATCTATTTTGATACAGACCTTTTTACAATGTTTATGGAAGTCTTCCTTAAGGGAATTTAATAAATAAGCTTTTATTTTTATAATTCATGCGATAATAAAATATATACTATTGAGGTGACAATTGATATGTATGACAAGATTCTAGTAGCATTTGATGGTTCTAAACCTTCTATTCATGCTCTCCAACATGCGGCCAAACTAGCTAAAACAGCAAATACTAAAAAGATGGTCATTCTACATGTTAATGATGAACCTATAGACTTACAGCAACCTGTTTATAACGTAGAAATAGATCAATTAATTGAGGAAGAGAACCATGAAATTCTATCTACAGCTAATGGACTTCTTCTTGAGGCAGGGATTCCTTATGAAACTCATATATTAGAAGGGGATCCCTCTAGACAAATCACATCGTATGTAAAAGAAAATCCATATGATTTAATTGTGATGGGAAGTAGGGGAAAAGGGTTAATAAAAGGAATGTTCTTAGGAAGTGTGAGTCGTGCAGTCATACATTCTGTTGATTGCCCAGTTCTTATTGTAAAATAAATTTTTCGATGGTTATTTATTTTTAATGACGCTAATTAAACAGTTCGGCAAACAGTTCTACGTGAGAATTCGTGGAGCTTTTTTATAAAAAAGTAAGGGTCCACGTTCCTCAATAACTTCTTTAAATTCTTTCTTAGGTTTAAACATAGGAACCCTTAAAGCGAAAAGTGTTGTTTATTCTCTTGTTTGAGGTTTACAACCTTTACATTCTGCACGTTTATGAACCACAACGTGCAGATCCGATAAATTGAGTCTTTTTCTTCTTTAAAAAAATTATTAGAAATCGGTTCAAGCTTCTTATAATGAGTTTAGATTAGAATGACAAGTAAATTATTTTAATGTGAACATTTGCAAACCTATCGGGCTATCTTATAAAATAAGGGTAAGAAATAAGAAAGATAGGAAGACGAATCTATGTCCACAAAATTAGTAAATTTACGAATTGATTTCGCTTTTAAACAGTTATTCGGCACCAAGGGTAGTGAGGATATCTTAACGGGTTTTCTAAACGCTGTTTTAGAAAAATCCTTAGAAGCACCCATTGCATCTCTTCAATTGGAAGACCCACACCTCCACAAGGCTTACCAAGATGATAAGTTATCAATCTTAGATTTACTAGCTACACTCAATAATGGCACACAAGTAAATATTGAGATCCAACTTCGTAATACGCATGATATGGTGAAACGCTCTCTATATTATTGGGGCAAACTATATACTTCACAAATGCAAGAGGGGATGCCTTATCGCGCCTTACGAAAAACCATCACCATTAATTTATTGGATTTCATTTTATTTTCTTCAGATGAAGAATTTCAGACGACAGGTCAGCTGTGGGATACAACCAAGCAACGTGTTTTAAGTGATGATATTGAAATTCATTTTGTGGAAATTCCAAAGCTTGTGAAACAGTGGCGTGAAGAAAAAGTCAACCCGTGGGAAAATGCATTTGTTCGTTGGATATTATTATTACCGGCTCATGAAGATGAACATTTAACACAAACATTGGAGGAGATTGCCATGAATCAAGATCCAATTTTACAAAAAGCGATGGATAAATGGGAAAATATGAGTCACGATTCTTCTTTCCGAAGCGCATATGAAGCGCGTGAAAAACTATTGCTTGATGAGCAAGCTAAATTAGCCCATGCTCGTGAAGAAGGGCTAGAAGAAGGGAAAATCCAATTGATTCGTAGCATGTATGAGAATGGTATGCCTTTAGATGATATTGCAAAATTTACTGGATTAAGTATAGAAGAAGTAGGAAGAGTAATACGATAATATAGAATATATTAAACAGATAGATAAGTTATGCTATAATAGCGTTGGGAATGATACGTGAATGATCTGATGTATTCAACGTAGCAAAAAGCCACTTGTAGTCTACGAGTGGCTTTTACTTATCTACTCGAAGAACGACGGGCACTCTCGTTATGAACAGATATACATAGCGATAAGGCTTCACAAGGGAAAAACAGTTATGTTTAAATGATAGAAGCCTCCATCAACGTTGATGGGGGCTTCTTTATGCTATGTACGTGTCTCTTTTTGTTTAAATCATAGAAAAAAAGAAGAAGGACGCCATTCTTCCTTTAGTCACCCTTATACAATTGTCTTAGAAACTTCTGCCGCCAAGTTGTTGCTCAGCCATTTGTACAAGACGCTTTGTAATTTCACCACCTACAGATCCGTTTGCACGAGCAGTTGCATCAGGACCTAGGTTAACACCAAACTCACTAGCGATTTCATATTTCATTTGGTCAATTGCTTGTTGAGCACCATATACCAATAATTCATTTGTGTTGCTATTTTTATTGTTTGCCATTTTATCCATCTTCTTTATTGTTTATAACGTTAACATGTGTAAAAGGAGAATCAGTTATTCATAAAATAAAAAAAATAATTTTAAACTATTCTTTACCTTATAAATTCGTATAGAAAAAGTGACTACCTGATGGGGAAAATTGAACCTCTTTGTTAAATAATATCTAATCGTTATAACTCCTAAAATAATAAGAAACCTACTTCATAAGAGGATAGGATTCAAAGAAATAGCTAAGATGACATTTAAAGACAAGTTTCACTATATATTACCTCATTAAAGAATAAAATTATTTGTGTTTCTAAGAGTAAAAAAAGACCAAGTCATTAGGTTTTTTGATCGTTATTTTAATGATCTTTAGTGAGATATTGGTGGAATGTCATATGTAAATATAAGTTCTATTTAATTTTAATAATTGTTGATAGATGTAAGTTTTTGTAGATAATTAAATTGTTCTCATATATTGAATATTTATCCTACATCAAGTACAATGAGTTGAATATAAGTTCAACTTAAAAGATGAGGTGTGTAAAAATGAAAATTTCACGTTTTAATAAAGATTGCGGGAACTCTGTTGATATGAACATTATGGATGGATACCTATTTGATTTTCCAACGAATGTAGTTGAACTGCAAAAAGAAGCTGCAGATTCTTTTTTTACAGATGCGGTTACAGCTCCAGAAGAATTTAAGAAGCGTATTTTACTTTCCACAACAATTCAGGGAGAAGAGAAAGAGCGCTATTTCTTAGTCGGTGACATTGCAGCAAGTCAACTGCTTGCCAACAATCACATTAATAAATTACACAATAAAATTACAAGTCATATTCCATACATCACCTTTTTAGCTGCGATTGCGTATTACCATGCGTTACATGCGAAAGATAAAAAAGACAACACAATTGAAATTGACTATTTTTCTACTATGTTACCAATCTGGCTCCTTAAGAAAGAGAGCACATTTGGGGCGGCTCAAAAAGCCATGGCTAATCGCTTCTTAGGCGACCATACGTTTACCGTCCATACGCCTGGTTTTGAAAATACGTTAAAGGTAGTAGTGGAAGAAAGTGCATGCTTAAAAGAGGGAGAAAGTGCACGTTTTGCGTTAAAAAAAGACTTAACCCTTGAAGATCGTGAAGATGCAAATGAGTATGTAGAATGTGAAACAGTTATGGTGGACATTGGTGGTGGTTCCATTGATGTGGTTATTCTACCCGAAGGGTTGAAAGCTGCCAATAGTCGTGAATCATTCCAAAGCATTGAAGGCATTCCTTATTTAGCGCATATTAATAAATTGCGTAAAGAGAAATTCCTAGAACTGTTTACAGACTTACGTGCCTTTGATCAATTTATTCTTGATAACTACAGCAAGCAAAAGTTTGTATTAAAAAACGAAAATACAGGTGAATCCATTGATTTAACAAATACAATCAAGTCTTCTCTTCGAGAATATGTGGAGATTTTATTGGCTAAATTAAATGATGTCGCACCACCACCAGCGAACAAAGTGCGTAAATATGTGTACTGTGGCGGGGTAGCTCCTACTTTAGAAGTTGCTATCATGAATAGTATGCGTGAAAAAATTGGAGAAGAGCGCACAGACAAGTATCATAAGGTTCCCCAAGATAGCCGTCACTTAAATTTATTTGGTTTAGAGATTCGTAGTATTGGTTACGTTCAGAAAAAGCAAGCAGCAGAGAAAAAAGCCGTTAAATCCTAATAACGTAGGTGATAAGGATGTCAGAACGCCAAAATGCGTTTACCATTAAGACAAATCGATTGAGTGATGAAGTGTACAATAAATTGGCCACATATGCTAAATCGCGTAAGTTAGGGGATTATATTTCATCTTTAATTCTACGTGATCTAGATGGTGCATCTACTGGAAGAAAAGCAATGGAAGACAAAAAAACCTACGAGATGTTTGAACATATCAAGAATGAACTAGCTGATTTAAAGGCATTAGCCCAAACAACAGGTTTTGTAGGAAACCATTCCTTCAAAGAAGAAGAGCCTTCAAAGGTTCCCCAACTGAAAGAAGGAAAGATTGCAGATTTAGAAAATATATCTGGCTCATTAGACGATGACGACTTAGAAGAATATAACGATTTTTAAACATTAAAACCACTAGAACTCATTCTAGTGGTTTTCTTTTTGTGGTTTACTCTAAACCGTGAGGAAACAGATACTAACTTTTTATGATATTCAAGGTAAAATGCTTTGTATAAAAACAGCTAAAAATTTTAAATTCAACTTTTTTTGTGATTTTTTTGTCTATGTATTTTACCATTCATGTGAAAAAGCCCCTAACCAATCTAAAGGCTGAATGTGTCAGATTACATATTTCTCAAATAAAATAAAAATTCTCTTCATATAAATAGTAGTCATCTCATATGCTTGAGTATAGTTTTTTTTTGGATAGACTGATAGATAACTATAAATAAACCATTAAGTATATTTTAGATCAATCCATCATATGCTCATAAATTATTTGATTTCTAAAAGAAAACTACATGGCCCCAACCATGTAGTTTTAAATAAAAAATCATCATTTTGCGTAAATGTGGTATAGAAGGTAAAATCCAATTACCACAAATGCGAGAAACAAACATGATTTTAAGATTTTCATTTCAGGTAGAGAAAACACTTCGCTTATAGTGGAATTTGGATGTTCCAATGCATGTTTCCAAATTCCCCATAAGCAACTTCCTAACATCGATAAAATTAAAACAACGAAAATACTTTGGACAGTAAAGTTTTTGAGAAATTCCATACGACATTCCCCTTTCCTAGAAAGGTTGCTCTGTATCGCTAAATCAGTGATCTCATGTGCAACTTAGCTAGTATTATTTGTATACGTACACTCTATGCATCTCTGATAACATATATGCTTACTACTCATAAATGTCTTATTCGGCAAAAAGAACCATCGAATTTACGATGGTTCTTTTTGCTGAGTATTTTATTATTTACGTTTGGTCATTTGCATCTGAAAAATTTGATTTTCTTGAATACCTGCTCTTTGAAGTTCCTGTTTAAAGGATTCGCCTTCTTTTAGTTTAATAATTCTCTTCGAGCCGTCACGTAACGTGTATACTCTAAAATTGTACATGAATGTCCCTCTACCAAAATAAATGCTTCCTGTACACGACTTCTTCAGGAACTAAGCCAAGCGAACATCAATGAGCTCGCTTAACTGCATTTTATTCTTTAACTCAAATACGTCATCAATGAAAATGAATAAATCCCCGAGGGAATCAACAAACTGAATGAATCCTGTCTCTGTTATACATTGGCCTCTCTTATAATAGGTAAGGTACACTTGTTTATTTGTGTGTAAGGCTTCAATTAAGGTGAAATTCATCTTTCTTTTACCTACCCTTATTAAGTGACAAGTATGGAGAAGCTATGATATGTTAGCATCTCTACATATTATCGAAAAATAAGAGAATGAGGTGTTTGAACATGAATAAAACTGAACTAGTAGATGCAGTTGCAACAAAATCAGAACTAACGAAACAGGATTCCAAAAAGGCTGTAGATGCGTTGCTTGAAACGATTTCTAATACGCTTGCCAAAGAAGAAAAAATTCAATTAGTTGGATTTGGTACATTTGAAATACGTGAGCGCTCAGAGCGTACAGGTCGTAATCCTCAAACAGGTGAAGAAATGACAATCCCGGCTTCAAAGGCTCCAGCTTTTAAACCAGGAAAAGAATTAAAAGAAGCCGTTAAATAAATAGGCCTTATAAGCAAGCCCCCTCTAGCTTCTAAAGGGGGCTATTTTTCATAGTGGAAAATTCCTGAAGACCTACACCTAAATATTATCTAATCAAGGTTTCTATTTTCTTGAGTCGTCGTCTTAGAATTAGAGGTAGGCTCTTTGCCAAGTCTAGGTTTCCAATTACCTAACTTGTCTTTTAAGTAATCTTTTAAAAAATCACGTTTCTTTTTTCGTCTTTTATCCCTGTTTTTCATAAGGAATCACCACCTTTGGGTTACTTAATAGATTCAATTTATCTTTATTATAATTATGTTGAAAAACTCACTCTTTATGCTAAATCTATAAGTAATAAGTAGATCATCTTACTAGTCAAAGGTATACTTTTAGGTATTGTTTCAAAGTATTCTAGAAGACGCTTTCCGTTGTAAGAGTAACAAAAGTAGAACGTGAAGAACAACCAGATGCCCCTTATATGTATTGTCATAATCAATAATAAAGAAAGCAGGCTAATAAATATTAACCTGCTTTCCAGACTAACGAGAACTTAAAAGGTTTCTCGTTAGAAAGGATTTTATGGTTTCGTAGAAGAAGCATCCTCATTCTCAGAGGTAGAAACTTTATCTTTGAAGTTAGATTGATGTTTTCCATGCACATCATTGATATTTACTTTATCAGAAGTATATCCAGCAGTGTTAAATCTGTCATCCCCTATTGCAGGCTGAGAATTGTTAGACTGATTTTTCATCGTGTACCTCCTAGTTTGGGTTGGATAGGTTTAGTATGCTCATATTCACCGTATTTCATGAGGATGCACTTAACGTTTTATCTCTATTCAGTCGAAAGAGTTGGATATTTAACCTAAAAATAAAGTTTAATCAAAAACGTTCAACGAACTCATATTCTACGGCACAAAAAGGAAAAAAGGATATAAAGTCATCGAATCAGTGGCAGCAACTTTGTAAATTGGATGCCTCAAGTTTTAAAAAGAGTGAAAACACGATTAAACTAACACAAAGGCGTAAGCTCCTTACTTATGAAATAAATAAAAAAGAACTGACACTTGAATGCCAGTTCTTTTTTATTGTATAAATATAGTCATTCTTCATCTTCATAAATAAATAAGCCATTTACAAATGTTTCGAAGTTAGGAGCTAATTCAAAAATAAGTGTGTCTGCTCCCCATTCTAGATCCATATAAATAATAGGAGGATTGTCTTTTGTATTCCGATAATCGAATGCAACCCACCAATGTCCTTCTCCACACAATAGAAGAATATCTTTAGGTAAGTCCCATTCTTCTATATAATAATCACTAGATAAAATGCCTTCTTTCCCTATTCCATAAATTTCGGGAACATTTACATGATCGTTTGCCCAATTTGTTGGAACGGAGGTAGGGTAGTCACAATATTTTAAGGAGCCTCCATTCTGCATTTTACATAACTCAATATAGGATTTTGGTAACTTCACACCCAACTTCTTTTCTGCATCGTTGACCATTTCTTCTGTTAATTTCTTTGATTGACTGTATCCATCATCCCAAATATCTCTCATTTCCCCAACCCTTTCGATCAATACCAATTAAATGCTTTTCTTCATGCCACATTCGCGGCATTCACGCAAGAAAACGCCACCTTTTACCGAACTTTTGAAGTAAGATGAGTTGCAGTTGTCGCATCTTCCACTAACCTTATCCGGAAATTCAGCATAGTCATACACTTTATCAAGATCGATTTCTTGCTGCTGTTTTTCTTCCACGTTGATCACTCTTTTCTAATTGACTCTTATTAGATTACCATAAAAAGCGAAGGTGAAATTATTTTATGTAAAACGAACATCAATTAGTTCACTTAACCTCATTTTGTTCTTTAATTCAAATACTTCATCGATAAAAACAAACAAATTCCCCAGGGAATCAACAAATTGTATGAAACCTGTTTCGGTTATGCGTTGCCCGTTCTTATAATATGTAAGGTATACTTGTTTATTTGTATGTAAGGCTTCAATCAAGGTGAAATTGATTTGCTCCATTTGCTCTTCTGTTAAAAGAGGTTGAGGTACTTCTAATTGCTTGTTTATGATTTCCTGCAACCCTAGGTATTGTTCTGGCAGACTGGCGAATGGTCGCTACTTTTTCATTCCTCTGTTTGACATACTGAAGTACGTGAGGAGTAAGTAATGATGTAAGATAAGCTTAACCTTTATTTTTTACACATCTCACTATTAAAGATAAAGCTTAATTATCCTCCAACTTTACATCATTTCAATCTCCTTCTTTAAAACACTTGCTGCGCTGTAAAAAGTGAAATGATATGTTTCATTTCCTTGTTATAAAATATAGAAGATTAGTATTGTTCTTAATCATACATCTCAAATTTTTAGTCATCTTAAGACCGGAAATTTATTAAACAGATGCACAAACTATGTTATAATAGTGATGGGAATAATACGTGAATTATCTAATGTGTTCAACGTAGAAAAAAGCCACTTGTAGTATACAAGTGGCTTTTACTTATTAGAATTCTATATACTTTTATTTACATTGATTAATTAAAGATAGAGAAAAATACATATAGACGAGGTGTAAAAAATGATTAATCTATATACGACAACCAGCTGCGTTTCTTGCCGAAAAGCAAAGGCTTGGCTTGAGGAACATCAAATTGATTATATTGAGAGAAATCTATCGTATGAACCTATTACAGAAGATGAAATTAAAAATATTCTTAGTATGACAGAAAAGGGTACAGATGAAATTATTTCTACAAGGTCAAAGATCCCTCAAAAGTTAAATATAGAGATTGATGCACTGTCGTTACAGGGTCTGTATGATTTGATAAAGAGCCATCCTTTTATACTTAAACGCCCTATTATTATACAAGATCGTAAAATACTGCAAATCGGATATAAAGAAGAAGAGATAAGAGCTTTTATTCCTCGGAAACTTCGTACTTTCACGATGACAGAACAGGCAGTAGTAGGTGATCATTAGAGGGTAATAGAAGGCATCGGCAGTGTAGTAAGGTATATATTTCAGATTCTAAAAATGAGTAAACACAACTACATCTACATAAAAAGGAGAGGGGTAAAAAACCTTCTCCTTTTATTATATAATCCTCTATACTTAGATACTCTTCTTCATACCGCATTCCCGACATTCGCGTAAGAAAATACTACCTTTTACCGAACTTTTGAAGTAAGATGAATTGCAGTTGTCGCATCTGCCACTGACCTTATTATCAAGATCCAAATCGAAAAAAACATAGAAAATAAAGGTTGATACATATTGCGCATGAATAATAGGTATTAACCTTTTAATCTTTGCTCAACAAACACGCCCGGTTGATGAACTTCCTTAAACATCTATGGGCCTAACATCTGAAAACAATATCTAAGCTATCGTTGTAATTATTGGTTGATCCCTTGTAATAATTATTGTGTGCTCATATTGTGCACAAAGACTATTATCGGGCACACATAAAGTCCACCCATCCGAACTTACAACTGTATACTCTGCTCCAGTTGATAAAAAAGGCTCAACAGTAATAACCATACCTTCTTTCAATACCCGTTTATCATACTTGTCATAGATAGGTAAAATATCTTCAGGGGCCTCATGTAAAGACCTTCCAATGCCGTGACTGCAAAGATCCGTAATTACCTTGTAACCACCTTTTCGGGCTTCATTTTGAATAATTCTTCCGATTTCATTCAATCTCACCCCATGTTTAAGTGAAGAAATAACTTTCATCATAGTATTGTGTGTGTATTGACAGAGACGTGTTACAGAAGGGTTATATAAAGGGATCTGAAAGGAATGACCTGCATCGGCAAAGTAACCACTTAACTCAGCAGAGACATCAATATTTATTAGGTCACCTTCTTGAATCTTCCGATTCCCCGGTATTCCGTGAGCAACCTCATGGTTAATGCTAATGCATGTGTTACCGGGAAAATTGTAGGTTATCTTTGGTGCAGAGACCGCACCATATCTTCTTAAAAAATGTCCTCCGATTTCATCCAATTCTTTGGTCGTCATTCCGGCACGGGTCTGATTTTTCATTTCACTTATTGTTAAAGCAACGATTTTGCCGATTTCCTTAAGCCCATCAATATCATCCTTGCCTCCAACTGTCATATATGAACCCTCCAATTTTTTGATGTTTTCATTTTACCCAAAGTAATGTTTCCAATTCTCCATAAGCTGGTCCGATTGCTTAATATCACTTATTACAAAGTTACAAAACTCATACCACTCACCCCCTTAATCATGTTAACGCTCGATCTGAAGACCTCATCACGCCTCCATTTGCAACAAACTTAAGCTCCTTTATAATATATACATATTAAATTATATGTGTAGTATCTAAATAACGAATCTAATCTTTATAAGAAAAGAGGATATATGCTCGTATATTGAACATAATATCCTCTTATTAGTTTATTCTATTTAAACCTTATCTGGATATTCAGCGTATTCATACACTTTATCAAGATCTATTTCTTGCTGCTGTTTCTCTTCCACGTTGATCACTCTTTTCTATTTGACTTTTATTAGATTACCACAAAAAGTGAAGGTGAAATTATTTTATGTAAAACGAACATCAATTAGCTCACTTAACCTCATTTTATTTTTTAATTCGAATACTTCATCGATAAAAATAAAGAGATCCCCCAGGGAATCAACAAATTGTATTAATCCTGTTTCGGTTATAAGTTGCCCGTTCTTATAATATGTAAGGTATACTTGTTTATTTGTATGTAAGGCTTCAATCAATGTGAAATTGATTTGTTCCATTTGCTCTTCTGTTAAAAGAGGTTGAGGTACTTCTAGTTGCTTGTTTATGATTTCTTGCAATCCTAAGTATTGCTCTGGCATTGTAGCAAAAGGGCGCCATTTTTTCATTTTATCAAGACCTTCCTTTAAAAAAGCTGTCGTTTTGATGGCTTTTATCGATGTATCCATGTCTACATCGATAATCGTTTTTCAAAATTAGAATTTATATTACTTTTTGTTGTCTCGTTTTGAATTAAAATTTGATTAAATTCACAATATAAACCTTGATATATAGGCAAAGAGAAAGAGCGTTTTATGAAAAAAGATTGATCATTCTTTACGATCCTTATTCTATTACAGTGTCCGGTTATGGAAGTTCATTTATGTTATCTTATTAGAGATAAGCACCTGTTAACTTAATACAATCTCCATTTTTCTACTCTTTGTTGTCATACCAATGGATTCATAAAATTCAATTGCATAAGGATTCTTCTCTGATACTCCCAATTCAATACTATCAACTTTCAGACTGCTCCCAAAATCAAAAACATATTTCATAAGCCTTTTTCCTATCCCCTTCTTTCTCTGTGCTTGAGCAACGCATAAACTGTTTATAAATAATACCTTTCTTGCTTTCACAAATGAATTTTCAATTATTTCTTCTTCCTTCATCCCAACGACTCCGACTATTTCATTACCAATGGTAGCCACAAAAATGTGTTGTTTGATATCATTTAGCTGACTTTCAAAGAACTCTTCACTTATTGGAGTGGAATTCTTTCTGTACAAATCTGGCCTTTCGCAAACGTGTAACTCATGAACTTGCCTGAATAAAGACAATGAAGATTCGTAATCACCTTTATTAGCCTTTCGAATGGATATATCCATATTTTTCTCCTTCCTCTCAATAATTGTTTAACACGTAACTACCATTTGCACTCCAATCATTTAATTCGTCTCCAAATACCTATACTATGAATACTATAGATACTGTATATTTTGAGTGCTGTTATCTATCCTACAAGGAAAAAACAATAGATGAATAGCAATCTTTGTATACTTCGTATTTACTCTTATAATATGCTATTGTTTCTTTCATTCCTCTCTGTTCCATATCTTTTTCCTCCTTAAGCTTTATGGCCACCCATAAGGCCATTTCGATAACGAGCTGTTGAATAAGGAAGGTGACTAGACGCACGTAGTACACTATTCTTCCCGTAACGAATCCGAATCTCATCAATCGTTTTGGCAAGAGCATAGGCTCTTTCACGCTGATCGATATCCTCAAATAAGCTCATTTGCTCCTCTTCTTGAATGCTGGTGTTTGATAATGAAATGCCAATGGAGCGAATCGGCATGCCACTATCATATGTATGTAAGATGGTTAAGCAATACGGAAAGATATCTTGGCTTAAGTTTGAAGCTCTCCCCATTTTCTTTTGTCTGGAGAATCCTCCACCTGTTTGTTTGCTGTAGCCAATCGATAAATGGATCGTTTGAGCCACCACTTGATGCATGCGTAAACGAAAACAAACATCGTCCAATAGCTCCAATAGTAATAATTCAACTTCTTTTCGACTTGTATAATCTCGAAAGAGAATCTGACTTTTCCAAAAGGAACGGGAACTAGGGATGTACACATCAGAAATGCGACTAAAATCGATCCCATTCGCATGTTGGTGGATTTCTTCTCCTAGGCCACCAAATTCTTTACGTAACATCTCCTTAGAAGAAAGAGCGAGTTCTTTTATGGTATAGATGCCTAAACGGTTTAAGCGTCTTTCTGTAGCTGACGAGATCCCCCAGAAATCCTTCATTGGATGAATCGACCATAACTTAAAGGGAATATCCTCATACCGCCAATAAGCAACCCCTGTTGGGCTGTGCTTCGCTTCATGATCTAAGCTGACTTTAGCCAGTAAGAGATTAGGACCGATTCCTGCGGTAGCAGTCAGTCTTGTTTTGCGATAGATCTCATTAAGTATTCGATGAGCTAGCTCTTCTGGTGTTCGAGCAAATAAATGCAAAGAAGCTGTCGCATCAATAAACAACTCATCAATGCTATATGCACGGAAATCTTCAGGAGCCACATACTGTAACACCAAACTAGAAATATAGTTCGACGCCTTGATATATCTCTCCATGGATGGATTCACCACATGAATATCTTTCCTTTTAGGAATTACAAAAATTACGTAACTATAAAGTTCATAATCTTAATAATTGGTTTCTAAAACTTAGCAAATTAATAATATTTACAACAACTTAATATGAAAATTAACCCTTATTTGTTAATATAGGGGTGTTTTTTCATTTGTAAAGGGAATTATTCCTGTTTTTAACACTTGATTTACAATTTATTAAAAACCTATTAATAAACCTTCTCTATAATTCTCTTTGGGACATAAAACATGATAACAATTGGGGGTAACAACATTGTTTAAAAAGAAGTTAACGAAAAAGTTATTACCGGTAGCTGTTCTTTCAACAGTTGCTTTTAGCGGTTTAATTGGTGGTTTCTCACATGTAAGCGCAGAGGAATCTACTAAGCAAAAAGGAACTAATAATGCAGAAATTAAAAACGTCATTGTTTTAATCGGTGATGGCATGGGAGTTTCTTACACTTCTGCTCATCGTTATTTAAAGGACAATCCATCTACGAAATTTGTTGAGCCAACGACATTTGATAAATACTTAGTAGGTCAGCAAACAACGTATCCAGAAGATCCTGCACAAAATGTAACGGACTCTGCTTCTGCAGCAACCGCCATGTCTGCAGGTATTAAAACATATAACAATGCGATTGCAGTTGATAATGACGGATCAGAAGCAAAAACGGTTCTTGAAGCTGCTAGAGAAGAAGGAAAAGCAACAGGTCTAGTTGCAACTTCTGAAATTACACATGCGACACCTGCTTCTTTCGGATCACATGATCAGAGTCGTAAAAACATGGACTCTATTGCTGACGATTATTTTGATGAAATGGTGAATGGCCAACATAAAATCGATGTTCTTCTTGGTGGCGGTAAAAGCAACTTTGATCGTAAAGATCGTACTTTAACAGAAGAATTCAAAAAAGCTGGATACAGCTATGTGGAAAACCGTGAAGATATGTTAAACGATAAAAATAGTAAAGTGCTTGGTTTATTTGCTGATGGTGGACTTCCAAAGAAAATTGACCGCACAGAAGAAGTTCCTTCATTAAAAGACATGACAAACACTGCTCTTTCAAAATTAAACAAAGATAAAGACGGGTTTTTCCTAATGGTAGAAGGAAGCCAGATTGACTGGGCAGGGCATGACAATGATATCGTTGGAGCTATGAGTGAGATGGATGACTTTGAACAAGCATATAAAGCAGCAATTGAGTTTGCAAAAAAAGACAAACATACCTTAGTAGTAGCAACAGCTGACCACTCAACTGGTGGATACTCAATTGGTTCAGACGGTATTTACAACTGGTTCAGTGAACCAATCAAAGCTGCAAAGCGCACGCCTGATTTCATGGCTGAAGAGATTGCTAAAGGAGCAGGCGTTGAAGAAACATTAAAGAAATATATTGATCAAAATACCCTCGCCTTAACAGAACAAGAAATTCAATCTGTTAAAGAAGCAGCTAAAACAAAGAAAGTTCTTGATATCGATAATGCCATTGAGAATATTTTTAACAAACGTTCTCACACAGGTTGGACAACAGGTGGACATACAGGTGAAGATGTTCCTGTCTATGCATTCGGACCATCAAGTGAAAAATTTGCTGGATCAAATGATAACACTGATATTGCAAAAAATATTTTTGATGTCTTAGATTATAATATTAAAATTCAAGATAAGTAAGAAATAATTGGATAAGATAAAGTGTATCCCGTTGCTTAAGTACAAGCAACGGGAACTTTTTTAGAATATAGAATCATACGGGGGAATCATCATGAAACACACTCTTTCTATATTATTTTTAATCATGCTGCTTGTTGGTTGTTCATCCAATGCCAGTCCTGAAAACAATGAAAAAAATGCAGCGAACGAAAACCAAACAGAAAATAATACAGACGAAAAAAATGATGAAACGAAACAGGAAAAGGATCAGGAACAAACTGAGAGCAAAAGTGACGAGTATCAGCCTAATTCTCAAGTAACAGATGACCATTCATTGCAAAAAGTCGGTCAGACATATGCAGATGAAAAAGGTGAGGCTACATTAAAAGCAATTAAACCTTTGAATAAAACTTATAAACTTGGTGAAATTGAATTAACAATAAAAGAAATGAAACTGATTCACTTACGACCTGATTACAGTATGATTGATTATTTTCACGTCTTAACACATGACGAAGAGTTTGATTTTGTTAAAGTTTTCGTTGAGATCAAAAATAAGTCTTCAGAGAAAGTGAATTTTGCACCAATTGCCTTACTGAAAACGAATACAGGTGAAACATTTGATTGGCAAAAAGATATTTACCTTGAAGAGTTAAATGGTGAAATTGAAGGTAATGGCACGAAATTTGGAAATATTGGTTTTATTGTGAATGCAACAGGCGGTCATGCGCACAAAGATAGGCACAATGAGTCAGACCAAAAGGAAGCAAAGGATATTAAGTGGGCTGAAATAACCACAAGTGATGTATTTGATAAAAACGAGAAAAAAATCAGCGAAGCACAAAAAATTAAAATTGAGTTTTAATAAAAGCTACCAATTAATATACCCATCTTTAAAGATGGGCCTTTTTGTTTATAAAGTTGCACTTCTATAGCTTGTAAATATAATAATGACATGAAAACACCCCTCCTAAAAGTTCTGTTTAGAAGAGGCTGGGACAAAAAACTATCTCAAAATTAAAAGCAGTTCCTAACGCTGTAAAGGAATCGATTTTTTATGCCTAATTTAGCTTAACGTTGTAAATCCGCATCTTCCTGACTGACGCTACCCCAACTACATAATAAAGAAAATTGTTCGTAAAGGTACGTGTAAATAACAGAACGTCCGAAAAGTGTTTTTTAATTTTTGCGGATATATATATAAGTTGGAATTAGTAGTTTCCTATATGTCCGTAAACGTATACTTTTACGGACGTACAAGGAACATATAAATTCGCTAAATTGTTACAGAATCACGCTATATAAGAAATGGCACTGAATAACTTTCTAACATACATTATGATGGATAATTAAGGAATATAAAGGTGAGAAGTAAAGACCGCATAAAGCATCTGTTTTTTTTATAATTTCTTCATGCTCAGCATTCGTGGAATCGTTGCTAAGTCAATCCTGTATAAAACTGTATATAAAAAAGAGCTACTGACTATATCGGACACAGTAGCTTCTTTATACGTATGTTACCTTATCTATTTACTGAAGTTCTTCTTATAAATACCTGTTGGTATACATAAAGGTGAATGGTCGACAGGGTTGTCTATTATTTTACATGAAAGTCCGAACACCTCTTCTATCATTTCTTCAGTAAAGACTTGCGTCGGAGATCCTTCTGTATAAATCTTTCCACTTGAAATACTAATTAAGTGATCGGCATAACGAGCAGCTTGGTTTAAATCATGTAGAACCATTACAATTGTTCGGTTCTGTTGCTTATTTAGGTTACGCAATAATTCAAGTACTTCAATTTGGTGAGCCAAGTCTAAATATGTTGTCGGCTCATCCAAAAGTAATAAATCAGTTCCTTGTGCTAAAGCCATAGCAATCCATGCACGTTGACGCTGCCCTCCAGATAAAGCATCTAAAGTTCGATCACTTAGATGTTCCATTTTAGTAGATTGCAAAGCGTCACTTACAATTTTATGATCTTCAGTAGAATAACGAGCAAACAGCCCTTTATGGGGATGACGTCCATAATAACAAAGCTCTTTAACAGTTAGATCTTCAGGTGCCTCGGGAGATTGAGGCAAGATAGCTAATTGTTTTGCAACCTCTTTTGAAGAGTGCTGGTGAATATCTTTTCCATTTAAATAAATACAACCTTGTGTTGGTTTTAATAACCGTGCTAAAGATCGAAGAATAGTTGATTTTCCACATCCATTTGAGCCAATAATGATACTTATTTTACCTTCTGGAATATGGAGATCAATATTATTAATGATCGACGTTGAATCGTATGAGATTGAAAGCTTCTCTGCAGTTAATTTTGTCATACATACTCTTCCTCTCACTTATTTTTTTGTTCGCGTCGTAGTAAGTATAAGAAATAAGGAGCTCCTATAATTGCTGTTACGATACCAGATGGAATTTCGATTGGAGGAACTACACCTCTTCCTACAGTGTCTGCAAGAAGTAAAAATAAGGCCCCAATTAGTGCTGATACAGGTAATAAGAATTTCGAACGGCTACCTACTAACCTTCTTCCTATGTGAGGAGAAATAAGCCCAATAAAACCTATTGATCCAACAACAGCTACTGATGCTCCTGTTAAAATCACTGATATACTCAATAAAGTATAACGAACGTATTTTATTCTTTCTCCTAACCCAACAGCCATTTCGTCTCCCAAATTTAAAATATCTAATTTAGAAATAAAAATAATGATCAAAGGAATAAGGATAAGACAAGGAATTAAAAACCACATTTCATTCCAGCCTCTACCCCATAAGCTTCCAGTTAACCATAAAAGGGTTGTATTAACGTTATCTGGAAACTTAATCATAAAATACTGAATGCCAGCTTGGCAGATAGCTCCTAAAGCAACGCCTATTAACGCTAATGAATGAGTTTTTGTACTTTGTGTATATGAGAACAACATAAGAGCAATAGCAATTACTGCAGCTCCTAAGAAAGCTGAAAACGGTAATGCCACCATAGAAGCTCCTGGAAAAATAATTAAGACAGCAACAGCAAATAAACCTGAACCCTTTGTTACACCGATTACATCTGGAGAGGCTAATGGATTCTTTAAAATCCCTTGCAAGATAGCTCCAGAGACAGCTAAAGATGCTCCAACTATAATAGCGAGAAGCATTCGTGGAATTCGATAATTAAATAAAATAAAATGATTACTTTGTGATTTTCCTATAAGGTTAGTAAAAACTTCAACTGGTGAAGTATATACAGCTCCAATACCTAAACTTATGAATGCTATCATAACTAGGATGATGAGGAGCACACTGAGTATGCCATAAGGATGTTTTTTTGCATTCATTGTTTAATATTCCTCCCCTTTCTAGCAAGGTATAAAAAGAAAGGTGCCCCAATTAGTGCTGTTACAATCCCTACCGGTGATTCAAACGGATATGCAATAAAACGTGAAAGTATGTCTGCATAAATAAGTAGAATCCCGCCTAAAAGTGCGGAAAATGGTAAAATACGTTGATAATCTCCTCCCACTAACTTTCGTGCAATATGAGGAACCATCAGACCAATAAAGCCAATTGGACCGGCAACCGCAACGGAGGAACCAGCAAGGATAATAACAATCACTCCAGAAACAAGCCTTATCCACTGCACTTTTTCGCCTAAACCGGTTGCCATATTTTCTCCTAGAACTAATATAGAAATAGAACGCCCCATAATAAAAGCTGCTAGAAGTCCAAATACAGACCAGGGAAGTAAAATCAAAACATGAGACCAGTTCTTTCCATTAATTGACCCTACAAGCCAATACAAAACGTCCGTAGCATCTTCATTTAACACAATCACTCCCTGTGTAAGGGAAGATAAAAATAGATGAACAGCCATACCAGCAAGAGCTAACTTGATATGTGTTACTTTCCCCCCGGCTGCGAATAAGTAGACTGTTATTCCACCTAATGCAGATCCTAAGAATGCAAAATAAACGGTTGTTTTTGAATGTAATTCTGGAAATAAGATTGTTGCTACTACAATAGCTAAAGAAGCTCCAGCATTTACGCCGAACACTTGAGGAGAGGCTAAAGAATTTCTAGTAATAGCTTGCATCAGTGCTCCAGCTACAGCAAGACTAGCCCCAATTAGTGCCGCAAGAACAGCTCGCGGTAGTCTCAGAGTTTGAATAACCGTTGTTTGTTTGGAATTGTCAGGTTGAAATAATGCTTTTATTACATCGGTTATACCAATAGAAGAAGAACCTACAGAAACGTGAATAAATATTCCAGCTATCAATAGAAAAACACTAATAAATCCTATTATGTATCTTCTTGCTCGTTGTTTCTTGATATTCTTGTTCATCTACAACACACTTTCTCAAATACTTTACTATACAAATAGAAGCAAGAATAGAAAACTATTCTCACTTCCTCACTTCATAGCTACAGCTTTACTTTTGTTGATCATGTAAGAGTTTAACTGTATCTTTTCCAATTGCTTCTGAAGAAACAACGCCTCGGAACCTTGTCCATAAGTTACGATCTACCACGAATACTTTATGATTTTTAACAGCTTTTAAGTTCTTCCATAGAGGGTTTGATTTCCATTCATCTGTTAATAATTTTCCTTCATTATTAGCTAGGATTAAGATATCTGGGTTAATGTCTGACAACTGTTCAAGATTCATTTCAGCGTAGGCTTCTTTACTTTGTACAGCATCCTTAAAACCTAGGTTTTCAAGGAATCCTCCGTCATATGAAGCCGAAGTATGAGCTTGGAATGAAGTGTCTCGAACTACAGCTGGTAAGATTGTCTGACCATTTTCCTCTTTTACTTCCTTTTTTAATTCCGCAATCGTTTCCTCATGTTTATTTAATCGCTCTTCTGCTTTCTTATCTTTTCCAGTTGCTTTCGCAATTGTTTTGAAGGCATCTATATTCTCTTCATATGTAGATTCACGGCTATTTAACTCAATTGTAGGAGCGATTTGCTGTAAGTCTTTATAGATTGCTTTGTGACGTTGAACATCTGCAATAATTAAGTCAGGCTTTAATGAGCTAATTACTTCCAGGTTCGGTTGTTGACGTGTCCCAACAGAAGTATACTTCATTTTTCCATTTACTAACTGTTCAATCATATCTTTTTTGTTGTCATCAGCTATTCCAACAGGCTTAATACCTAAACCGTGAAGTGCATCAACAAACGACAATTCAAGAACAACAATTCTCTTTGGATTTTCAGGAACCTTGGTAGTACCTAATTCGTGTTTAACAGCTACCTTTTGATTGTTAGAAGATTCTTTATCAGTAGAATCCTGCTTTGCCCCACATCCTGCTAACACTAGCAATATAGAAAGGATTGCCATTACACTTACTATTTTTAATTTCCTTCCAGTCTTCATTTTTCAATTTTCCTCCCATAAAATTCACTAAAGATGATAATGATTATCATTAATACAATGGTTTAAGCATATCTTCTTGTATTTATATAGTCAATAGCTTTTCGGTAATAATTTACTCTCTTACACAGGTGATGAACCTTTTAAATTGAAGTGTCAGTATCTTGAAATGTATACCTTTGCGGACTGGTGTGCAGCGTAAGAGGTAGCTTTTTGGTGGGTATGGGTTATTACTATAAGAAAATAACTGCAAATAAGCAATAGCACATTTTTGCCATATAGACTATATTTCTCTAGACGAGCATATGTATAAAACGCAGACTTTTTATACATTCTCCTTCCACCTGGATCTTGGGATAAACCATTAATATCAAGGATGTATAAAAAGCTGCATAATTCATAAAAGGACCCTTTCTTAAACTCCATGTGGCTCAAGGAGTTCTTTTTTTGATGTGTACTGGAAAGAGTGTTTATGTAAACTAGGAGTGAATGTCTTATACATAGTGTTTTATAATACAACTATTGTTAAAATGGAATTAAAAGGATATACAAAAGGGGGATTTTTATGTTTCATAGTTTAGATAGTTTTTTAAAATCTTGGGAATATGAAACAAATGCTACTCAGAGACTACTAAAAAATTTAACTGATGAGTCGCTTAAACAGGAAATTACTTCACAGAATTGGACTCTAGGACGTATAGCTTGGCATACAGTGGCTGCCATTCATATAATTGCTTCAAATACTAACTTAACGTTTGAAGCGCCGTCTGAAGATTGGCCTATTCCTACTACGGCTCAGTTTATAGCAGACAGCTATCAGCAAGCAAGTGATGCATTTGTACAAGCATTAAAAACTCAATGGATCGACAAAACGTTAGAAGAACGAATAGACTTTTTGGGTCAGAAAATACCAAATGGGTCACTTTTAATGTTTTTAATACAACATCAAACCCACCATCGGGGACAAATGACCGTTCTTATGAGACAAGCAGGATTAACCGTTCCAGGTATTTATGGGCCATCAAAAGAAGAATGGGCAAATTTTGGTATGGAAGCTCCCAAAATGTAACATTAAATATATAAGAGTAAACAAGTGAAAGCCCTTAATAAAAGGGCTTTTTTGCATGTGATTTCCAATAAACGACATTATGTTAACTACCTTTTTATATCATATACAGTCTAAAAACAGAAAAACTACCTCTGGAGTTGGGAAGGTAGTTTTTCTGTTCTCGTAAGGAAATTGGAGAATTAGCATTATGATGCCTCACGGCGTCTTGGATAGTTTGCCCAAATTTCAAATATAAATTCTTTGTTTCATATATTAAATTTAAGAAGGGGGAGGGATTTGAAATTTTTTATTATGAGGTAATTTGTATAAGTTGCAGAAAAAAATTCAAAGTATATGAAGGCACATTGAAATATAAGCTAGTTAAAGAGAATATGAAAGGGAAATACACTTGTGAAGATTGTGGGCATAGGATACGTCTAGAAGCTATAAAAAATTTTTTTAATAGGTAAATAGATTTTTTGAGAATCTCTGATAAATCTACATTCTCTAAGCTTAACTAAACAATTTTTTCAAAGGCCTTTGTAAATTATAAAGGCCTTTTTATTTCCGATAATTGTGATTATGTTAACTATAAATGAATATTGTATAAAGATTAAAAATCGACAAAAAAAGTATATATACGCTCATATACATTTTTGATATTATAAAGATAAATTTCCTATATTTGTTATTTGTAGTTAGGGATTATTAAATAAGGGGAAGTGATAAAACTGAAGAATAAATTAGTAATTAAGTTATTAGCATTCCTTATGTTAATTGGGTTATTTGGTTATATAGTATATGCTGAACACCCATCTAAACAAACATCTACTACTCCAGACCAACAATCAAATGTTCTGAGAGGACAATCTTACCTTGATGATGTTGTAAAAATTTATGTTCCATCTACTTACAATATTGATCAACCTATTGATAATAGCAAATATGTTGACCAATCTTTAGAGAAATTCTCTAATATGTTTGGGGGTGCCACTTCTGATGATGGAACAGGAGCTTGGATAGGAGACAATAAAAAATTAGTTAAGGAAAAGGTAACCATTGTTTATAGCTTCACTGAAAATTTAGATAAGAATAAAATTAATGAAGTTGTAGCGTATGCAGAAGATCTAAGAAAAGAAATGAAGCAATCTTCGATATCTATTGAAGTAAATGGAAGAATGTATTTCATTGAATAAAAGGTCTATAAGGTCAAAAAGCTCTTAGAATAAATTATTCTAAGAGCCTTTCCGATAAGAGACATTATGGTAACTAGATTTGTATGGATAAGGTTATAATTGATTTTAAACAAAAATCTTATATATAGAGTTGATAAAAATGAATAAGGAAACACGTAAACAAAGAATAGAGGAACTTAAAAGAAAGAATCTAAAAAAACAATTGGAAGGAAAATTCAAATGCATTTGTGCTTCTATAACTGATTTTGAATTCCTTACATCTAAGGAAATTGAATTGAGGTTTCAAAACGTTTATTCTAACGATCAAGAGCCCCAGATTCGATTCAAACATAATCTAAATAGAATTATGAAGGAAATCTCCTTTTTACAAGAAGAATTCGGCGCATATAGAAACGAATATATATTGCTATATCAGAAGGAAATACTTCCTTCTTACCGATTGAAATTAAGATTTGAAGACTTTTGGAATAACTTAAGCTCAATAGCTAATTTTTTAAATCTTGAAGATGAGTCTTCACTCTTTTTCTTTACCTTACTAGGACATCAAAAGAATTTCGGAATCTTTATTTATGAAGATGAGTATGGATTAGATCATATTTTATTTTGGGATGAAAACTTTTGACTTCCTAGAAGCTGTATTATGGTAACTAATATAATGCTCAGGATAGGGGCAATTACTAGGGGAAAATAATCAATAAAAACACCGTTTCAAATAAACGGTGTAATAAAAATTTGTTCTAAAATAATTTAGCTTGGATCATTTTCATCTAAAGAGAGAGTAGTTACGTTAGTATATTCTCCTTTAGAAATTTCCTCTGGGGTTGCATCTTTTTGCAATTCATCTTCAGTATTCATTCCTTCTGCAATTGTGGGTTTATCAGTTGAGTTTTTTTGTTTTCTCATCCAGTACACTCCTTTCAGGTTTATTTTTCCCAACAATAAACCTTTCATCCTCTGGTTATAAATGAAAAAGCTTTTAAGCGCGCTACTTAGCATATGATTTCCGACAGTCTCTGTTATGTAAATTAGAAATACATATTCTATAAATCATTCTTTTCAACAACCTATTTCCTACATGAAAAAATCAAGATTTACTCTTTATCGTACGTAAGAGTGATGTTTGCTTTACGATTGGCTACGAACAATTTTCTTTTCTAGTTTACATGTCCATTTATAGTATCCCAATAAAATCATAAGAAGGATAGGATTGATAGCTGCTGAATACCACCAATCCCACCATCCATATCTAAAGTATCCCCAAGGTTCAGGAAGCAATGTAAGAACTTCATAAAGGACTAATGCTATATCCCAATAGAGTAAGTATATTATTTTTTTACTGAGTAAATTTCTATAAGGAAACCAATTCAAAAAGATTATATTTACAGGAGGAATTAATATAGCATGGGCGGGAAATGCCTTCCAATCCACACCTTTTGTAAAGTACCAGTAACCATGATATTTAAAATTCACATAAAGATCAAAAGTTAATTGAAATGCAGTTGTAAATATCCAAATATGGACTATTTGATTTGCTGTTAGTCTTTTATTGACGATAAAAGCAATAAGATTAAAGGCAATAATTGCAATAATAAGTCCTATCATCACTAACTTCCTTTTTTTTATTAATTTTCCCCATACATATCAGTGTAATACCTCAATGTGAAATTTAGGTTCCTTATTGGGAATGCTTTTTTAGGTAATAAAGAGCTACATAAAACAATAAGATGCTCAAATAATAAAATGGAAATTAAAGTATTGTATATCATTATAAAGGGGATAAATCCATGGATAAAAGGATAGAGAATTTTTGGAGAGTCAGGTCCTTACAAGATAAAATAGCAGAATTAGATATAAAGTATTGGTTACACGATGAATTTTTAACAGGAAGCTGGTGGTTGCTTCTTGTTTTTCTAATTCTTCCTTGGATCATTTGGAGTATCTTTTTAAACCGTAAACAAATCCTTGAAACCTTATTGTTTGGTACCTTCATTATCATCATTACATTTCTTCTAGATCTTATTGGAATTACGTTTCGTTTCTGGGGGTACATTACACAATTCCTGCCCATTTATCCTGGCGCTTTACCTTTTGATTTCAGCATGGTTCCAGTTACGTTCATGTTATTGTATCAATATTTTAGAACCTGGAAATCCTTTATTATTTCACTTATATGTATGGCTAGTGCATTTTCTTTTATTGGTGAACCTTTTTCTATATGGGCGCATCTTGTCATCTATATAAAATGGAAATATATATACTCTTTTATTTATTATATTGTAATTGGAATTATAGTAAGAGCTTGTGTTGAAAAATTAGTTGCTATCTCTAAGTCCCATCGATTAGTAAAATAATGATTACTACCTTTAAAACGTTCTTAAAGATAGTATCCTGATTCATATTAGTATGGAAATTAGGATATTATCTCTTAAATAAAAAAAATTAGCTGTAAGAAGCTAATCTTTTTTATTTAACTACCTAGAACATCCATTATGGTAAGTAAAGGTGTATATAATACATATCTAAAAAAGAGAAAAATCACTGACGGAGACAGTGATTTTTCTCTTTAATAACATGTGCTATACATATTTTGATGTTTTTAAGCATCTTTAGTAGTTTGCTCAAAACTCAAGAAAAAATTCCTAATTTGATTCTTTTATATTAATAATATGCATAAAATATAGGGACGGAAAAGTAAGGCGTTTTGTCTTTAGAATTCATTTTTAAGGACAAGAAAGGCACACTGACTATGTGGAAGGTAGTTAGTGTGTTTTTATTTTTGCTTCTTATAATGTGTTTTAAGTTAACTAGCTATACGTTGTCCACCTTGACCATTTAATTATGATACGGTGAGGAAGGGTTTCTCCAATTTTTAAGGAATTAATTATCAGTAGCAATAAACTTAACGAAGTGTCTAGAGTAGTAAAATAAACGAAAATCGAATTAATTATTGTTACATGTAAATATAGATATTTATTCTGAAAGGGACTGGGACTATGAGTGTTTCTATCTTAAATAATTTAATGAGAAAAAGAGTATCTAAAAAGGACAAAGGGGAGTTCAACCAATGGACAGAAATAAATTCTCATCAATTGCCCACAGTAAACATTTATTTAGTAACCCGATAAGTGAAACTAAAATCAATAGAACTATAGATTTTCTTCAGTTAGAACCTCATGCAAAAGTGTTAGATATCGGGGCTGGGAAGTGTGAACTGTTAATACGTTTAGTTGAAAAATATGATATTGAAGCAACAGCCGTAGAGTTATATGAAGGTTCTATTTTAGAGGCAAAGCAACAGGTCCAAAAAAGAATCCCTGAAGAAAAAATTACGTACATTGTAAAAGATGCCAAACAAGTGGTAAGTGAATACGTCAATCATTTTGATGTAGGAATTTGTGTTGGTTCTACTCATGCTTTAGGGAGCCTGGAATTAACGTTGCAATCTCTTAAAAGAAATGTTAAAAAGGGCGGCTTTATTCTAGTAGGAGAAGGATACTGGAAGAAGAAACCTAGTCAGGCATATTTAGAAGCACTTGGTGGAGCAGATGAGTTAGAATTAAAAAAACACCATGAGAATGTTTTTATGGGAGAAAGTATGGGGCTCGTGCCGATTTGGTCAGTTGTTGCAAGTGACGATGATTGGGATGAATATGAAGGACTATATGCTATGTCTATGGAAAAATATTGTTATGAAAACCAGAACGACCCTGATTGTGACAGTATGTTAAATAAAATTAGGTCATGGAAACGTACTTACCTTACATGGGGTAGAGATACTTTAGGGTTTGGCCTTTATCTTTTTCAAAATCAATAAATTTCAAAAGAACCTGAGATACCTTCCATTATGGAACAAGGAATTTCAGGTTTTATATTTTCTGTAATTCACATTATGATAACTAAATATTTATACGTTATACATATTTCTTTCATCAACTAACAAGCCAAATATTCCTTTTAATAGAGGTACCGAAAAGAGTGATTATGTTAACTAAACTTGTATAGAGTATTCACTTTATTATTAAAGATCTTATTCAGCAATCGGTAAATTTTTGGGGGTAAGAATGATATCTTAAACCATTTAAAATTAAATTACATTTTATATTGACTAAACGTTCATTCAATAATAAAATAATACTGAAAATTAAGTAAAAATTGGAGGGATTGTATTGGATTTACATGTTGAGATTATTGGTAATGGGCACCCTGTTGTTCTTATTCATAGTGGTGGAGCTGATTTAAGACAATGGACATTTTTAGTATCTCTTTTATCTAAGAATTACAAAGTTATTGCTTTTGATGGCCGTGGTGCCGGTCAGTCACCATCTCCTATAAAACATGTAAACTATGTTGAAGATGTACGGGTGCTAATGGATAACTTAGCACTTAATCAGGCAACAATTATAGGCCATTCTATGGGTGGACAGATTGCAACTGATTTCGCCCTTAATTATCCTGAAAGAGTATCAAAACTTGTATTAATTGCTCCGTCGCTAACTGGTTTTCCCTATTCAAAAGAGTTTGAACAATATCATAACAAAATATTAGAAGCTGCTCCTAGTATAGATAAGATGTTAGAACTTTCCCTTCATTCACCAACATATCAAGTCGTTATCAATAGTCCGCACAAAGATCTAGTTGTCCAAATGCTCCGTCACCATTTAGAGCGCATGCTTGAGTGGCCCACTGATTTCTGCATGAAATGGCCTCACCCGCCAGCAATGGAACGATTAGAAGAATTGAATCCCCAAACTTTATTTATTATAGGCAAAAAGGACTTGGCAGATAATTTTAGAGTTGCCGATTGTTTCCGTAAGGTTCCAAACATCCGTTTCGTCAAAATAGAGGATGCCGATCATATGCTGCCCCTCACCCATTTTGAAGATATATATCAAGAAATCACTGCTTTTATGGAGGATTAAAATTAAAATGCCACGTACACCGGAAGAGAATGACCGTATTCGTCAAGCATCTAAAGAAAAAATTCGAGCTGCAGCTATGGAGTTATTTATGACACAAGGATATTACGCTACTTCTATAAGCAATATAGCTAAACAGGCGGGTATTTCGAAAGGATTACTCTATAACTATTACAAAGGAAAAGAAGAGCTGCTTTCTGAAATGGTCGAGGCCAGGATTAGGGAAGTGATCGAAGTCATGGAAAAAGCAATTACCTTGGATACACCTGATGAACAGCTTAAATATATAGTCAATGGTGCAATTGATAATGTTTACAAAAAGCCAGAAGTCCATCGTTTCTATCTGCACTTGCAAACTCAACCAGTGGATGATGATGACTTGATAAAATACAGTAAACAGCTTACTCAAGAAAACGCTCGACTGTTCGAGATGCAATGTGAAATATTTGAAAGGATGGAAGTAAAGGAGTCGAGGAAACGGTCGTTATATTTTTCATCTGTACTCCAAGGTATTATGTTAATGATATCTACCTATCCACAAAAATTTCCGATAGAAGAAATAAAGAATCAAATTATAAGGGAGTTTTGTAACTAGTCTATTATTTTTCGAAATTTATCTTGAATAAAATTTAAACAAGGATCTTTTAAAATAAAGATCCTTGTTCAGTGCCGATAAAGTACATTATGGTAACTAAAAATGTATGGAGTATTCATACTAAAAACCATAGATATACTTTGTTTAAAAAGTAAAAAATTACTAATTTTTGCGATATACTAATTATGTACACAATAGGATTAGATCAAGAAAAGAGGAAGATCAGTTATGAGTCAATTAAAAAGAAGTATTTTAATTGCAATATTAATTGTAAGTGGGATTCTTATAAGCTTTCTCGTTACCTTTATTAATTATCATATAATCGCTGTAATATTAAAAATAGTGGTACTTTTTATTAGTTTTGTAGTTGCAGGATTGATTCTCCAATCTCGTGAAAAAGGTATTGATACAATTGTTCGTACCACTCGTAACAATAAAGAATAGTTCTTAATTCTATTGTGTATATGAATAAAAGATCCCCTTTACCTAAGGTAAAGGGGATCTTTTTCTATTCTATATATTTCATTCTTATAAGCAGTTTTATGTTAACTAACTTTATATAGTACCTCTATATAGAAAAAAATGTTATAATTTCAATAAGTAGGAATTTAATCAAAGGAGATATATTAGCTAAGGGGGAGTTATTTTGAAAGGATATACAGTTTTCATTGTTAGCTTTATAGCGTTACTGTTCGTATTTCAGATTCTTTCAGGTCTATTTCTTACACTTACATATGAGCCTGAAATGTCAGGTAGTTTTAATTCAACGATTAGTACTGTTGGAAATGAATCGGTGAACTATACATTTTTAACTTCTATTATAGCAGCCACTATTTCATTTATAACCTCAAAATTGTTGTTAAAGACAATTAATAAATAAAAATCCCTCTTCAATTAAAGAGGGATTTTTATTTATCTTATACATCATTAATACCGATAATGTTGACTATGTTAACTAGCATTTATCTTAATTAACGGATCAAGTGGAATACTAAAATTGTTTTATTTCTTAGAGCAATCATCAAACATAGTCCCCTTTTTTTAGTTGCTGATCATTAAAAGTTAATGATGCTTCTCCTCTAAGATGTATTCGTCTCGATTTACTTTCTCAATATTGCACCTAACATAACAATAGTATATTGTTGTATTCAGTTATATGGTTCATCAACTTAAACCATTAAACCGATTATTGGAGGTATTTTACGAATGAATAAACAGGACCAACTAAATATGATCAAAGAAGATTTTATTAATTGTCAAAAGGTACTATTAGCAATTGGTGATGAAACACGTCAATCGATCTTGTTAGTTCTAATGGGGACGGATTGTCAAACAGGATTACGTGTGGGTGAAATTACTGAACAAACACATCTTTCTCGACCTGCTGTTTCCCATCATCTTAAGGTTTTACGAGATGCTGGTGTTATTTTAATGCGTAAAGAAGGGACAAAAAACTTTTATTATATTAATGTGCGTACAGAATTAGGTTTATTAAGAACGCTTGTGTTGGATATTGATAAGTTCATGAAAAATTTTTATAGAAATGATGGAATTTAAACACACATTATTTGGAGGTATAGGCTATGAGAGCAATGGTTATTGATAGGTATGGGAAAGTTCCAATGCATTTGGCGGAAATGCCCACACCTGAAATTGGTGAGTATGAGGTACTCGCAGAAATTCATGCAGCTAGTATTAATCCTATTGATTTTAAGATACGCGATGGGAAAGTGAAATTATTAGTTAAATATAAGATGCCTCTTATCTTAGGGAATGACTTTTCTGGTGTCGTTGCAAAAGTTGGCGCAAAAGTGACTCGTTTTAAAGCTGGTGACGAAATATATGCACGTCCACGTAAGAGTAAAATCGGTACTTTTGCTGAATATATCGCTATTCATGAAGATGACATCGCATTAAAACCTAAAAATTTGAGCTTTGAAGAAGCAGCATCGATTCCACTGGTGGGGTTAACCTCCTATCAAGCACTAACAGACATTTTGCAATTAAAAAAGGGACAAAAGATTTTAATTCAAGCTGGTGCTGGTGGTGTCGGTACCTTTGCTATTCAACTGGCTAAATTAATGGGTGCCACTGTTGCAACGACTGCCAGTGAAGCTGGTGCGAATTTAGTAAAATCTCTTGGTGCAGATGAAATTATAAATTACAAGACAGAAAAATTTGAGGAAATACTGAAAAACTATGATGCAGTATTTGATACACTTGGGGACGAGATACTCGAAAAATCATTTGGTATTATAAAAGACGGAGGAAAACTTGTTTCCGTTTCAGGTTTACCGAATGCTCGTTTTGGTAAAGAATATGGTTCCGGTTTTTTTAAGACGTTGTTGTTTTCAGCAGCAAGTCATAAACTTACTGGGCTTGAAAAAAAGCATAATGTTCAATATACGTTTTTGTTTATGAAGCCAAGTGGAGAACAATTACGTATAATCGCAAATTTTATTGAGACTGGTAAAATCAAACCTATAATTGATAAGGTTTTTTCTTTTAAAGATGCTCAAAAAGCGATGGAATATGCGGAGTCAGGAAGGGCGAAAGGGAAAATAATATTAAAAATAAGATAGTTGTCAAACGAAGCAAAAAATACATCCTAACTTTCCTTTTTTTCTTTTAGGCATGAAAAGGAAAAAGTAATAATAGAAAAATTACAAGTATGTAACGTTAATATGTTTTTAATAAGATAAATAAAATTGAAAGTAAAAAATGAATGTTTTTTATATGAAGAAGTAAATAATAAAACTTTGTTATAAAAATCATAGTTTTATTATTTACTCTACCTGACGACAAATAGCGTCTTTTTCTACAATAGATGTAATTGATAAAGTATTTATAACAAAAATATTTTATTGTTTACTTAACATTATAGAGCTTTCATATATTTTTCTCTTAATAATCTATATACTTACTCCAGCATTCTCCTTGGTTAATATAATCATCAAGCGTAGCATTTCTAACTACAATATAACCACCATAATCATCTGTGATCTGTTTTGCAATAGACTGTGTGTCAAAGGGAAAGGCGACCAATTCATCATTTGTAAATTCGTAACTAGAGATTTCTTTCCTTTTTATGTGTCTACATGATTCAGTTACATAATATAACCTACCTAACTTTATAAAATAGTATGGATACTCTTTGTTAGGCAACTTATTTCACTCCAGTTCTACACCCTTCAATCGCCTTGTCAGTCATTATTACTATCTTATTTGGACTTGAATTACACAAATCTAAAAAAAGCTGTTGAGAAAAAGTTTCTCAACAGCCTGAAGAAATCAGCTTCTTGGTTGTGTATTTATGTTTCAATGCTTTTCATTCAAATCTAGAAAAATAGGGTTTGAATAAAACCAAAGGTCTTTATAATTTCGTTTATTAATTTCAGCGAAACGTGTTTCGTTATCTTCAATGTCTGTTCGAGGATCAATAAGTGGTTCTCCTTTTTTCATTTCTCCTGGGACATTAAGTCCTAAATTGGTTCCTCTTAAACGAAAATATTGATCGGTTGTTGCTTTTATTTTGTACTTCATCACGTAATAACCATTGCGATCTACTTTCCAATCTTTTTCTGTAAAACGTTTGATAACTTTTGTTGTGCTGTTTGTAGCATTATTATAAGCAGCTGTTCCTGGTCTAACTTTCCCGGTTACATCACCAGCAATCAAGTCTACATGATCTACTTTAACTTTGTCTCCGTTATTATTTTTTTCTGGGCTCTTGAAACGAATCGTGATCGTCATCATTTTTCCTTTTTTCGTTTTTAGCTGTTCACCCATCTCAGCCTTCTGTGCACCTCTTGACACTTTAAAATCTAATTCATTAATTAGATCACCGTTAACTGAAAAAGATTTTCCAGACCTCATACCATTTACTATAGCTTGTGCTGTATTTCCATTCACCCACGTATAGTTTTTAGAATATTGACCTGGCCAATACCCACTGGAATATAAACGGTTATCACTAATTTCAAAATGGGAATCTGAATTAGAAAAGCTCCAAAATTTACGGCCTTCTCCTAAAAGAGCATCCCAGGTGCCACCAACTTTAGCTAACATATAATCGGCCCCGCCATACGTTCGGTTTTCTGGTGTTGTTAAGTTTAACCCGCCTCTGTCAGGCTCCATTTGATTTCCAGGTATTCCTTCAAATCCAAACGCTACGTCTGGTGCAAGATTATTAAAGTCACGAAAATCAGAAATTTTATAAACTGTTTTTCTAGAGGGATGATTTAGAATAGCATAGCTCGTTTTTTTATAATTTTTTTCAAGCCAATTTAATGCTATACGTGCATCTTCAGCCGTTGTATACGCTCTTTGATTATTTTTTTTCCAGGTTGCAACATCGTTAGAATTAAATAACTTTTCATCTCTATTCGTAAATAAATATTCAAATTGATTCGCGGCCTTTAAACTCTCCTTTGAACCTGCTTGATCTCCTATTATGCCAATTCCCACATGTTCATAAGTTGGCATATCCCATTCAAATCCAGAAAAAATAATTTTATTTTTGTATTTCCCTGCTTCTTGTAGTTCTTTTATTTTAGGTATTTGATACTGCGCAAGACCTTGAGATAACGGAATAGGTCCATCAGGAACTGTATTTCCCTCTGCATCTCGTGAAGACATTCTTAGATGATCGGAGATTGCTATCCAATCCATGCTGTATGTATCAAACGCCTTATCGAGAAGTAATTGGACAGTTTGAGATTGCTGTGCATCATCAGATTGGGTAGTGTGAGCATGATATTCTCCCTTCATCCAATGTCCAATAGGCTGTTCTTCATTTTTTTCTTTTGCATATACAACACTTGAAACACCTTGGCCTAAAATAGTTACACTTAATGCTAAAATAGTTATGGACTTAAATCTCTTCAACATTTGTCTACACCTCTGCAGTAAGATATTTTTAACAGATTAATCATAGACATTTACTATTAAGGGAATATAGAATACATATTGATTATTAGTAAATTTAATTCGGTACAAACATTATCGCTTAGAAAAATAGGAGGTTATTTTTCCAGAGGGTTTATTATGGGAAGATAAATATGGGGAAATTGATTAACCATCACACTGAACTAACGGAGGCTTTATTTCAAGATAGAGTAAGACCTTTTCATTTCTACCGATAAATTCGCCTTATGTTAAGTAGACAAATATGGGCTTTTTCTACAAAATAGATATTAAATGAAACTTATTCTTATAAAAATTTTGTAGATTTAACGGGTGTGTACGATTTTTTATAAGGATATAAGATTTGTGTTCCATTTTAATTTTAAAATTAAGTTTTACTACAATAAAGAAAGCCACTAGTGCATCTAGTGGCTTTCCGTTTAAAAATCGCTATATTCTTCTAAATCATCATCGTCTAATGAGCCAGATACTTGTTCTAAATCCGCAATCTTTCCTTCTTTAATTTGAAGACCTTCTGAAGATTTTTCTCCTGTATCATCCGGTTTGTTATTGAAACCATTCGTTTGCGCTAATTGTTTGAGCTCACGTAATTCGCAATTAATTTGTTCCAGGAGCTCTTCTGTTTTGCGGCCCGTTTCTAACTGGTCGGACGATGAACGATGGAGATCACGAACAATTAAAGAAGAAATATAATCCCCTAATTTCCGAGACTTGGCGTATTTTGCGAGTACGTCATAGACTTCATTACTTAACTTATTAGTTTTAATGGTAAATGCGTTCTGACGCTCTGACATGGGTATCACCTACGCTGTTAGGATTTAACGGCTTTCTTCCCGGCTTGTTTCTTCTGAAGATAACCAATGCTGCGAATCTCTAAGCCGAATAAATTTAAATGACGGCTATCCTCTGGCACTTTATGATATTTTTCTGTTCGCTCTTCGCCGATCTTCTCACCCATACTATTCATAATGGCTACTTCTAGTGTAGGAGCGACACCCCCACAATATACGTATTTACGTAATTTATTCGCTGGCGGCGGAGCCACATCATTCAACTTAGCCAGTAAAATCTCCACATATTCTTTTAAAGAAGACTTAATTTGAACAGTTAAATCAATTGATTCCCCTGTGTTTTCATTTTTCAATTCAAACTTTTGTTTGCTGTAGTTATCTAAAATAAATTGATCAAAAGCACGTAAATCGGTAAACAACTCTGGGAATTTTTCTTTTCTTAACTTATCGATATGTGCTAAATATGGAATACCTTCAATACTTTGGAATGATTCACGGCTGTTCGCAGCTTTTAACCCTTCAGGTAAGATTACGACATCAATTGATCCTCCACCGATATCGACCATCACGGTTTCACATTCCACATATTCATTGGCATCTTCACGGTCTTGAAGCGTTAAGTCTTTCTTTAACGCAAAGCGGGCGATTTCGCCTTCTTTTAAGCATGCACTTTCTTCCACAGACACCTTTAATTCTCTTTCAAATCCTGGTGTATGGATGTGGAAAGTGTGATCACCTACAAAGCGATTGGCCATGGCTTTTTGCGCTTCTCCGAAAGTACTTTCTTTTTTTAGTAACCAGATTGGTAACATTGTAGAGAAATAGTCAATTTCAATACTAGTATCCTTTTGATCTTTTGCATGCAACGCGTTGTAGTAGGCAATTGCAGCTAAAAATGTCACGTAGGGAATATGGCTTGTTATTTTATTATGTAAACGATTGATGTGATTGTTAGCTAATTGTTGGCTTGCCGCAATGTCGCCGACTAAGAAATAACGTTCTTTTTCTTCGTCTCCAATAGTTGTAGAAAGCAAGATACGCTTTTTAAATTCTTCTGGTGCTGTTACAGCATCTGTAAAGAATGAATCCGCAGCCTCCTTTTGGAGTTCTACTACGTTGGTTGGAAAATCAAACAGGTACCCATCGATAATATTCATATCGACTGAGTTCCCACAGTCTTTATTAAAACGTGAAATTTTCATATCTATACACCTCATTTTTAAGTTGAACTTCTGTTGAACTAATTATACATAAAAAAAAGATGTTGTACAATCTTTTTAGGTGAACTTATTTATCATTAAAAACTTACATATATCAACAATCATGTTTATTTAGTTGATCTTACCTTGAGGCGGAAATTAAATTAGGATAAATGGATGATGTTAATAAGACGGTACTAAGTCGCTTATAATGAGAAATGCTATGTGTTGACTACATAACCATCACATCAAGTATTTTCATACATCTAAAAAGAAAAAAGGAACACAAAAAACCTGTCCTTATCTATAGAAATAAAAATTGCTACAATAGAAAAACTAACAACAAAAGGTTCTATTTAAATCTTCATATAGACCATTCAAGCACACTTGGGTAATTCCATACATACAGTAATTAGAAATCTTGTTCCTTCCACATTAGCCCAATTTCTTGTTCGCGCTGCAAAACCTTCTCCAGATAACGCTCTGTTGTCTTACGATCACTGTGACCTAGTTCCTTTTGAATTAAAAAGATATCTGCTCCCTGCTGCCTACTGTAAATGGCATAAAAGTGACGAAAATAATGGGGCGTAATCCTGTCAGCTCGTTCTTTCACAAAAGGTAACTCTGTTCGTTCAATGATACGCACAATATAATTACTTAAGTTTTTATAGTGATAATACCCTCCATCTTTGCTCGGAAATAATGGGCCTTGATCACTCGTATTTAAGGCTGTACTGACATGGCGTCTTGCTCTAAAGGCAAGAATTCGTTCATATAGGGATGAATGAAGTAACTTATCAAATTTCTTTCCACCCTTACCTACTCCTCTTAAGCGATAATGCCCACTTAAACTGTCTAGATATACATCTCCCCATGAAGCATTGGCTATTTCTTGTACACGTAATCCTGTCATAGCCAACATGGTTAACAATCCATGGTTAATGGGATGATCTTTATAATAGTCTAGGATCTGCTTAACTTCATGATAGTACAAATCTCGATTTGGAATTTCTTGTTCTGATAGTGATGTGCTCAAGATTTCTTTATGCAACGGATACTGAATATACTTCGTTTCATGTAACCATTTCATAAAACTTTTTAAAATCGTCATTTTAGCATCTAAAGTTGCGGGTGAATAAGGTTTACCGCCCTTACCTAACAATGCAGTACTTAAATACATTTGATAATTCCTTATGTGCCAAGGTCTTAGATTTTTAAAAATCGTTTCTTCTATATAATGGTCTACATCTTGTCGTAAGAATGACTCACTTTCTATTGCATACTGATAAAACTGCAATAAGATCCGTAAGTACTCTATTTTTGTGTTCTCTTTTCGTTCTCGATTCTTTCGGATATGCTTTCGTTGATGAACATAGTAGTACATCATGTCTTCATCTGTAAAATCGCTAAACATGCCTTCGTTTTTTCGCTGGTGATGCTCATTTCTTTCTTCTAAGGCATCATAGTATGTAGTATTCAGCATCAACGAAACAACTTTATGGAAATTCTCTTTTCTCTCACGTATCTCCGTTCCTATATTCATTAAAGATATATTTTGCATAAAACCTCTCCTTTCAACGATCCCGTTTTCTTATTCATATTTTTCTCTAGTGTTAAGGTAGTTTCTTCTCTATTTAAGATTATGTATCAATTTATATGTATGTAAAAAGCAAAGGACCTCTAACAGTGATGATAACGTTCATAACAAATTTAAAAGGGGAAAAATACTATTTGAATATTAATTATTACTACAGTTAAGTACGCATTGAAATGTATTTTTTAGAGATATTACTTCTTTATTTTATCTTATATAGAAGCAAAAGTGAAAACTTACTTTTTATAAAAATAGGATAAAATTTATATCATTTGTAGAAAAACACGCTATTTGTCGTCATTTAGAGTTAATATTAAAACATTATTTTTTATAAGTTAGTTTTACTATTTACACTTATAATACAATAACTTTTAAACTTTAATCTTATTTAAATATGATATAATAGATTATTAGTTAATAGAAAAATAGAAGGAGTGTGCTTTATGATTGATAACCCCAGTAAAATCATTACCATTGAAGACGTGATGGAGATGTTAGCTATTTCATCTAAGAAAACAATTTATACATATATCCAGCAAGGAAAGCTACATCCGATTAATAAAGATGACTGGCATATCGAAGGTCGTTATGAATTTGATCTAGAAGATGTGGTTCGGTTAAAAGAAGAATTAAAAAAGCCAGGACTTACGACAAAAGAAGTAGCGCAGCAACTCGATATATCCGTTACAACGGTCAATAAGTATATTAAGCAAGAATTATTACCAGCGTTCCAAGAAGAATACCGAGGAATCAATTGCTATTTTGTCCATGAAGAAGAGTTAGAAGCATTTAAGCGCACGCATGAAATCGGGCGTAAACCGAGTAAGCGTCATTTTTATCATGCCGAACAAAATATTGCTTTATTTCAGCTTTTTGTAAAGAAAGACGAGGAAAAAGAGCAACTTGCCCGTATCATCTCCGTAGAAGATCCGATTATGGCTGTTACAGAACAACATGAGGAGTTAACATTAGAGGAATTAATTGACCGAGGCTTTGAAGCAGCCTATACCATTGAGTCGAAAAAAATGATTACCAAAGAAGGCTATGCTACGTTTACCTTTAAGCAAACAGCTTATGCAAAATCACATCTTTATAAGCTCATGGATTTATTTTATCAATACCTAAGCCCGACCAATATGAGGATTACGCCACAAGAAGAGAAAGAGCAATTTTTGATTGAAATCAAACCTATATTACTGACCGAATCCTCACACGAACTTATGGAGTTATTAGAGTCTGTTCTTGTCTCAGGTAAAATTAACAAGCGTAGCCGTGGCATTTATATTGATAGCGATTTGGAAGTGGTACGAGTCAAAGTAACAAGCGATTTGAAAGAAGAATTGCAGCAAAAAGCGAAAGAATTAGGCAAACGAAACATTGAAGAATTGTTACTATACGCTGTACAAAATTATAAAATGAACTAAGAAAAGTTCAACTTTAAGAAGGCAAGCCAATAAAAACGGGCTTGTCTTTATCTATACGATGAAATAAAAAAGTTTAATAAATTATCTTCTCATTATTGGGACTTTAGAAAGTAAATTAATCCTCCTGATAGATTAATTTACTTTCTATTTGATTTTATCTATATTTTAAATATTTCTTCATACCTTCTGGATTATAATGGAACTTATTGTTCATTCAATGCAAGTTTCAGTACCTTAGAAACTTTTGTTTTATTGCTATGTAAAATCAGCTACTATAATAAGTGTTATAAGTAACAAAAGAGCATAAACCCGTTGGTTTCCAACAAGTATATGCTCTTTTTTAGTATGAATTTTAACGATTATTTATTCTTTTAGTTCTGTCACAAATAATTCAAAATATACGATTCCGATGCAAAACTGGGAAATGTGTCATAAGGATTTTCTAATATACATATGGATAGTGATGTAGCGATGTTGTTACTCAGTGATACTTGATGCGCAATGAGAATCAGTAAGTTTATATAGATTTATATGAACTTTTATTGCATAGAAAAAACCATCGAAAGTATCTGAATGACAACAAAAAGCTAATAAAACACTTAAATATCTATGACGTACATTTTAGAGAAAGGAGTATCTATATGAGTGACTACTTTGAGGAGGTAATGAGGAAACTGACTATTGAGGATGTTAGCATTCTGGGATGGTTATTTCAGAATGAAGCAAACGCTGTGTTTAAAGCGATAAAGAAAAGTAGTATTGCAGATGAGTTTGAATATTCAACAGCTAACTTTCGTAAGACACTCAACAAGCTTGAAGCTATTCATTTCATAGGAACTGTTACTGGAGGAAAAGAACATAAATTGTATCTAACAGAATATGGTCAACAAGCTGTACAACAGGCCATACTTCAAGGAGAAGAAAATGAGGGGGTTAAGGAAATATGATAGGTATTGTAGGAATTGGTGCTGCAGGTGGGAATATAGCTGATTTAGCATTTGAAAATGGTATTAATGCTGTTGCATTGAACTTTTCAGAACGTGATTTGGAGTCATTAGATTTTGTAGAAGAGCGTCTAATGCTTATAGGTAGCGAAGGAGTAGGAAAAAATCGAGATGAAGCTATTAATCTTATGGTCGATAAAAACTGGGAAATGGCACTGAAGTTTATTAAAGAGAACTTTTCAACACCTAGTACTGAAATTATTATGGTTTGTTTTTCTGCAGGTGGTGGCTCTGGTGGTGGTATTGGACCGATGCTTGTGGATCTTCTTGCTCAGGAAATGCATGACAAAGCAATTGTAGCTGTTCCTATCTTACCCGATACTACAGAAGCATTGGTTCATCAAGTCAATGCACTGTATGTTACTGAAGAGCTTTCACGTCAGGACCTTTGTGTATTACCTATTGATAACGAGCAGGTGAAAAAGAAAAATCCGAATGCAGGAAAAGCTAGAATCTTTAAAGAAACAAACGAAACATTTGTGAACTTAATTAGTACTCTTCCTAAATATACGGATAGACACTCTAAGCATGGTGTTTTAGATAAGAAAGACTTACGTACAATTTTTTCAACAAAAGGAATTTCTGCCATTTCATCTGCAGAAATAACAAAATTAGATGAAGGGCAAGCAGATATTAGTAATGAGGGTATTACAGAAGTAATTAAGAAATCATGGGAAAACTCAATCTTTGCACCACTTGAAATGCAAACTATACCAAAAGCAGGAATTATATATGAAGGTCCACTAGACTTATTTACGATAAATTCAGCCCAACTATTTAGTTCCTTTAAGGGGGGAGAACCAACCCATCTATTTGAAGGAACCTATGAAAGTGATCATGCAAAGGTAACAACAATTTTATCAGGAATGCCTTATTATTCTACTCGATTAAATACTATTGAAGAAAAAATTGAAGCACAACAGAAGGTAAAAGAGGAGTTATCTACCATAGAAACAGGTTATGAATCTAAGTTGAAATTGCCTAAGGCTTCTCATAAGAAACCACTACCTAGAAATAAAAAGAAGGCAATCAGTTCAATTTTAGATAAGTATCAGAATCGTTGAGCATTTTTAGTATATCTATGAAGACAAGCATATATATATAAGATGCACTTTTTATAGACTCTTTGTTTACACAGATGTGGAGAGATCACCTTTACGAATCAATTGAAACCCTTACTGCCACAAGGGTTCTTTTTTGTAGAGTGTTCTAGAAAGAGTTGTTGTTTAAATTGGAAATAAATAGGTAAACATTTAGTGTAGACGAATCTGAGTATAAGAATATACTTCGTATTTGTTACTCTGATATCAAAAAATTTTCTAATTAACATTTTTGCTATGAAACGATATAAATTCTATATTAAAAATCAATAATTTATCTACTACAAATAAAAAAGCAGTTTGCATATGCAAACTGCTTTTAAGATGACCCGTACGGGATTCGAACCCGTGTTACCGCCGTGAAAGGGCGGTGTCTTAACCGCTTGACCAACGGGCCAGTATGGCTCCACAGGTAGGACTCGAACCTACGACCGATCGGTTAACAGCCGATAGCTCTACCACTGAGCTACTGTGGAATATGGTGGGCCTAAGTGGACTCGAACCACCGACCTCACGCTTATCAGGCGTGCGCTCTAACCAGCTGAGCTATAGGCCCTTCATTTGGAGCGGGTGATGAGAATCGAACTCACGACATCAGCTTGGAAGGCTGAGGTTTTACCATTAAACTACACCCGCTTATTTTTAAAAATGGCGGTCCCGACGGGAATCGAACCCGCGATCTCCTGCGTGACAGGCAGGCATGTTAACCGCTACACCACGGGACCAAAATAGAAAATGGAGGAGGAAGAGGGATTCGAACCCCCGCGGGCTTTGACACCCCTGTCGGTTTTCAAGACCGATCCCTTCAGCCGGACTTGGGTATTCCTCCGTATATTGCATGGTGGAGCCTAGCGGGATCGAACCGCTGACCTCCTGCGTGCAAGGCAGGCGCTCTCCCAGCTGAGCTAAGGCCCCATAAATGGTCGGGAAGACAGGATTCGAACCTGCGACCCCTTGGTCCCAAACCAAGTGCTCTACCAAGCTGAGCTACTTCCCGTTCATGGCGCGCCCGAGAGGAGTCGAACCCCTAACCTTTTGATCCGTAGTCAAACGCTCTATCCAATTGAGCTACGGGCGCTTATTAAAATGGTGCCGAGGGCCGGACTTGAACCGGCACGGTAGTCACCTACCGCAGGATTTTAAGTCCTGTGTGTCTGCCAATTCCACCACCCCGGCAGGACTTTTATACGTGGAGGCGGCAACCGGATTTGAACCGGTGATAAAGGTTTTGCAGACCTTGGCCTTACCACTTGGCTATGCCGCCAATATATATGGAGCGGAAGACGAGGTTCGAACTCGCGACCCCCACCTTGGCAAGGTGGTGTTCTACCACTGAACTACTTCCGCACATTTATTTAATTTAAGATGCGGGTGAAGGGACTTGAACCCCCACGTCATAAGACACTAGATCCTAAGTCTAGCGCGTCTGCCAATTCCGCCACACCCGCGTGTGAATATAACTGGTGAGCCATGAAGGACTCGAACCTTCGACCCTCTGATTAAAAGTCAGATGCTCTACCAACTGAGCTAATGGCTCTCTA
>NZ_JBZVWT010000015.1:0-59144 GCF_058629175.1 Priestia sp. MDV22-iso46
TCCTGAGCCAGGATCAAACTCTCCGAAGAAATGTTTGACTTGCTCAATTTAAAAAATAAAAATTAACGTTGACGTTTGTCGCTTTGTTCAGTTTTCAAAGTTCAACCGCCGCTCTTGAGCGACTTTTTTATATTAACAAGTTGTCTTTCATTTGTCAACAACTTTTTTAATATTTTATTTCTGATGAATTGCGATTGTTTTCCAATCACTCATCAGCGACATTTAATAATTTAACATCTATACTATATAAAGTCAACACTTTTTGAAAAGTTTTTTTCATTTCATCAAAAAACCTTATTTACTTCCCTGCTTTCACCGAACCTTAGCAAGATCTTTGAAAGGATTTGATACTTCTCTTGAATGTTTCGTTCAAGAACTACATGATTCAAACTTTGTTGAAAAGCAACGTTTGTTCTCTTCATTTCTTCTCTAAGTAGTGCTTCTAACTCTAAACACTCCACCTGATTAAATAAACAAATTTTCATTGATTCACCTGCTTTTTGCGACATTGATTCTCAAACATCAAAATAAAATCACTTCTTCTTTTCCTTACCTGTTATTAATTGTAGACAAAACGCATACAAATTAGACAAGTACTACTTATTAAATGAGGTGACAAAATGAATATGTTTTATACTATTCGAGCCAAAAGAATCAAACAAACAATGCTTATCGTAGTTGCTGCGTTTTTTACAAGCTTTTTTCTCTATGCTCAGCAGACGTTTCACTTTCCCGTGTTTTCAACAGATAACGGTCCAAGAGCTGTTTATAAGGCGGATGACAAAAATCAGGAAGTTGCTCTTACATTTAACATCAGCTGGGGAGATGAAAGAGCTATTCCCATTCTGAATGAACTAAAAAGACAGCATATTGAACATGCTACTTTCTTTTTATCTGCTTCATGGGCTGAGCGTCATCCAGATATTGTAGAGCGCATTAAGAAAGAAGGTCACGAAATTGGCACAATGGGCTATGACTATACTTCTTACACAAGCCTAGAACCTAATGAGATTAGACAGGATCTTGCAAAATCAAAGAAAGTCTTTGATTCACTAGGCCTTAAAGATGTTCACCTTCTTCGTCCTCCTAACGGGCAATTTAATAAAGACATCTTAAAATTAACGGCAGATATAGGATATACTACTGTTCACTGGAGCATTGATTCTAAAGACTGGACAAATCCAGGGGTTGAAAAAATTGTCTCGAATGTTACAAAGCCTTTAGACGGGGGGGATATTATATTGCTGCACGCGTCTGACTCCGCTCAACAAACAGCAAAGGCTATTCCATATATCAAGAATTCATTACAAAATAAAAAAGTCTCAAACGTAAGTGTTTCAACATTAATTTCAAATTCAAAAACCCAAGTAAAAGATATCCGCTGAGATCTATTTCCACTGCATATGGAAAGCAAAAGCAGACAAATATGCTATTTGTCTGCTTTTGCTATTCTTGCGTGCGTAAGAAGTTTGGGCAAAATAAGAAGTTGATACATATTACAAATTAGAAGTGGAAACAACATAAGGTAAAGCCAGCTTTCTTCGTTCGTTCGCAGCGCTGGGAACCATTCAATTGTCGTTACAACAATCATAAAAAACAGCGCTGGTACAAAAGCCTCTTTATTCGTCTGCTTTTTCTTTGCATACGCCACTAATAACCCCACCGCTAACAAGAAAACGCTTAACAAAATATACTTGCCTATGCCTTCTCCCGGTTGTTGAAAGAACTTATATCGAAAATAAGCAACGTCAAATAATACAAATAAAACAAATACAATTTGAACCGATTTCCAAAGTGATGCAGATTTAAAAATTCCCAACCCAAATCGGTGAATAGTTAAATATGCAAAAAAACCCATTTGGCTAATTAAACTAAAAATAAACCCTACGCCTACGAGCCATGTTAAAACAGCAACAATTTCTCCTATCTTTCCTTGTTGAAATAAGTGACCGTATTCCCCCCAGCGCACCGCAAACCCAACAACAGCTGTACTTATACCCCCGACAGCTAACGTGGTTAGAAATAGACGAACCCAATTTCGACTATTCACTTCCATCTCCCCCATAAGTTACAAAATTGTACCTTTTCATAAATTGTACCAATCACGTTTTGAAAAATCTAGAGCTCTTTTATGAATAAAAAACCTTGATTATCTCATATTAAGCGTAAGCATATTAGGAAAGGAGCTCATTACTATGAAAAAGCGACTCATGCTCCTCATTTATATAGGAATGTGTATGCTTTTAGCTACAGCCTGTGCACCGCAAGATGAAGAGAACAATGGTATGGATTATGATCAAACAAAGAAAATGGTTGTTGATATTTTAAAAACAGATGAAGGAAAAAAAGCAGTCGAGGCAATTATGAAAGACCCTTCTGTTAGACAAGATATTTTAATGGATCAAAACGCGATAAAAGATACAATTTCTCAAACCCTAGTATCAGATAAAGGCGTGGAATTTTGGAAAAAAGCCATGGATGATCCGAAGTTTGCTGAAAGCTTTGCTAAAAGTTTGGAAAAAGAAAATAAGACGGTCATCAAACAACTGATGAAAGATCCTGAATATCAAGGAATGCTTCAAGATGTTTTAAAGGATCCGGCTATGGAAAAAGAAGTACTGACTGTTTTAAAGAGTAAAGAATATCGCACTTATTTACAAAAGATTATGACCGAAACGTTTGATAGCCCTCTTTATCAATCTAAAATTCAAGACATTCTTTTGAAAGCTGCTGAAGAAACACAAGGTGGACAAAAACAAAGCAGCGACGACGGTGGTTCTTCTTCCTCTGGATCTGATTCAGGCGGAGAACAGCAACAGCAGTGATTAAATACGCATCTCATATGAGGTGCGTATTTAATTATGTCATTTATTTTTATTAAAAAACCTAAATGACTTCTTTATATTTTTTAATACTTAGTATTTTTATTGGAATTGTAAACTTTAATTCTTAGCTTTATGGTAAAATATTAGAAATTAACACAATCGTTTTATAGCAAAAGGAGGGAATTTGATGGAATTTCGCGTTATTAAAACGTTTCAAACCATTGTTCGTTTAGGAAGCTTTCAATTAGCCGCTGAATATTTAAAGTACTCTCAGCCTACCATTACACTGCACATTCAAAAGTTAGAATCCGAACTAGGATTTAAGCTTTTAGAACGAGGAAAAAGCATTAAACTTACTGAAGCAGGTAAAATCTTTTACGAGCGGGCAAATATTTTACTAAAGGAATATGAATATCTAAATAACACCTTAAAGGATTATTCAACAGGCGAAGCTGGCACGATCCGTATAGGTGCTGCGGAACCTACAGCAAGCAGTCGACTGCCTTCCATTCTCTCATTATTTAAAAAAAGATATCCCAACACAGAAATTAGCTTACTCGTTGCAGACGAAAAGCACCTTCATCAAAATATACGCAATCAAGAAATTGATTTCGCGATTGGCACTGTCTCAGAATCGTTCAGAGATATAGAATTTGAGGCATTACTAACGGAAAAACTTGTGCTGCTACTACCATTCAATCATGCTCTAACAAAAAGAAAAACAATCTTTGCAAAAGATTTAATACACGAAACGCTGATTACAGCTGGGCAATCTTCCGTTCAAAAGAAAATTGAGCAGCTACTCTTTGAGCGAACAGGCCAGCTGCCTGCTAAAGTCCAGTTAGGCACTATTAGCACACTTCAGCATTTTGTAAAAGAAAACTTAGGAATAGCCGTTGTTCCACAAATAAGCGCAACTCTTCCGCCAGATCAAGTGGTGGTTAAAACAATTCATGACTTGCATGACGGGCCTGCAATCGGCATTTTAAAGCACCAGTCTCACACCGTAAGTACAGCTGGAAAAACATTTTTAGCTCTCTTAAAACAAAACCTTGCATTTGATTTAAAAAAGGCGCAGATTGAACTCTCTGTATAATAACAAAAAGCACGCGCTCGAACAGCGCGTGCTTTTTGTTATTTTCCTGTTGCTGCTTTTTCATTTTCGCAAATAAATGCAATCTTGCTTGCAATCTCTCCATATATTTTACCTAAACGATGCGATTCATCGTAAATGGAAGGTGCAAAATCTTCTTCATTCCAGTCGGGCTGACTTAACGGAAGCTGTCCTAAAAGCTCTGTCTGAAGTTCCTCAGCAAGTTTTGGACCTCCGCCTTTACCAAATACATACTCTTTTTCCCCTGTTAGCTGGCTTTCAAAGTAGGCCATATTTTCTACAACTCCAATTACCTCATGATCAGTTTTCAAAGCCATAGCACCCGCTCTAGCTGCAACAAATGCGGCTGTAGGATGTGGTGTCGTAATAATGACTTCTTTACAAGCAGGAAGCATGGAGTGAACGTCTAATGCGACATCACCTGTTCCGGGAGGTAAGTCTAGTAAAAGATAATCTAATTCTCCCCATTCAACTTCTGTAAAAAAGCTCGTCAACATTTTTCCAAGCATAGGTCCTCGCCAAATAACGGGTGAATTATCTTCTACAAAGAAGCCCATGGAAATAACTTTTACTCCGAAACGGTCAACTGGAATAATCTTTTCACCTTCTACTACAGGACGCTGTGTGATTCCCATCATATCTGGGACGCTGAATCCATAGATGTCAGCATCAATTAAACCAACTTTCTTTCCTAAACGAGCTAGAGAAACGGCCAAGTTAACAGAGACTGTTGATTTACCAACGCCTCCTTTACCGCTGGCAATAGCAATAAATTCAGGTGCATTCGGACTAGTTAGTAAGTTGCCAGTATTCGGTTGCTCAGCGCGGTACTGCTGAAGTTCTTCAGGCGTAAACTCAACAAATCGCAGTCCAACCGACTGTACACCTGCTTTTTTTAATTCTTCTACAATCGTGCCTTGAAGGCTCAGCTGTTCACTAGTACCTGTTTTTGCAACAGCAATCTTCAGGCTTATATGCTGTTTTTCAGCTTTGATTGTTATTTCTTTAATCGCATCTGTTTCTGATAGTTTTTTATTTAAAAATGGATCCGTAATTTCCCCTACTACTTCTTTTACTTGCTTTTCCGTTAGCATACTCCCACCACCATGTTAAAATCTATTTATTTATACTATCAAGTATATCATACATATTAGATTTTTCTGAATAGAAGGATGCTATGCTTTTTATTTGGGCTTTTCTCCAGTAAAATACCGGCTGACTCCTTCATAAATGGATTCAGCTAACTTTTTTTGATAGCGTTTCGATTGAAGCATTTTACGTTCTGTAGGATTTGATAAGAATCCTACTTCAACCAAAGCACCTGGTGGCTTGGAATGCTTAAGAAGGTAAAGCGTTTGAATAGCTTTTGCTTCACGACTCGTATTATCCAGATTATTTCTTAGCTCTTGTTGAATGAGTTTGGCCACTTGCTCGTTTTCTTTTAGGGACCCGTAATAGAAAGTTTGAGCCCCTCTCCACGCAGAGGATGGAATAGCATTCAAGTGAATACTTAAGTACAAATCAGCATTGGATTTATTAATCATCGTTAAGCGATTTTTTAAGTCTTCTACTTTTCTGCGACTGTATCCTCTTGTGTCTTTGGCCGCTAGGTCTTCGTCTTTTTCTCTTGTCATAATAACAAGTGCCCCTTGCTCTTGCAGATAGTCCCGAAGCATTAACGAAATTTTAAGAGTTATTTCTTTTTCAAGCACTTCATCCCCTCCTACGGCTCCTCCATCAACACCGCCGTGTCCAGGATCTAGTACAATAACTTTCCCGCTAAGAGGAAGTGAAAGCGAACCGGATGATGTTCTATGATCTATCTGATATTGTACAATGACAAAAAGAACGAGAAGCGCTATAATTGTGCTCATTATTTTTACTTTAGACATTTTATCCCTTCCCTTCTTGCCTCACCTATTTATTTCTATATGGGACAAGAACGGGAATTATGAGTACTTTTTAATGCAAACGTAACCGACGTCTTTTTTCTGCGGTTCGATAACCTTCTTTCCACCAGTCTTGCACATATCCTTGACACAAATAATACAGACCATCTTGATAAAGATCTGTTACAGACATGCTGACGGCTCCGTACAATGTATCAATTAAAAGAGACTCTTCTTGCTTACTGTGCTTCTGAAAGTCTTCGTAGCCTTTACCACGTTTACTCACCCGGGCACCTAATAAAAATGATTCGATGGCAATATCAAGACAGTACTCCTCCACATGTTCGTCTCCTAGCATATTCCACTGAAACATTGGATGAAAATAACGGCGCAGCCTCTCTTGAAGCAAATCAAACGACAGTTCCCTTAGGACTTTGCGTTCATATTTCATTTCTTTTTCATAACGTTTTTCTTTTAAATATGTAACCTCATTCACGATAACGCCTCCCTTTTTTACATATTGTCTGCACAAGCCTTCGTCTCATACGCAAACAACAAATAAAAAAAGCCCTGGTCCAAAGACCAAGGCTTGAAACGTAATATAAAATTAACGTTTTGAGAATTGTGGTGCACGACGAGCGCCTTTAAGACCGTATTTTTTACGTTCTTTCGCACGAGCGTCACGAGTTAATAGACCAGCACGTTTTAATGTTCCACGGTATTCAGGGTCTGCTTCTAATAAAGCACGAGAGATTCCGTGACGAATAGCGCCAGCTTGACCTGCATAACCTCCACCATTAACGTTTACAAATACGTCATAGTTACCTACAGTTTCAGTTAAAGCAAGTGGTTGTTTTACTACTTCACGTAGTGCAGCAAATGGAATGTATTCTTCGATTTCACGACCGTTGATTGTTACGCGACCGTTACCTGGTACTAAACGTACACGAGCAACAGAGCTTTTACGACGACCAGTTCCGTAATATTGTACCTGTGCCAAGATAATAACCTCCTCTTATTAATTATCCGCGAAGTTCGTAAACTTCTGGTTTTTGTGCTTCATGTGGATGTGTTTCACCAGCATACACATGTAATTTTTTGAACATTTGACGGCCTAGGCTACCTTTTGGAAGCATGCCTTTGATTCCTAATTCAAGCATTTTCTCAGAGTAGTTAGTACGCATTTCTAATGCTGTACGTTGTTTCAAACCACCTGGGTGCATGCTGTGACGGTAATAAATTTTATCAGTTAATTTTTTACCTGTTAGTTCGATTTTTGACGCATTGATAAGGATCACGTGATCACCAGTATCAACATGTGGTGTAAAAGTTGGTTTATGTTTACCGCGTAAGATTGATGCTACTTCACTTGCTAAACGACCTAAAGTTTTACCTTCAGCATCGACAACATACCATTTACGCTCTACTTCGTTTGCTTTCGCCATGAAAGTTGTACGCATGAGTTTCCCTCCTAATTTTCATCATCAATTATAAAATTATTTCAACCTTCTATTTCAACACGATTAATTTCCGGGGCTAACCGTGGGGTTAAAATACATACCATATGATATATTATATCTTTAAGCTACTAATGTCAAGAAAATGTTACACCAGGTTTAGTTGTCATAGAAAACGCGCCATAAATATAGTCCTTGCGAAGGCGCAGTTTTCCCTGCACGAGGACGTGATTTGCTTTCTAGAATATCTTTTATAGCATCTGGTTCAATACGGCCTTGTCCTACTTCTAAAAGCGTTCCAACAAGAATACGAACCATATTATACAGAAAGCCACTTCCAACGAATCTAAACACAAGTTGACTATTCTCTTCATACATATCAATCTTGTAAATCGTACGAATCTTATCTTCCACTTCTGTTCTCGCTGAACAAAAGCTTGTAAAGTCGTGTGTACCGAGTAAATATGTGATGGCTTTTTTCATTTTTGAGTAGTCTAATGGATAAGGGTAATGGTATGCATAAGAACGAGTGAAAGGATTTCGATCTTCGCCGCGCAAAATATGATAGCGATACTCTTTTGAAGTAACGTCATACCGGGCGTGAAAATGTGCATCAACTTCACATACATTCTTCATTACAATATCATCTGGTAGCATTGAATTCAATGCTTTTTTCCACTTATCACATGGAATATTTAGGTTTGTATCAAAATGAATGACTTGCCCCTGTGCATGAACATTTGTGTCCGTTCGTCCAGAGGCGTAAATCGGCACTTTTTTGTTATGCATTTTCTCTAAAACGGCTTCAATCTCCAGTTGAACAGTTCGCTTATTGGGCTGAACTTGATAACCTGAAAAGTGTGTGCCGTCGTATGCAACTATACATTTTAAACGTTTCATCTTTTCACCAAACAATCTTTACGTTCTAATCAGCACTAAAACAACTGCTACTGCCAGCAGAAGTAAAAGCATAATTGTATCTATGCTTCCCCATTTCAATTGACGATACTTTGTACGCCCTTCTCCGCCTTTATAACCCCTTGCTTCCATGGCAATAGCTAGCTCTTCAGCACGCTTAAATGAACCTATAAATAGAGGAACAAGCAAAGGAACGACAGCTTTCAAACGATCCGTAACGGGGCCGCTGCTAAAGTCCACTCCTCGTGCTGTCTGCGCTTTAATAATTTTATCTGTCTCTTCCATCAATGTAGGAATAAAGCGAAGAGAAATGGACATCATTAAAGCTAATTCGTGTACGGGAAGCTTGAGCTTTTTAAATGGATTCAGCAAGCTTTCCATTCCATCTGTTACTTCAATAGGCGTAGTCGTTAAAGTTAGCATCGTCGTAATTAAAATTAAGAACAAGAAGCGCAAGGAAATTAAAACACCTTGAATAAGGCCGCCTTTATAGACAGAAAACCATCCCCATTCAAATAAAAGAGGACCTTCCTTTGTCATAAAAATGTGCAAAAGAAACGTGATGATAATAATAAACATAACGGGCTTTAACCCTCTTAAAATAAACGAAAGGGGCACTTTACTCATGGCCACTATCATAAGGGTATACACACCTAAAAAAGCATAGCCGATAGGGTTATTTGCTAAAAACACAATTAATACATACGCAAACACAAGAAGCAGCTTGGCCCGAGGATCCATTCGATGGACAACCGATTGACCCGGCACATACTTACCAATAATGATTGAGTTCATCATAATCGTTCACCTTGCTGCATAAGGTGCTGCACTTTCTCTACCACTTCAGAAAAGGTAATTACCGTATCCGATGCTTCAAGCTGAAATTTCTCTTGCAGCTTCAGCATAAAGCGAAGCGATTCTGGAACATCCAATCCATATTCTTTTAGCTGCGTATGCTGACCAAACACTTCTCTAGGTGACCCTTTCATCGCAACCGTTCCCTTATTCATCACAATTAGCTCATCAGCGTACATAGCTGCATCTTCCATACTGTGAGTCACGAGAATCGTCGTCAAGCCTTTTTCTTTATGAAGACGATAAATCATATTCATAATTTCTTGACGCCCTCTAGGGTCCAATCCAGCAGTTGGTTCATCTAAAATTAGCACATTAGGATTCATCGCTAAAATACCTGCTATCGCTACACGACGCATTTGTCCACCGCTCAAATCAAAAGGAGATCTGGTGAGAATGTCTTCTGGCAACCCTACTAACTTGATAAGCTCTCTTGCTTTTTGCTTTGCTTCTTCTTCCGAAACGCCATAATTCATTGGTCCAAAAGCTATATCTTTTTCCACCGTTTCTTCAAAAAGCTGATGTTCTGGAAATTGAAACACCACGCCTACTTGCTGACGAATAGCTTTTAAATTCTTTTCTTTTCGATTGGCTTTAATGGTGCGCTCACCGATTTGAATTTCACCAGCAGTTGGCTTCAATAAGGCATTCAGATGCTGTATGATTGTTGATTTCCCAGAACCAGTATGGCCAATAACAGCCAAAAATGTACCTGATTGAATGTTTAAATTTAAGTCATGTAGAGCAATTCGTTCAAATGGTGTATTAACTTGATAACGATGCTCTACTTCTTTGAATATAATGTCCATAGTTCGTCCACCAAGTCCTCATCTGTTAAATGAATTTTTGATAAAGGAATTCCTACGGAAGCAAAACGATGGCTTAGTTTAACGGAAAACGGCAAGTCTAGTCCAATATCCGTTAACTTGGAACCTAATGCAAATACTTCGCGTGGAGTACCTGTTGCATATATCTTCCCTTTGTTCATCACAACGACTCTGTCAGCCATTGCTACTTCATCTAAATCGTGAGTAATTGAAATAACCGTCAGTTGTTTTTCTTCTTTTAATTTTCTAACAGTTTCAAGCACTTCAGTTCGCCCAATAGGATCTAACATAGATGTTGCTTCATCTAGAATGATGACAGATGGCTGTACGGCAATTATACCCGCAATGGCCACACGCTGTTTTTGTCCACCTGATAGCTGATGAGGCTCTTGATCCAGAAAAGCACTCATATTGACCATTTCGATTGCTTCAGGTATACGTTTTTCCATAATCTCAAATGGAATCCCGTTGTTTTCAAGCCCAAACGCAATATCGTCTTGAACGGTTGAGCCAACAAATTGATTATCTGGATTTTGAAACACCATTCCAATCTGCTTGCGCACATCCCATATTGTTTCTTCAGATAAAAGAGTATCGCCCACTCGAACCGTTCCTTTTTCAGGTAGCAAAAGGCCGTTTAGAATTCGTGCCAGCGTCGACTTACCAGATCCATTATGTCCAGCTATCGCTAACCATTCACCTTTATAAGCAGAGAGAGAAAGGTGATCTAATGTTAGGTCTGCTTCAGGATCGTATCGAAAGCATAAATCTTTTACCTCTAAAGACATTTCTTTCAACGCTATCTTCCTCTCAGCTTTTTCTATTGCAGCATTGCCTACATTGATTTTTTACACTATTTACCTGGTTTTAGGTATAAAAAAAGGGCAACGACTAGTTACACACTGTCTCGCCCTTTTCTATCTGTATTAAAAATATTAAACTAATTCAATGATAACCATTGGAGCACCGTCACCACGGCGAGGTCCAACTTTTAAGATACGAGTGTAACCGCCTTGGCGATCTTCGTAGCGAGTAGCGATATCGCTGAATAGTTTTTGTAAAGCGCTTTGACCAGCTTCTTCGTTAGCTACTTCATTACGGATGTAAGATGCAGCTTGACGACGAGCGTGTAGATCTCCACGTTTACCTAAAGTAATCATTTTTTCAACAGTTGAACGTAATTCTTTTGCACGAGCTTCAGTTGTCTCAATGCGTTCACTGATGATTAAATCAGTTGTTAAATCACGAAGAAGCGCCTTGCGTTGTGCGCTTGTACGACCTAATTTACGGTAAGACATGTGAGGTCCCCTCCTTTGTTAAGTAGTTAAACAGGTAGATATAATCAGTCGTCCTTACGTAGACCCAAACCTAATTCTTCAAGTTTAGCTTTAACTTCTTCTAAAGATTTACGGCCTAAGTTACGAACTTTCATCATATCTTCTTCTGTTTTATTAGCAAGCTCTTGTACAGTATTGATGCCTGCTCGTTTTAAGCAGTTGTAAGAACGAACAGATAAATCTAGTTCCTCGATCGTCATCTCTAGAACTTTTTCTTTCTGGTCTTCTTCTTTTTCTACCATAATCTCTGCTTTTTGAGCTTCATCTGTTAAGTTAACGAAGATATTTAAGTGTTCCGTTAGAATCTTTGCACCTAAAGCAACAGCTTTTTCTGGCTCGATGCTACCGTCAGTCCAAACATCCAACGTTAACTTATCGTAATTTGTCATTTGACCAACACGAGTATTCTCTACATAATACGATACGCGAGTAACAGGCGTATAGATTGAATCAATTGGAAGTACACCAATTGGTTGGTCTTCACGCTTGTTAGCATCGGCAGGATTATAACCTCGACCTGTGCGAGCAGTAAGTCTCATACGGAAATGAGCATCTGACTCAAGTGTTGCAATATGAAGATCCGGATTTAGAACTTCGATATCGCTGTCTGCTTGAATGTCAGCAGCCGTTACTGTACCAGGACCTTTAACATCGATCTCAAGTGTTTTCTCTTCATCAGAGTAAATCTTTAACGCTAACTTTTTAACGTTTAAAATGATGTTTGTTACATCTTCAACAACTCCAGGAACTGTTGAAAATTCATGTAATACACCTTCAATTTGAATAGATGTTACAGCTGCACCAGGGAGTGAGGATAATAGGATACGACGTAAGGAGTTACCCAAAGTAGTACCATATCCACGCTCAAGTGGTTCGACGACGAATTTACCGTACTTTCTATCATCGCTGATTTCTACCGTTTCGATTTTTGGCTTTTCAATCTCTATCAATATAAACCCTCCTTCAAAACGTCGAAACCTCGGCTAGACGGCTGATTTCTCAAATGCCTAACCGAAATTCCCTATTAGACAGTTCCCGAATGTGCACAACAAATGGAAAACATTTCGTTGCATGAATAAATTCTACACCATCATCATTATAGACAACGAAATAGAATCTATACATATTAATTATACACGACGACGTTTTGGTGGGCGGCATCCGTTGTGAGGTACAGGAGTAACATCTTTAATAGCTGTTACTTCTAAACCTGCAGCTTGAAGAGCACGGATAGCTGCTTCACGACCAGCACCAGGGCCTTTAACTGTAACTTCAAGAGTTTTCATTCCGTTATCCATAGAAACTTTAGCAGCAGTTTCAGCAGCCATTTGCGCAGCAAATGGAGTAGATTTACGAGAACCTCTGAAGCCAAGTGCGCCTGCACTAGACCAAGCAATCGCATTACCGTGAACATCTGTAATTGTTACAATAGTGTTGTTAAACGTTGAGCGAATATGAGCTACACCAGCTTCAATATTCTTTTTCACGCGACGTTTACGTGTATTAGTTTTACGTGCCATCTGTTAATGACCTCCCTTACTAATTATTTCTTCTTGTTCGCTACAGTACGGCGTGGGCCTTTACGTGTACGAGCATTGTTTTTACTGTTTTGACCACGAACTGGTAAACTACGACGGTGGCGGATACCACGGTATGAACCAATCTCAATTAAACGTTTGATGTTTAAAGAAACTTCACGACGAAGATCGCCTTCTACTTTATAGCTATCTAAAATATCACGAATTTTACCTAATTCTTCTTCTGTTAAGTCACGAACGCGAGTATCTTCAGAAACTCCAGCTTCAGCTAGAACTTTTTCAGCAGTTGGACGACCAATACCGAAAATGTATGTTAATGAAATTACTACACGCTTGTCACGAGGAATATCAACACCAGCAATACGTGCCATATGAATAGTGCACCTCCTTATTGATTAACCTTGTTTTTGTTTATGCTTAGGGTTTTCACAAATTACCATTACTTTACCTTTTCTACGGATAACTTTACATTTTTCGCAGATTGGTTTAACTGATGGTCTGACTTTCATGTTTCATACCTCCTTGATAGTACGGAGTGCATAGGTTTTATTTGAAACGGTACGTAATTCTACCGCGAGTTAAATCGTATGGTGACAATTCTACAGTTACTTTATCACCAGGTAAGATTCGAATGAAATGCATGCGAATTTTTCCTGATACGTGAGCAAGTACTGTATGACCATTTTCTAATTCTACCTTGAACATAGCGTTAGGTAAAGTCTCAGCAACTGTACCTTCAACTTCAATTACATCGTCTTTTGCCATTAAAGTGCTCTCCTTTCTTTGAAACAGTAACAAGCTATCATTAAACGACTTAAAAAGAACCTGTTCTGAACATCCGGAGATCGTAATCATTAAATTCAAGATGATTGACGCTAATATACATCTTTACCATTTTAACAGCAATTCAGACGAAAAACGATCATCGTGAATTTAGATAATTACTGTTTACTGTCCAGTGCATCTAGCGAGGAATGGATAGAGATAACATCCTTTAACATTACAATGCTGTCAGAATTTCATATCCCGTCTCAGTAATTGCAATAGTATGTTCGAAGTGCGCACACATTTTACCATCTACTGTGACAACTGTCCAGTTATCAGGTAATGTTTTTACATATCGCATACCAGCATTCACCATTGGCTCAACTGCCAATACCATGCCTGGACGTAGACGCGGTCCTTTATTCGGTGGACCATAATGAGGTACTTGCGGATCTTCATGTAAGTCTTTGCCGACCCCATGGCCAACATATTCTCTTACAATCGAAAAGTTACGTGATTCTGCGTACTGTTGAATAGCATGTGAAATATTCGACAAACGCTCACCCGGCTTAGCTTCTGCTAATCCTTTGTAGAGAGATTGCTCAGTCACATCAAGCAGCTCTTGATTTTCTAATGAAATCTTTCCTACTCCATATGTCCAAGCTGAATCACCGTGATAGCCACCGAATTTAGCTCCGATGTCTAAACTGATGATATCCCCTTCATTAAGCTTGCGTTCACCCGGAATACCATGAACTAATTCTTCATTCACAGAAGCACATACACTGCCGCGAAAACCATTATACCCTTTAAAAGACGGAATTGCATCATGTTGACGAATAAAATTTTCAGCAATTGCATCCAATTCTATAGTCGTAATACCTGGAGCGATATGCTTTTTTAACTCTTGATGAGTTAAAGCCACGATTCGTCCAGCTTCACGCATGACCTCAATTTCCTCTGGTGTCTTGCAAATGATCATTGCTTAACCCCAGCAAGTAATTGACGAACATCCTCAAACACAATGTTAATATCTTGATTACCATTAATATTGCGTAGATAACCTTTTTCTTGATAGAAATCAAGTAGAGGTTGAGATTGTTTAACATTAACTGAAAGTCTAGTTGAAACCGTCTCAGCATTGTCATCTGCACGTTGGTAAAGCTCTCCGCCACATTTGTCACAAACTCCTTCTTTCGCAGGAGGATTGAATACTAAGTGGTAAGTAGCTCCGCAATCTTTACAAATGCGGCGTCCAGTAAGACGCTCCATTAAAATGCTTTGATCTACATCAATATTAATCACATAATCAATTTGCTTGTTTAGTTCTTTTGTAATTGTTTCAAGAGCTTCTGCTTGGGCTACTGTTCTTGGGAAGCCATCAAGTAAAAAGCCGTTTTCACAATCTTGTTTGTTTAAACGCTCGCGCACAATTCCAATTGTTACTTCATCAGGAACAAGGTTACCTTGATCCATAAATGATTTAGCTTTTAAACCTAGTTGCGTTCCTTCTTTAATTGCAGCTCGGAACATATCTCCTGTTGAGATATGAGGGATATCGTAATGCTCAACGATTTTTTCTGCTTGAGTACCTTTCCCAGCACCAGGAAGGCCCATTAACACTAAATTCATTTCTTGCTTCCCCCTCAGTATCTTATCCGTTTAATGGGAAAGCAGCTTGCTTCCCACTAAACAGCTTTACTTAATAAATCCCTTATAATGGCGTTTCACTAATTGACTCTCAAGCTGTTTCATTGTCTCAAGAGCTACACCGACAACAATTAACAAACTAGTACCGCCGATCTGAGCAGATGATGGTAAGTTTGCAATTTTGATGAACAGAACCGGCAACACAGCAATTAACGCAAGGAATATCGAGCCGATTAATGTCAGACGATATAACACTTTCGTTAAATAAGCTTGTGTGCTTTTACCAGGACGGATGCCTGGGATGTAGCCACCTTGCTTTTTCAAGTTCTCTGCTACTTGTTCAGGGTTAACTTGAACAAATGTATAGAAGTAACAAAAAGCAATGATTAACGCTACATACACTATCATACCAATTGGCTTAGTATAGTCAAATGTATTCTGAATCCACGTCGTTACATCATTTGGACCGAAAAATGATGCAATTGTTGGTGGTGTAATAATAAATGAAACTGCAAAGATAACAGGAATAACCCCAGCAGCATTTACTTTTAACGGTAAATGAGTGGATTGACCTCCAACAGGATTACGACCAGCTGAACCCTTTGCATATTGAATAGGAATTTTTCGTAGCGCTTGTTGGAAATAAATAACCCCAACAATAATAGCTAAAACTGCAATTGCAATTAAAACTACCGTTACGATACGAATGAATAATTGATCCCCAACGTCTTCAAATTGCTGTGCATAAATTTGATTTAATGTTGTCGGAATACCAGCTGCAATCCCAGCAAAGATAATGATAGAAATACCATTACCTACGCCTTTTGCAGTAATCTGCTCTCCTAACCACATTAAGAAGGCAGTACCTGCCGTTAACACTGTAGCAATTAGAAGATACGTAGAAATTCCTGGATTAGCGATCAATTGTCCGCCCGAAATATTGTTGAATCCTATAGACATACCTAAAGCCTGGATAAATCCAAGCACAATTGTTCCATAACGAGTTACTTGAGCTAATTTACGGCGCCCAACATCTCCCTGCTTTGACCATTCTGTAAACTTAGGTACAACATCCATCTGCAATAATTGGACGATGATGGATGCTGTAATATAAGGCATAATGCCCATAGCAAGAATGGAGAAGTTTTTTAACGCGCCGCCGCCAAATGTATTCAGAACTCCGAATACATTTAACCCATCTTGCAATTTTAGTACATCCGTATTAACACTTGGTACAGGAATAAATGTACCAATTCGGAAGACAATTAACATTAACAAAGTGAAAAAGATTTTTTGTCTTATTTCACGCACGCGCATTAAATTGGAGATTGTTTGAAACATTAGATCACCTCAACTGTACCGCCAGCAGCTTCGATAGCTTCTTTAGCAGTTGAAGAGAATTTAGCAGCTTTAACAGTTAGCTTAGAGTTTAATGTACCGTTTCCTAGTACTTTAACGCCAGCTTTTGCTTTGCTTACTAAACCAGTTTCGATTAATAATTCTGGTGTTACTTCAGTTCCATCTTCAAAACGGTTAAGAGCTTCTAAATTAACGATCGCGTATTCTTTGCGATTGATATTAGTGAACCCACGTTTTGGAAGACGACGGAATAAAGGAGTTTGACCACCTTCGAAGCCAGGTCTTACGCCACCGCCAGAGCGAGCGTTTTGCCCTTTGTGACCTTTACCTGAAGTCTTTCCGTTACCTGAACCAGTACCACGACCTACACGGTTACGTACTTTACGTGAACCTTCAGCTGGTTTCAATTCATGAAGTTTCATTCCGGAGCACCTCCTTAGAGTGACAATTTATACTTATTGCTCTTTTACTGTAACAAGGTGAGCTACTTTGTTAATCATTCCGCGAATTGCAGGATTATCGTCTTGAACGACAGTTTGATTTAACTTACGTAGGCCAAGTGTACGAACAGTTACACGTTGATCTTCTGGACGACCAATTACGCTACGAGTAAGGGTAATTGCTAGTTTGTTTGCCATTCTATATCCCTCCCTTATCCTAACAGTTCTTCTACAGTCTTGCCACGTAGTTTTGCAACATCTTCAGCACGTTTTAGGTTAGCTAAACCGTTAAGAGTTGCACGTACCATGTTGATTGGAGTGTTTGAACCTAAAGATTTAGATAGAATATCACTTACTCCACCCAATTCTAGTACCGCACGAACTGGGCCACCAGCGATAACTCCTGTACCTTCAGAAGCAGGTTTTAAGAAAATTTGACCTGCACCAAATTGTCCAAGGATTTCGTGTGGAATAGTTGTACCAACCATAGGTACAGTAATTAAGTTTTTCTTCGCATCTTCAATAGCTTTACGGATTGCATCTGGTACCTCTTGTGCTTTACCAGTACCGAATCCAACGTGACCGTTTTTGTCACCAACTACAACTAATGCAGCGAAGCGGAAACGACGTCCACCTTTCACAACTTTAGCTACGCGGTTAACGGTAACAACACGTTCTTCAAGCTCTAATTTATTTGGATCAATACGACGCATGATTTTCCCTCCTTTTACAATTAGAATTGTAATCCAGCTTCACGAGCAGCGTCAGCTAATGCTTTAACACGGCCATGATATAAATAACCGCCACGGTCGAATACTACTTCGTTTACACCTTTTTCTACTGCGCGTTTAGCGACTAATTCGCCAACTTTGATAGCAGCTTCAGTGTTACCAGTGCTTTCTAAAGTCAGGTCTTTATCTAACGTTGAAGCACTTGCGATTGTTACTGAATTTAAATCGTCGATAACTTGTGCGTAAATATGTTGATTAGAACGGAACACGTTTAAACGCGGACGAGTTGCAGTTCCAGATAACTTCGCACGAACACGAGCATGTCTTTTTTTACGAACTTTGTTTTTATCAAGCTTCGTGATCATTTCGGGCACTCCTTTCTTTTACCTAACCGGCATTACTTCTTAGCAGTTTTACCTTCTTTACGACGTACATATTCGCCTTCGTAACGAATACCTTTACCTTTGTAAGGCTCTGGTGGACGAACGTCACGAATATTTGCAGCTAATGCACCTACGCGTTCTTTATCAATACCTTTAATAACGATCTTAGTTTGAGAAGGAACTTCGATTTCGATTCCTGTTTCAGGAGTAATCTCAACTGGGTGAGAGTATCCAACGCTCAATACTAATTTGCTACCAGATTTTTGTGCACGGTAACCTACACCGACTAATTCTAAACCACGTTCGAATCCTTTAGTAACACCTTCAACCATGTTACCTAAAAGGCTACGAGTAGTTCCGTGAAGAGCGCGGTGCTCTTTATTGTCGCTAGGACGATTAACAACTAGTACGTTGTCTTCAACTTTAATTTCGATTTCAGGGTGGAATGTACGAGTTAATTCACCCTTTGGTCCTTTTACAGTTACAGTGTTGCTCTCGTTCGTAACTGTAACACCTGCTGGAAGTTCTAAAGGCTTTTTACCAACACGTGACATAGTTACACCTCCATTCACATTTAAAACTTATTACCAAACGTACGCTAATACTTCTCCACCAGTTTGCTTTTGACGAGCTTCTTTGTCAGTTAAAACACCTTGAGAAGTAGAAACGATTGCGATACCTAAACCGTTAAGTACACGTGGTACTTCGTTAGTTTTTGCATAAACACGTAGACCAGGTTTACTGATACGTTTTAAGCCTGTAATTACACGTTCGTTATTTGAACCGTATTTTAAGAAGATACGGATAATACCTTGTTTGTTGTCTTCGATGTATTCTACATCACGTACGAAACCCTCACGCTTAAGGATTTCTGCAATTTGCTTCTTAATGTTAGAAGCAGGAACTTCAATTTTCTCATGACGAACCATGTTCGCATTGCGGATACGAGTTAGTAAATCTGCAATAGGATCAGTCATTACCATATTAATTTACCTCCTTCCCAAACTTGGGTTTTACCAACTAGCTTTTTTAACACCAGGAATTTGACCTTTATAAGCAAGCTCACGGAAACAAATACGGCAAAGCTTGAATTTACGTAGTACTGAGTGTGGACGTCCACAACGTTCGCAACGTGTATACTCTTGTACTTGGAATTTTTGCTGGCGTTTTTGCTTCGCAATCATTGATTTTTTAGCCACATTTTCGCCTCCTCTGCTTAACGTTGGCAGTTATTACTTCTGGAATGGCATACCGAACTGAGTTAAAAGCTCACGAGCTTCTTCATCAGTGTTTGCTGTTGTAACAATAACGATATCCATACCACGAACTTTAGTTACTTTATCATAATCGATCTCTGGGAAGATCAATTGTTCTTTAACACCTAACGTGTAGTTTCCACGACCATCAAATGCTTTTTTAGATACACCACGGAAATCACGCACACGTGGAAGTGATACTGATACTAGTTTATCGAAGAATTCGTACATACGCTCGCCGCGTAAAGTAACTTTCGCACCGATTGGCATACCTTCACGAAGACGGAAACCAGCGATAGATTTTTTCGCACGAGTTACAACAGGTTTTTGACCAGTGATTTCAGCTAGTTCTTCAACAGCGTTATCTAAAGCTTTTGAGTTAGAAACAGCATCACCGATACCCATGTTGATTACGATCTTGTCGATTTTTGGCACTTGCATTACAGATTCATAATTAAACTTGCTAACTAGAGCAGGAGTAATCTCTTTTGTAAATTTCTCTTTAAGACGGTTCATGTGAACTAAACCTCCCTTCACATTTCATTAATTATTTATCTAAAGTTTCACCAGATTTTTTTGCTACACGTACCTTTTTGCCATCGATAACTTGGTACCCAACACGAGTTGGCTCACCAGATTTAGGATCCAACGGCATTACGTTTGATACGTGGATAGGTGCCTCTTGGCTAACGATTCCACCTTGTGGATTTACTTGAGAAGGTTTAGAGTGTTTTTTAACAACGTTCACGCCTTCAACAAGTACACGGTCTTTCTTTGGGAAAGCTGCAAGTACTTCACCTTGCTTACCTTTGTCTTTACCAGAGATAACCACTACTTTGTCGCCCTTTTTAACATGCATCCTATTCGCACCTCCTTAAAAGGCATTTTGTATTTGTTCTATATATCAATTAGATAACTTCTGGAGCTAATGATACGATCTTCATGAAGTTGTTATCACGTAATTCACGAGCAACTGGTCCGAAGATACGAGTACCACGTGGTCCTTTGTCGTCACGGATGATTACGCAAGCATTTTCGTCGAAACGGATGTAAGAACCGTCAGTACGGCGAACACCACTTTTTGTACGTACAACAACAGCTTTAACAACGTCACCTTTTTTAACAACGCCTCCTGGTGTTGCTTGTTTCACCGTACAAACGATAACATCACCAATGTTTGCTGTCTTGCGACCTGAACCACCAAGTACTTTAATAGTAAGTACCTCACGTGCACCAGAGTTGTCTGCAACTTTTAAACGAGATTCTTGTTGAATCATGTACGAAACCTCCCTTCGGATGAATCATTCTTATCCGATCTATCTTAACTATTAGATGATAACAGCTTTTTCTACAACTTCTACTAGACGGAAACGTTTAGTAGCTGATAACGGACGAGTTTCCATGATCTTCACGATATCGCCTAGTTGAGCTGTATTGTTTTCATCGTGAGCTTTGAATTTCTTTGAGTATTTTACACGCTTGCCATAAAGCGAATGCTTTTTGTAAGTTTCAACAAGAACAGTAACAGTCTTATCCATTTTGTCAGAAACTACGCGGCCAGTGTAAACTTTACGTTGGTTGCGTTCACTCATTCTGAAAGCCTCCTCTCAGACTTAATTATTTATTAGCAGCAATCTCTCTTTCACGAACTACAGTTTTCATACGAGCGATCGATTTGCGCACTTCGCGAATACGAGTAGTATTCTCTAATTGTCCAGTCGCTAATTGGAAACGAAGGTTAAACAACTCTTCTTTTAAAGCCTTAACTTTTTGTTCAATTTCAGCAGTGGTAAGGTCACGAATTTCATTAGCTTTCATTAGAATCACCACCAATTTCTTCACGTTTTACAAACTTACATTTTACAGGTAGCTTGTGTGCAGCTAAACGTAAAGCTTCACGTGCAACCTCTTCAGATACACCTGAAATTTCAAACATTACTTTTCCAGGTTTAACAACTGCTACCCAACCTTCAGGAGCACCTTTACCAGAACCCATTCGGACTTCTAGAGGCTTAGCAGTATAAGGTTTAGAAGGGAAAATTTTAATCCATACTTTACCGCCACGTTTCATGTAACGAGTCATTGCGATACGAGCAGCTTCGATTTGACGGTTTGTAATCCAAGAAGCTTCAGTAGCTTGTAAACCGAATTCACCGAAATGTACTTCCGTACCACCTTTAGCGCGTCCACGCATTTTTCCGCGGTGTTCGCGACGATATTTAACGCGTTTTGGTAATAACATAATTATTTTCCTCCTTCCTCAGTTTTCTTTTTAGTAGGAAGAACCTCTCCACGATAGATCCATACTTTCACACCAAGTTTACCATAAGTAGTATCTGCTTCAGCGTGAGCATAGTCAATATCAGCGCGAAGTGTATGAAGTGGAACTGTACCTTCACTGTAATATTCAGAACGAGCAATATCAGCTCCGCCTAAACGACCAGATACCATTGTTTTGATACCTTGTGCGCCAGCACGCATACTACGTTGAATAGCTTGCTTTTGAGCACGACGGAATGATACACGGTTCTCAAGTTGGCGAGCGATGTTTTCAGCTACTAGTTTAGCATCTAAATCTGCTCGTTTAATTTCAAGGATGTTAATGTGTACACGCTTGCCTGTTAATTGGTTAAGAGCTTTACGAAGTGATTCTACTTCAGTACCACCTTTACCAATTACCATACCAGGTTTTGCAGTGTGGATCGTTACGTTTAAGCGGTTAGCAGCGCGTTCGATTTCAACTTTAGAAACAGCTGCATCGTTTAAACGTTTAGCGATATATTCACGTACTTTTAAGTCTTCATGTAATAAGTCAGCGTAGTCTTTGCCAGCGAACCATCTTGATTCCCAATCACGGATGACACCGACGCGAAGACCGACCGGATTTACCTTTTGACCCATGAATTATCCCTCCTTCTTTTCTGATACCACGATTGTGATGTGGCTTGTGCGCTTGTTGATTTGGCTTGCACGTCCCATAGCGCGTGGACGGAAACGTTTTAAAGTTGGACCTTCGTTAACAAAAGCGTCAGTAATAACTAAATTGTTAGCGTCCATTTCATAATTGTGTTCTGCATTGGCAATAGCAGATTTTAATACTTTCTCAACGACTGGAGAAGCAGCCTTTGGCGTGTGAAGTAGCACTGCTAGCGCTTCACCCACTTGCTTACCTCGAATTAAATCTACAACTAAACGAACTTTACGAGGAGCAATACGTACTGTTCTCGCGACAGCTTTAGCTTGCATTTAAAAGCCTCCTCTCATATTAGCGTCTTGTTTTCTTATCATCACTTGCGTGACCTTTGTAAGTACGAGATGGTGCGAATTCACCAAGTTTGTGACCTACCATGTCTTCAGTAACATAAACTGGTACATGTTTACGACCGTCATATACAGCAATTGTATGACCAATGAACTGAGGGAAGATAGTTGAACGACGAGACCAAGTTTTTACTACTTGCTTGCTGTCAGTTTCGTTTAACTTCTCAATTTTGTTGATTAAATGGTCATCTACAAAAGGTCCTTTCTTTAAGCTGCGACCCATAAATGAACCTCCCTTCGTGATTGTCCTACGGTTCGTTTGAACCGTAGCTCAATCCCGTTATTTTTTACGACGACGAACGATAAATTTATCGGATTTGTTTTTCTTCTTACGAGTTTTGTAACCAAGTGTTGGTTTACCCCATGGACTCATTGGAGACTTACGTCCGATTGGAGCACGTCCTTCACCACCACCGTGTGGGTGATCGTTAGGGTTCATTACAGAACCACGTACAGTTGGACGGATACCTAACCAACGAGAACGACCGGCTTTACCGATGTTGATTAACTCGTGTTGTTCGTTACCAACTTGACCTACAGTTGCACGACAAGTTGCAAGAATCATGCGTACTTCACCAGAAGTTAAACGTACTAATACGTATTTACCTTCTTTACCAAGTACTTGAGCAGATGTACCTGCAGAACGAACTAATTGTCCACCTTTACCAGGTTTCAATTCGATGTTGTGTACTACTGTACCAACAGGAATGTTAGCTAAAGGAAGCGCGTTACCTACTTTAATGTCAGCTTCAGGACCTGACATAACTTCTAAACCTACTTTTAGGTTTTTAGGAGCAAGGATGTAACGTTTTTCACCATCAGCATAATGAATTAATGCGATGTTAGCTGAACGGTTTGGATCATATTCGATTGTAGCAACGCGTCCAGGTATTCCATCTTTATCGCGTTTAAAATCGATGATACGGTATTGACGCTTGTGCCCACCACCTTGGTGACGAACAGTCAATTTACCTTGGTTGTTACGACCACCTTTTCTCTTGACAGGTGCAAGTAACGATTTTTCTGGTTTGTCAGTAGTAATTTCAGCGAAATCAGAAACTGACATGCCACGACGACCATTTGAGGTTGGTTTATACTTTTTAATCGCCATCTCAATTTCCCTCCTTCTCTAGTAATCTTAAGCTTCGAAGAATTCGATTTCGTTGCTCTCTTGAGTTAGTGTTACTACCGCTTTACGACGACGGTTAGTAAGACCACTGTAGCGACCTACACGCTTGAATTTACCTTTGTAGTTCATGATGTTTACTTTTTCAACTTTTACGTCAAAGATTTTTTCGATAGCATCTTTAACCTCAGTTTTATTAGCTCTTACATCAACATCAAACGTATATTTTTTCTCAGCCATTAAGTCTGTTGAACGTTCTGTAATTACGGGGCGCTTAATAATATCACGAGGATCTTTCATTATGCAAGCACCTCCTCTACTTTTTCAACTGCGTCTTTAGTGATTACAAGCTTATCATGGTTCATAACGTCTAATACGCTTAAACCATTAGCTGCAACAACTGTTACACCAGGAATATTACGTGCTGAAAGTGCAACGTTTTCGTTAAGATCAGCAGTTACTACTAATGCTTTGCGTTCTACTGTTAGGTTTTTAAGAACTGCTACCATTTCTTTTGTTTTTGGAGCATCAAAAGAAAGAGCTTCAAGAACAACGATGCTGTTATCTTGAACTTTAGTTGATAATGCAGACTTAATTGCTAAACGACGAACTTTTTTAGGTAATTTGTAGCTATAGCTTCTTGGAACTGGACCAAATACTACGCCACCACCACGCCATTGTGGAGAACGGATAGATCCTTGACGAGCACGACCAGTACCTTTTTGACGCCATGGCTTACGGCCACCGCCTCTTACTTCAGAACGATTTTTAACTTTAGAAGTACCTTGACGTTGAGATGCGCGTTGCATTACGATCGCGTCGAAAAGTACTTTGTTGTTTGGTTCGATACCGAAAACGGCATCTTGAAGTTCGATTTCTCCAACGTTTTCACCGTTTTGGTTAAACAATGCTACTTTTGGCATTGGTTATTCCTCCTTTCTCGAAGAATTATTATTTAGATTTAACTGCAGATTTAACAGTAACTAGAGATTTTCTAGCTCCTGGCACGTTACCTTTTACTAATAAAAGATTGCGTTCTGCGTCAACTTTAACGATTGATAAGTTTTGCACAGTGATGCGCTCTCCACCCATGCGTCCTGGTAATAATTTACCTTTGAATACGCGGTTTGGAGCTACAGGACCCATTGAACCTGGGCGACGGTGGTAGCGAGAACCATGAGACATAGGTCCGCGAGATTGTCCGTGGCGTTTAATAGCACCTTGGAAACCTTTACCTTTTGAGATTCCTGTTACATCAATTACATCGCCTTCTGCGAAAATATCAACCTTGACTTCTTGACCAACTTCATATGCTGAAGCGTCCACACCGCGTAACTCACGGATGAAGCGCTTAGGAGCAGTATTAGCTTTAGTAGCATGTCCTTTTGCAGGTTTGTTAGATAGTTTTTCACGGATATCTTCGAAACCTAATTGGATTGCTTCGTAACCGTCTGTCTCAGCGTTTTTAACTTGAAGAACTACGTTAGCAGAAGCTTCAATTACTGTTACTGGGATCAAGTCACCATTTTCAGCAAATACTTGAGTCATACCGATCTTTCTTCCTAAGATTCCTTTGGCCATTAGTCACACCTCCTAAGTATCTTTTCATTCTTTATTTTAAATTAAAGTTTAATTTCGATATCTACACCAGATGGTAAGTCTAAACGCATTAATGAATCAACAGTTTGTGGTGTTGGATTCACGATATCAATTAAGCGTTTATGCGTGCGCATTTCGAACTGCTCACGAGAATCTTTATATTTGTGTACTGCACGTAGAATTGTATAAATTGATTTTTCAGTCGGTAATGGAATCGGACCAGATACAGCCGCACCAGAACGTTTTGCAGTTTCTACGATTTTCTCAGCAGATTGATCAAGAATTCTGTGATCATATGCTTTTAAACGAATGCGAATTTTTTCTTTTGCCATTATTTTCCCTCCTTTTTCGCCTATTTTACAATAGACATTCTCCGCGGAAATTTCCCCACACTCGCCATGGCAAAGCGGCCGGGTGTGTCGGCAACCTTCCGCATCATCGCAGTCAAAGACCAACATTTTTATTATACTAAAAATGGGTTCATATTGCAACAATAAAGTTAAAAAACTTTTTCATGTGTCGCACACTTTTTTCATTATATATAAAAGGAGATCATTTTGCAAGTGTAATAGTAAAAACTATCTTTACCTTTTATCACCAAATAAAAAAGGAGTAGGTTACCCTACTCCCTTTACTGAAACGAGAAATTACTCGCTGATTTTAGCTACAACGCCAGCGCCTACTGTACGTCCACCTTCACGGATTGAGAATTTAGTACCTTCTTCAATCGCGATTGGAGCGATAAGTTCAACAGTCATTTCGATGTTGTCGCCAGGCATTACCATTTCTACGCCTTCAGGTAAGTTACAAATACCAGTTACATCAGTTGTACGGAAGTAGAACTGTGGACGGTAGTTTGTGAAGAATGGAGTGTGACGTCCACCTTCGTCTTTAGAAAGAACGTATACTTCAGCAGTAAATTTAGTGTGTGGAGTGATTGAGCCTGGTTTAGCTAATACTTGTCCACGTTGGATTTCTTCACGTGCTACACCACGAAGTAAAGCACCGATGTTGTCGCCAGCTTCAGCATAGTCAAGAAGCTTACGGAACATTTCTACACCTGTTACAGTAGTAGATTTTGGCTCTTCAGTTAAACCGATGATGTCGATAACGTCACCAACTTTAACTTGTCCACGCTCTACACGACCTGTAGCAACTGTACCACGACCAGTGATTGAGAATACGTCCTCAACTGGCATCATGAATGGTTTTTCAGTGTCACGTTCTGGAGTTGGGATGTACTCATCAACAGCGTCCATAAGCTCGATGATTTTAGCTTCCCAATCAGCGTCGCCTTCAAGAGCTTTAAGAGCAGAACCTTTGATTACTGGTACATCGTCACCAGGGAAGTCGTATTCAGAAAGAAGGTCACGTACTTCCATTTCTACTAATTCAAGTAGCTCTTCGTCGTCTACCATGTCACATTTGTTTAAGAATACAACTAGGTAAGGTACACCTACTTGACGAGAAAGAAGGATGTGCTCACGAGTTTGTGGCATTGGACCATCAGCAGCAGATACTACTAAGATACCGCCATCCATTTGAGCAGCACCAGTGATCATGTTTTTAACATAGTCAGCATGTCCTGGGCAGTCAACGTGTGCATAGTGACGAGTGTCAGTTTCATACTCAACGTGTGCAGTTGAGATTGTGATTCCACGCTCGCGCTCTTCTGGAGCAGCGTCGATCATATCGTAAGCCATTGCTGCACCTTTACCACTTTTCTTAGCAAGAACAGTAGTGATAGCAGCTGTTAAAGTTGTTTTACCATGGTCAACGTGACCAATTGTACCGATATTGGCATGTGTTTTTGAACGGTCGAATTTTTCCTTAGCCATTCGAAAATCCTCCTTAAAATTCATGTAGTTTATGTTTTATGAGGCCGTGAAAGGGAATGAGCTCCACTTTCACAGCGTACATAAGTAGTTATACTTCAATAAAGAGTGAAAATCAATTATTCACCTTTATTTTTTTTAATAATTTCTTCTGAAATTGATTTAGGAACTTCTTCGTAGTGATCGAAGTGCATAGAATATGTTCCGCGACCTTGAGTGTTTGAACGTAATGCAGTTGCATAACCAAACATTTCAGAAAGTGGAACGAATGCACGTACAACTTGAGCGTTACCGCGTGCTTCCATACCTTCTACACGTCCACGACGAGACGTAATGTCACCCATGATATCTCCTAAGTATTCGTCAGGGATAACAACTTCAACCTTCATCATTGGTTCAAGGATAGCTGGGTTACATTTTGATACTGCGTTTTTAAGAGCCATAGAAGCGGCAATTTTAAACGCCATCTCACTTGAGTCAACGTCATGGTAAGATCCATCAACTAAAGCAGCTTTGATATCGATTAATGGATAACCAGCAAGAACACCGTTTTGTAATGCATCTTCAAGACCAGCTTGAACTGCAGGGATGTATTCACGTGGAACTACACCACCAACGATTTTGTTCTCAAATTCAAAGCCTTTTCCTTCTTCGTTAGGTTCGAACTCAATCCAAACGTGACCGAATTGTCCACGACCACCAGATTGACGAGCGAATTTACCTTCAACTTTCGCACCAGCGCGGAAAGTTTCACGGTAAGCTACTTGAGGAGCACCAACGTTTGCTTCTACTTTGAATTCGCGACGCATACGGTCAACGATGATATCAAGGTGAAGCTCACCCATACCAGAGATGATGATTTGACCAGTCTCTGTATTAGTTTCCGCACGGAAAGTTGGATCTTCTTCTTGTAACTTTTGAAGAGCTGTAGTCATTTTATCTTGGTCAGCTTTTGATTTTGGCTCAACAGATAAAGAGATAACTGGCTCTGGGAATTCCATAGACTCAAGAATTACAAGACTCTTTTCGTCACATAGAGTATCACCAGTAGAAGTATCTTTTAATCCTACAGCTGCCGCGATATCTCCAGCGTATACTTCAGAAATCTCTTCACGAGAGTTAGCATGCATTTGTAGGATACGACCTACACGCTCACGCTTACCTTTTGTAGAGTTTTTGATGTATGAACCAGAGCTTAGTACACCAGAGTAAACACGGAAGAACGTTAATTTACCAACATAAGGGTCCGTCATAACTTTGAACGCTAATGCTGAGAAAGGAGCGTTGTCGCTAGACTCACGCGTAACTTCTTCTTCTGTTTCAGGTACGATACCTTGGATTGCTGGTACATCAACTGGAGATGGTAGGTAATCAATTACCGCATCTAGCATTAATTGTACACCTTTGTTTTTGAATGCTGAACCACAGATAACTGGGTAGAATTCAACGTCACAAGTACCTTTACGGATACCAGCTTTTAGTTCTTCAACTGTAAGCTCGCCTTCGTCTAAGTACTTCATCATTAATTCTTCGTCAAGTTCTGCAACAGCTTCTACTAAGCTTGCACGGTATTCTTCAGCTTGCTCTTTGTATTCCTCAGGAATTTCACGAGCTTCTGAACGAGTACCTAAGTCATCTTCGTAGAAGTATGCTTTCATTTCCACTAGGTCAATGATTGCTTCGAACTCATCTTCAGCACCAATTGGTAATTGGATTGGGTGAGCATTTGCACCTAAACGATCGTGGATCGTTTTTACAGAGTACAAGAAGTCAGCACCAATTTTGTCCATTTTGTTAACGAATACGACACGGGGAACACCGTACGTAGTCGCTTGACGCCATACTGTTTCTGTTTGAGGCTCAACACCAGATTGAGCATCAAGAACTGCCACAGCGCCATCAAGTACACGTAATGAACGCTCAACTTCAACAGTGAAGTCTACGTGTCCAGGAGTATCGATGATGTTAACGCGGTGACCTTTCCAAGAAGCAGTTGTCGCAGCAGACGTGATAGTGATACCACGTTCTTGCTCTTGCTCCATCCAGTCCATTTGTGAAGCTCCTTCATGAGTTTCACCAATTTTATGGATACGGCCAGTATAATAAAGAACACGCTCAGTTGTTGTTGTTTTACCAGCATCAATGTGAGCCATGATCCCAATATTACGAGTGTTTTCTAAGGAGAACTCTCTTGCCATCTTAGGTATTTCTCCTTCCATATTTTAGTTTGTTTTTCAAAAAGTTTCGTTAAAAGATTACCAACGGTAATGAGCAAATGCTTTATTAGCTTCTGCCATTTTGTGAGTATCTTCACGTTTCTTAACTGCAGCACCAGTGTTGTTAGCTGCATCAAGGATTTCGTTAGCTAAACGCTCTTCCATCGTTTTTTCTCCACGAAGACGAGCATAGTTTACTAACCAACGAAGACCTAGAGTAGTACGACGCTCTGGACGTACTTCTACAGGAACTTGGTAGTTAGAACCCCCTACACGGCGTGCTCTAACTTCTAGTACAGGCATGATGTTTTTAAGAGCTTGGTCGAATACTTCCATAGCTTCTTTACCACTGCGCTCTTGTACTAAATCGAATGCTCTATAAAGAATAGCTTGTGACTTACCGCGCTTTCCATCAAGCATCATTTTGTTGATTAAGCGAGATACAAGCTTAGAATTGTAAATCGGATCTGGTAATACGTCTCTTTTTGCAACAGGTCCCTTACGTGGCATTCTACTTCCTCCTTTCACTTTTAAAAGTTTATCTATTAATTGTTAAGCTATTATTTTTTAGCTGCTTTTGGTCGCTTAGTACCATATTTAGAACGACCTTGCATACGGCCATCCACACCAGCAGTATCAAGTGCACCACGTACGATATGGTAACGTACCCCTGGTAAATCTTTTACACGTCCACCGCGGATAAGTACCACGCTGTGTTCTTGTAAGTTGTGACCAATACCTGGGATATAAGCTGTTACCTCGATACCGTTTGTTAAACGTACACGAGCATATTTACGAAGAGCCGAGTTCGGTTTCTTCGGTGTCATAGTACCCACACGTGTACATACACCACGTTTTTGTGGAGAAGATTGGTTAGTTTGAGCTTTTTTGAAGCTGTTGTAACCTCTGTTTAAAGCAGGTGAGTCAGATTTTTTACCTTTACTCACGCGACCATTACGGATTAATTGGTTAATAGTAGGCATTTAAATTTTCCTCCTTTCGCCTTTTGTAAGACCACACATCCAGGTGGTTCATTTTTTAGCAAAAAACAAAGTCTTTGAAACTAAAAGTTCAAAAACGTGTTAACTAATAATTGCAACAGTTGCAGCGTTAACTTCTATCCTACAAGCTTGACCAAGCTTTCGCATAGAAGGGACATACGTATACGGAACGTTTTCTTGCTGTGCCGTTTTTGCCACAATAGATGTGACATAAAAATCAGCGTCTTCAGCAATGATGACTTCCTTTACTGTACCTTTTTTTAATGCTTTCACCGTCTGCTTTGTTCCTACAATAATATGATCAGCCTGTAATACTTTTTCATAAGACATTATCATATCCTCCAAAGTAACAGGTAGTTTATAGGAGCACCTTTGATATAGTATCATTCCCTAGAATGGATGTCAACTAACGTTTTGTAGTTTTTTTAAAAAACATCCATTCTAGAGTAATGATTTTATAATTAGTCGATTGTTACCGTTTCTTCAGCTTGGTTTTTGATCGGTTCAGCATTACGATATCTCGTCATACCTGTACCAGCCGGAACTAGCTTACCAATGATAACATTCTCTTTAAGTCCAAGCAACTCATCACGTTTTCCTTTGATTGCAGCATCCGTAAGAACACGCGTTGTTTCTTGGAATGATGCAGCAGATAAGAAGGAATCAGTTTCAAGAGATGCTTTTGTAATACCAAGTAATACAGGACGGCCTGTCGCTGGACGATTGCCTTCAAGTAATACTTTTTCATTTGCATCAGTGAATTGGTGAATATCAAGTAATGAACCTGGTAATACATCTGTATCTCCTGAATCCATTACGCGCACTTTACGAAGCATTTGGCGAACCATTACCTCTACGTGTTTATCTCCAATTTCTACCCCTTGCATACGGTATACTTTTTGCACCTCACGAAGCAAGTACTCTTGTACAGCCGTGATGTCTTTTACTTTTAGTAATTCTTTAGGATCAATTGAACCTTCTGTTAATTCTTGACCACGTGCAATGCGCTGTCCTTCAATAACTTTCAGACGTGCACTGTACGGAGCTGTGTAAGAACGAGTTTCAATCTCTCCTTGAACAGTAATTTCATGTTGACGATCGCGTCCTTCAGAAATGCCGGCAATTGTACCTTCAATTTCAGAAATAACGGCTTGACCTTTAGGGTTACGCGCTTCGAAGATCTCTTGGATACGCGGTAAACCTTGAGTGATATCGTCTCCAGCAACCCCACCTGTATGGAATGTACGCATCGTTAACTGTGTACCTGGCTCACCGATAGATTGAGCAGCGATGATACCAACTGCTTCACCCACTTCAACTTCTGAACCAGTTGCAAGGTTACGACCGTAACATTTTTTACATACACCGTGGCGAGTGTTACAAGTGAATGCAGAACGAATCCATACTTCTTCAACACCAGCATCCACAATTGTTTCAGCTAGGTCTTCTGTAATTAGTTCGTTTTCTTTCACTAACACTTCGTTTGTTCCTGGGTGAAGTACTGTTTTTCTTGCATAACGTCCAATTAGACGCTCATCAAGTTTCTCAATTTCTTCTGTTCCTTCTTTGATTGCAACAGCCAAAATACCGCGGTCTGTACCACAGTCGTCATCACGTACGATAACGTCTTGTGCCACGTCAACCAGACGACGAGTAAGGTAACCTGAGTCAGCTGTTTTAAGAGCCGTATCGGCAAGACCTTTACGTGCACCATGGGTAGAGATAAAGTACTCTAATACTGTTAAACCTTCACGGAAACTAGATTTGATTGGTAACTCAATGATACGACCAGACGGGTTGGCCATTAGTCCACGCATACCTGCAAGCTGAGTGAAGTTAGATGCGTTACCACGGGCACCAGAGTCACTCATCATGAAGATTGGGTTGCGTTTGTCTAATGATGCCATTAATTTACCTTGGATAACGTCTTTCGCACTGCTCCATACAGAGATAACACGATCATAACGCTCATCTTCAGTAATTAAACCGCGACGGAATTGTTTTAGGACGTTATCTACTTTAGCTTGCGCTTCTGTTAAGATAACTTCTTTTTCTCCTAAAACCACGATATCAGCTACACCAACTGTAATACCAGCTTTAGTAGAATATTTGAAACCTAGGTCTTTCATACGGTCAAGCATTTTAGAAGTCTCAGTAATTTTGAAACGTTTAAATACTTCAGCGATGATATTACCTAAGATTTTTTTCTTGAACGGTGCGATAGCCGGTTGATTCTTGATGAATTCCTTCACATCTGCACCTTTTTCAACAAAGTACTTCTCAGGAGTTTTCACTTCTAAGTTTTCTCTTGTTGGTTCGTTAATGTATGGGAACGATTTTGGTAAAATTTCGTTGAAAACTAATTTACCAACCGTTGTAACAAGCAATTGTTGATTTTGTGCTTCTGTAAACGTTTCGTTGTTTAAAGAACCTGCATACACAGCTACACGTGTATGAAGATGCACATAACCGTTTTGGTACGCTAATAGTGCTTCGTTGGTATCTTTGAACACCATACCTTCTCCAACTGCCTCTTCACGCTCAAGTGTTAAGTAGTAGTTACCTAATACCATATCCTGTGAAGGTGTAACAACTGGTTTACCATCTTTAGGGTTCAAGATATTTTGAGCAGCAAGCATTAAGATACGTGCTTCTGCTTGTGCTTCTGCAGATAATGGAACGTGAACCGCCATTTGGTCACCGTCAAAGTCAGCGTTATATGCTGTACATACAAGCGGGTGAAGACGGATAGCGCGACCTTCTACAAGCGTAGGTTCAAACGCTTGAATACCTAGTCTGTGTAGCGTTGGTGCACGGTTTAAAAGAACTGGATGCTCTTTAATAACCGATTCTAATACGTCCCATACTTCAGGTTGCACACGTTCAATTTTACGTTTTGCACTCTTGATGTTATGAGCTAAACCGCGTTCAACAAGCTCTTTCATTACGAAAGGTTTGAAAAGCTCTAACGCCATTTCTTTTGGAAGACCACATTGATACATCTTTAAGTTCGGACCTACAACGATTACCGAACGGCCAGAGTAGTCAACACGTTTACCTAATAAGTTTTGACGGAAGCGACCTTGCTTACCTTTTAACATGTGAGAAAGAGATTTTAATGGACGGTTACCTGGTCCTGTTACCGGACGGCCGCGACGACCATTATCGATTAATGCATCTACAGCTTCTTGAAGCATACGCTTTTCGTTTTGAACGATAATGCTAGGAGCTCCAAGGTCTAATAAACGCTTTAAGCGGTTGTTACGGTTAATTACACGGCGATATAAATCATTTAGATCAGACGTAGCAAAGCGTCCACCATCTAATTGAACCATTGGACGAAGTTCTGGCGGAATAACCGGTAGAACGTCTAAAATCATCCAAGAAGGTTCGTTACCAGAATGACGGAAAGCCTCTAGTACTTCTAAACGTTTAATAGCACGTGTACGACGTTGACCTTGAGCAGTTTTCAATTCTTCTTTCAAAGCATCTACTTCTTTATCAAGATCGATGTCATGCAATAATTTTTTAACAGCTTCAGCACCCATTGCTGCATGGAAAGTTTGTCCGTACTTCTCACGATACGCACGGTATTCTTTCTCTGATAAAAGCTGTTTCTTTTCAAGTGGTGTATCACCAGCATCTGTTACTACATAAGAAGCAAAATAAATGATTTCCTCTAGCGCACGAGGGGACATGTCTAAGACAAGTCCCATGCGGCTAGGAATACCTTTAAAGTACCAAATATGAGAAACAGGTGCAGCTAGCTCGATGTGACCCATGCGTTCACGACGAACTTTTGCGCGCGTAACTTCTACGCCACAACGATCACATACAACACCTTTATAACGAACGCGCTTATATTTTCCGCAGTGACATTCCCAGTCCTTTTGTGGACCAAAAATACGCTCACAGAATAAGCCGTCTTTTTCAGGTTTTAACGTACGGTAGTTGATCGTTTCAGGTTTTTTTACCTCACCGTACGACCAAGAACGAATTTTATCTGGCGAAGCTAGACCGATTTTCATATACTCAAAGTTATTTACATCTAGCAAGGAGCCTACCTCCCTTTTAATCTACAGGTTTTTTCCCTTAACGTTTATATGAAAGTAATTCCTTACTCTTTTGTGACAGGATCTTTTTGTCCTTCAGAAAGGCTTTCTTCGTTATCTGCAATAATTGATTCTGTTGGTTGCTCATGGTCCTCTTCTGAGTCCATGATATCAATTTCTTGCTCGTCAGCAGAAAGCATCTTCACATCCATACCTAAACTTTGTAGTTCTTTAATTAATACTTTGAACGATTCAGGTATGCCAGGTTCTGGAATGTTTTCACCTTTAACAATTGCTTCGTATGTTTTCACACGACCTACTACGTCATCTGATTTCACTGTTAAGATCTCTTGTAATGTGTAAGCAGCACCGTATGCTTCAAGTGCCCATACCTCCATCTCACCAAAACGCTGTCCACCGAACTGCGCTTTACCACCAAGTGGTTGTTGTGTAACAAGTGAGTATGGTCCAGTAGAACGAGCGTGAAGTTTATCGTCTACCATGTGAGCAAGTTTGATCATGTACATGATTCCTACTGATACACGGTTATCGAATGGTTCACCTGTTCGACCATCATATAGAACTGTTTTAGCATCACGAGACATGCCAGCTTCTTCGATTGTTGCCCAAACATCTTCCTCACGCGCACCATCAAATACTGGAGACGCAACGTGAATGCCAAGCTTACGAGCAGCCATACCTAAATGAAGCTCTAGCACCTGACCGATGTTCATACGAGATGGTACCCCTAATGGGTTTAACATGATGTCAATTGGCGTACCGTCTGGTAGGTAAGGCATATCTTCTTCAGGTAAAATACGTGAAATTACACCTTTGTTACCGTGACGACCGGCCATTTTGTCACCTTCAGAAATTTTACGCTTCTGAACAATATATACACGGACTAATTGGTTTACACCTGGTGGTAATTCGTCGCCATCTTCACGGTTGAAGACTTTAACATCAAGAATGATTCCACCGCCGCCGTGCGGTACACGAAGAGAAGTATCACGAACTTCACGCGCTTTTTCACCGAAAATAGCGTGTAGAAGACGTTCTTCAGCTGTTAGTTCTGTTACACCTTTTGGCGTTACTTTACCAACTAAAAGATCTCCGTCTTTTACTTCTGCACCAATGCGGATGATTCCACGCTCATCTAAGTTGCGAAGCGCATCTTCACCTACGTTTGGAATGTCACGCGTAATTTCTTCAGGTCCAAGCTTCGTATCACGAGACTCAGATTCATATTCTTCAATATGAACAGACGTATATACATCGTCTTTCACAAGGCGTTCACTCATGATGATGGCATCCTCATAGTTGTAACCATCCCATGTCATGAAACCAACCATTACGTTTCGTCCTAAAGCAAGCTCACCTTTTTCCATTGAAGGACCGTCGGCTAAGATCTCACCTTTTACTACTTCGTCGCCAACTGAAACAATTGGACGCTGGTTGTAACAAGTACCTTGGTTAGAACGAACAAATTTTAATAATTTGTATTGATCTAAGTTACCTTTAACTTTTTGTCCGTCTACTTCTTCATAGCGGCGAACAAAAATTTGTTTTGCTTCTACGCGCTCTACAACGCCAGGATATTTACAAATCACGGCTGCACCAGAGTCTTTACCAGATACGTATTCCATACCTGTACCTACGATTGGTGCTTCAGGATTTAATAAAGGTACTGCTTGACGTTGCATGTTCGCACCCATTAATGCACGGTTAGAGTCATCGTTCTCTAAGAATGGGATACATGCTGTAGCGGCAGATACAACTTGTTTTGGTGATACATCCATATAGTCTAAACGATCGCGACGGATAACCGTGTTTTCTCCACGGAAACGTGCAACGACATTTTCATCTAAGAATGAACCATCATCACCTAGACGAGCGTTCGCTTGGGCTACAACATAGTTATCTTCTTCATCAGCTGTTAAGTAGTCAATTCGCTCTGTCACTTTACCTGTTTCAGGATCGATACGACGGTAAGGTGTTTCGATGAAACCGAATTTGTTTACTTTTGCATAAGAAGATAGTGAGTTGATTAACCCGATATTCGGACCCTCTGGTGTTTCAATCGGGCACATACGGCCATAGTGGGAGTAGTGAACGTCACGCACTTCGAAACCAGCGCGCTCACGCGTTAAACCACCAGGTCCTAGAGCTGAAAGACGACGTTTGTGCGTCAATTCGCCTAATGGATTCGTTTGATCCATGAACTGTGATAATTGAGAACTTCCAAAGAACTCTTTAATCGCCGCAATAACTGGGCGAATATTAATTAATTGTTGAGGTGTGATTGTATTCGTGTCTTGAATTGACATTCTTTCACGAACAACACGTTCCATACGAGATAAACCGATACGGAATTGGTTTTGTAACAATTCACCTACAGAACGCAGACGACGGTTACCTAAGTGGTCGATATCATCTGTGTCTCCTACTTGATGAAGCAAGTTAAAGAAGTAACTGATTGATGCTAAAATATCAGCAGGTGTGATATTTTTAACTTCTTCTGTTACATATGCGTTACCTGATACAGTGATGATTTTTTCACCTTCTGGATCATTTGGCGCATAAATCTTAATAGATTGTAATGTAACATCGTCTTCTACTACTCCACCAACCGGACTATAAGTTTTGAAGTTTACTCCACCTTCAAGCATCGGAATCAAGCGATCTAGCAGACGGCGGTCAATCATTGCGCCTTTTTCTGCAATAATTTCACCTGTTTCAGGATCAACTAATGTTTCAGCTAGCTTTTGATTAAATAAGCGATGTTTGATATGAAGCTTTTTATTAATTTTATAGCGACCTACGTTCGCTAAGTCATATCGTTTTGGATCAAAGAAGCGAGATACTAATAGAGACTTCGCATTCTCAACTGTCGGTGGTTCACCCGGACGTAAACGCTCATAGATTTCTAATAGCGCTTTTTCCGTTGTTTCCGTATTATCTTTTTCAAGCGTATTACGGATGTATTCATTATCACCGATTAAATCGATAATCTCTTGGTCAGAACCGAAACCTAGCGCGCGTAACAGCACTGTTACTGGCAGTTTACGAGTACGATCAATACGCACGTATACTACATCTTTTGCATCAGTTTCATATTCTAGCCATGCACCACGGTTAGGGATAACAGTTGCTGTATATCCTTTTTTACCGTTTTTATCAAGCTTTCCACTATAGTAAACACTTGGTGAACGAACCAACTGTGATACGATAACACGCTCAGCACCGTTAATTACAAAGGTACCTGTTTCGGTCATCAATGGGAAATCTCCCATGAACACATCTTGGTCTTTTACTTCACCTGTTTCTTTATTAATTAACCGCACCTTAACACGAAGAGGTGCTGCATAAGTTACATCACGTTCTTTAGACTCTCCTACTGAATACTTTGGCTCACCTAAGCTGTAATCAATAAATTCTAGTGATAAGTTACCTGTAAAATCATCAATTGGAGAAATATCTTGGAACATTTCTCGTAAACCTTCATCTAAAAACCATTGGTATGAAGCCGTTTGAATCTCGATTAAGTTCGGTAACTCTAAAACTTCACTAATACGAGCATAACTTCTGCGTTGGCGGTGGCGTCCATACTGAACTAGTTGACCTGTCAACTGATTCACCCCTCAAATCAAGCGTTATTATTCAAAATATATAATAAACCATATGTTTATTATTGAACAAAAGAAAAATGGTCTCTTTAAATAGAAAACCACAATTTCATAAAAACGTACTATTGATTTTATTAGTTTTTCCCATATAATTCAAAATTATACCTTTTATTTTATGTATAACCCGAGCTTATATGGAATATTTATATATTGGCATTTTATAATGCTAACATACTAAAAAATATTAGTCAACATTTTTTAGCACATATGATATAATACCCTTTTTTCTTTTCTACTACTTCTACTTCATTAAATAGAGATTCTAATTTCGCAAGAGCAGATGGCGCTCCTTGCTTTTTCTGAATCACAATCCAAAGCTCTCCTTGGTCAGCAAGGTGATCTAATGATTTTTCTAGAATTTCATGAACAACTTTTTTACCCGCACGGATCGGCGGATTACTAAGAATAGCTGCAAAATTCGTTTCCTTCACATTTTCATAGCAAGAGCTTTGATAGATTGAAACATTTGATACTGAATTAACTTCAGCATTTTTTTGAGCTAGTGCTAATGCACGTTCATTAACATCAACCATATGAACGTTTCTTTGGCTGTCCTCTTTTGCAAGTGCCAACCCAATTGGACCATATCCGCATCCAACATCCAGAAGCGGGCCGGGACTCTCGGGCATTTGAAACGTTTCAATTAACAGGCGCGATCCAAAATCGACCTCTTTTTTTGAAAAAACACCGCGGTCACTCGTAAATGAAAAAGAGGTTCCTCTCAATTCAAATGAAAAGCGCTCTTCATTACTTGCAGACGATGGTGTATTAGAAAAATAATGTTCTGTCAAAATAGAACCTCCTAATCAATATGTTCTTCTTTACTATAAATGAAAAGGATGACAGAAGCAAAAAAGCTCGCTTGTACAAGCGAGCTTTTTTATATCAGTTGTTAAGCAATAATTACTTAACTTCTACAGAAGCGCCAACTTCTTCAAGTTTAGCTTTTGCTTCTTCAGCTTCTTCTTTAGAAATACCTTCTTTAAGAGCTTTTGGAGCGTTATCAACGATTTCTTTAGCTTCTTTTAAGCCAAGACCAGTGATTTCACGTACTACTTTGATAACTTTGATTTTTTGTCCGCCAGCACTTTCAAGTACTAGGTCAAATTCAGTTTTCTCAGCAGCAGCTTCACCAGCAGCACCGCCAGCTACAGCTACAGGAGCAGCAGCAGTTACGCCAAATTCTTCTTCGATTGCTTTTACTAAATCGTTAAGTTCTAAAACAGTCATATTTTTAACTGCTTCAATGATTTGTTCTTGAGTCATTGTTAATTTCCTCCTTGTGATTGTGTTATATATAACAGACTAGATTATGCACCTTGTTCTTCTTTTTGATCTGCCACAGCTTTTGTAGCAAGAGCAAGGTTGCGAATTGGAGCTTGAAGCACGCTAAGCAACATAGAAAGTAAGCCTTCGCGAGATGGTAGTTCTGCAAGTGCTTTAATTTCTTCAACAGATGCAACATTACCTTCAATTACACCAGCTTTGATTTCTAACGCTTCGTGTTCTTTCGCGAAGTTGTTTAGAATTTTAGCTGGAGCAACAACATCTTCTCCACCAAATGCGATTGCATTTGGACCTACTAACGCATCATTAAGATCTGTTAGTTCAAGTTTTTCTACAGCACGGCGAGTTAAAGTGTTTTTGTAAACTTTGAACTCAATGCCTGCTTCACGTAATTGCTTACGAAGTTCAGTAACTTCAGCAACATTCAAACCACGGTAGTCAACGACAACTATTGAGTTACTCGCTTGAAGTTTTTCAGCAATTTCGTCTACGACTTGTTTCTTTTGTTCAATTACGTTGCTCATCTTTACACCTCCTGTAGATTTCCTTCCGTACACTCAGACAAGGTGCAATAAAAAACCTCCATGACAATAAAGACATGGAGGTGTAGTAAGCGAACCATAACGTTTCACTAATTTATCTCACACACCTCGGTAGGAAATTAAGCTTTGCAGCACCTACTGTCTACGGTACAAATGTTATTCTTTTTAACAACATTATCTATTATAATCAGGGACTTTCAAAAAGTCAACACCGATTTATTTCCAAATTTATTAAGCAGAGAATGAAGCAGTATCAACTTTGATACCAGGGCCCATTGTTGAAGTAACAGCTACGTTCTTCATGTATGTGCCTTTTGCTGCTGCCGGCTTAGCTTTTACCATAGTTTCGAAGATTGTAGTGAAGTTTTCAACTAACTTGCTCTCTTCGAAAGATACTTTACCAATTGGTACGTGGATGTTACCCGCTTTATCAACGCGGTATTCTACTTTACCAGCTTTGATTTCGTTAACTGCTTTTTGAACATCAAATGTTACTGTACCAGTTTTAGGGTTTGGCATTAAACCTTTAGGTCCTAATACACGACCAAGTTTACCAACTTCACCCATCATGTCTGGAGTAGCTACGATTACATCGAACTCGAACCAACCTTGTTGGATTTTGTTGATGTAGTCAGCATCGCCAACGTAGTCAGCGCCTGCAGCTTCAGCTTCTTTAGCTTTTTCGCCTTTAGCGAATACTAATACACGTTGAGTTTTACCTGTACCGTTTGGTAGTACTACTGCACCACGAATTTGTTGGTCAGCTTTCTTAGGGTCAACTCCTAAACGGAATGCTACTTCTACAGTTGCATCAAATTTAGTTGTGTTTGTTTTCTTTACTAATTCAATCGCTTCTTGTACTGAATAAGTTTGTGTACGATCTACAAGCTTAGCAGCTTCAACGTACTTTTTACCTTTTTTAGCCATTTTTGTTTCCTCCTTATGTGGTTTTAACGGAATAACCTCCCACTAATAAAGGTTGCGAGCATAGGAAAACTTCCATTTCTCGCAACCTTCTAACACCCAATCAAATGGAATTAGTCTTCAACTACGATTCCCATACTGCGCGCTGTACCTTCTACCATGCGCATTGCAGATTCAACGCTAGCAGCGTTTAAGTCAGGCATTTTAGTTTCAGCAATCTCACGCACTTTGTCACGCTTGACTGTTGCAACTTTATTACGGTTTGGTTCACCAGAACCAGACTCAATACCAGCCGCTTTCTTAAGTAGTACAGCAGCAGGTGGAGTTTTCGTAATAAATGTAAATGAACGGTCTTCAAATACCGTGATTTCAACAGGAATGATAAGACCAGCTTGATCAGCTGTGCGAGCGTTAAACTCCTTACAGAAACCCATGATATTAACACCGGCTTGACCTAATGCAGGACCAACTGGTGGCGCTGGATTTGCTTTACCTGCAGGAATTTGTAACTTAACAAGTTTAATTACTTTTTTAGCCACGAGACACACCTCCTTAAGTCCGTGATGTGGTAATAGGGCGATGCCCTCCCACTCAATGTTCTTTATATATAAAATAAAGAAATAGTTGTTTTAGTCTCTAGTTTTGAGACATACTGACTTATGAAATATTAACATTAAACTTCATGAATTGCAAGGTCTTACAGATTATATTTTTTCAATTTGTGTAAAGTCTAGCTCTACTGGCGTTTGTCTTCCGAACATATCCACATGAACCTTAACTTTACGTTTATCTGTATCGATTTCTTCAATGGTACCTTCGAAGTTTGCAAACGGACCTTCTTGAACTAATACTGTTTCTTTTAGTTCAAAGTCAAAGTCAGCATGCTTCTCGTCCATGCCCATTTGTTTTAAGATCATTTCTACTTCTTCTGGTAGAAGAGCAGTTGGCTTTGATCCAGAACCTGCTGAACCTACAAAGCCCGTAACGCCAGGTGTATTACGAACTACATACCATGAATCATCCGTCATGATGATTTCAACTAACACGTACCCTGGAAATACTTTTTTCTTTGTAATCTTTTCTTTGTTGTTCTTAATTTCTCTTTCTTCTTCTTCAGGAACAACAACGCGGAAAATTTTATCTTGCATACCCATTGTTTCTACGCGCTTTTCTAAATTTGTTTTTACTTTATTTTCATATCCAGAATAAGTATGGACTACATACCAATTTTTCTCCATTTCTGAGGACTATACGTCCTTCCCTCCCAGCTCACTATAAAATAAGATGTCCTAATCTATTGCACAGACAACGCACTAGGAAAATAGTTGACTCCTAGCACAATCATTCTTAAAGCAAATTAAAAAACCCGTCTCCGGGCTTTTCTGAAAAAAACATAATTTAGCTTTATTATACCATGATTTAAGTCAATTTATTCAAGGGATTAAACGAATAAGTGACGAAATTCCGTAATCAACTACTACAAAAAAGAGTGTCATAAATACAACTGTAGAAATAACAGTAATTGTATAACGAGTTAGCTCATTTTTTTTAGGCCAACTTACCTTCTTCATCTCACGCCCAACATCACGCAAGAAATTTCCTACACGGTTCATGTTTGTAACCTCCAATAAATTAAAAGGGGTATTAGTCTGTGCAGATTATTGATCTACTTTGTTTCACGATGAATCGTATGTGCGTTACACGTTTTGCAAAACTTCTTCATTTCTAAACGATCTTCGTTTTGCTGTGTGTTTTTCATAGTCGTATAGTTACGACTAGCGCATTGCACACACGCAAGTACAACTTTTTTACGCATAATGTCAACCACCTATAGAGTGATAATGTCTATAAAAAAGTATCACAGACTTTCTTAGCATGTCAATATGAGGATAGAAGGCTACATTGTGATTTCACGAATCTCGAGGTAGCGCTCTAATTTCCTCTTCACACGCTGAAGTGCATTATCGATGGATTTGACGTGGCGGTTTAACTCTTCTGAAATCTCTTGATAAGATTGACCATCTAAATAAAGAACGAGAACTTTTCGCTCAAGATCACTTAACAGTTCAGCCATCTTTAATTCAATATCATCAAACTTCTCTCGATTAATGAGCAACTCTTCTGGATTTGCTACTTTTGTCCCCGAAATAACATCCATTAAGGTTCGGTCGGACTCTTCATCATATATTGGCTTGTCCAATGATACATAAGAGTTTAATGGAATATGTTTTTGCCTTGTTGCGGTTTTAATAGCGGTAATAATTTGCCTCGTAATGCAAAGTTCAGCAAAAGCTTTAAACGAAGTTAGCTTATCTTCTCTAAAATCTCTAATTGCCTTATATAACCCTATCATACCTTCTTGTACAATATCTTCACGGTCTGCCCCAATTAAAAAATATGACCGCGCCTTTGCTCGCACAAAGTTTTTGTATTTATGAATCAAATACTCTAATGCGTCAATATCGCCTTTATGCACAAGATCGACAACTGTTTCATCCTCTTGTTGTTCGAAATGAGCATGCAGTTTTCTCCCATAATTATCGCCCATATCGATCCCCCCGACCGCACAGTAGATAGAAATATTATACAGTAGCTAATTCCGTACCGTCAATAACCTCACCGCTGTCCCCGGCGCCATTTTTCGAAAATTTCGGCTACTTGATTGGAAAGTTGAATGCGTGCCGCTGGCTTTTGATTTTGAATAGACTTCACATCAAGATTAATATGTTTCTCAATTTGCTCAATTTCGTTGTACAATTCTCGAGCAGAAATTCTAAGCGCACCTTGTCCAAAGATTGCCCACTGCTCCGTAAAATCAGATGTAGCAACATGAATCTGTGTCTTTACATTGTTTAGCTCTTGAGCCAGCTTTTCAATGTACTCATCCGCTGTTTCATTTTCTCTTGTAAATACAACGTCAACCTTATGATTTTTTGCCTTCTTTTCAATTCCTTCGACCATATGAGCATCGAAGACAATAATGACACGATAACCCATATATGCTTGATACTCTGCCATCTTTTCGATTAACAGGTCTCGAGCACCGGCTAAATCATTATCTCTAAGCTTTCTTAGGTCGGGCCACGCACCTATCATGTTATAACCATCCACCAGTAGAATATCCATTCTTATTCACCTAGAGGATGGCGTTTTCGGTAAACCTCATACATGAGAAGACTAGCTGCTACAGATGCATTTAACGATGTAACATGCCCAACCATCGGAAGCTGTACAAGGAAGTCGCATTTTTCACGAATCAAACGACTCATGCCTTTTCCTTCGCTTCCAATCACTAACGTAAGCGGCATACCTCCATCTAAGTTGCGGTAATCATCGCTTTCTTTCGCATCTGTTCCAACAATCCATACGCCTCGATCTTTTAATTCATCAATCGTCCTTGATAGGTTTGTTACCCTTGCTACGGGAACATGTTCAATTGCTCCTGTAGAGGCCTTAGCTACAGTGGCGGTTAATCCAACTGAACGGCGCTTTGGAATAATAATACCGTGTGCGCCAACGGCATCAGCTGTTCGCATAATAGAACCTAAATTATGGGGATCTTCAAGCTCATCTAACAGAAGAAAAAACGGACTTTCATTACGTTTTTCCGCTAAGTTAAATAAATCATCTAACTCTGCATACTGATAAGCAGCAACTTGTGCAGCTACTCCTTGATGAATACCGTCTACCATTTGCTCAATTTTCTTTTTCGGTACAAACTGCACCAATACACCATTACGTTTTGCTAACTGCGTGATTTGCCCCATAGAACCGCCTTGCGATCCTTCGGCAATCCATAGTTTGTTAATGTCGCGCCCAGACTTTAGGGCTTCTAGGACCGGATTACGTCCAATGATAAATTCATGTTCCATGATTCATTCCTCCCTCTCCTTCATCGACGAAAGAGATAGCTTTAGTAATAAGTTCCATCATTCTTTCTTCTTCACCTAAAAGATACAAATAGCCTACGACCGCTTCAAATGCCGTACTGTAGCGATACGTTTGCACATCTGTGTTTTTAGGGACTGTACCGGACTTTGCATTGCGTCCTCGGCGCAGTACACCTTCTTCTTCTTCAGTAAAAAAGTTTTCATTTTTAAAATAATATACGATTTGCGCTTGTGCTTTTGCTGATACATATTTTTTAGCTTTATTATGAAGCTGGTTAGGGCGCACTGTCCCTAACACCAGCAGGTGGCGGCGAACATGTAAATCAAACACCGCATCACCCATATAAGCAAGAGCTAAGCTATTTAGCTGTTTTACATCTAATTTACTGCTGCTCATAACACTATTATCCTCTTTTCCATCTTGTTCCTTGCGCCGTATCTTCTAAAATAATATTTTTAGCCTTTAATTCATCTCGAATTTGATCTGCTAATTGGAAATTACGATCTTTACGAGCCTGAATACGACCTTGGATCAATTGATCAATTTCTTCGTCTAGAAGTTCAGCTTCTCCAAACGTAATGCCTATTGCAGCACCTAATTCTTTAAACTCTTTAATAAAGGCTTCAATTACATCTGTAGACGTTGTTTGTTCTAACAAATACAAGTTAGCTTGCTTTGCTAGCTCGAACAGAACAGAAATGGCATTTGCCGTATTAAAATCATCATCCATCTCTTCAACAAACGTTTCGCGAAGCTCTTTTAGCTTTTCGAACCATTCTGAAGCATCTTCTTGAAGATTTGTTGCTGCCTCTAGACGGTGAGTTAAGTTGCCGTAAGCTGTTTGCAGACGCTCAAACCCTTTGCGCGTATTCTCTAAAATTTCTTCGTTATAGTTAATTGGGTGACGATAGTGAACAGATAAAATAAAGAATCGAAGTAGGGAAGGATCATGCTTTTTAATAATGTCATGAACTAACACGAAGTTCCCTAGTGATTTAGACATCTTTTCATTATCAATATTGATATATCCGTTATGAAGCCAGTATTTCGCAAACGATTTCCCAGTGAGCGCTTCTGATTGGGCAATTTCATTTTCGTGATGAGGGAAAGCTAAATCCTGGCCGCCTGCGTGGATATCAATTGTATCACCTAAATACTTGCGTGCCATCGCAGAGCACTCGATATGCCAGCCTGGTCTTCCTTGACCCCAAGGGCTATCCCATGCGATCTCTCCATCTTTGGTTGCTTTCCAAAGAGTAAAGTCTAATGGATCTTCTTTCTTTTCTCCAACTTCGATACGAGCACCGGATTGCAATTCATCAATAGACTGATGTGATAATTTTCCGTATCCTTCAAACTTACGTGTACGATAGTATACATCACCCTCTGACTCATATGCATATCCTTTTTTCACCAGTTCATCGATGAACTCAATAATGATATCCATATTTTCAGTTACGCGTGGATGCACATCGGCATGCTTGCATCCAAGAGCTGACGTATCTTCAAAGTAGGCATCGATAAAGCGGTTTGCGATCGTTGGAACATCTTCTCCTAACTCTTTTGCTGCCTTAATTAATTTATCATCCACATCTGTGAAGTTTGAGACATACTCTACATCGTAGCCTCTAAATTCTAAATAGCGGCGCACCGTATCAAATACGATCGCAGGACGCGCATTTCCAATATGAATATAGTTATACACGGTCGGTCCGCACACGTACATTTTGACTTTGTTTTCTTCTAGCGGTACAAACGTCTCTTTTTGACGTGTTAACGTGTTATATAGCTTAATTGCCATGGTGAATCTTCCCTTCTTTTAATTCCTTTAATTGATTTTGCAGGTGTAAAATTTCTTTCTCTAGCTGTTTGAAACGCTCTGCATCTGGATCTGGTAAATCTTGATGATTCAAATCTTTTGGAATCCGGACGCCATTTTGAATGACGACTCGGCCAGGGATACCAACAACCGTTGAGTTTTCTGGGACGTCATTTAACACAACTGAGCCCGCTCCAATTTTGGAGTGCGCATGAATCGTAATCGACCCTAGTACTTTAGCACCTGTTGCAATTAAGACATTGTCTTCGATCGTCGGGTGACGCTTTCCTTTTTCTTTCCCTGTTCCTCCGAGTGTTACTCCTTGATATACTGTTACATTATCTCCAATTTCGCACGTTTCCCCAATAACAATTCCCATTCCGTGGTCAATAAAAAATCGGCGGCCAATTTTCGCACCCGGATGAATTTCAATCCCTGTGAAGAATCGGCTAATTTGTGAGATTACACGTGCCAGAAAAAACCACTTTCTTTTAAAAAGCCCGTGAGCTAATCTATGTGCCCAAATAGCATGCAACCCCGAATAGGTTAATATCACTTCAATATAACTTCTTGCTGCAGGATCTTGTTCAAATATGGCCTCAATGTCTTCCTTTAACAACTTTAGCATCATCTCACCCCAATTCCGCTATTCCTCTATCTACTCATTGATTGTATAAAAAAACGCCCCTATGTCAAATGACACAGAGACGTATATACGCGGTTCCACTCTGTTTGGATCAACAAACGATCCCAACTCTTCTCTCATAACGTGAAAGTACCCGCTTTTGCCTACTTACTTAGTAGCATTCAACAAAAGACTCAAAGGCGCACTTCAACAAGTTTTGTCATAGGTTACTTTCAGCCGGTGATAACCCTCTCTGATATGCAATGAACTTGCCTACTCTTCCTTCTCAACGATATCCATATTTGATTATTTTATCATATGGGCAAAATAGAAATTTGTTAACTATAAATGCTTTCTAAACGAGCTAAAACTGTTTCTTTCCCTAAAAGAGAAATAGCTTTTGGAAGCTCAGGACCGTGTGTTTCGCCTGTTGTTGCTACACGAATTGGCATAAATAGTTTTTTACCTTTTTGACCTGTTGCTTTTTGTACAGCCTTTGTTGCTGCCTTAATTTCATCAGCGCTGAATTCTTCTAAGGAAGAAATCTCTTCAGCAAATGCTTTTAACACTTCCGGTACTTGCTCTTCAGCAAGCACTGCTTTTGCTTCTTCACTGTAATCAATTTCTTTCTTAAAGAACATTTCAGTAAGTTCAACAATCTCGGCGCCAAAGCTCATTTGTTCTTGGTATAGAGCGACTAGGTCACGTACCCATTGTTCTGTTTCTGCATCGCGCGTTTCTTCAACTTTTCCAGCTTTCACTAAGTGAGGAACTGATAAAGCTACTACCTCGTCTAAATCCAATTGTTTCATGTATTGGTTGTTCATCCAACGTAATTTGCTTGTATCAAATAGTGCTGGAGATTTTGATAAACGAGCTGGGTCAAAAATTTCAATGAACTGTTCTTTAGAGAAGATTTCTTCTTCTCCCACAGGTGACCAGCCAAGCATTGTAATAAAATTAAACAGTGCTTCCGGCAAGTAGCCTAATTCTTTATATTGCTCAATAAACTGAATGATTGACTCATCACGTTTACTTAGCTTACGGCGATTTTCATTTACGATCAATGTCATATGACCAAATACAGGAGGCGTCCAGCCTAAAGCTTCATACACAAGAATTTGCTTCGGTGTATTAGAAATATGGTCATCTCCGCGTAGAACATGTGTCATCTTCATTAGATAATCATCAATGGCTACAGCGTAATTATATGTTGGTGTACCGTCTTTTTTCACAATAACGAAGTCACCAATGCCTTCAGACTCAAATGATACTTCATCTTTGACAATATCATTCCATTTAATTTCTTTGTTACTAGGAACACGGAAGCGAATGCTTGGCTCACGGCCTTCTGCTTCTAGTTCAGCACGCTGTTCAGCTGTTAAGTTACGGCACTTCCCTGAATAGCGCGGCATTTGACTGTTTGCCTGCTGTTCTTCACGCTCTTTTTCAAGCTCTTCTGACGTACAGTAACAGTGATAAGCTAATCCTTTTTCAAGAAGTTCTTCCGTATATTTTTGATAGATTTCCGTACGTTCAGACTGGCGGTAAGGACCGTACTCGCCGCCTACGTCGATACTCTCATCCCATTCAATACCTAACCATTTTAAATAGCGCAGCTGACTTTCTTCTCCGCCTTCGATATTACGCTTTTGATCTGTATCTTCAATACGGATAATAAATTTACCGTTTTGATTTCGTGCAAATAAATAATTAAATAGTGCTGTTCTTGCATTCCCTATATGAAGATGTCCAGTGGGACTCGGGGCATAACGAACTCTTACTTCGCTTGACATAACTAAGATGACCTCCAATTTAATATTACTTATAGTATGTATTTAGATATTTTAGACATGTTCTAATTTTATCACCAAATAGGTATCTGTCAAAGTCAACTGTTTTTATTTTTGATAAACTAAAACGGCTGCTTGGGCGGCAATTCCTTCTTCACGTCCCGTAAAACCTAACTTTTCTGTTGTTGTTGCCTTGACGTTAATTTGAGAAATGCTTGCTTCTAACAGCTGCGCAATACGCTCTCTCATTGGTTCAATGTAAGGAGCCATTTTAGGTTTTTGCGCGATAATTGTGCAATCTACATTGCTTAATTCATAGCCTTCATCTTTTAGTAGTTTCCATACGTGTTGAAGAAGCTTTGCTGAATCAGCATCTTTAAATTCAGGGTCTGTATCCGGAAAATGCTTTCCGATATCTCCTTTAGCCGCCGCTCCTAATAAGGCATCTGCGATTGTATGCAACAGCACATCTGCATCTGAATGGCCTAATAGTCCTTTTTCATACGGAATTTCTAAACCGCCGATGATTAAAGGTCTTCCTTCTGCAAATTCATGTACGTCGAAACCTTGTCCTACTCGAATGTTCATTTTTCCACTCCTTCAGTCCTGTTTAGCTTTGTTAATATAGCTTCTGCATATAACAAATCTTCTGGTGTTGTTAGTTTTATATTATCGTAATTTCCCTCTACAATCGATACTTTTTGCCCCGCTCTTTCTACTAAGCTTGCATCATCGGTACCTAAGTATTCATTTGTTTTTGCTTTTTCGTGTGCATTCATTACTACATCAAAAAGAAAAGCCTGCGGCGTTTGAATAGCCCACAAGCTAGAGCGCTCAACTGTTTCAATGACAGTACCCTGTTCCACACGCTTAATTGTGTCTTTTACTGGAACAGCCAGCACAGCAGCCTTATCACTAGCAGCTTTTTCTACTAACTCATGGATTGTGTTTTGTTGAACAAATGGACGAGCGCCATCATGAATCAATACCATCTGAGCCTGCTTTAAACTTTTAAGACCGTTATAAACGCTATGTTGACGTTCATCGCCCCCAACTGTCAATGATTGAACCTTTTGAATTGGATATTCGATTAATAACTCTTCAAAAATCTCCACTTCTTTTTCGTTTACGACTAGTACAATTCCACTGCACCAAGGATCTTGTTCGAATTTTTGCAGCGTATGAATGATAAGCGGAACGTTTTGAATAGTTAAAAATTGTTTGTTCCGCCCCGCTTTCATTCGCTTCCCCTGACCTGCAGCTAACACGATAATTTCATACTTCATAGGTATACTCCCTTTACCTGTTACGTCACAGTGCTTTTTCTAATAACTTGGGTTTCGCAAAAATCATACGGCCTGCTGAGGTTTGGAGTACGCTCGTCACCAGTACATCAATTTGCTTTCCAATATAATTTCTTCCTTCTTCTACCACGATCATTGTACCGTCATCAAGATAGGCAATACCTTGATTGTGCTCTTTACCGTCTTTTATAACCAATACGTTCATTTCTTCTCCTGGAAGTACAATTGGCTTGACGGCATTTGCTAAGTCATTGATATTTAAAACGCCAACATTTTGAAGTTCACATACTTTATTTAAATTAAAATCGTTTGTCACGACCAAACCGGAAGTCAGCTTTGCCAATTTAACCAGCTTGCTGTCTACTTCTTGAATGTCTTCGAAATCGCCTTCATAAATTTCTACCTTCATTGCCAGTTCTTTTTGAATACGGTTTAGAATATCTAGACCTCGTCTACCTCTGTTTCGTTTTAGAACATCCGACGAATCAGCAATATGCTGAAGTTCCTCAAGCACAAAGCGCGGAATAACAATCGTTCCGTCTAAAAATCCTGTTTGACAAATATCTGCGATACGGCCGTCAATAATAACGCTTGTATCTAAAATCTTAAGAGACTTTAATGATTCTTCGTTATCTGTTTCTTCTTCTTGTCCTTTTTTCTTCCCAATTCGAGCCGGCATCGAAAACACGCTTACAAGTTCATCACGTTTTTTAAACCCGACTTGAAACCCTAAGTAACCTAAAAGAATACTTAGAAAGATTGGTAAAATGGTACTTACTACTTGAAGTTGAATTCTACCTAAAAAAGCTCCGACCAAGTAGGCCACAATAAGCCCTAAAATCAATCCTAAGCTCCCGAAAAGCACATCCGTTACAGGCGCCTTCAGTAACGCCTCTTCCACTCGGCGAATTAATTCAACTATATAATCAACAATCCAAAACGTGACAAGGAAAAACAAAATGGCTCCCAGTATTGCATCGACGTAAGGCTTTTCTAGAAATGCTACATCTTGCAGACTTAATAATTGAATAAGTTCAGGTATAAAAAAGACGCCCAATGTACCACCTGTAATAATAAAAAATAACTGTACAAAACGTTTTAACACGCCTTCACCTCCCTTTATCATTATAAACAGTTTACAATGATTGAAACCTGTTATTTAACCAAAAAACAGAATTTGTAAACAAACTGTCACTTTTTTTGTATTTTCACAATATCTTAATGAATCAAACATTTTATGTCAATTAATATCCTATAGCTGACGGTTTGTAAGATGCTGCTCTTTTAGTCTTTTTAGGCCTTCTCTGATTTTCCTTGCTCGAATTTCACCGATGCCTTCTACCTCATCCAATTCTTCTACCGACGCATCTGCTATCGTTTTTAAATCCCCTAATTCATCAATGAGATTTTCAATAATAATCGATGGAAGTCTTGGAATTTTATGAAGCATTCGATACCCTCTAGGAATAACGCTGTCTTCAAAGCTTGTATACATAGGATATCCCATTAAGCGAAGGAGCGTTTGGTCATCGAGAAGAACATTATTTGACGGCTGCTGCATGCGTTCAATTACTCGGTAAGGGTCAAAGCTGAGATCATACATATAATCTTTGATTAATAAAGTTGCTTCTTCCTCTAAGTGGGAAAGTAGTTCATTCATTTGGAGACGGATTAGTCTTCCTTCTGTTCCTAACTCGCTAATATAGCTCAAAATTTCATTTTTAATACGCAGAACCATTTCTGTACGATGAAGCGACTGCAGCACATCTGTATGAGTTACTTGCTCTTCAAACTCTAATGCACTGAGACTTGTAATCGATTCGTCTAATACCGCCTTGTACTTTTCAAGTGTCCCAAGCGCTTGATTCGCTTTTGCTAAAATAACACTAATGTCTTTCAATACATACTGCAGAGACCCTTTGTAAAGCGTAATCACATTTCGTCTTTGTGAAATGGCTATCACCAATACACCTGACTGCTTAGCTACGCGCTCTGCTGTACGGTGACGCATTCCTGTCTGTGAAGAAGGAGTAGAGGGATCTGGCATGAGCTGAGCATTAGCAAATAATATCTTGCTTCCGCTGTCGTTTAAAATAAGCGCTCCATCCATTTTGGCTAACTCGTATAAATGCGCAGGTGTAAATGCACAATTAATCGAAAATCCTCCATCTACCATCTTTTTGACTTGTTCATTGTAGCCCATAACAATTAAGCCGCCCGTCTTTGCCCGCAAGACGTTATCGATACCGTCACGAATAGGGGTTCCTGGTGCTACAAACTGCAGAATTTCTGATATTTGTTTTTGACTAACTGTTGTTTTTTCTCCTTCCACTGCTTATCCTCCTAATGTATATTGCAGAGCCTCCGCTACTGTTGATACCCCAATCACATCAATACCATCTGGGACTTTCCATCCTCCTAAATTTTTCTCCGGGATAATAATTCGTTGGAACCCTAATTTTACCGCTTCTTGAACGCGCTGTTCAATTCTAGACACTCGGCGTACTTCACCTGTTAATCCTACCTCTCCTACAATAACATCTGTAGCGCTAGAAGCAGCATCTCTGAAGCTTGAAGCAATGCTAACGGCTACAGCTAAATCGATTGCTGGTTCATCTAATTTCACTCCACCTGCTACTTTTAAATAAGCATCTTGATTCTGCAGCAGCATTCCTACACGCTTTTCTAAGACAGCCATGATAAGCGAAACGCGATTATGATCTACTCCCGTCGCCATTCTTCTAGGGTTTCCAAAGCTCGTTGGACTGATTAGCGCCTGCAGCTCTACTAATACGGGTCTTGTCCCTTCCATTGAAGCGACAACAACCGATCCTGCTGCTCCCTGAGATCGTTCTTCTAGAAAGATTTCAGATGGATTCAATACTTCTTCTAGCCCACTTTCTTTCATTTCAAAAATGCCCATTTCATTTGTAGATCCAAACCGGTTCTTAACCGCTCTTAATATACGATACGTATGATGGCGCTCTCCTTCAAAATAAAGAACCGTATCCACCATATGTTCAAGAAGTCTTGGACCTGCAATGGCCCCTTCTTTCGTTACATGACCCACAATAAAGATGGCAATTCCATTCGTTTTAGCAACACGCATTAGTTCAGCCGTACACTCTCGCACCTGTGAGACGCTTCCTGGCGCTGATGTCACATCAGCATGGTAAATGGTTTGAATTGAATCAATCACCACAAAATCAGGCTGCATACTTGAGATGGCCTCTAGTATTAATTCTAAGTTTGTTTCTGCGTGAACATAAAGCTCTTCAGCTTTTACACCTAGCCTGTCCGCTCTTAACTTCGTTTGTTTGGTTGATTCCTCTCCCGAAATATATAGTACTTTATTTTGTTTCATTGCTAACTGCGCAGAGGTTTGCAAAAGTAAAGTAGACTTTCCGATACCCGGATCTCCCCCTATTAAAACGAGTGACCCTCTGACAATGCCTCCTCCTAATACACGATTTAACTCTGCAGAAGGTGTAAAAATTCGTGGTTCTGTTGTAGATTCAATCGCTGTAATTGACTGAGGTTTTTGAACTTTAGAAGCAGTAGCTCCGGAAAAAGCTCCTCGGCGTGATGATTTCGTTTCTTCCATTTCTTCTACCATAGAATTCCAGCTTCCGCATCCGGGACATTTCCCCATCCATTTTGCTGATTCATATCCGCAATGCTGACATGCAAATTTTGTTTTTCGTTTCGCCATTATGTTATCAATCTCTCCGTTCATTCAATCGATTTCTATCTCTATTGTACACTATTTCCTAAGCTAAAATAAAAAGGGAGGCATACGTGTTTTTTCGTATGCCTCGTCTTGGTTTGAGTAAATTTAGCTGATGCTGCTTGGAGCGGAGGATTTAACAACAAATTCTCCTTTGTCTACATCTAGCGTCACTTTCTGACCTTTTTGAACAACCCCTTTTAGCAGCTCTTCAGATAAACGGTCTTCAATATGTTTTTGAATTGCTCTACGAAGTGGACGAGCACCGTATTCTGGATCAAAACCTTCCTCTGCAATCTTATCAATTGCCTCTTTTGTTAATTCAAGATCAATTTCTTGCTCTTTTAAGCGTTTTGTTAACTGATCCGCCATTAATTTAACGATTTCAGCTAAGTGAGGTTTCTCTAATGAATGGAAGACGATAATTTCATCGATACGGTTTAAGAACTCCGGACGGAACGCGCGCTTCATTTCCGCCATTACTTTTCCTTTCATATCTTTGTAGTCTTGCCCTTCTGCTTCTACTGTGAACCCTAAGTGCTTGCTTCGTTTTAATGTATCAGCACCTACGTTTGATGTCATAATTAAAATCGTATTACGGAAATCAACTGTACGGCCTTTTGAATCTGTTAAGCGTCCATCTTCTAACACTTGTAATAAAATGTTAAATACATCCGGATGCGCTTTTTCAATTTCGTCTAAAAGAACAACTGAGTAAGGTTTTCTTCTTACTTTTTCCGTTAACTGGCCGCCTTCTTCGTATCCAACATACCCTGGAGGTGAACCTACTAAGCGTGAAGTAGAATGTTTCTCCATGTACTCAGACATATCGATACGAATCATTGCATCTTCATCGCCGAAGATTGACTCCGCTAATGCACGTGCAAGCTCTGTTTTACCAACCCCTGTTGGTCCTAAGAAAATGAATGAACCAATTGGACGTTTTGGATCTTTCAAGCCTGCTCTAGCACGGCGCACAGCTTTTGCAACTGCTTTTACCGCTTCTTCTTGCCCAATTACACGAGAGTGAAGAATCTCTTCCATGTTCAGCAGTCTTTCTGTCTCTTCCTGTGCCAGTTTAGAGACCGGTACACCCGTCCAGCTAGATACCACCATCGCAATATCTTCTACGGTTACAGCTGAGTTTTCTTTACCTTGCTGCTCTTTCCAAATTTTCTTTGTGTCTTCTAATTCTTCGCGTAGGCGTTGCTCTGTATCGCGTAAAGATGCTGCTTTTTCAAATTCTTGACTTTGAACAGACGCATCTTTTTCATTGCGTACTGATTCTAATTTTTGCTCTAATTCCTTTAAATTTGGCGGCGTTGTAAATGAACGTAAACGCACTTTTGAACCAGCTTCATCAATTAAATCGATTGCTTTATCTGGTAAGAAACGATCGGAAATGTAGCGATCTGATAGTTTCACCGCTTGCTCGATTGCCTCATCAGAAATAGATACTCGGTGATGCGCTTCATAACGGTCACGAAGCCCTTTTAAGATTTGAATAGACTCTTCCAACGTTGGTTCATCCACTTGAATTGGCTGGAAGCGACGCTCTAACGCTGCATCTTTTTCAATGTACTTTCTGTATTCATCTAAAGTGGTGGCACCGATACACTGAAGTTCTCCACGAGCAAGAGACGGTTTTAAAATATTAGAAGCATCGATAGCTCCTTCTGCGCCACCAGCGCCAATTAATGTGTGTAACTCATCGATAAAGAGAATGATATTACCTGCTTGACGAATTTCATCCATTACTTTCTTCAGGCGATCTTCAAATTCTCCGCGGTATTTTGTACCAGCAACGACCGTTCCCATATCCAAAGTCATAACGCGTTTGTCACGTAAAATTTCTGGAACTTCATTGTTGACGATTTGCTGAGCCAAACCTTCAGCGATTGCCGTTTTACCGACACCTGGCTCCCCAATTAATACAGGATTGTTTTTTGTACGTCGGCTTAACACTTCAATAACACGCTGAATTTCTTTCCCACGTCCGATAACAGGGTCTAAGCTTCCTTCGCGCGCTACAACTGTTAAATCGCGTGCTAAGCTGTCTAGCGTAGGTGTATTGGCATTTGAAGAGCCTCCGCCTTGATGGCTTGAAGCAGCTTCATTGCTACCTAATAAATGAAGCACTTGCTGACGAGCTTTATTTAGGCTGACACCTAAATTATTTAAAACGCGTGCTGCAACGCCTTCACCTTCACGAATTAAGCCTAGTAAGATATGTTCTGTTCCTACATAAGAATGACCAAGCTTTCGGGCTTCGTCCATTGAAAGTTCAATGACTTTTTTCGCTCGAGGTGTATAATGAATGGTCTGCGTTAATTCTTGGCCTCTGCCAATTAATGCTTCCACTTCTTTTTGAATTTTTTCAGTGCTTAGGCCTAGAGCAGAAAGAGCTTTTGCTGCAATTCCTTCACCTTCACGAACGATACCTAATAAAATATGCTCTGTTCCAATGTTGTTGTGACCTAGGCGTAGTGCTTCTTCCTGTGCTAAAGCTAATACTTTTTGTGCGCGCTCTGTAAATCTACCAAACATCATATAATCGTCACCCTCCACGTTTAATTTGTGTTTTTATTTATAGTGAGACGTTCTCGAATTAAGGTGGCTCTTTTAATGTCACGTTCTTGAGGCTTTAGGGGACCTCCCGAATACTTCTGTAAAAAGCCTGGCTGCGTCATAATGATAAGTTCATTCAATATATTTTGACTCAGTCCTTTTATATACCCTAAATCGATTCCTAATCGAACATCTGATAAACATTGTGAAGCTTCTTTTGACTCAATAATACGGCTATTGGCCAATACTCCATATGAACGATACACTCGATCTTCTAACTCTACATGAGATGTTTTAAACAGCGCGTCTCGTGCAGAGTGTTCTTGTGTAATTAACTGCTGTACGACACTATTTAAATCTGCCACAATATCTTCTTCAGATTTCCCTAAGGTTATCTGATTAGAAATTTGAAAGATATTCCCTAAAGCTTCGCTACCTTCTCCATAAATTCCTCTCACCACTAAGCCGAGCTGGTTAATAGCGGGAATAATACGATGAATTTGACGGGTCATCACTAAAGCCGGCAGATGCATCATCACAGATGCACGTAGCCCAGTACCCACATTTGTGGGACAGCTGGTTAAATACCCTCTATTTTCATCAAACGCATAATCTACGTATTTCTCAATCCAATTATCTACTTTATTCGCTGTGCTTAAAGCTTCAGATAATTGAAGGCCTGGAAATAAACATTGTATGCGTAAATGATCTTCTTCATTAACCATAATACTCAAATCTTCTTTTTCTGATAAAAAACAAGCTCCGTTGTTATCTCCTTCAGCCAAGTTAGGACTGATAAGATGCTTTTCAACCAACACTTGCTTTTGAAGAGGCTGTAATTCGTTCATCTTTAGTAAATGCAAATTCCACTGATTTGTGTTCTCACTTTTTTGAAAAACTTGCTCGAATACTCGAACCACTTCAACTGCTTGTTCTTTAGAAAAGAGAGTTGGAAAAAGATAATGAGTTAAATTTCGAGCCAGCCTGATTCGACTGCTTAGAACAATATCTGAATTCGAAGCTTCTTGACGCATCCAAGAGCTAACAGGCTGGGAAAAGAACAAATCCTGGGACATGAATTACGCTTCCTCCTCTCTCGATTCGTTCATCTTCTTTTCTAGTAATCGAATGTGATCTCGGAGTTCGGCTGCTTTCTCAAACTCCTCTTTTTCGATATACTCTTTTAAGTTCAATCTTAATGCCTGTAATTCCTTTTTTAAATGAAGATTACTTGCAATTCTTGCTGGTATTTTTCCATGATGCAGATAATTACCTCCATGCAGCCTCTTCAAGAAAGGAATAAGAGGTCGCTCAAATGTTTTGTAGCAATCTGCACATCCAAACCTGCCGATTTTAGCAAATTTTTGATATGTCATGCCACAAGTAGGACAAGAAAGAACCTCCTGACTTTGTTGCTTATAATTTTCAGTTACTGCTGGATCTAGGTTAAGTAGGCCAGCTAGTAAGTTATTGATTGAAAAACCTTGCTGATTTGAAAAAGAAAATGTATCTCCATTTTCTGAAGCGCATTGTTCACATACATGCATCTCCGTCTTTTCACCATTAATAATTTTTGTGAAGTGAAGAGTTGCAGGTCTCGTTTCACATTGCTGACAAATCATCCTGTCATCACTCCCTGTTCTAAATAAAATAGATCATGAGTTTATCGGTAGCGTAATGAATTAAGCATTGCTTTTAAAAGATTAGCCCTTAGCTCATCACGATAAGGAAGTTCAATATTAATAACTGAACGATTGATAACACTCAACATGATTTTTGCTTCTCGTTCTGTGATGACTTTTTCTTCAACTAACCTAATAATGACGTTTTCAGCACTTACTTGTGAAATTTCATTTTGAATCATCTCAATTACTTGCTGAAACAAATCCGCTGCATCATGCATTTTTACTTTTGCAATACGAATAAAGCCGCCGCCGCCTCGCTTACTTTCTACAAGATAACCTCTCTCAACTGTAAAACGGGTATTGATAACGTAATTAATTTGCGACGGAACGCATTGAAATTTATCAGCAATCTCACTACGCCTTATTTCAACAATTTCTCTTTCACTTAATTCAAGTACTTGTTTTAAATACTGTTCGATAATGTCAGAGATATTTGGCACGCTGCCCCCTCCTTCTGACTTTGACTATATTTGACCTTAATTTAAATATAAAAGGAAACGAAAAAATTTTCAACTATGTACTATTAAAGTTTATTCTTTACTTTTATCGTTGCCACTAAAATTTATTTCAAAACCTGCAAATCGTGAATTTTATTGTTCTTACTATACTTTTTCATAAAACAAATAAATTGTAAACAAAAAAGGACTAGCTAAAATAGCTAGTCCTTTTTCAGGTGCCTGGCAACGTCCTACTCTCACAGGGACAAAGTCCCAACTACCATTGGCGCTAAAGAGCTTAACTTCCGTGTTCGGTATGGGAACGGGTGTGACCTCTTCGCTATCGCCACCAGACAAGAGAT
>NZ_JBZVWT010000016.1:0-37710 GCF_058629175.1 Priestia sp. MDV22-iso46
CCATTTTATCGAAAAATGTACTTTTATTCATCTTGTATATTTCATACATTTGTAGTTAACATAATGTCTCTTTCCGGAACACAAACAAAAAAAGAACCCTTGGGGCAGTAAGGTTCCACCAAGGATTCTTTTTCCGGAATATGCAACTTTTTATACATCGTTGATATGACTACATTTTTTGAATAGTTGAAAGAAACGAGAATGTATAAAAAGCGCACCTTTTATACATATGCTCAAGGTTGTACTATATTGCCTATTTATAAATTTGTTGTACAATTATTCAGACTTTTTATAAATTAAGTTTATGAATTCTCTTAAAAGCTATCCGTCCTGCAACGATGGGGTAGCTTTCTTTTTTTATTAACGATAATAATTACTTTAACATCTTGTAATAGATTTAAATATCTTATCCGTAAAAGTATATCTTTTTAGAAAAATTCGCGTCGAAATAAAAGAAATAACTGTTAAATAATCATTGATATTCTGTGATTTAGAAGCGTAATACTTTGTAGAAAAAAGTTTCATTTGTCTACATGGAGTAAAATCAATAACACTACTTTTAATAAAATACGTTTAGTTTTACTTAATGATATGACGCAAAGTAAACTAAACATAATCAGCTTTTTTAAAAGGGGAAGAAAGATCGATATTAAAAATCAACAATTCCTAGAGACTATTGATTATTTGCTTTCCTCAATTTTAAGTATGTATATGCACTTAACGTGATGGCTACCATTACTATACAAGTAAGAGGAAATAGAATTGTATTAACAAAATGATCATAAAACCAGGTATACATGAAAACCACCTCAAATAGTTTAAATTCACCCTGATAAGCCTTGTCTTATAGGGGTTTAACAGATTGTAAGAACCACCTCATCTTCGGAGGAAATAATGCAAATAAACCTTTTATTCCCTCTGTTTCTTTCTATTTTTCAAGAAAGCAACAAGAAGAAGCAGAGGAGGAATAATCCCGAGGATAGGCATATGCAGAATAAACATTTCTACCTTTAGTCCTTCATGGAGATGTTCTTGAAAATTGCTGGCAATCGTGCTAGCCATACATAGAATAACGAAGCCCAAAGGGTATGAAAGGCGTGAAGGTGATTTAATCTTAAATAAGTTAGCCGTACCTATGACAGCTGCATATAACAACACGCTAATCTTAATGAAACCACCGATAACTAAAGCAAGCATAAAAAATACATCAAGACGTTCCAAAAAGTCAGCTACCTGGATGCTTTGTACGGTACTAAGAAGAGGGAATTGTGAACGTGCAGTCAAATCAACCCCAAGTACACTAATGTTAATAAGCATTGTAATAGTTAAGTTGATTCCACTTAATCCTGTTGCACATAACATGGTCAATTTTTCCTTTTTTTGGTCTTTTAAATACGGTAAAATCATTGTAAATACAATCGCTTCTGCAAACGGGAAATAGATAGTTTGAGTAAATGCAACTTTCAGGACGGGCAAAACACCCTCTTCAAGTACTGGCTGTAAGTTTATAAACTTGATTAAACCTGAACATACGATGAGAATAAATCCCATGATGGCAAAAATATATATAAATATAAAAAGGATCTCTCCTGAGCGAGCTACAACCTCGATTCCTTTTCGAATCGTATAAATAACGACAAGCATTAATAAAGTATGTGCAATGAATAAAGGAGTCTCAGGGTAGGCGGAGGTTAACAACATCTCGCCAAAATCACGGAGAACCCTCGCTGCATCATACATAAAATAAAGGATGTAGACAAAGGCAAGTACCGTTCCAATCCCTTTACCCATGATTTTTTGCATGTACTCGGTAGGCAGCAGATCCGGATAATAAGAATGCAGCTTATTATAGACTAGAAATAGAACAAAACTTCCTACCATCCCAAGCAGAATCGCAAGCCAGGCGTCTTGTTTTACATCCATTGCAATAGGTACCAATAAAGAACTACCTAGTTCAAACAGAACCATTAGAATAAATAATTGACTGGCACTAATTTTTGCCTTCTCCATTCAACTGGAACCTCCTTTCTAATTTTATTTAAATTAATCTTTTGCTTTCTCGACCTTTCATTACGTACAATCTTTTAAACGTTATGTAATAGATAGCAGATTTACTTTAAGGTTAATTCTAGGCTAAAAGTATTCTTTCTACGGGTAAGAACTTTACTGGGGAGCTTAACAAGAATGACAATACTACATATGAAAATTAGCTAGTTAAATGTGTTTTCCTCATGCTTCTTCCTGTTTTTAAAGAAAGCTACAAGAAGAAGCAAAGGAGGAATAATCCCAAGAAGAGGAATGTGTATAGTGAACATTGCCACCTTCAGTCCTTCATAGTTATGTTCTTGAAGGTTGCTCGCAATGGTAATAGATAAAAAGAGAATGATTAGCCCTAAAGGATACGATAACCGTGAAGGTGATTTAACCTTGAATAAACTAGCAGTTCCTACGACAGCTGCGTAGAATAATACACAGATTTTAAAGAAGATAGTGATGATTAAGGCCAGCATAAAAAATACATCAAGACGTTCTAAAAAATTAGCTACCTGGATGCTCTCAATTGTGCTAAGAAGTGGGTATTGTGAACGTGCAGTTAAATCAACACCGAGTACACAGACATTAATAAGCATGGTAATAATTAAATTGATTCCACTTAATCCTGTTGCACATACCATAGTTACCTTTGCTTTCTTAGGATTGTCTAAGTAGGGTAAAATCATCGTAAATACAATAACTTCTGTAAATGGGAAATACAACGTTTGAGTAAATACCACTTTTAGAACAGGGAATAGACCTTCTTCCAAAATAGGTTGTAAATTTTTAATCTCAATTAAACCAGAAGAAACAATCAAGATAAAGCCAGCAACCGCAAGGACATACATGAAAATAAAAAGCAGTTCTCCTGATCGAGCTACGACCTCAATTCCTTTTCTAATGGTATAAATAATGACAAGCATTAATAATGCATTTGCGATGAATAAAGGCGTGTCTGGATAGGCAAAGGTTAACAGCATCTCACCAAAATCGCGTAGAACTCTTGAGGCATCATACATAAAGTAAAGAATATAAACAAAAGCCAGTACGGTTCCAAGTACTTTCCCGAGAATCCTTTGCATATATTCTGTGGGTAAGAGGTTGGGATAATAGGTATAAAGCCTATGATAGACTAATAATAAGATGAAACTGAATACCATTCCAAGCAGAATCGCGAGCCACGCATCTTGTTTTGCATCTATCGCAAGAGGTACCAATAAAGCACTTCCCAGTTCAAAAAGGACCATTAAAATAAAGAGCTGAGTAGCACTAATTTTCGCTTTTTCCATTTAATTGGCACCTCCTTTTTTTACTTTTGATTCTCTTTTATTCCTGAAAGAAACGACTTGTTTCGCAAGCCAGCGCGACGTACATAGGCTTCCACTGTAATGTCTACATCTAACTTCGGAAAGTACACATCATTCCATTGCGTTTTTAATTTTTTAAATTGATTTGGCCTAGTACGGTGAACCACTTCGCCAAATCCCAAGATATCCGTTTTGTTTTTTTGCGCACGTTCAACAGCTATCTTTAGCTCTTTTTTAATTTCTTTCCTTAGCGATTGTTCGATTTTTGTAATGACCTTTGGATTGGTGATATCCACAGGTACCTCCATGTCACTAATATCTCCTTCAACACGTGTATGAACAGAAATATGAGGTTGTCCATTTTTCACTTGAGTCGACACACTTGTTTTTTGTCGTACAGTTTGATAGGCAATGGCTTGTTTTCTCCCACCCCAATTAATATTAATATCGGTACCTTGGATTTTGTCGAGCATCCATACTGTTCCTCTTGCTGGTTTTCCATACAGCCAATCCACTAATTTTCCCTGTTTTAAGACAGCAATTCCGGAAGCTTGAAGCGTGGCCTCGGGTGCACTTTCCTGAAGGTTATCCAACTTCTGTGCTTGCTGGGGATTCCCAACAAGGCGAAACCCTGAGACGATGGTGCCTCTTCCAGGAGATTCAAGGCTCTTCGTCACCTCTTGAAGGGACGTTTTTACATTCTCTCCCCATTTTCTTTCGGTAAATTCTAAAGTTTTTAGCACCTTATTCGCTGGAATTTTATCAACTGGTGTTAACGTTTTTACAAGGTCAGCTGCGGTCGAATGATTCGCAATCACAATGGTGGAAGTATTTCGAAACTCCGGATCCCGATCGAGACCATCGATTAATGTATCAAGTCCTTCTTCTTTGGCCAATTTTTCTCCAACTACGACTAAGTTTGCATGAGCATAATACAATCTCCGCGAAATTCTGCCTGAAGCTCGTCTACTTGCTTCGACTATATTATCTCCTGAAGCCGAATAGATGGTAACAGGAGGGCTTTGAGTACCGCCTCCTCCTCCTTGCATGCCACCTGCCACGTTCCCTGGATTAATAATCTGGAGTGTTAGGTGATATCTTCCATCTTTCGTTTTATCGATACCCATCGCTGATACAATCGCAAGGTCCGTTAACTCTTTTTTACTCCAACAACTGGTGAGCAAGATGGTTATCGTCATCATCAACAAAAGAAAAAATCCCTTACGCTTCATTGTTGTCACCTTCTTCAAGTTCCCGGTTCACCATACCACGAGATGCAGGAGGGTGCGGGTATTGATTTGTTCCTTCTCGAACCGTGTTAGCAGTAATTAATCGTGGTCTTTGTCTCAGCGTCCACCACGGTAATCTCACAACGGTATCTCCATTGTTTACGGGGATGAAGGGAGCAAATGGGGCCATATAGGGTACTCCAAATGAACGTAAGCTACATAGATGGACAACCATCATTAAAAGACACAAAATGATGCCGTAGAAACCAAATGTTGCTGCACCAATCATAAACAAAAAACGAATTAAGCGAGCTGAAATCGCCATATCAAAAGAAGGTGTGGCAAAACTAGCAATGGCTGTGATCGATACAATGATAACCATTGCTGGTGACACAATACTTGCTTGAACGGCTGCTTGACCAATTACAAGGGCCCCGACAATGGATACTGCTGAACCAATGGCTTTGGGTAAGCGTATCCCTGCTTCTCGTAAGATTTCAAAAGTTAATTCCATGAGTAGAGCTTCCACAAATGCTGGGAAAGGAACAGCTTCCCTTTGTGCCGCAATGGCTACAATCAGCGTTGTGGGCACCATTTCCTGGTGGAAGGTTGTAACGGCGACATAGGTAGCAGGCGCAATAAGCGAAATCATAAACATAAAAATACGTAAAAGACGAATCGAGGTTGCAATGTCGAACCGGGCATAATAATCTTCAGCCGATTGGAAGAATTGCATGAACACAGCAGGCGCAATAAGTACAAAAGGGGTTCCATCCACAAATATAGCAATCCGCCCTTCTAACAGGTTTCCAGCTACAACATCAGGTCTTTCCGTATTGTAGATGGTTGGAAAAGGGGTGAATATTTGATCCTCTATTAGTTGTTCAATATAACCTGATTCCAAAATGCTATCGATATCAATTCGATGTAATCGCTGACGAACTTCTTTAACGACTTTATCATTGGCAATGCCATGTATGTACATAAGCGTCACATCTGTCTTTGTTACACGCCCAACTTTTAAAGACTCCATCCATAAATCGGGGGTCTTAATGATGCGACGTATCATAGCTGTATTGGTCCCAAGAGACTCGGTGAATGCTCCTTTTGGCCCTCGCACCACCATTTGGGTAGTAGATTCCGCAATGGAACGCTTTTCTCCACCTTTGGTGGTAGCACTCAGCGCCTGATCTACTCCATCCACTAAAATAAGAGTATCTCCTGCCATTAAAGATGCAAACAGGTCATCCAAGTTAGTGACGGAGGATATATTTCCAATTGTCATCATATCTTCAGAAAGCAGGTCTAACGCATTGTGCTGATTTATTTCTCCTTTATGATCATCCTTCATCATAGATTGCAGTAGATACTCTTGAATCGACTGATTGTCTACAATTCCATCTACATAGACAATCGCCGTTTTAATGTCGGAATCCCCCCCCATTTTTATCTCACGAATAACGACATCTGAACTATTTCCGGTTTTCTGCTTAATCATGTTAAGGTTGTCTGATAATGAAACTTGTATCCGTTCTATTTGATGATCAGGAGTTTGATTCTCTTCACCCTGTGATCGTTTCTTTTTTGGTTTGCGATCTTTAAAAAACGAAGGCATAGATTTAAGCACCCTTCTTTAAATTTTTATTAATTTAACCATATAGAAACTTTTTATGTAAAAATTAACAATAAATATTTGTGTATCATCATAGAAGAAAAAGAAAAACCTATTAAATGGAGCGTGATTGATATGAAAATCATAGGTATTAGCCTTTTAATGATGGGATGCTTAATGGGATTTTCTTTAGGCATTGATATTCTTCAAGGATTTGATGTTTCTCAGGCGTTGTACAACGCCGTGAGTCCTTTTCGAGTAATGGAAGTTGCCGAATTATTTGTGCTCTTTTTTCTTCTTTTTCTTTTTTTTGCTGAATCTGCGTATCTTTTTATAAAGAAGAGGAATCAAAGCAAGTAACCATATACTCATTAATTATTATTTTCAAAAATAGGAAATGGACATAATGGTAACTTAGTTCAGGCTATCCGTTTCAATCGGTTCTTTCATTAATCAAGATTTACATAAAATAATTCACCATCTGCATTATTTAGTTGGATTTTTATCCATTTCCTTACATTATTCATTCTGGAATCAAAAGCCATTTGAAAGAGACCGGTTAACTGATAATCGGTAAAATGACTTCTCTTTAGTTGGAGAAAAGCCTCGTGATAGGAAGAGAAATGAAGCTGTTTGAATAAGAAAGCATCCATTGCCTCTCGAATATATTCTTCATTTTTCCAACAATTCATGGGAACATGAGCAAATTGCCAAGGCTTAAAGACACCGGGATAAACAGCTTCTACCACTTGAAAAGGGGATTGGCCGAAAAGGGAAAAGACACCTCCTAGGCTATGATGATTAAAAAAGTGATTATTAACCTGTATAGGAATCTCTTTAAGAGGGATTTTTAATTTTTCCTCTATTACATACTTTACTGCTTCAATAGCTCGTTTTTTTCCCTCTTCTCCATCCCAATATTTACCAGGAACTTGTTGGAATTGCCAAGGTTTAAATCTTCCTGGATAGGCATTGTCAATGACTTCATAATAATTCCATCCATAAATCATTGCAGGGGGTCTAAGACGATGAGACCACAATGTACTTGCCCCTACTTGAAGAGGGATTTCATCGATAGGGATTGATAGGCGTTGCTCAAGTAGATAGCACGTCATATAGCGCATATATTTTTTCCCTTCCTTACCTACAAAGAAATAATTAGGAAATCTTTTTCTTTTCTTTTCTAGAACATCTTGATAAATACCAATGATTTGTTCTCTATTCACTATCGAAAGCCCCTTTTGAAAAAGTATATTTGTTTATTATTATGTATAATAATGGGATTTATATACGAATGGATAAATGTTAAAAGAGTATTCAAGATCTATAGCCCTAATACACTGTCCGTAAAAGTATACCTTTACGGACTTTTATTTAGGATAGAAAATCTATTATTTTTATCGTCCGTTTAAGTTTGAAATCAAATTACGAACGATCGCTAAAAAACACCCACTTTTACGAACGTTTCGGTAAAAAAATAAAGAGATGAATGCAAAATATTACAAAATGTAACTTAGATAAATCCGATATTTTTCTACAAGGTGTGTAATATGTAACACTATTTTTAAGTAAATACGTTAAATATTACATATAATAAAAACATTAAATAAAACTTATATAAATGATATTATCTTTTTTACATATATATCACGCATTATAAAACTATATAATTTATACACATAATTAGAATAACCAATGATTTGTCGTCATTTAGATTAAATATTAAAATTATTGTCTTTACAAATCAGTTTTATCCTTTACATATGTATTGTAAATACTTTTAACCTGTAATTTTATATTTTTTCAGCAAAGGAATATAAAATAATTTTATGTAACGATTAATACTCCTATTAAAATCATCATTATTGAAGGTGTAATAGAGGAATTAGATATTTATCAAAAAGAATTAAATCCTATTAATGAAGATGACGAGCATATCTAAGATGTTGTTCGTTTACAAGAAGAGTTAAAAAAACCTGAACTGATGACAAAAGAGGTAGCGCAACGATTCGATATCTCGGTCACAACGGTGAATAAGTATATCAAGCAAGAACTGTTACCGGCATTCCAAAAAGAATACCAGAGACTCAACTGGTATTCTTTTAATGAAGAAGAATTAGGGTTTGATTTTGCCTTATTATTTTCAAACTTTCCGATTCGATAATACTCTCATCTTAAACTAACGTATCTTTTTTTTTACACAAACTAATGCTAAAGGTATTTACGAACTTTTTTACAGTATGCTTCGTATTCTTCTCCATAAATCTTTTTCAAGGATTTTTCTTCAAGTTGAACCTGACGGTTAAAAAGCCAAAATCCAGCAAATACATACAATAATAATAACCAGTTTGGTAAAATCAAGAATGTTCCTATTAAAATAAATCCAAAAGCTGTGTAAATAGGATTACGGCTAATTGCAAAAACACCTGTTGTTATAAGTTCACCTGGTTTTTCTTCATCAATCCCAACTCTAAAACTTTTCCCAAATGAAATTATGCTTAATGAAAATAATACTAAACCCATCGTGCATAAAACTACACCTATCCAACTAAAGACTTCATTGCTAAATAGTTTGGTACCTAGTTTTGGAAAATCAAAAACACTAGAGAAAATAAGATAAAAAAACAGTAATACAAATGGGATAATAAAGAAATCTTTTTTATCTAGCTTGCCAAATTTAAAGGCTTTAATACTTTTTTTTTCAACTGTTTAGCACGAATCATAACCATTATCATCATTAATAGTAATGATATGATTGCAAAATACCCTTGCATAACTCTCCCCCCAATTATTATTTATCCTACATTCTCTTTAACATTTATTAACTACTTATTACATATAAGAATTTTAACCAATTTTAAATCTGGCGTATTAGTTTATTTACCATAGTATGCTAGTCATGACCTGTTTAAGAAGTAGATGAGGATTTGATACTCCCTCTTTTGTACGCCATGCAATAAAACCGTCTGGTCTTATCAATACAGCTCCTTGAGAAGTAACATCGTACACTGCTTCCCAGCTATCCTCATACTCAACACAATCTCCTTGTGAACCAATGCCATAAACATTAATAGGAACACCTAAGTGAGAAGATACATTCCGGGCAGCAGTGCGCCAAAGGCTATTATCTTCTCCCGTAAATAAAATGAAATTTTCACCTATTAGATCTAAGGTAGATATACGCTTACCTTGGTACTTCAACCACATATGTGGAGCACGTGTACCTGGTCTTCCGTTTAGCTCTAATTGATCCATTCTATGTGTTGTATCGGAGTTTTCCTCAATAATGGCTGATGAGTTATATTTATATCCTACAGTAACTGCAAGATGATCCATATTATTGAGGGTGCTTACACCTTTCTTAATAACACTGAATAATAAATTACTTGCATATTCCGTTGTTACTTCTGCAGCAGAGTGCCTTTCATCATGATAAGTTTGGAGCAATCGTGGATGGGCTTGTTTGTGTATCACTGCAGCCAACTTCCAAGCTAAATTATGAGCATCTTGAATACCTGTATTCGAACCAAATCCTCCGGCAGGTGGCATAAGATGCGCTGCGTCTCCAATTAGAAAGACTCGATTATCTTGAAAATGAGTAGCTGTCTGTTCTACAGCTGCCCAAGGTAAAATACTGAAGATGACAATATCAAGATTTGAAACTCCTATAGCTTTTTTTAAAATCTCACAGCATCGCTCTTCAGAAAAATCTTCTGGACTTTCTCCATTTGAGGGATTATAGGCCACGTGGTAAATCCATTCATCCCGATTGTTAACGGTGATGAGAGCACCAAATACTTCTGGATTTAGGATTTGAATCCAGCCAAACTGGCTAGCTTTTAGAAAGCGACTTAGATCAGCCTGAAAATAGATGTTGATATAATGTCCGCCGATGACTCCTCTTCCTGTAGTTGGAATTTTTGTATGTTGCCGAATTGTACTTTTAGCGCCGTCTGCCGCAACTAAATAATCACTTCGAATCTTTTCTTTCGTTCCTGTCTCTCGATTTATTATAGTGGCTGTTACTCCTAAATCGTCTTGTTGATACTCTATAAGTTCAGTATTATAGCGTATATGCCCTTTTCCCTCTTTAGCAGCTTGAAGAAGGATAGGCTCTAGTTCAATTTGATAACAAGATGCTGGCTTTGAAGGGCTCACCTTTTCGAAATTTTCTATTCTCTCTTTCTCAAGAACTTTTTGGGAGTTCTCCGCCGTTTCTAACTTCTCAGGGTCTATGCTTTTGATTGTCTCTACAGCAATCCTTCCACGAATATTATCTAATGGTTCGCTAGCAGTCCGGATAGCTGCCTCCAATCCAAGTTGTCGAAATATTTCCATCGTACGAAATGTAATCCCTCCGGCTTTTGGATGGATAGCTGTACCAGTGTGTTTTTCAATGAGTAAATAATCAACGTTATGACGTGCCAAAAAGAGAGCAGAGGTAAGTCCACTAAGACCTCCACCTACTATTAAAATAGGAACATGTTTGTGTATCATAGAAATTTTCCTTTCAATTTTAAATATACCCATGGGCCCTACTGAATTCAGTAATCAAACTATAACCTAAAAAAAAATAAAATTGTAGACTGTTTTTAGGTTATGTTTTATAATGATAATAGAGTACGCCCCAAATAAGGGGCGTTTTTTTTCTATAACTTTTTAAAAGAATACTTATCAATGTTAATGGAAGCAACAGACACTTACTGACTTTATACATGTTAAGTTCTCATAACGGATTTTATCGGTATGAAATAGAAAAGACACCTTTTAGATTTAATAAAAAGTAACCGTTTTCATTTTTTACTTTCTCAAAATGATTTGATAGGTTATAATAAATATCTACAAAAATATTAAATGATATGTAAGTAACAAGCAATTACACCCTTAATATTTAGCTAAAAGAAAAGCCCACCTCTGACAAATAAGGTGGGTTTTTCTTTTTTAGATGTATGTGATGCACATCCTTAGTTAACATAAAACACATTCCAGAACCCAACCAAGAAAAGCTTGCAGGAGAAGAACGCTTGAGATAATAAGAATACCAGCTTTTTATTAATTACTCATTATCAGCAGCTTGTGTGGAAATTTGCCAAGTAACACCAAATTTATCTGTTACTTGTCCATATGATGGACTCCAAAAAGTTTCTTGAAGTGGCATTCCTACTTGCCCACCTTCTTTCAGTTTTTCAAACACTTCATTTGATTTTTCTACACTGTCTATAGTGATAGATACCGTTACTTGGGATCCAATTTGGTATGGTTGACCTGGGAATGTGTCAGAAAGCATCAAATCATTATCACCAACTTTTAAGTGCGCATTCATTACACGGTCTATTGCTTCTATAGGAGTAGGGAATTCTGTATTTCCAGGCATTTCTCCGAACGTTTGAATTCCAATAACTTTTGCATCCAATGCTTTTTCGTAAAATTTAACAGCTTCTTGTCCATTACCGTTCATAACTAAATAAGGATAAATTCCTAAAACCATTGAAAACACCTCTTTTAAAATTTTAGTTAGACTTTACTAAATCACAGTTACATGAAAAAAGAGCTCATGTTTAATTTAGTCATAATTCTCACTACGTATCTATACAACAAATTCATTCAGTTATCCTGCAGTGTTAGTTTATTAAGAAAAAAAGATACACGTAGATTTCTATGTACACTATATACAAACCTAGTTACCATAAAACAGATTATCGGCACTAATCTAAAAGAGTAACAGCTAATCAGCTGTTACTCTTTTAGAAATCGTTTGTATTACCTTAAAAATATAGATGCCACTATGAAACCTATAACAATTACAAGAATGAGTACACCGAGACCTTTCCACCCTAAGCTACCTGCTAAACCAGAAAGGTTTCCAGCTTTATTTCGATTGAAAGCGTCATTAAGATTTCCAGTTGGATTTCTTTTTATTTCTTCTTGTTTTAAATTCTCTCTCATTCTTTCTGGCTTTTCTTTACCTTTACTCATTGTCCCACCACCATTTATTACCGGTCTAACATATTATGGTAAAATTATGGATAACTGTATATTATATATAGCTATACTTAACATAATCACTCTTATAGGAAAGATTCTGAAGATTATTTTCCAGAAAATGTAGAAAAAGAAAGGGTTCATATCTACTTGAAAGGCGCCTTATGGCGCCTTTTTGTTAATTTACATTACTTTTAACTATCCATTCTAGTTCCGTTAATTCTTGTTTTTGAACATTTTTGGTGTGTGGTTTGGTGAAATGGACATTAACAGCTTCTTCGTTTTCCCAAATCTCCCAAAGCATTATTTTTCGTTCTGATGGTTCAAGAGGATAAGCATGGAATTTAATACATCCTTCTTCTTTATTAGTTTCTTCCTCAAGTTTTTTGAACTCTCCTATTATTTCACTAAGGTCCTTGTCACTAATAATTCTCAAGCATGCAGTTATGTAATGCATCAGGTTCCCCCTCTTTCATAGTTTCTTTTAATTCATCATTATAACGTTTCTCAGGAGCATTTCAAGAAAAATATTCCATTCCATCAAGGGAAGGACCTAAAAGTACAATGTATACTATATACGTTTTTAGTTAGCATAATGTGATTTATCAGAAGTTGTTTGACGTGAGCCAAATTCATGTCTCTCCCGTCCTCAGGTGAGAGAGACATGAATGTATAACCCCATTTATTTTTACTATTTAGAATTACAGATTATTTCATATAAATTACTACAAGCATCCATAAAGCTAAAACACCAAGGATAGCAAGTACTATACGCGTAGATAGTATCCGTACTTCAAAGTCAGTTTTCTTGGATGGTTCAGGATATGCAATATAGAAATATTTAATTTCTGGAGATTAACTCACTCATTAATCTGTTTAAAGCAATGTGTACGATTTCATGATCTGTATACTCTTGTATAAAAGGTAGATGTCTTCTTTCTTTTTTCCTTAACAACTTTCTAATCTCATCGCACAAATGAATTTGAGAATTTAAAAGCTTTATTTCTTTTATATCTTTCATTTGGTTAGAAATGAAATCAGCCCTTTTATAATTCTTTAAGGAACTATTCTATTTTAAAAATAAAAATCCTTTTGTGCTTATATCTGTTTACCATAATGTAGTTCCAATGTAGGAATAAAGATAACAATTTCATTACAAAGGTATTTTTATCCATATTGGTATGTTAGTGTGAGGGAGAGAACAAATAAATTATTTGGTCTCTTTGTACCTGAAGTTTCCTCATAATAGAAAGGGGCACATCTATTTATGAGTATAACGGAAATTAAAAAAATGCTTAGTACGTTAATTCAATATGAAGATAGCACGATTACCCATGTTATACCTGGATTAATAGCATTAATTTATTCTAAAGGATCTCAAAGCTTTCAATTAACTACCCTTGTTGATGGAAATGTTTCACCGTATGGTGATATCGATAGTGCTTCAAAAGCTTTATATACAATCTTAAATCCCATAAAAGAAGAAGACCTTTAATAAGGTCTTCTTCTTTTATGGGATTTGCAAACTTAATTAACATAATGGATTTTATATTTATGGATTAGTAGTACTTTTATTTGTAATTACCTAAATTAGTTATAGATTTGTATTAAATATAAATATAAATATAAGCTAATTCTAGAAGATATGTTTTACCTATCTGAAAGAAGGGAATACTAGATTCAACTTGATAAAGGGAGTGATCTTATGCAAGCCGATATGACGGTCGAAGAAGTCAAAGCCCAAATCCAGTACTTAGGAACAAATGGACAATCTCTGAAAAAGAAAAAAGTAAAGCAAACACATCCAAAACTAATGAAAAATGCACTTTATTTTTTCCCTAGCTGGGAACATGCTATGGTAGAAAGTGGTGTAAATAGCATATAATAAGCAGAAACTCAGTCAAAAAAGACTGAGTTTCTGCTTATTATATATGGAAAGCTTTTAAAGGAAAAAGAATGATGGGTGTGGAATACAAAGAAAAACGGTTGCACAAAGATAGGGGAGATAAAAGACATGAATTCTAAATTTAATCAACTTTTATCAATGAAAAATCTACGTGACATTCAAAAAACAGAAATTTTGGTGCAAATGGAACAAGCTTCAAAGAATAAAGATAAAGAAACCCTCTTACGATTAACTAAACAGCTTCGAAGTATCTCATAGAATACCTTCTGTAATAGAATTAACCCACTAACAGGAAGCCTTTACATGAGAACAATAAAAAGCGACTTATCTATCCTAATTCGAACAGTAAGGTCGCTTATCCTATTTTTTATTCATATATTTACCTTTCCACTTTACAATATGTGTACATTTATCATGTTATATGTTCATCTTCTAACTGAATTACATCTTTGTCCTGAGATTGATTGAATAAATAAGTAAGGTATGAATGTAGTTCGAATCGGTCTTCATCAATAAAATTAGAAAACACCTGTTTATATTCTTTCAACATCTTTTCCTCCTTTATTTATGTTTCTTACTTCTATCATTACCTATCTAGTAATCTCTTATACATACAAATTAATAATGTACTTATTGATTGTATTAACTTGTATGTACGAAGTTGTATGTAACACAACACAGAGTTAAAAAAGTTCATTCTTTCTTTTTTGTATGGGCTCCACCTGCGCCAAATACAACGATAGCCACGCATGCTATCCACCTGATTTCATTATAACAGAAAACGCTTACATTATAAATAGTTATATCTGTAATTATAAAAAGTGATTATATTATTCTTTATGGAGTTTTTAAAATATACGTATATTTTAAGAGCGTAGAATATCCTGGGTAAATAAAAATATTCTTTAATGTAAAGAGATAATTAGTTATCAATCGATCGATAGGAGATATTCATGTGCAATACTCTCTGGGAGTTATTCTAAAGGAATCCCTCTTTTTATGTCGAAACTTAGCAAGTATTAAGGAGGGTTAAGGACAATTAGTGAAGGTTGATTGTAATGTCATATTTAAAGAAAAAATTATAATGCTTTGTGGTAATATAACAATGATACTTGTGAATTTAAGGAACAAGATTCATTAGAAAAAGTTAAATTAGTATCAGTTTCTGAGTTTAAAGTGCTAAAAAAACATCAGTTTTTTCTAATCCGATGTTTTTTAAGTACTTATAAATTTAGTTTTAAGCGTTAGAAAAGATAGATTTTTACGAATGAGTTGTTAACTGTTGTCAAGAGGATAGTTAAGTGAAGGTGTATTAAATAAAAGGTTTTAAGATTTACACACAATGTAGACAAATAGCGAATAAGGGACACTTTTTATGTAGTGACCCTTATTCGGATTATAGTTCAACTCGTCCAGGTATTTTTTATTAGAAAATGAATAGTTTTATCGTATGAATATTCAATTTTTATCTAGATTTGGCCTTTTGTTATTCAAATTCATACGAGATTTTTTATTGTCTATTAGATGCTTAATTTCTTTGAAGCTTACAAAACTTTTATTTTGTTGATCTAAAAGCCGAAAACGAAGGGACTTCAAGCTTGTGCTTAGTGTAATTGTTGTTGCTTTCTGTAATGGTGGCGTAGACTCATGCGCCTTTTCTAAATTATAGTTTGGAACTCTTGGAGCCAAATGATGTACATGATGGAAACCAATATTACCTGTTACCCATTGTAAAAATTTAGGAAGCTTGTAATAGGAGCTACCATCCACCGCAGCCTTCACGTAATCCCACTCCTTTTCGTTTTCAAAGTAGGAATCCTCAAATTGATGCTGTACGTAAAATAGCCAAATTCCAAGTGATCCTGCTACAAAAAGGATGGGAGCTTGAACGAGCAGAAAAGCTTGCCAACCAATACCCCAACATAAAAGTGCATACACTGCAACAATTGAGAAATTGGTTAAATATGTGTTCAAACGTTCCTTTCGTTTCGCGTCTTTTCGATTCAATCGGTTAGAAACGAAGAAAAGGTAGATGGGACCTAATCCAAACATAACAATTGGATTGCGGTAAACTCGGTAAGCTAACCGGCCCCAGTAGGAAGCTGCAACATACTCATCAACTGTCATGACCCACACATCACCAGTTCCTCGTTTATCTAAGTTGCTGCTCGTGGCATGATGAATCGAGTGGCTTCGTTTCCACTGTTCATACGGAAACATGGTGATAACCCCACTAATTGTACCAAGGATGTTATTCACTTTTCGGCTTTTGAAAAATGATTGATGACAACAATCATGAAAAATAATAAAGATTCGGACGACGAACCCGGCTGTAACAATAGCTAATGGCAACGTTAGCCAATAAGAAACGGACAAACTTTGATAAGCTAGAAACCAAAGTAGTAAAAACGGAAGAAATGTGTTTATTAATTGCTTTATACTCGATTTCGTATTAGGTTTTTCAAAAGGTGCTACATTTTTTCTTAGTTCAGTCGTTTTTTGTTTGCTCATGTTGTCCTCCTTAAATCTTTACCGTGTTTAATATTCAGCTCTTCTTTATTAATTTATAGTAGCGCATAGTAGCTGGTAATAAAACATACAAACGTCAAGTAACTAGTATGACAACTGTCATACATGTGTGGATGTATTTTCTTAATGCAAGGAATAAGATGAATTAACTGCTATTCAGAATCAGAAGTAACTATCTCATGAAGAGGTAGCTGCTTCTTCTGATTTTTTTAATTTATATCATATATATTTTTAGTTACTATAGGGAACCCAACAAAAAAGAACCTAATAAAATAACTTAACAGGTAATTTTTTTGAATTTTTTTCGAGTTTTCAGAAGGATAATTATCGTTTACTAGAAATTATTTTTCTCACCAATTTCAAGTTACTTACAAGAATAAGAAAAATAATGGGGTATACTAGAGCCGAATATAGTAATTTCCAGCCATTATAATAAAAAAAGTCCGTGTTAACTACGAACCATTCGAATACAACAGAAAAAAGTGTCCAACTTAAAATATAAAGTACTTTTCTTCCTAAAGCTTTGTTAAATGGGTAAAAATTTAAAAACAAAAAACTGATAGAGGGAAAAGACATAATAACTGCTAAAAGCGATAACCACTGAAACCCTTTTTGAAGATAACCATACAAATTGTAATGCAGGTCCAACACTAAATCTGTTGTTACCCCATAAGCGTAGGCAAAAATACATGTAGCATATATTTCAATAGGGACTAATCTTTTAGGTGCGAAAAATGCTAGTAAATTAAAAACTAAAAAGCACACAAAGACATACATCATTATTAGACTTCCACCTTCGATTACTAAATAAATTGGATACAATTAGTATGTCTATTTATAAAATTAAAATGTAAATTAGCCAGCAACGAATAACTTTTCACATCCGGAACAAACTAACTACTCAAGACGCCGTGAGGCATTCTTCCTTTGATGATATAAGTGTAATAAAAAAAACTACCTTCCCAACTCCAGAGGTAGTTTTTTCTGTTTTAAAGCCGTATATGCTATACATGTTTAGTTCACATAATGTATCTTCTCAGCAGTAAAAAAGCCTTTAAATTGTAACAAAAGTAAAACGTGAAGAAAAACCAGATGACACTTACGTATATCGTAATAATCAATAAATAAGAGTAGAAAAAGCAGGTTAACATTTGTTAACCTGCTTTTTTTAGGTTGCTGTGTAACCAAACCTTTAAAAATTTTATAAATAAAAAGTTATGCCCGATATTTTCTATTACGTCTGTTGCAGATTCCAAGTAAATAAATCTTTAGACTTGCTTCAATATTATACAAATTCAGCCCATAAATGTGAATTTCGTTTAATGATTTCCTCTTGTTGATTTGCTGGTAAGGATGCAACCCAGTAAGAAATAGGATCAATACTTACTGATGGCCCAGCCTGAGATATTAAAAGTGCTAAATTATTTCTGTTAGCGTACTATGCAATGCCTTTAGCTTCATAAGCTCGCAACTTAAAGGAAGCTGGATTTCTATGTGTCTAAAGGATAGTTTTTACACCAAAACCTAAATGTATATTGTATACATATTTATCTACAGAGAAAAGTTTTATACCTTTCAAACTACTATTTTAGGATGGATTCTATTTATTCATTACTCTTCTAAACCCTATCCCTTCTAATGCTTGTTCTAGGGTAGCTTTCGTATTAATTTTTCTAAAATCAATGCCTAACCTTACACTTGTTTGAGCAATTTCTGGACGTATTCCTGTTAGGATTGCTTCTATACCAAGTAGTCTTAATGCTTGAACAAGATTAAAAAGATTATTTACAATCATTGTGTCTACAATTTGAACACCTGAAATATCCAAGATTAAATGGCTCAGTTCCATATGAGCGCTTTTGTCCAAGCCTGTTTGCATAATTAAGGTAGAACGGTGAGTATCAATCTCTCCAATAATTGGCATAACAGCTACTCCTGGCGTAATCGGTACAATGGGAACTGATAATTCTTCTAATGCTGTATAAGCAATATCTATTTTCTTTTTATTCTGGACTTCATAAATTTGACTAAAGATGTAACTAATTTCATCTAGAAAAGGATCAATAATTTTACTAACGGAAAGCATAGTTATAGCAGAAAGTCGATTCTGTTCTAGTTCCTCCGTGAAGACATTCCATATAACGTGACGGACAAAAGAGATTGATTTGATAGCATGCTTTAATGAAATTCCATTTTCAGCGATAATTTTCCCTATATATGTAGCTAAATTTGTTATTTTTTTGGTAACAGTTTTTTGATCTTTAAGTAAGGACTCTCCTATATACTGAATTAATTTCATTGTCCACTCCATAATATGGTATTCTTCTATACCATATTGATGCAGCTTTTGGTTATATTCTATATACATAAGTTCAGAAAGGCTTTTAGCTAATTTATCATTATTCTTAACAATTTTCTCACCTATATATTGCAATTCTTCCTTCATCTACTCTTGCCCCCTGTAGTATGTCTTCGTTCCTTGTTCTTCAATACTATAAAAAGGTTTTCTTAAATGTGGAATACGTTCATTTGGAATCCCTCCCTTCATCAATAAAACAAATACTTACCAGATGACCTGGATGTTTATTGATGTTAATTAAAATATCGGGTTCAGAGGAAAAAACTTCGATTCACTTGTAAGCAACCTCTAAAGCTTGAATATACTGATACTATTATTCTATAAAAAGTATGTGATCGGTATGGAAAAGCAACGTTTTCGCACCAGAACCTTTGTTGGTTTATTCAGCTAGAAACCAATTGTTTTTCCTATAAATGGACAGTTTTACAAAAAAGAATTTTCATTATATTCTATAATTAAAAAACCAACAAGGAGCTTTAATATATGTATAATAGTCAACGTTTTAGAGAATTAGTTTTACAATTTGAACAAGTCTTATCCAGAGAACTGACTAATAAGGAACAAGAATTATTAGTTTGGATTACAAAAGAAGAGCAAAGAATTGCTCTTCCAAGAGTACATTAATTATCAATGCCTATCTTTTCGAACGATAAGGGATAGGCCTCTTCTCTTTAATTCCTCTTCTAGAACGAGAATAAAATCTTTATCTAAGTCTAATTCAATTGCTTTAAAATACGATTCTATCAATAGTTGATCAGTTATTTTTTTCATATCTTCCCCTTCTATTTCTTTAAAACCACGCTTAAACATATAATAAAATGAATTTAATATTAATAAATAACAACGCGATAAATTCAAAAAAATAAGATAAATTGTAGTGATTAATAATTAACAAAGGTAGTCTCTAACCTAGAATATGGAGTGAATTTTTTTGCAATAAAATTATAGGATTGGTATTTATTCTATATTCATCCTACGTAAAACGACATAAAACGACATCATTAAACACAATATATATTTAGCTTTCCTATTTAACATAAATACAGTTATTAAATTTAATATATACAAAGTAAAATTAGTTACCATAATGTTTTTTATCGGAAATGAAAAAGCTTTTAAGAAATATGACTCTTAAAAGCTTTTTTGTATGAATTATCCTCATTGGGCTAGTTCTATTATGCTTCCAACTTTTTCTCCAACATTCACTTCTTTCTCCTTTAGGTACTTACTAGATACAAAGGCAGTTTAAATGGCTCTAGTAAATAATCGATTATAAAGTTCTTTGTAATGTATTTTAAATAAAAAAGTAGCCCATAGGACTACTTTTTTATTTACCAATATTAAACCAACCAGGCATTGCTTGAATAACATTCCATAGTTTTTCTGGAATATTAAGCTGGTCTAGTTTCGAAACATTCAACTCAGAAGCTATCTCGGCTTCACGTCCATTTGCGACCTTTTCTACCCAATCAGGGTTCATAATTAACGTATGCCCAATGGCAACTAACGGCAATCCTAATTCCATAGTTTTAAGAGCATCATCTGGAGTTACCATGGAACCAGCAGCCAACACTGGTACCTTACCGTTTGCTTTTTCAAGAATCAATTCAATCCGTGTTTTTTCATCTTGACTATCTACTGGATTTGAAGACACATTATCTAATGAAGCATGTATATAATCTAAATCCTGTTCAACAAGGAAATTAATTAATTCATACGTGTCTTTCATACGTAATCCGTCCTCTTTGGAGGATTCTTCAGGTGAAAATCGGTATCCTAAAATGAATGGTTTTGTAGCATGTTTTTCAATGACATTTTTGATTTCTTCAATAATCGCCAACGGAAAACGCAAGCGATTTTCAAGTGATCCTCCCCATTGGTCCGTCCGTTGGTTCGTTGCTGGCGACCAAAAATTCTGTATTAAAAATCCATGAGCCCCATGGATTTCGACGCCATCAAATCCGGCTTCAATCGCTCGTCTTGTTGTGCCTCCAAAAGCACGTACAATCGACAAGATCTCCTCATGTGATAGTTCTCTTGTTTCTGAAGTTGAACCTAAATTAGTAACTTCGGGTTGCAATGCACTCGCACTAACTGCATCCAAACCAGGTAAGGCTTTATTGCCTGCATGGAAAATCTGTAGGATCGCAGGAGCTCCTCCACTTTTCGCTGCCTCAGCTAATTTTCGTAAACTTGGAGTAAATTCATCATTGTACCCTGCGAATTCATTCGTAAAACCCTGTCCATTAGGTGTAACATGAGTACACCCTGTAATGACGAGCCCTACTCCATTCACTCTTTGTTTGTAATACTTTACTTCGTCATCCGAAATGGTAAGATCGTCATTACTTGACCAGGTTGTCATAGGTGCCATAACGATTCTATTCTTAATTGTTATTCCACTTCTGAATGTGAAGGATTCAAATAACCTACTGTATTTTTGATTCATTTCTTTAACCTCTCTATCGAATATTCTTCTAATGTTGAGTTAATCTGGACTCCTATTATTACCATTCTGAGCCGTTACAACTATCCCTATTAGAAGTTCTACTTTAGTGTAAGTGGTTAACGTTAGGGTAAGTCAAGCGTTAATGTTTATATGATTATATAAAGGATTTTTGTTTTTATTTCTCCTTTATGATATATTTTTGGTTACAGTAACTGTAACCAAAGGTGAGGTGAGTAATTTTGTATTCAATGAAATATGTAGTGGAGAACTTAAATATATCTGCAAAGACACTTAGATTTTATGAAGAGCAAGGAATACTGCCAAATGTATCTCGTGATGAAAGAGGTCGTAGAGTTTATAACGAACAACATATCGATTGGATTTCTTTTATTCTTTGTCTCAGAGAGACAGGAATGCCTATTTCTAAGATAAAAGAATATAAGGACCTTTATGTAGCAGGAAATACTACTTTCTTGCAAAGAGAAGAAATGTTGATACAGCATAAATTGGAAGTGCAGAAGAGAATTGAAGAAAGCGTAAAACACTTGGAAGAAATAAACTATAAAATAGCCATGTATGAACTTCAGAAAGAAGAAGTTAGAAAAAATCCTAATTATAATTTTAAATGTCACGGTCTGGAGGTTAAAATTGAGAATTAATGTACGCTAACGGGTGCTGGTTTAATTTCAAAAAAGACTGTCAATAGACAGTCTTTTTTATGTCATTCGGTGTCATAACTTAATATATTAGGCATTTAAAGTAGAAAAAACAGCCCCGTTTCCATCAGTCGTTTTTTCTATTTTTAGTTCGTATATGATACACATCTTGAGTTAACATAAACACCATTCTAGGAAACAAAAAAGGTGTCCCTTGGTAAATTAGGACACCTTTTAATTATTTAATCAATTAATTCTTCTTCATGAAACAAATTAGTTCTTTTCTGCTACGATTATTAAAAACATCGGTCTTCTCGTTTCATGTACCATTTCAGGGATACTTTCTAACATTTCATTCCTTCATAAAATCATTAATGTGATGATACAATTTCTCAGGATGGGTGAGATTGACCATATGGTCAGCACCTGGAATTTCTATGATGCGAGCATCTGAGTGCTTTCGAAAGTAATCAGCAACACGAAGGTTATCAGGTGAATCCTCCTTACCAATTATCAACAATGTTTTAGTCGTCAATTCTCCTAATCTTTCGATTGCCAATGGTTGCTGCCAAATCAATTTAACGGCTGGCCATTCAAACATTCGATTCATATGGTGCTTAAGCATTTGAACCATTAAACCCCGGTGAGGACTCATCGTTAGAACACGATACGATGGGTCGCTGAGCAAAAGCTCAACCATCTTATCTATATCTGGGGCAGCTTGATGAATCTTCTTCATGTTCTCTTCAAATTCTTTGGAATAGGTAAATCCAGATAATCCAGGCGCAAGCAAAACAAGTTTTGAAACCCTTTCAGGATAATTCAGAGCGAATTCAGTAGCAATTTGGCCACCCATTGAGTGACCGATAAGCGTTGCCTGGCTGATTTCTAGATGATCAAGTAGTGACAGCAAATCTTTAACAGGGTTGACATCTTCTAAAGGGACCGGTGATTTCCCCGTCCCACGTCCATCACAAGCAACAACCTTATAGTGTTTTGCTAAAAGAGGTACCACAAAGGTCCAGTTCCGTACATCAGCACCGCCAGTTAGGAGAACAACAGGATGGCCATGCCCATTAACTTCGTAATATAAATCCATTGAAATTCCTCCACCCATTACAATTTAATATTATTCTATTATCGAATGAACTTTTATTCATTGTCCAAAAGTGGTAGTAGGGTATCTTTATTTTAAAGAACCAATCACCTTGATCATCCACTTATAACCATTCAAATAGTTTACTTCGTCTCATTTATAAAAAAACCTTCATGGGTTTCGTCCATTTTCTGTTTCTAAGTTATATATATTATTTATTCTTAGTTACCATAATGTTAATTACCGGTAGGAATAAATATAAAAGGCACGTGAGAAAAATGTACATCATTACAAGAATAATACTTTTAAGTCTCTTCTTCTTAAACAGTGTTAAAGGCCTTAATTACATTAAGTAATTAAAAGAAATAGTTATCTCTTTTTTTTAAAGCACTTGCAATTTTTTTGACTCCTTCTTCAACTCGGTGATTTTCAACATTTGACACATTTAACTTTAAAACCCGTTCTTTGTGAAAGTTGGCTAGATAATTACTTTCAACTGAATCCAGATATACACGCTGTTCATATAAATAACGAATAAATAACTTCATATTTACTTGTCTAGGTAACAAAATATGACCATGCATAACTATTTCTGACGATGACTCGTAATTAGCCAGATGATTTTGCAGCGATTGATGAAGAATTTGTGCACGTTTATGGTAAATACTACTTACTTTTAATTTATTATGTTCAAACATACCACTTTTTATATAAAGATATAGTGCAGCTTGTGAGATCATAGAGCTATCTATATCTATGGTCATTCTAAATTTTTGAAAGGTGCTAAGAATAGGGGGAGGAAGAACGGCTAGACCAATTCTTAAACCTGGAAACATGATTTTTGAAAAGCTCTTTAAGTAGATAACCTGTTCTTTAATATCCTCTGCAAAAAGAGGATCATTCTTTGTGTTATATTCAAAATCTGCTAAATAGTCATCTTCTATAATATACACATTGTATTTATAAGCTAACTGTAAAATAGCTTCTTTTTCTTTTTTGCTATATGACGTTCCTAAAGGATTATGGAAGCGTGGCATTGTATAAAAAAATTTAATCTCTTCTTCATTGAATATTTTTTCTAGTTGCTTTAGATCAATACCTTGCGCTGTACGTTGAATTCCTATTGCACGAATTCCGTATGTTTTCAACATATCCATATACAAATGGTAACTAGGTTGTTCAACTAAAATAGTAGATCCGTTATTTGGAAATGGCATCATGCTCAGTATAGCGAGTGCCTGTTGAACCCCTGAAGTGATGAAAATCTGTTCAGGTTTCGTAAATACTTGATAAGATTCTAAGAGCTTCTTAGCTTCTATAATTAATAAAGATAAACCTTTTGGTGTTCCATAACGAAACAATTCTTCTTGATATGTATCAATCGCTTTATTAATACACTGTTGAAAGTCTTTATAAGGAAATGCATGCCATGTTGGAGATGATGTTGCAAAATCAACGCCTTCAGTAGATGTGGGTTCTTCGAAAACCTGATGTTCCACAACGTAATAACCACTCTTTGGAATGGAATAAATAATATGTTGCTCTTCCAATCGTTTTAAGGCAGATATTATTGTACTTTTACTACAAATATATTGGTGCGATAAGCCTCTAATTGAGGGTAATTTTGCCCCTACTGGAAAGTCCCCAGAGTGTATCTTTTGAAGTAGAGATTGATAAATTGTTTCATATTTAAGCATAGTATTCCTCCAAATACACATCTGTACCGATACAGATGTGTATTTTTCATATCGTAGATATTGTTAGTTTCTCTTACTATAGTGATAACCGGCCGGATAAATCTAAAGGAGGTCATTCACATGATTGAAAAGAAAAAAGCATATATAGCTGCACTTACTTATGCCATTATTATCGGATTGTCATTCATGTTTGTCAAAGTTGCATTAACTATTGCTACACCTTTTGATGCATTAGCACATCGATTTACTATTGCTTTTATAGGGGTTACAACCTTAAAAGTATTAACGAAAAAATCATTAAAAGTAACTAAAAAGGATATAGGGATTATTACTTTGTTAGCTATTTTATACCCCACTCTCTTTTTTGCTTTTCAGGTATTTGGACTAGTAAATGTATCATCATCTGAAGCTGGAATTATTCAAGCAACAATCCCGATTTTTACCTTAATCTTTGCGAGCATATTTTTAAAAGAAACATCTACACCTGGCCAAAAGATAGCTATTATTTTCTCGGTAGTAGGTGTGATATACATTATGTATATGAACGATATAGGAAATAAAAATACTAGTCTACTAGGAAGTGGTTTGATTTTAATTTCCGCAATTGTATCGTCCCTATATAATGTATGTGCTAGAAATTTAACTCAACGATATTCCTTATTCACTATCACATATATAATGACTTTATTTGGTTTTATTACATTTAATGGTTTAGCATTGACAAATCATCTAATGAATAACACTATCCATCAATTTATGCAGCCTTTTGTTCATTTGGACTTTGTGATTGCAATTATCTATCTAGGTTTATTATCATCTTTAGTCACGTCCTATCTTTCTAATTACGCCTTATCAAAAATAGAAGCATCTAACATGAGTGTCTTCAGTAATTTTGCTACACTCATTACAATCTTAGCAGGAGTATTTTTTTTGAAAGAACAATTTCATCTTTATCATCTAGTCGGTGCAATTATCATTATTACAGGAGTTATTGGGACAAATTACTTCGGTACAAAAGGGAAACACAGTGAAAAAGCCTAATTTCTTTTTAGAATATATACCAGTCTAGTTACCATAATGTGATTTATCAGAAACAACTCTTTAAATTAGGATCAAGCTTTAGCCTGCTTTTTCTTATCTTTTGAATACTTGTTTCACCTTTTGAACAAACCAATCTGGAGATCAATATATGATTTCAAAGACAACTTCTAATTATGCACTATTTACAAAAAAGCTACTGGTGCCTGAACACCAGTAGTTTTTGGGTTTTAAGATATATATGATATACATTTTTAGTTTAACATAATGGAATTCATTGGAGATAATATACGAAAAGGCTCTTTATGGAAAAATAAATAGGCACCTTGATAAAATAGAGGTGCTTTTATGTATTTATTTCTTCTTTACCATAAAGTAGTTCTTTCTTTAACGTGTCAAAGTCTCTTTTAGCTACTTTTTCAATCTTATCAAATAATTCATCACCTTTGATTAACCCTTTTTCTTCTAGTATTTCTTCTAACGCTTTAAATCTTACTCTAGATAAAACAGCCTCATTTACGGCATTAACCATCAACTTCTGATCTTTTGTAAGTTCTTTTTCTTTGGCTGGTTCTTGTTGTAACTTAATTCTAAATACGACTTTTGTGTCATCTGATATCTCTGCTGCTTGATAAAAAGTACTGTGTGAAATATTTTTCATTTTAAGTTTCTCATTTGTATCAACAATAGTAAGTTCAAAATGGGGGCTCTCGAAAAATAAGTCATATAAATTATAATCTTTTTTTCCTGTAACCGAGAATGCAAAACCAATCTTTTTTTCCTGTAACCGAGAATGCAAAACCAATCTTTTTTAGCTGCTCGCCTGTAGTGGAATGTGTAATTGTTTTTTCTTCAAAATTTTCAACGTTAAATTCAACATTATTAATAATTAATCGTTTCAATTCAACCACCTCTTTATCAATATTAATACGACGAGTCTTAAAGATTCCCTGTTTTCTCAAAATAAAAAAAACACTGATGAATTAGTAACCTTAAAGGATTATTTAGAAAACCTTGCGCTTGGAAAGATAATTAGTGAAGATTGGTTGTAATGTCATATTTAAAGAAAAAATTATACTGTTTTGTGGTTATATAACAATGGTGCTGGTGAAATTAAGGAACAAGATTCATTAGGAAAAGTTAAATTAGTATCACTTTCTGAGCTTAAAGTGCTTAAAAAAACATCAGTTTTTTCTAATCCAATGTTTTTTAAGTACTTATAAATTTAGCTTAAAGCATTAGAAGAGATAGATTTTCACGAATGAGTTGTTAACTGTCGTAAATTTTGAAGGGCAACAAAACCTGCTTTAGTTCCATTACCAACTAGAACTAAAGCAGTACATACTCCAAATGCTGCTAGATTTGAATGAGCAATCAATTGGGCAGAACAAAAACGAATATTACTTCTTGCAAGCTCCGCGGCTTTTACCTCATATTTGAAATCACTACCTTTATAATTACCATACGACTGTCTCATTCTAGGTAGATCCCCTCCATTATCTAAAAACATGTTAGTTGAACTAGAATAAGATTTCATATGCAAATTTATAAGTTTGTCCAAATCTTGACTACAGTTAATTGTTTTTTCGTCTAAAAGTCCATAATTACTACCTAGATCAATTAATTCTTTCCTTTTTTTCATAATACACTTTTGTAAGTCTTTTATTTGACCTACTGGATTGACTACCATTAACATAGCTTCTTCTCACCTCATCGGAATTTTTCATCTCTAGGAAATTTAGTAGGTCTATAATAAAAAGATAGAGCCAACAAAAAATATTATGAGCAATATAAGACAGAATGAAAACGTTTTCTACAAAACGTATCAAAAAATTACAAGAAAACACAAAAACTGTAGACATTAATGAGGTAATCCATTTGAAAAATTATATATTTTTAGTTAGCATAATGTTTTTTATAGGAACTTATTTACATATTGATTATAATTGTACTTAAATAAGTTTATATTTGTCGTCATAGAGAGAAGATGGTAAAACTAATCAATTTAACGAGATATGTTATTTATACTGAAATTATTATAATATTTATTATCATGATTAGTGACAAAAACCCAGTTAATATCGTTATCACATTAGCTGGGTTTTTATAAAATTTCTTGCTGTATCTTACTCTCGTAACCATCTAAAATATTATGCAATCTCTTAGCTAACTCTTCAAAATGAGTTGTGTTAACCCCCACATGATGTCCGGATAAATTAACAATTTCTATTCATAATTTTCTTACTAAGGCAGCTGGACAACTGTAAGGGAGAAAATTTCATAATGTACTTCCTTTGGCTGGACTTACCATCTGTTTCTTTTTAGCATTAGAAATATTCAAAGGGTCAACAAACATCATTCTCCCTTCTTTAATTGAATCTCTCTTACCTTTTGACGAAGATGTTCTGGCCACCATGCTCCACAATCATCCGATACAATGCAAGCAGCGCATGTTTTTAAATCATAAACCATCATTTCTTTAATTGGTGGAGAGTAGAGGTGAAGAGTGACGAGACTCGTACCTTCTGCACTATTCATCTTGTGAACGCCCTTCTTAGGAGCAAAAAAAATTCTTCCTTCCCCCTGATACTGGGAAAACAGCTCTTTAGGCATTTGGTTTTCTTTCACTTCGTAAACGGTATTTATAGCTGTGCCATTCACTACTTGGATCCATCCATATGAATGACCGTGATTGTGAGGAGCACACTCTATTCCGGACCAATTCATAACAAGTAATTCTATTTCGTCATTTTGGTAGAGAAGCTTTCTGTAATATGGCTTATCTTCTGCCGACTGCAATAGTGGTTTTAACTCATCAAGATTTATATCTAAAGCCAAAAGGGCTTCTCTCAATTCCAATTTGGTAGGAGAATTTAATTTATCTAAAATAGGCTTTACTTGTTCACTTAAGCTCATACAAACATTACCTCCCCATGAGTAGATCAAATTTGGTGGTTTCAACATAGTTATAAATTCTTGTTTCTCCATGGTAAGTACCTTAAAAAGGTTAGTAGTCTTCCATTAACTAAAATAACTCCGATTATAATTATGATGCCTCCTAATATGCTTACGGGGATAATCTTTTCCTGTAGTAGTAGAATAGCTGTTACCAATGTTGCTACTGGTTCTAAATAAAGGAACACAGATACTTGGGACGCTTCTAAAACTTCTAATGCCTTTGCCCAGTACCAATAGGCAACACCTGAAACGAATACACCGAGAAATAATAAATGAGCCCACTCCACGTTTGTTAAAAAAGGCATCATCTCCCATCCTTTATTCCTTACGAGAAAGGGAGTCGTTAGAGTAAATCCTATTAAACACATATAAAACGTAACAACAAGAGAGGGAAGTCGGATATGTAACCTTTTTAATAGGACAGAATAGATGGCCCAGTTTAACGTACTTAAAATCATTAATAGGTAACCAGCATTGATTGAGAGCTGAAAGGACTGCTGATTGTTAGAAGTAGTCACCAGTAGAACTCCAATGATGGCTACAATCATCCCTGATGCTTTTAATACGGTCATCTTTTCATGCAAAAAGAATACTGAGAGAATGACTGTAAATACAGGAGAAAACGAAATAATCCACCCTGCTGCAGAAGCATTTATTGTGAGAAGTGCTGTTGCCTGAATCACTTGATGAACGAACACCCCAAGGATACCTAACACAATCAGATGAGGAATATACTTAAGTGGAATGTTTAATGGATATCGCTTTAGCACTAATAATACCAATAAAAAAAGTGCCCCAATACCAAAACGAAGAACAAGGAGTGTATATGGATCAAGCTTATCTAAGACAGCTTTGGTAGAGACAAAAGAGATCCCCCAAAAACTAATAGACATTAGTGCATATAACGAGGCAGCAAATTTAATCTTTGACGCAATCATAGGCGCAATTTTCCTTTCAACAGTAAAGGTATCTTCTATTAACTAACATATGCCTTTCCTAAAAGAACATGAAAAAATTCATTCCAATCTTAAAAAAATGTTGGAAACTCTAGCATTTCCCATAGTTATAATCTTCTTTTAACCTTCTTTATAGAAAAGATTGCAATTTTTCTACAAAATATATAATAAGTAACACTATTTTATATAAAGTACTTATAGTTATTACTTTATAATTAAGTCTATTTGAGGTTTAACATAATTCATATTACGTGAACAAAAAAAACCTTTAAACAAAAGGTCTGGAGGATATTTTTATAGAAGTATAGTTAAGTTGACTACCGATACCTTGTGTAATATCAATAATGAATAGGGAAATAGGGGGGATTTCAAATGTCACATTACTCATTAAGATTGTACGACTACCATGTATGGGCAAACCAAAAAGTTTTCGACCGATTAAAAGAACTTTCTAAGGGTATTTACGAAAAGGAAGTTCAGAGCGTTTTTCCTTCTATATCAAAGGTGATGGCGCACATTTATGTCTCTGACAACATATGGTTAGATTTTATTTCTGGTGAAAAATTTGATGAAGTATATGCGTCGGCTGATCAATTGAGAGAACAGATGGAAACGAAAAGAATAGAGGAAGTAGAAACGATGTTTTTCGATTTATCTGACCGGTACAAAGCGTTTCTCGATCCTCAAGAAGATATGGAAACGGCCTTAGTGCTTGAAACTTCATTTGCTGGACGACTCGAAACCCGTTTATCTGACTTAGTACAACATGTTGTCAATCATGGAACATATCATCGTGGCAATATCACAGCTATGCTACGGCAATTGGGCCATCCTGGTGTTATGACTGATTACGTTTTATATTTATATGAAAGGGATATGCAAGGGTAGTTTCTACTCTATCTAAAAGGGGTATTGTCAGGAAATGTGGATTTACAACGTTAAGGGAACTCTAATATTAAAAGGTCCAATTCCTAAGTATTAAACTAGAAAAATTGGGATTTTTTTGTTCCTCCATTTTTATATTTTTATAAGAAACGAGAAAGCACCTTTCGTGCAAATAAAAAGGTGCTTTCTCGTCACAATCATTTATAAATAAAAAACTAGTTAATCAAAGACTTTAACATGCAGAGAAACGCTCTCTGACTTAATTAACTTTTGTTTTGCATATAACTTCCCCATTCAATACAAATTTCAGTACCTATTTAGAGCAAGAAAAAACAGACCTTACTATACTGAAGGTCTGTTTTTTCTTACTTCCTTATTAATTTTTTCCGTATGACGACAAGAAGGAAAAGAGGAACAGCCAAAAAAGCGAGTGCCATTCCCATCTCGTACGACTAGATCTTGCCCACACTTTGGACACTTACGAGGTTCTGGTGTGATATTTTCAAAGATTTCCCGTGCCTTAAAAACGGGATTTACCTCATTAATAAACTTTTGAAGATCCGCCCTATCCACTAAGGTCACATCACATGCAGCTGCAAGCTCTTTTGCTTGTTTCGTAAAATAACTATTGGTCACAACCCATGCTTGATTCGCTTTATAATACGCTTTTGCCCCATACACTTCTTGTACAGCTGAAATACTGACCCGATTTTTAATTCCATATCGTTTAGCTTGAATGACAATTTTTTCTTTGCCTTTCATCACTAAATCAGCCCCAAAGTCACCAGACTTTTTGGTTACTTGAGGTTTATATCCTAACTGTTGGAAAAGGGCCTGCAAATAAATTTCAAACTGATAACCATCCATTTTATCAATATAGGGCATACCCGATTGGGCTAACTCTTTCATATACCTCCGTTCACGAAGGACACGGTAAGCAAATTGAGAAAGTTTCACTAAAATGATGATAAGAAAGAGGTAAAATACACCTTGAAACACTTTATCCATTCATTGAAAGCTCCTGTTCAGTTTGTTTATTCCGGAGACGTGATGCCACAGGTTGAATGTTTTTTCCATTTTTCTTTAATTCTTCGTTCCAATCTTTCGCTCCCTTTGGAATATCTACTCTTATTAAATCAGCATTCACGATTTGGTTCATTTTGTCAATAAATTCTTTTCCCCCTTGGTCATTATCGACAGCTAACACCATTTCTTTAATGTCTAAGCCTTCTCTTCGAGCTTCGATATAAGACTGTGCAACGGTTTTAGGCTTTAAGCCATTCATACTAATGAGTCGTGTATTTTGTAGGCTATTCTCCTGAATACTCCAATAAGAAAGCAAATCAATTGGACTTTCAAAAAAATGAATCTTATTTGGGCGACCAACATCTATTGAAAATCCTGTGTGTGGGTTATCGTTTGGTAAGACTTGTTTAAAAGAACCTCGTTTATTTTTTATCGAAGCTGTTCCTTGTCGATCTGCCCCAATCACTTTTCCTTTGCCTCCATGCTCACGCCATTTAAACACCACATTGTTTCGTTTGTCCTGGGCCATTAAATCTTTTTGAAGGAGCCAATTAACTAATCGAGGATCTATTTTACGTTCTTTTATAAGATAATCTTTTACTTTGCTTTGGTCCTTTACTTCTAACTCTTTTGGATAGCGAAAAGGCTCTTTTGATGGTGAAACCGACGGTTGCTCATGCGACTGAGAAAGCTCTTTATAATTGCCTTTGTTGATATCTAATACGGCTTGTGGAAACGACATTCCATAATACATTTGAGCGAAACTGATCGCTCCATATCCTGTTTCATTCCGGCTGTTCCAAGCGTACATATTTCCTTTGATGAGTAAGCTATCATGTTCCGTATGACGATAGTACTTTCCTTCTTTTACAAAGGTTTCACCTTTGGCTTCCAGATACGACAACAAATCAACATCTCGTGCTTTCATGATTTCCCCCTCATTGACGTGTTTTCGTTCTCCCACCTAATCCCTCCTTCTCTTTCACCCTATGAAAAAAGAGGACTAAATATATTATTTAGTCCTCTTATCTTTTTCAAACTTTTGCCATTTTTAACGTTCTATTTCTTGTTCCTCTTTCCGTTTTTTTAGAGAAAGTGCTCCATTATTCCGTGCAAAAAACTTTGTAAATCCATTTTGTGATTTCTCTTCTTTTTTCTGCTTGTCGTGATCCTCTTTCTCCGTATCTAACGCTTTTTCAAGCTTCGTTAACTTCTCACGTTGAGAATCAGTCAAATTAAGCTCTTTTAATTCCTGCAGCACCTCTTTTTTCAATTTGTACACCTTATCAAAGGAATGCTTTTGTTCAAACTCCTTCATTTTGGCCAAACGCTGCTCTTTCTCTTGAGGTGTTTCTTGCTTGAGCTGCTTTTCGACAGGAGCTTTTTCAGATTCAGCTTCCTTTTTCGCTTCTTTAGAAGAATCTTTTTCATCTGATATGCCTAATTGGGCTAACAAGCTTTGTTTAAATAGCTGCTTATACTGTGTTTCTTCACTAGGCTGCTGCATAACTTCTAGTACTTCTTGTTTGTAATCTTCTTGGTATTGATCCTTTTCTTGTGCCTGTTTTCGTGCTTGAAACTGATGAGAAAGTTCATTTTCCATTCCTTTCAATTGGTCAGGGGTGAACTGCTTTTCCTTTAAAGCACTTGATTTCAACATGACATAATCGTTTTCTGCATTCACACGGGCTAACATGCTATCAATATCTTGAGGCTTTTCTTTTTCATGCGCTTGTAAAAACGTAAGATAGCTTGTTTTGAGCTGCGTTTCTCGATCTTTCTCTAAAACAGGATTCACATCATGACTTCTCAAAAAATCAACTGTTGCTTCACTTTTATAGGCTTGTTTTTGCCCTTTTTCATCCGTAGAAACCAGTAAAACCTGCGGTTTTTCCTCTCCTAGAGCTGATTGTGTTAAGTAAACAGCACCAGAAGGGATGTCTTGCAGCCGTTTCTCACTGATGTTGGCCCAACCTGCCTGGATTTTTTCATTTTGTGGATGTTTCATATACTTCTTAAGTTCTCGTTTATCGGAAACAAGCGTTTTAAATTGGTCATTTGAAAGAGATGTTACTTTTTGCATGATCGATTCCTCCATTTAATTCGTATTTGGACATAAAAAAAAGAGAGCGTGTATGCTCTCTCACCTTTCTAGATCCTGTTCTTCTCTTTTTCGTTTACCTGTACTTGAACGTTTTTGGAGTTGCATTTGACTGCCCACTTCCATACGGTCTTGAAAAGTGAGAGATTGTTCTTGAACTTGACCATCAGTGACCCCCTTTTCATTTCGCCTCATCATTAAGTCAACCTGATGCTCAAGTTTTACGACTTCTTCCTTTGTCATCCAACCATTTTTAATCGCTTGTGTTTTGTTGGAATAGTAGGTTTCTTCAGCGGTAACACGTTCTAGAATGCTGTCTACATCTTGTACCGATTCTTCTCGTTGCTTTTGTATATAATTCCCATACCCTTCTTTCATCTTGTTATGCACGTTTGTAGAAGAAAGAAGATCTGCTTGCTGCTGTTTTTCATCGCTTTTTTCTGGTGACTGATTTTTTTCTCGTTCTTTTACCAACGTTTCTTCGATTGTTTCAATAAAGCCAACAGATGTTTCATGTACTTCTTTTAAAAGCTTGGTTTTATCTTCAAAGCTCTTTCCTTTCGTCCAGTGTGATAAGTAATCCAACGAATAAGAACTGGTGTCAATTCCAAAATAAGAGGAAACTGTATAAGCTGTCATTTCCGCCTGAAACTCTTTTTCCGCAGCCGTATAGTTTAGATGTGTGTCTTTGGTGTGAAGTTTCGCATGTGCTAATTCGTGTATCAAAGTCTTTACATTTTGACGTTCAGAGTTACGGGGATTTAACGCAACTTCTTTTGTTAATGTATAAGAAACTCCTTTTGCAGCGCCAAGCTCTTCTTTTGGTTGAATAATAGAAATGCCATTCTTTTCGGCAATGGCTTCCATCCCTTTATAAAGTGCTTTGTAGTCCTCCACGTTGCCTTCTAACCAACGATTCGGGAAAATCTTAGGTAAATCGCTCGCTTTTGCATTCGTTTGGGAAATTTCAAAAACATGGCCGACTGAAAAGTACAGTCGGCCTTGAGTGACTTCTTTTTTTCCCTCTTGAATGAGCTTCTTTTCTTGAGGAGTGGCTTTATTAATCGACTTCCATTTCCCGTTTTCATCTTTAAATTTAGGCACCGTTTTGTTTGGAACAAGGATCTTAATCCCCTTTTCCCCTTTATTGACAGAAAAACCTTTATCTTTCCAAAACTTAAATGATCCAACTGCTTGAGCACCAAAAAACTGTTCCTGAATAAGAGCTGTGTTGGACATCGAGTATTGATAAAACTTACCCATAAAAGATAAATAGTCTTTTAGTTCTTCGGTAGAATGAAAATGCTGCTCCACTTTCTTTTCCATCCCTTTCGTTAACTCTTCAACCTCTTTACGCTTATCTTCAACTGATTTTTTCGCATACGTTTTACTCATTTTCTTCCTCCTCTTCTTGATAGGAGATCCCCCTAAGTTCTTCTAATTCTTGTTCATACCACGGTTCTTCTAAATCTACAAAAAGCTTCTGTGTTTTGATATTCATTGGCACCAACATATTCTCTTGATGCACGACATATTGATGAAACTCCTTCGCTTCTTCTGGACTTAAATTCACCTCTACCTCTTTGTCTTGATACTGTACAATGGCATGATCCTCTCCTACAGCTTTAATCGAAGCTAACACTAAATCTTTGTTAAAAAACATATCTGATTCCTCCTCTACATTTTTAAAACTATCTTTATATAAACCCATCATTAAGATGGTTGTTTCCCTTTGGACTCTTCCCAATCAATCCGTTTTTGACGTTGATTTGCAATACGCTTCTCAACAGCTTCCTTCGCAACCTTTGTGCTATCTAACTCTTGTAAATCGGTTGTCATCAATCCATCAAAACCGTGATGGAAGAAAAGACCGTTCATATATTCAATCAAAATTTGTGAGTTTTTATCGGCACTGTTTGCTCCAAGACGAATCTTTGTTAATTCATCTTTTAATACTTGATGTAAGTTGTTGCTAACCACTTCCGAAATATATTGCAATGACCATTCCTTTTCCTTGGTTTCTTGATACTTTTGGCAAATATCCATAATAGCTTCCCCAGGAAAACGAAAATGGTGTTCTTCCATATAAGCTTGAATATATTCATCTGTTTTAGTGTCTAATGAAATCGTACGTCGACGCTTCTCCATCATTCATAACCCCTTTCAGCTTCTCGATTATGTTCAATATCTTTTTGCAATTGCTCATAATGTTTTTGGTTTTTCCAACTCTCATATTCTGATTTAAACGCTCGCTCTATCTTTTTTAATGCAAAATGCATAGAAACATGTTGATTAAAACTTTCAGAACGTTTTGATTGTTTCCTGCTTTCTACCATTCTTTTAATCTGTTGCTGCTGCTTATCATAATCTTTCATTTCTTTTAAAAAAGCATTCCCCATTCGCTTATAAAGATCATCTATTTTTGTTTGCTTATAGTCCTTGTATCGCTTCTCATCTCCTTTTCCTTCACCATAAGCTTTCTTTAATTCCTCTACTTCTTTATCTAATTTTTTAAGCAATTGTTGGTATTCATTGCGATGATACTTTTCGATATATTTTTGACTCAGCACATCAATAAATGGCTTCATTGGTTTTAACGTTCTGTAGCTATATTGCCATTGCCTTTTATCTTCTGGAAGATGATTATAGATTTGGAGAAACAATGGTTGAATATCACGATTCTTCCACCTTAATGAAGAGTCCTTCTTCTTATTTCCAACCATATCATTTCGAATTAACTCATTTATTTTTTGGTGCTCCTCACCTCGATTTAAAATTTGATTCACGACTGTTGACTTCATCGCATCCAATGTTTTAGGCTTTCTTTTGCCTCGCTCACGAGTAGGTTGTGGTTCTACGGTTGCAATATGAATATGAATGTTCCCAGTGTTATAGTGTATAGCAGCTGACCAAATAGCCGACTCATTTAACCTTTCCCTTTTAAGCATTTCCTTCATGGACTCACGGGTAATCTCCATTAATTTTTTCTCATATACTGTATGAGTATGAGCATCATATAAACCATTTTCTTGGAGCCACGGATTATGAAATGTAATGACATCTTGCCACATAATGCTGTTATTTTTCTGCGCCTTTTCAAACACCTTTTTTAATTGCTTTTTCTCCTCGTCATTCAATTGATTTGACTGTTCGGTAAACAACGAAGATGTCTTATCAGGGTTATCCATATAATCTTGATAAAGAGTAAACAGTTTCTCGCTTGCTTCTTGATCTTTCTTCGCATCATCACGATCTACATAATCGACATAATCTTGAAAAGCTTTCTTATCAGATGTAACAAATTTTGTTTTCAACACTACGCCTGGAATAGCAGGAGATGCACTCATCCCTCACCTTCTCCCATCATATCTTGAATAAATCCATTGATTGTTTCAATTGCCACTGCACACCTTTCCATCATCTTTATGTTTCGATCAATGAGACGTTCTAACTCTGCTTCACGATCTTTTTGTTCTTGAAAAACAGCCAGTGTTTCAATCTGACCTTTTAAGAATTCTTGACGAGAAATCTTTTTTTCTTTTGCGATTTTATCAATTTTTTTTAGTGCAACTGGATCAACATATCGAATTTTAATTTCCATTTTATCCGACCTCTCTTTTGTAGTAGTGCTCTTTCCCCTAAAAAGAGAGAAGAGCATAAGGGGTTTTTGCTATCACAGAGCGTGATAGGCTAGGCAGAGCCTAGCAAAACCGTGATATCACAAGAAGTTCTCCAAGAACCCCCTCAACGTCCCTTCAAATCAACTACCCGACCCTTCAACGTCCCCTCAGACGTTTCAACTAATTTGCCACTAACCCCCTCAACGTCCCTTCAAATCAACTACCCGACCCTTCAACGTCCCCTCAGACGTTTCAACTAATTTGCCACTA
>NZ_JBZVWT010000016.1:37810-56507 GCF_058629175.1 Priestia sp. MDV22-iso46
ACCCCCTCAACGTCCCTTCAAATTCGTAAATGTCTCCTCAGCGTCCCCGTGAGTTTTTTCAATTCATGGCTAAATCTTGTTGCTTTTCATTCAATTTTTGGAGCTTTTCTTGCAAGTTTTTTTGTTCATCTTTATAAAGCTGAATGCTTTCATCACTCGATTGAATGGTATCTTTTTTCATCGCCTTTTCTCCTTTTAAAATCGTTTTACTCTTCCATTGAATCGTTCACCAAAATACGTTCCTTTTGCCATCCTTGCGATAGCTACACCTATTTTTCCTTTTCAGACTTTCAAGGTTGTAACAGAGAAAAAGGATTCTTTTTCTTTGCACGGGCGCTCTGTTTATCCATCTCCTTTTCATCAAAAAGAAGAGTTTTACTTCTCTGTTCCTCTTTTTTTATGGGATTTACTGACTTTACTTGCTCATTTTTCAATACTCTTTCATCGAATAACACGATATTATTTCACCCCTTTTAACTTTTGAATAGAATTTGATTAAGCTGTTAGTAGTAACCTGTAGAAATAGCCAAAAAGAAAGAACGTGTTTCAATGGAAACACGCTCTGACTACACATCGTTACACTATTTGTTTATTAAAAATGTTTGTTACCGCAAAAATGGAATGACTAGTTAACCATGGTTCCTCTAACTTTCTGTATTCTGACGTATTAATTTATCACGATCAATAAATTGAGGAGGTTTCTCCATCCAAGAACGCTCAATTAACATATTCGCTCCATCTTCAGCGTAGGCTCCTGACTTTAGAATAAATTTACTATAAAGAGCTGCTAAATCATGCCGTATACTTAAGGACATCGCGCTCCCATATGTTGCAACTCCAAGGGCACACAATGCATTAACAAAACAAAGCATAACCTGATCAGAATAGGGAGCTACAGTAGAGTCTGTGACACAAGTATCCCACGTCATAGAGGCAGGAATATCACTTTCATGTAACATTCCATGAGTATTATAGAGAATATCTGAAGTGAGTTTCGTACCACGTATAAAATGCTTTTTTAGTTCAACATCCTTCGCTACTTGAGAGAACCCTAAAAGGACATCCTTACCTAGTTCATTATTAAGTGATGTCATATATAAATGAGAGGCTTCCAGAGCAAGTAAAGATCGTTTGTGCCCAAACCATCCGGTCAGAAATTTCTGCTCTTTCACAAACTCTGTTTCCTTTGGGTAATCCATATAAGGTGGTCGAATAAAGACGCCTTTTTCCTTCATGACTTCTCGTGTAGCACCATTAAGGCTAATAGCCTCTTCCACATAGTTATGGAATAAATCATGGATATCTTTCCGACAGGCCAATGTGATGCCACCAGCATGTGCAGTCATCCCAAATTTACTCATGTGTAGAAGATATGCCATATAAAAAACATCTGTAAAAAGACGGGGCGCACTCAATTTAACATGCTTCTCTACGGGAAACCCAACGGGTTTAGGAATTCCTTCTTGTTCAAAAATCTTTCCTATTTCTAATAAGTGCCCTTGAGCTACGCTTATTGTTTCCTCTAAAAGAGGTTTTACATCAGAGTCTTCTACCGTTTGTAAAAAATGTGTGACAATACAAATATTTAAATTATCATTCATATAAGTATTCCAAAGATTTGAGATTTCAGCGCTTGTAAGACGCGAAGATTTATTCATTTCTACCATATATTATCCTCCATTCACGTTTATCTTTTACATAAACTGGTAATAATAAACGTGAAGTTTGAGAATTTTAACTTGGACTTTCCATTCAGAACCATCCTATCTACCAGGGGTGGTTTTTTCTTATTTTTAATAAGTCCCTTTTTATTCTTGTTCCCTATCAATAGCATAGTACGTGCTCTTCCTCCGTATAAGTGTAAACAATAATGCTTCATACATTCATTTTTTAGGATTTGTACTCGGTCTAACAATCATTAACACTCCAGGTATGCCCATAAATACGTAAAGAGGAATTTGAAGTGTAGGATGAATAAAAAAGCGAGAATGAAACCAATTATAAGAGAAAATATAATGAATTTAGTTACATTATTTTTCAATACTTTCATATAGTTTAGCCCCTCTAACCTATCTATAATTATACTTATTTATAAAAATTAGTAGGTTTACCCTAACCTTAACTTAAAATATCTAATTTTCCAACAGTACACTTCGCCTTTGTAAATTAACTAACCTGTGTTTAATCTGAAGTTTTTATTTAAGACTGTGTCAATTTTACATTTAATAAAGGTAAATGCCACTCTCGAATACAAACCACGCTTTGTATTCCTGAATAAGTTCAACTTAAGTTCATCTAAAGTTAAACTTAAGATGAACTTAAGTTTCCGGCATACGCACTACATTCCGGACAAGTTAAACCAACTCCCGGACAAGTTCAACTAACATCGTCATCTATCCGAAAGTTTGCCGAAAGATGTACAAAATGTTGTTTTGTACGACTCCACTTGTTTTCTGAATGTCTTTATTTGTTCAAAATGTTGTTTTGTACGGTATAAAACGTTTCTATTATGTTATCATTATGTCATGATGTATTTTTCAAAGGAGGTTTTTTGTAATGGATTACGAAAAAGTGTATTCCTTAACGGCAATAGCAGACAAACTAGGGCGTTCAAGGTCTAGCGTTTATGATTGGCTTCATACATATAAGGAATTTGTAGAACCGCACACCGTCGGAAAAGGTCGGACAAAGAAATACAAAGAATCTATTTTTCCTGTGTTGTCACTTATAGAAGACTTGAAAGCTGAAGGGCATCCTAATGACTATATTCGCGCTTTGCTTGCTTCGGAAGGCCATGATATTGTTGTTGAAGGGGAAACAAATGAGAATGCTCCAGTTTTGACGCAATTAACTGAAGCATACAAAACTATCTTAACTAAAGTTGAAACGCTAGAATCACAAAATGAAGATTTAGCACGTCAAAATAAAAAAATGGAAAATGCTATGCAAGTAATGGCCGAAGTAATACGACAAACGGCGGCAACTAATGAAGAAAAAGAAGCAGAGCGTGAAAAACGACAACTTGAACGTGATCAAATGTTAATAGATACTATGCGGCAACTTCATGCTGACAAACAACAGGAACCGAAAGGCTTCTTCTCAAAACTATTTGGTAAATAAAAGAACCCCAACGAATTAATCGTTAGGGTTCTTTTATTTATACGGTAGGTCTCCACTTACTAAAAAGGTTATTCTCATTTCAAGATATACATAATTTAAACGTTTTTGATATAAAAAAACAATAATTTTAACATATTCTAAGCTAATTGGGGAGGGGAATTTTTTTCCCTCCCCAAAACTAAAAATCTCATATATGATGGACTCAATCTCTACATTAATGTGGTATCTACGTAGCTAAATATACTTGTTTTGATATATTTTACTATTTTTTTATTGAATTATGAGACTACTTAACGCTATAATTAAACTAACAAAAATGACCGGAATAGAAAAAAGACTTCAACTGTTTAAGTAGTGCAGCAACACTCTTAAACCGTTCACCCTAAATACGGTAGGGAAAACACTTGTCGAAGTCTCTTGTTAATAGAGTTAGTTTTTCTATAAAATAAAACTTATGTTTTTATTTTATACGAAATTGACATCTATTTCAAGGGCTTAGTTCATCAAAATCAAGGCATTGTTTTCCTTTTTCCAGGGAAACAGTGTCTTTTTTGTGTTCCTTAAAGGAGAAGATGAACAAATGACAAAAATATTAACCTGTTATTTAAAAGATGTAGATACCTTCAATGGGCGGTTCAAATGGTTATGGACCAACAAGTCCATACTACGTAAAAAGAAAGAAGAGTTTTTAGAAAATCTTCGTATCCACTTTAAACAACAACAATCAGCTATACATAAAGAATTTCCTAAAAAGAGAATGGAAATGCTCGATCACGTCATCTACAACCTAGTGGCTACGGGTATTCAAGCGATCCGTTCTGAAACACTTATGAAGAAATTTAATGTGTCCAAAAGTACGGTTTCTCGTTTTGTACGCTCGTTAAAAGCGACTTCGTTTGTACTTGTGGCACGTTACATCAAAGAGGATGCAACAGGTACTCATCCTGACAGTTATGTATTTGTCCTTAAAAGTCATAAAAACTTTCAGCAAATTTGCGGCGAAATCTTTTTTGCTCATGATACAACAGGTGTACAGACGCTTCAACAAGGAGAAATGACCACTCCTGTGACAACTCCTGTGACAAGTCCAGAAAGTGCTGAAAACGTTGATACACCAAGCTTAGAGGTCGATAAATCACCAGATGCCTTTAATAACCTTGATTTACCTGTAAATCATATAAATAATCATTTAATATCTGTTTCACAGGCCTTCACTTATATCAAAGGTGTGCCTAAAAAAGTCAATCACGTCTATGCAGGTAAATATGGGCATCAACTACAAGACTTCTATGCTCGTATTCAAAATGCTGCAAAAGCTGTAAAACGAGATACTAAAATTGAGTTTAAAAAAGAACAAGTCCATGAAATTGCGTACTCAACCATTGTGGGATTAGATAAATATGTACATGAAGCCAATCAACAAGGCAATCCTTTATCCCTACGGGATATGTGTCGATTAATCTATCAAATTGCGAAAAATCAATTCTATGAATTAGCAAAGCCTAAAGTGCAGGATTATTCATCAGTATACGCAAATCAACAAGAAGTTATACATAACGAAAGCAAAGAAACAACATTGGCTACACCAAAACGGATTATTCGTAAGGAACTCGTTCCAGATTGGTTAAAGGCTGAACAACAGCAAGAACAACCTAAACAAGAAACAGAAGTTACAGTGGAGCAACAGCTTGAAATGATTCAGTTAAAGCAAGATTTAGGACAAGAGCTAACACCAGAAGAAGGGGACTTGCTGCAACAACACAGTTCTACGTATAGCTTGTTGGAGATAGCTCAGGTGAAACAGGACTTAGGACAAGTCTTGACGCCAGAGGAACAAGAATGTTTGCGTCAACAGAACCAGTTAAAAGACACAGCTTCCTAATCAAAAAAAGTAGAAATCTCTTAGAAGCTGATGTTTTAATAGACTATGTTTATTTAGAACTGTGTTCTAAATAAACAATAACTAAGAATCTACGCAGGAGGAGACGATTATGCCACACAAAATTACGTTAACCGGATCAGCCACAGGACCCTTACGAGAGTACGATCGCTACGTTGCCTTTGATATGCGTGAAAAAGGGTCACCATCTGCGCCTAAAGGATTAAAGAAGAGTACCTTTATTTCGTATACGGTGTTTGTTGCGAAGAAAGCCTTTAATAAAACGGGTCTCACGAAGAAAAGTATCATGCATGAAAAGGTGTTAATTCAAGGGGAACCAACGTTAGACATTCCAATCGATGAATGCCCTGGTGAAGTAGGGGTCATTTGTTTTCAGATTACCGTTCTCCCGAATAAAAATGATAAAGAGAAGAATGAGTCGGATGCGAAAAAAGAACCTAAACAAGAAGCATCTACGCCTTCTGAAGCCCAAAAGAACACGGAATCTACTAAACAGGAAGAAGTACAAGAACCTATTTCTCAACCTGTGGCAAAAGAAGAGAAGAAAGAAGTAAAGCCTATTCAGCCAGAAGCACAACAAGCGCCTACAGAAGAGAAAAAGAATGAGGAAAAAAAGACAACACTATCCAACCAACCGAAGGGAACTCAGGATCTATTGAACTTTGATGATATTATCGTTCCTGAAGAGTTTTTAAAGACACGCCCAAACCCTGAAAAAACACAAAAGGTGATCGATTTTGTGAAGCGTACAGGGCGCCTCGATGAGCCGTTGACGGTTGAAAAAGGGTCAAAGATCTTAAAAGATGGATATCGTCGTTATGTGGTGGCCAAAACGGTCAAAATGGATCAAGTTCCTGTTGTATATGAGTATCAAAAGTAAGAACTCAAAGAAAAAGTAACTATTGTTTATAGTTTCACTGACAAATTAGACAAAAACAGACTAAACAAAGTGATAACCTATGTCCAATGTATAAAAAGGTAAATGAAACAGGATTTAATCTCTGTTGAGGTAAGATGAATATCTCCACTACTATTCTCTATACGTAGCTTTCTATACATCTAAGTCGCGAATTGGAGGGAGATATAGTGACTAAAAATCAAAAACTGTGGACGAAGGAAGAAGATTTATTTCTAAAAGAACAATATGGGCGGATGACACTCCAAAAAATTGGTGAATGTTTAAATCGTAGTAAAGAATCGGTTAATAAACGGGTCTCACGACTACAACTTCGCAACAACCAGAATGGCATACGTAAAAAATGGTCCCCTGACCAAGATACGTTCTTAAAAGTAAATATTAATAGGATGAACAACCGAGAGATTGGAAACCATTTAGGCAAGAGCCCTTCTTCTGTTGCAAATCGAATTAGGCTGTTAAAATTAGTACGAAATACTTCATTACGTAGATGGACAAGGAAAGAGGATGAATACTTGTTAAAATGGTATGGAGTCAAGTCCCTTGACCAAATATCTAGACGTTTACAGCGAAGTATACAAGCATTAGAGTCTAGATTATATCGTTTAGGTATACGTGGCGTAAGAGCTCATCTGGGAAATGTTACAGTATATGAACTAGCAGAGTGCCTGCAAGTTGATGTTCATACCATTTATAACTGGATTCAGAAAAGAGAATTGCCCTATAACATCTTGAGAGCAAACACACGAACATTTTTAGGAATTGACGTAGCAGCCTTTTGGAAATGGGCACAACAGAATAAGGAACTTATTAATTTTTCTAAGGTATCTCTGAATACTCTTATTCCAGAACCCGACTGGGTAAAGGAACAAAGAAAATATGATTATTTTAATCGGCCTAAATATGAAAATAAAAAGTGGACTGAAGAGGAAGATGCCCGTCTATGGTACATGTTTTATCAAGAAGGTCGTACTCAACAAGAAATTGGCCAACTAATCGGTAGATCAGCCCATGGAATTCAACGGAGATTACACCGACTACGGAAAAAGAAGTTACCTCAATAAATCCTACCTTTTTGTGATTGTTATTACTGGTCTTACATATTAGCCCTTTCCATTGCACATTCATTTTGTGAAACAGCCTTTTTTATAAGAAAGGTAGCTCTATAGAGGCATAGAAATTTATATTATGCTTGAAAATGTTATATTTTACAATTTACTATTATCTATTGTTTTATTTCATAAAGGAGAGGACTCTATCAGGATAGATGGGGTTCTCTTTTCTCATTCACTGATTAAATTATGTTTCCTTACCTGATAATTCATGAATTGCTGTTGCTGTTGTTAGCGATGTTATTACGTTCTCTGAGGCAGTCTGTTTTTTATTTTCCATTATACTCAAAATCTATTCATACCTATAACAAAGACCGCCCATTATGTATTAGTGTATAAGGCGGTCTTAACTGTATTCATGCTATATGATTATGACAAAAATATCGACATTATTCTAAAAGATTTAAAACCCTCTGCTTATTTTACTTTTAATATCTTAGTTTAATTGCTTAATAAATGATATGGTAAGGACTTGTCCACTATGACTTATTTTTAACGTTTTATTTTTAGTGAAATTTGGACATAACTAGAGTAATAACAAGTAAAGGGGTATCTATAATGTTCGGGTTAGGAAAAAGGCGAACTAGGCTTGGTAAATGGATTGATAAAAGAAACATTAATCAAGAATGGCTTGTAAGAAAGTCAGGATTAGGTAGAAGTACGATTGGTGATTTAGTAAATAACACTGAAAGATTGCCTACACAAAGAACCATGAAAAAGATATTACAAGCATTAAGAAGGATTGATCCTAACATTAAGAGCGAAGATTTTTGGGATATTTAAATATGTTTATTACTGTTCTTTCTTATTACTTTAGAAAGTTTGTTTCTCCAAGTGTATAAAAACAGGCTTTAATAATAGTTTAAAAGCCTGTTTTTAATTTGCCATCGAAACGTTCCTATTTATCAAATTGTTCCTCTTCACACCTTAGCGTTCTTGAACCATGTCATTAACACATTGAATGGTGGTTTCTAGCAATTTATCAGCATTTAAACAAAAAAGCGACCTTATTGGCCGCCGTAATCCTACTCATTATCTTCGAATAAATTAAAAGAAAGTTGCTCGGCTCTTTTCCTATGGTAATAAGCATTTTTAACCCGTTTTACTCGCTCTCTATTTTCAACGTAATAATCTCGGTCAAGAACAGAAACGCAAACTTTACAGTATGGTCCAAGTTGTCCAAACCCATCGCTTTTATGATGATAGTTCTTTGCATGCTTTAATTCGCCGCATTTACGGCAAGTCTTAGCGACAACTTGTCCGTCAGCGTCCTTGAAGTATACGAACCCTCTCGGCTTTGTTCTTTCCTCGTATTCTTGCGCGAGTAATTCTTCTCGTAAACTCATATTCGCTCACCTCCTCAGTTGTCTTGATATTACTACTAATTCTCTTTCATTATACGAATTAATTTCTCCCGATACCAGCCCACAAATTCATTGGCTTCCTAATGACATTAATTCCTTCTACGTTAAGGATTAAGCTGTTTCCAGAACTCCTTAGCAAGTCGTCGATAAAAGGTGTATAAAAAGGCTACCTCTCATTATCTTGAGATAGCCCGTTTTTGGGTAATTACAAACAATTTTCTAGCACTCTATGTTAAATTGATTTTTATTCCACCAGAAGAAGGTGATGGCCTTACTCTTGCTTCCTTCGTTTGTTTTGAAGAGCTTTTATATTTCTCCATCAATTCATAAATGCTTGCTACTTGTATAATGCGGATATGGTTAGAAGTAACAGCATAACGAATATGCGTAATTAAAATAACGGAAGGGAAGATGGCTACTCGATCTTCTGGCTGCCACTGCAATGTTTTCCACTCATCTGAAAAGAAAAACTCCTCGTATAAATTAATTTTATCCTGCATTTTCTGTTCTGAATACTGATTGCGTTGTATTTCAATCCAAAAAGGAGATCCTTTAAAAATACAAAACAGATCCGGTTCAATTCCTCCTTTTCGTCCGGTGGGCTTATCTTCAACAATAACCTGTTTAGGTGTGCTATACGTACACATTTGTTTATAGACATCCAAAATCGAAAGGAAATGTAATATTTTTTGAGAGTTCTTTTTGATCTTTGCATCCACAGGCAAATAAACGGTCGGAGAATACTGCTGTGTGCGTTCAATGAGTCCTAATCGATATAAACGTAGCATTACGCTATTACACGCATTTACGGGTGATTTGAGCTGTTTAAAGAATAGTTCGACTAATGAGTCTCGATCCACGGCTCTAAATTGATTAATAAACGCTATGATGTCTTTATCACGTTGAGATAACCGAAAGCTCATCGCTGTTCCTCCTTCTCTAATAATCCAAAGATAGGCTGTGGTACCACCTCTAGTTGAGGTTCAGGATCTTTCACCCTTGTTTTGTAAGGAGAAAGCAGTTCCTTACAGGCTTCTTCGTCTAGGAAAAAGGCTTGAAACTCTTTCACCTCGTCAATTTTAATTTTCATGCGCCCCCTGGCTGCGGCGTCGATTTCTTCTGCGCCAATTACTCCGGCTACTTTCGCATTTATCGCATCGGCCTGCCTTCCAGAGATCCGAACCCGTAAGTTTGCTTTTAGTGCTGAATTCAACAAATCGGCATCTGGACGCTGCATGGCAATAATCGTATGAACTCCTAACGCACGACCTTGGCTGGCAAACTGTTGGATCATTTCTACAAGATCCGTTTCTCTCTTCACTATGCTCATCTCATCTACGACCACGACAATGCGAGGTAGCTTAAACGGAAGCCTGCTGATATGAGTCACACCATGTTCCAATAATAAGTCTCCTCGTCGATACATTTCAGCCCGGAGTAAAGCAAACGGCTTTCGCATGTCTTTGGATTCAAAACAAAGCGCATCTATATGTTCAATCCCATAAAATAACCCTAAATCAGCTCGTTTGAGATCCACTAAGACTAATCGCAACTCATCAGGTGAGGTGTATTTCACCCATGTGGTGAGGATGACACGCATCAGACTGCTTTTTCCTGCGCCAATTTCGCCAGAAATCAGTAACGTTTCTAAATCTGCAAAATCCCATGAAACAGGGTTTCCATAGATATCTTGACCAATGCATACCGGAAGCTCCATTTTCTCTATATGAGGGTGAATGGTTTCATACTTGTAGGTAAGCATCTTCGGCAAGCTTTTATGGTGGACAGTGATACTAAAGTTCTTTAGGTTGCCGTTTATTTCGATGTTGCTGCCTAATACTTGTCGTAAGGCCCATCTTTTTTTCGTTAAAAGTTCAGGGTCGATCCCATTTAGTAAAGAAAAGGCGTACCGAGTGTACGTATGATGGTTATCGATTTGATGAATTTTCGGAAACAGATAGGAGATACGGTCTCCTCGTTTCACCACCCGGTAAATCTCTGCCGTACGAAACGCTTTAATCAATTTGCCACGTAATTTTAGTTTTTCAAACATTTACATTCCTCCTCAAAACATAAAGGTTGCAAAAAAGTAAATTAAGGCGCTATAAAATGCAACAGGTAAGATAAACCGCATCACTTTTGCAAACTGATCAACAAGATCGATGACACCCCATCGCTCTAATATTCGCTCGATGATGGCAATCCCTAAGACAATGCCTCCTATGGTCAGAATAGTGGGGTCAAGCAAGGCTAGTGGACTAAACGGAACAAAGGAATAAGCCCTGAAGAGACGAGATCTCGTGAGAGATGGTTTGAGAGGTGGAGGGAAGATTTTTCGAAAACGAAACCTTTGTGTTTTTCTCATGTTGATACCTTCTTTCATTCTTTTAATTTTTTTGTCTTCCATGTATGAATTATTTCAGCTCAACGCATCCGGTCGCCCCCTTCGCCTCTTCGGCTCAGCTCCCTTACAGGTTCCATGAAGGGCTTCACTAAGCGTATATAGCTTGTATTAACGCGGTAGCGATACTGAACTAGATACTGTTTAGGTAACAGAGTCGTGATTCTTTAGATACTATGTAGCTACTGCAGTAAGCTTGCCTGTCCAATCGAAAAATAAAAAATAGCCCTTACTGCAGTAGGTAAGGGGTAGATGGTTATGTAAGAAGTGATGGGTTTTTATAGGCTAGGGATTGGCCTAGAGGCTTATTTTTTTCATGAAATGGACGAGAAATGAACGATGTTCCAACGACTAAAGTTAATGAGGGACGGCAGTTTTTTCTTTTTTAATGAATGAATTTATATATATTAAGTAAACTACAAAAGAAGCGTGACTACTCCATTTTTGAATCACATCCTTTTTTTGTATGTACATTAGAAAAAACTTCTGCCCAAGCACCAGGAGTTTTTTCTGTTTTTAAGATAGCTGTTTTAGTTTATATAATAGTGACTCGCGGAACCAAATCAAAAAATAAAACCCAGCTTTCAAAACTGGGTCGGCTTAATTATCCAGTTTCATTAATAATAAAGAAAAATGTGCAAAAACCTGTCTTTTTCTACAAGATAACTTTACATAAGTCATTCCAATTTAAATATAGACTTTCTTTTTGTTCATTAAGCTGTATTTTACGACTAACTGGGTTTATTCTAATTCTTTACTCAAAGGTGAACATCTCAATTTTGGGTGTCCAAGGAATATAACTCATAAACAAATCAAGCTTATATAGGCTTAACAAAGGAGAAGAATATATGATTACTTTTATTTTTTTTAGTCCGTTCCTTCTTTTTGGTTTATTTATGGTCATTGCCTATTTTCATTTAGATACATTAGCAACAGGAATGATATTAATATTAATAGGATGGATTGTAGTCGCCCCTTTAATAGCTTTGTTAATAAATGAAAAAGAAAAATGTTGATATTATTTTTATTCTTTAATTCCGGTTTCCTTTATCTGCGTATCAATATTCACATGAACTTCTGCGTGAGGATAATTATCTTTCCATTGTTGTTCATTCCAACGTCTATTTTGACTTTTTGCTTGATCTCCTAGTCCCAGAGGGTCAATCCCTTCTCTTTGGAACCTTTTAATCATCTGTTGTGTTTTTTTCTCGAGATCCTGAGTTAACTTCTTTTCTATTCGTTTATAGCTATCCTCACTTTGTAAATTAAATTTAGGAGCCTCATTCACCATTCCTTGTAGCTTAATTCGAATCCGTATAGTTGGATGAGTGGACCCCCCTGTTATGTGATAAGCAACTTTTGAACCAATCGCTTCAATATCTAGGAATTGATTAGGCCTAACTCTCAATTCATATAGCCCTAATTTCACCTTCTCATTTAGAATTTTAAAAATAAAACAATCCTTAAAAGAAAGAGAACCAACATAATGATCATTCTTAAATAACGCCAATCCCTTTATTTGAATTTTATCTCCTTTTTGTTCGATGAAAGGGAGAAAGGGATCCATCCCTTTAGCATGATAAGCATAGAGAAAACTATGTAAATTGACTTCTGGAAAATTCCCTTTCATATTTTGTTCAAACAAATCGGACAGATATTTAGAGACAGATGTACTAATGGGATAGTTTCCGGCTAATAAGTTTTGTGTTTTTCCATCTGTCACGGCCAGATATAGTAGTTTTCCTACTGTAGCATCACGGTTTAAAGAATCCATATAAGAAAAAATCCCACGCTTAGCCAATTTATCCTCGTATAAAACTGTTTTAATTTTTCCACTTTGAATAGGTTTAGGGGATAGCCCTTGCATAGCCCTCCGATTATCTTTACTTGTATGAGCTTGGGTTGTAAGTGTTTCATTATGAACGGTTGTGCCAGCTTCGCTCCCTTGATACGTACTAGCAGAAGCCGTTACTTGAACAATATGTGGATTAACATAGTCATACCCAATTACCTCTACCATTTGAATGTCTTCAATAATATGAGGGGGAACACAAGCTGCTAATGTAATAATACATAATAGTAAGGATAGCCCCTTTTTTCTCATCCTTGTTTCCCCCTAACCTTGTAGAGAATAAGTTGAACCAAAAAAAGGAACGGGATATAGGTATAAAGGAAATAAAATCCTATTTCAGAGAAAACCACATTTAATTTCTCAATATGAGGATGGCTTGTTAATAAACTACAACTAAGGAAAACTATTAAGGCTAAAATTAGAAGAACTCTGCGTCTTTTAAAAGAAAATATCCTTTTCATCCCATAATTAGCCCCCCATAAACATATACACAAATTAGGAACAACCACAGCAACCCAAATCGCAATTCCTATATACTCAAAGCGCTCGACAATTGGGAGTTCAACGATTTTCCATAATGATAATGTAGCCCAAATAGTGCTTTTTAATTGCTCTTCAGTAAAATACACAAATGCAACAATGGCAAAGGCTATATAAAATATAGTCGTGTAGAGTAAAGCATAATGTCCCCACCTTCTGGATTTATCGGGTTCTTTAAGAAACGGATAAAATAACAATAACAACTCAACCCCTAAGAACTCCATAGTGGTCGCCTTAGCTGACTGTAGTATCTGCATAGGAGAGTGAGTCATAAGGGGAAAAAAGTTATAAAAATGTGCATAGTGTAAAGGGAAGTACAGCACTATTAAGAGGGGGAGGCTATAAATGACACTTAAAAAACAAAGCCCTGCCACAGTACGAAAGCCTCCTACAATATAATAGCAAGCTAACAAAAGAAGAACTGCACAAAAAATCCAGGTAGAGAGTTGAGGGAAAACCCAAACCTGCACCACCTGTGTAAAAGATCGAAGAAATACAGTGGCTGCTAGAAGTACATATAATATAAATAAAGTAGATAAAAAGCCTCCTATCCATTTCCCGAAGATTTTTCGGTGGATAGAAATTAGATCTCCATTTCCTCTTTTTAATAGTTCGTACATCAACCATAAAATCACTTGATTAGCTATTCCGGCCAGAATAATGGACATCCATGCATCATATCCAGCATTTTTAACAATCACACGTTGAAAACCTAAAATACCAACGCCAATTTGTACACTATGAATTAGAAAAAATGCAAAAAAAGGGGATACTTTCTCTGTGTCCTTTATCGTGATGTCCATATTCAACCTCCTTTCTTTTTATTGTTATTTTTCATTATCTTTTTTTTTCGTGACTTTTTCGGAGTAAAAGCGTTCAGGATCCTCTGTCCGTAGTTGAACAGGTCGTTTTCCTTGCCAATTAAAAGGAAGTCGGAATAAAGCATCCTTTAAATCCATTAATCGCAACGGATAAACAGGTGTTAAGTAAGGGCGTCCCAAAGATGTTAACTGTAACAAATGAGCCAGAAAGAAAAGAAAACAGGTGGATACCCCTATAATTCCCCATAATTGAGCGAAAAAAAGAAAAGGAAAGCGAATGAGACGAATAGTATTACCCATTTGATAAATAGGTGTAGTAAATGAAGCTAATGCGGCTAATGCTACGAGAATAAGAAGAACATTACTTGTTAATCCCGCCTCAACTGAGGCTGTACCAATCACAATCCCACCTACGATACCGATTGTTTGACCAATTTTTGTAGGAAGACGAGCTCCAGCTTCTCGTAATAATTCAATAGACAATTCTAAAATAACTACTTCGATAATAGGAGGAAAGGGGATATCCGTCCTTGAAGAAATAAGAGTTGCCAACAAGTCTGTCGGAATCATTTGATAATGATAGGTTAAAACTGCCACATATAAAGGTGTAATTGTCACTGAAAATGTAACAGCGCCCAAACGAATAAGCCTAAAGATTGATGCAATATGCCAAGGTAAAAAATAATCCTCAAATGCAGAAAAAAATTCAACTAAGGTAACGGGCATTGTTAGAACCATAGGAGATCCATCCACTAAAATAGCCAGTTTCCCTTCCGCAAGTATACTTGCAATTCGATCAGGTCTTTCGGTATCCACTACTTGAGGGAAAGGCGAATTGCTATTATCAGCCATCATTTGAGTAATGAATGAACTATCTGGAATTTGATCATATTCAATATCTTGAATACGCTGAATGGCAGTGTTGATATTCTCTTGATCAGCAATTCCGTCTATATAGAGGATGGAAACACGTGTTTTTGATAATTTACCTACTTTTATTTCTTTCACTGTTAGTTGAGGAATAGGTAATCTTTTACGAATTAAATTAATATTCGTATCTAGTGTCTCCACAAATGATTCTTTAGGTCCTACCACACTGAACTCTACTTCAGGAGGTGATACTTGTCTTGTTTCATTTGCTACACCCGATAAAAGAATTCCTTCGGAATCCTGTTCATATAGTTGAATGAAAATATAACCAGTCATAAGACTATCCTGAATTTCCTGAACGTTACTTATGATGATTATATTTTCAATAGGTAGAATCCCTTTCATTTCTTGCAATAAGGTAAAAGAATGTTGGCTTAATGGAGATAACACACTTTGATGGATAAAGTCTGGATTTACCATTGTTTTTAAATAAGAAATCCAACAAGACGTTCCTTGAGAATCAAATTGAAAGCGACTAAAATCTTCAGAAGACGACAAGGTATTAAATAAGTCAGATAGACTATTCAATGGTTGTTTTTTTATAGATAATGTCTTTGTTTTTTTCTTTATCTGTTTCATCACATTATTCACCGCCACACTATTTCTATATCTGTCACCATAGTCAGGTTTTCTAGTTTGTTATCCATTGAACGTTTTTTATACCTTGTTAGTATGAAGAGTTAAAGGAGATTTATACAAACTTTGGAAACAAAGGACATGTAAAATATCTGATTATCTAATTTCTACAGTATTCATCTCTTCTCTTAATGCAATTCTCTTTTCAATGAGAATGAAATGGTTCGTTCATTTCAACATTTAGCCTTATAAATTTTGAAGTATCGGTGTATAATATACCTTTAAAATTAGACAAAATGATAAAGTATTACCATTATTCCAATTTTGAAAATCCTTTGTTGTGATGAGCATATGTGAAACGAACATCATTTAGCTCACTAAACCTCATTTTATCTTTTAATTCGAATACTTCATCGATAAAAACAAACAAATTCCCCAGGGAATCAACAAATTATATGAATCCTGTTTTCAGCCGTAGTAAAACAAGAATGTATTAAACAAATCGATAAGTTGTGTTACAATAGCGCTGGGAATAATACGTGAATCATTTAATGTGTTCAACGTAACAAAGAGCCACTTGTATGAAACAAGTGGCTTTTTATATTGAGTATGTTTTAGATAAAATGTACTAATCGTAACAGAATAAAATCTTTGTTTTTGATATATCCCTTTCTACCCTCGGTTTACCTTCCCCTCATTGCTAATTCTTGAAAACTCTTAGGTCAATTTCAAAATTATTGCTAGATTGACTGCATAATTCGTGTGAGTTCTTTTTCTAAAGCATCGGGCTCGTTTGAGTAATTATAAATCCCTAAAAACTTCTCTATAGCCTCTGGGTGGGAACTGATTAGCTTATTGACAGCATTCTGTTGTTCAGAGATGCGTTCATTCTGCGAAATTTGACATCCCATGTGAAACCGAACCATAAACTCGTCTTCTATTGCCTTTTGATATTCTTCAGACATTTGATTTGATTGATTGGATTGTCCCTTATATTTTGAGAGAATATTGGATAATATACGTGCTCCACATATAGCATCATGGATACCTTGTGCCATGCCAGGATCTTTAAAACAAACTGCATCTCCAACCAACGCCCACCCTTTTCCCATTCCTTTATACCAGTAATTATCATATCTGAGAATGCCTTTAACCGGTTCTACTAATTTCGCATTTTTTAAACGCGTCCCTATTGTTGTATTCGGAAAGTTATCTGTTAAGAAATTGCGTAGACAGCTTTCCGGATTTAATTTCAATCGTCCTATCAATTCCTTATTTTCTAATGGGAAAATGCCGGCGATAACATATAAATTATCATTCGTTGGAAAGAGAATGGCTGTGTTATCTTTTATCTTGTATACTTCAAATTTAGGGACATTGTCATGGCGAAATTCAGAGAAGTACCCGAAATAGATGCCGACTTTAGCCGAAATGCTTATTTTGAGTTCACTTTTTACCAGCTTGCGAATAATTGAGGATCGGCCGTCTGCCCCGACTACCAGGCGAGCTAAAAATTCTTGTTTCTCGTTATTGCCATCTAGACCCTCCACCCCTACTACTGTATCGTCAGCATGAATAACATCCGTCACACGAAACCTTTCTAGAACGGTTACATTCATTTGTGATTTGGCTTGTTCAAGTAGGATCTGATCGAGATAAGTTCTTCTAATGCAGTAACAACTTTCTTCTCCGTCAACCTTTGGGATGAGTCCTTCTATCGCGGTATCTTCAAATTGAAATTTAATATCCTGTACCGGTGGGGCGTTTGTTTCCAATAATTTGTCCATGACACCGATTTCTCGAAGAAGAGCGACAGTATTATTGAAAAAAGTATGGGTTGATAATGTGTCCTTTGGAAAGGTCGCTTGGTCTACTAACAACACATGGAAACCTGCCTTCCCAAGATAAATAGCAAGGGTAGAGCCGGCAACTCTAGCACCGGTAATGATGACATCATACGTCTTATTCATCGTATCGCTCCGTTTCCAAGTACAATTATTAATTTGCGTATCCATTAGAAGGATTCTAAAACTAATGCTCTTACGAGTTAAAGCAATGAGGTAAATTGATAAGGGTATGCTACATACATAAAGTAAGGAAGTTAAAACGAATTAAGTACAGGGAATTTCCACCTGTTAAACAATTAAAAAGAATTTGCGCTAAAAATCGGAATGATATTTTAAGCATTAAATAAAAGCTCATTTACAAGAGGGTACAATAGATGGGTTGAAACATAGATATAGATTCTAGACATATATTCCTTTTCCTCTTTTATTCTTTGAGCTTCCTTCCAGTTGAAATTTCACAAAGTTTACACAATAAAATGTAAGCGTTTCCCCAGGGTTATTATATACTAAATAATATAAAACAATATAACTTTTAACTTGTATGATTTTCTCACAAATTCTGCATGATAATTACTTATTTGAATAACAAATTCCTACATTAGTTATTAGGAAGAAAGGAGAACCGAGCGTGATATTGAAAGCATTAAGAAAGAAAGGTGTCATTACCATTAACTATTATCAAAACGGTTTATTACAAACATGTAAGGGACGTGTAAATGGTCTTAATCTTCATGATCAAACTCTTTCTCTAGAGGATGAACAACACAATATATTCTCTATTCGTTTATCGGGTATTACTGAAATTCATTAAGTCTATCATCATGTAGTTACATTATTTAATATGCTTATTACAGGGAATGTTAATGATAACGCTATAAAAAAGAGGAAGAGAACTCTCTTCCTCTTTTTTATGATTTATTTCCCTTATTAGTACTATTTCTTGTTTCATTTGATTAACTTATTATGCGAAAAAAGGGAACACCTACTAACCAGGAAGTTCCCTTTTTATTTCGCTAGATAAAAATTCATCAAAATAAAGATTAAAGAAATAGGCTACAGTGGGGAGAAAGTTTTTTTAAACGGACTACTGTCACATGATCTATAGGAGTTGCATTGAATAAATAGCGCTAGCTACCAGCACTTACGACTAAAATGTTGTATTCGCAGCTCCCCCATACTACTCCAGAATTAATCATAACTCCTCGATAATCTAACCTCTATAAACACTAGCACATGTATCTGGTTTTGGTTCATAATAACAATGATTTTTAAATTGACCAGATGCAGGTTGACCGTACCATGTTGGAGGGCACGGAGC
>NZ_JBZVWT010000017.1:0-50749 GCF_058629175.1 Priestia sp. MDV22-iso46
GCCCGAGAGGAGTCGAACCCCTAACCTTTTGATCCGTAGTCAAACGCTCTATCCAATTGAGCTACGGGCGCTTCTTATGATGTTTACCGCCGTTGTTTTGGCGACTTTATTATAATATCATTTCTATTTTCTTATGTCAACACTTTTTTAAAAAGTTTTTTTGGTGCGGCCGAGAGGACTTGAACCTCCACGGGGTCGCCCCCACTAGGCCCTCAACCTAGCGCGTCTGCCATTCCGCCACGACCGCTAAATACATAAAATGAATAAGATGCGGGTGAAGGGACTTGAACCCCCACGTCGTAAAGACACTAGATCCTAAGTCTAGCGCGTCTGCCAATTCCGCCACACCCGCAAGAAATGAAAATGAGCCATGAAGGACTCGAACCTTCGACCCTCTGATTAAAAGTCAGATGCTCTACCAACTGAGCTAATGGCTCTTTATGGCTGGGCTAGCTGGATTCGAACCAACGCATGACGGAATCAAAATCCGTTGCCTTACCGCTTGGCGATAGCCCAATAATTTAAATGGCGGTCCCGACGGGAATCGAACCCGCGATCTCCTGCGTGACAGGCAGGCATGTTAACCGCTACACCACGGGACCATCCAAAATTATGTATAAAACAGTCAAATGGTGGAGGATGACGGGATCGAACCGCCGACCCCCTGCTTGTAAGGCAGGTGCTCTCCCAGCTGAGCTAATCCTCCACGAATATGTAAATAAAAATCAATGGTGACCCGTACGGGATTCGAACCCGTGTTACCGCCGTGAAAGGGCGGTGTCTTAACCGCTTGACCAACGGGCCATTATAAAATGGCGGAGAAGGAGGGATTTGAACCCTCGCGCCGCTTACACGACCTACACCCTTAGCAGGGGCGCCTCTTCAGCCACTTGAGTACTTCTCCATATGGCTCCACAGGTAGGACTCGAACCTACGACCGATCGGTTAACAGCCGATAGCTCTACCACTGAGCTACTGTGGAATAATATTCATCAGACTTCTTACATTGTAATCGACATTATATTTAATGTCAATAAGTTTTTGTAATTTCTTTGCCGTTTATTTGAGACGGCTTTATTAATTTATCATAATCAATCTATTTTAGTCAAGCATCTTCTACATTTTTTTTAATTTACCTTTACACTTTCCACAAACATATTTAACCGTGTTCACTTTTCTTTTTCGAACATATTTTTGATCACACTGCATACATACATATATGTGCTCTTTTTTCTTTCCATCACTTTCTTTTTTCAATGCCTGACAAAAGCGGGGGGCGCCTACTTCTTTCATTAGCCTTTTAAAGTCTTGATCTCCATGCTTATACCCTTTCCCCTCAATATGCAAATGATAGTGACAGAGCTCATGTTTAATAATTTCTACTATTTCTTGTCTGCCATATTGTTCAAAGTATTTGTAGTTTACTTCTATATTAGATGTACGTAATAAATACCTTCCACCTGTCGTACGTAAACGAGAATTAAAAGTGGCTTCATGACGAAATGGTTTGTGAAACAGCTTCAATGAAATTTCTTCTACAAGTATTTGTAAATCCTTATCATTCATCTTATATACTCCTCTACTGTATGAAATCACCTGACTAGCTCTTTGGGCATACACTTCATTACATACTCACTATTCACCTTATCATAAATGAAAAGGAGTGATTGTCCTTATGCCAATGTGGCTACAAAAACAAATGAGGCGCGCTTATTCTGAAAAAGACCGTGCACAAATAAAATTGCTCAATCAATGTTGGTTTTTTTATCAAAAAAATAATTCCGCTTCTTAAATCACTTCTTTTTACAAATAAAATTGCCTTTTCAGATTTTCTGAAAAGGCAATTTTATTATTGATGAGGCGGAATCATCGTCAGTGCGACTCTTCCTTTTTTCATATCTACGTCTTCTACCCACACATTCACCAAATCTCCTACTGAAACGACATCGAGGGGGTGCTTAACGTACCGATTCGTTAATTTAGAAATATGGACTAGACCATCTTGCTTAACTCCTATATCGATGAACGCTCCGAAGTCTACGACGTTTCGCACCGTACCTTCAAGCTGAATACCTTTGGCAAGATCCTCTAACTTCAAAATATCCTGACGGAGCAAAGGTTTTGGCAGTTCATCACGAGGATCTCTTTCCGGTCTTACGAGCGCTTCTATAATGTCTTTTAAAGTAAGCTCCCCTATACTTAGTTCTTCTGATATTTCAGGTAAAGAAATATGTTTTAATGCTTCTTTTACTTTCTCCGTTCCAAGCTCAGTCTCTTTCACTTCCGCCTTCTTTAAAAGCTTTTTAACGTCTCCATACGTTTCAGGATGGATACCCGTTCTGTCTAAAGGTTCTTCACCTTCTATAATACGTAAAAACCCAATACACTGCTCATACGTTTTAGCGCCTAGACGCGGAATTTTCTTCAACTGTTTTCGGTTAGAGAATTTTCCGTTTTCATCCCGATATTTTACAATGTTTTGAGCAACTGTCTTATTTAGACCAGCAACGTATTGTAGAAGCGAAGCAGAAGCCGTGTTTGCATTTACTCCTACCTGATTTACTACTGTCTCTACAATAAAAGTCAGTGAATCATTTAATTGCTTTTGAGACACATCATGCTGATACTGCCCTACTCCTACCGACTTAGGATCGATTTTCACAAGTTCAGCCAGCGGATCTTGCAGCCTTCTGGCAATCGATACAGCGCTTCGCTCTTCTACTTGAAAATCAGGAAATTCCTCTCTAGCAACATCAGAAGCCGAATATACGCTTGCTCCCGCTTCATTCACAATCAAATAATAAACTGGGTTTTCAATTTCTTTAAGAACATCCGCTACAAATTGCTCCGTTTCGCGAGATGCCGTTCCGTTTCCAATGGCTACTACTTCAATAGGGTATTCAGCGAACATTTTCTTTAATTTATTTTGCGCTTCAGCTGCTTTTCTCACAGGAGGATGTGGATAAATAACATCAATTTTTAATACCTTGCCTGTTTCATCTACTACAGCTAATTTGCAGCCTGTTCGAAAAGCTGGATCTACTCCTAATACCACTTTCCCTTTCAATGGAGGCTGGAGAAGAAGTTTTCGTAAGTTTTCAGAAAAGATGTGAATGGCTCTTTCTTCCGCTTTTTCTGATAGCTCTTTACGGATTTCGCGTTCAATAGATGGTTCTATTAAGCGTTTATAAGCATCTTCTATAGCTGAGATGATATAACTTTCAGCTGAAGAATCCCTTTTTTTGATTACTTGTTTATGTAAATATGAAAGAATACGATCTGTAGGCGCATCAATACTCACTTTTAAAATACCGTCTTTTTCTCCTCTATTCATAGCTAAGATACGATGAGGAACGATTCGCTTTACCGCTTCTGTATATTCGTAGTACATTTCATAGATATTTTTTTCATCTTTTTCCGGATCTTTGACTGAAGTAACAATTATGCCATCTTTTACAGTGGTCGTACGAATCCATTGACGGTAAGATGCTTCGTCAGAAATTTGTTCCGCTACAATGTCTAGGGCTCCCTGAATAGCTTCGTCAGAAGATTGAACTCCCGCTTCTTCATTTATGTATGTTTGCGCTTCATTCTTCACGTCAGAACGTGGAAAACTTAGTAGCCACTCTGCTAATGGTTCAAGACCTTTTTCTTTTGCTACAGTTGCTTTTGTACGTCGTTTTTGCTTAAAAGGGCGGTATAAATCTTCTACTTGCTGCAATTTCTTCGCTTGATGAATTTGAGCAGCCAGTTCCTCAGTTAATTTCCCTTGCTCTTCAATTAATCGAAGAACTTCCTCTTTACGCTCCTCTAAATTCATTAAGTAGTTCCAGGAATCTAAAATATTCCGGATTTGGACTTCATCCAAAGCACCAGTTTGTTCTTTTCTATATCGAGCAATAAAGGGAACTGTATTACCGTCTTCTACTAAAGCAATTACATTTTGTACTTGCTTTTGTGAAATCTCCACCTCTTTACTTACACGTTGAACAATTTGATTATCTAATTTCGTTGCAACAGACACAGCTTATCCTCCTACCTAAATGAAACTTTGTCTCTATTGTAACAAAACTCACATGCAATAACACATGTGAGCTAAAAAGAAAGGCTATGCAGTTGGAAGATGACCAGCGATATACGTAATATCGTCATTATGAGATCGAATTGCTGCCTGTAGCCGTGTCGACAATTGATCTACATTCATCGAGTTAGCAAAAACAGATTTAATCTCTTTTAATTCTAAGCCATCTGTATGAATCAAAAATTTAGAACCGGAGTCATATGGGAAGGTTTGTGTGCGGAACTTTTGAATTTTCCCTGATAAAAAACCTTGAATTGGCAGAGGGTACGTTAATTTCCCCTCCGGAGAATACAGATAAAAGCGGATATTACCTACATTTGTATAATGAAATTCGTTATGTTTTTTATCAATTTTCAAAATAGCTACTGCCGCGCCTCTTGTATGTCGAGTAGCTTTGTTGCACTTAGAAATGATTTCATCCACATCTAGATGATGATGAGCTTTCGCTACATCCGTAACAGCTACAGAAGCGGCTCTAGCTTGTTCACCGCTTCCTAATCCATCTGCCACTGCACATAGAAAATAGTCATCCGTTTCTTTGACATAGTAACTATCTCCACAACATACGTTCCCTTGCTTTGGCTCTTGGTATATATGAGTTTGAATCAACTTTGTATTAGGGTCTACTGTCATCACGACATATACTCCGAATCGTTAGAATCTGAGCGAGCTGCAGTCCTTAGCTTATCAAGAGCTCTTCTTTGCAGTCGAGATACATGCATTTGAGAAATCCCTAACTTCTCACCGGCATCTTTTTGACTCAGATTTTCAATAAATGTATAGCGAATCACTTCTTTTTCTCTATCGCTTAATACATGAAGAATCTTTTCTAACACTAAGCGCTGATCAGTTTTCTCATAACCCGACTCTTGTTCACCTACTAAATCAAGGATTGTAACAGTACTTCCATCAGAGTCTGCTTCAATGGAATGATCAACAGACAACGCTTGATAACTTTGCCCCATCTCCATCGTTTCTAAAATTTCTTCCTCTGTCACTCCGATATGATCAGCAATTTCTTTCACTTGAGGAGATCGCTGTAAACGGGTTGTTAGCTCTTCGACAGCTGCTTTAATTTTAGGACCTAATTCTTTGATGCGGCGCGGTACGTGAACACTCCACGTTTTATCGCGTAAAAATCGCTTAATCTCTCCAATGATTGTAGGAACAGCAAACGATTCAAAGCTTCTTCCAAATGAAGCATCATACCTTCTAATAGCTCCTAACAGTCCTAGCATCCCTACCTGCACAATATCTTCATGTAAGCTTCTGCCTTTTGAATAACGACGTGCAATAGATTCAACAAGGTTCTTGTAATGTACTACTAGATCACTTTGTGCTTCTTCATCCTGCGTTTTTTGAAAGCGCTCAATTCGTTCCTGAACCTGTTCTTTAGTTAATTTCATAGGTTGAGACTGTGTTTTCATCACTCTCCACCTGCTCTCTTTGCACATACTTAGTCATCATTAGCGTTACACCTTTTGAATTGACCATTTTCACTTCGTCCATTAGTGTTTCAATTAAATATAAACCAAGTCCACCTTCAGGAAGAAATTCAACTTCTTTTGATGTTTCATAAGGTCCTATATGTTCCTTAAGCTCTTCAAAATTAAAACTTTCACCTTTATCGACCACCATGATTTCTAAACGGTCATCAAATAAACCAAAACCTACTCTCACTTCACCATTTTCTTCATTCTTGTAAGCATGCTGCACGGCATTCGTACATGCCTCACTCACAGCAATTTTCATATCTTCAATTTCATCATAAGAAAAACCCATCCGGTTCGCTACACCAGACAGCGTCAGTCGAATAATCGCTACGTAGTCTGGCTTAGCAGGAATCTTCATCTCAACAAAGTCATAAGGCTGTTTCATTTTACGCCACCTTCTACTTGTGAATTCACGTTTAAAATGTCTGTGAGGCCCGTAATATCAAATAAGCGCTTGATGCGCTCTGATACACCAACAAATTTCAAAGAGCCGTTATTTTTCTTATTGGCTTTTAACAATGCAATAAATACACCTAGTCCTGTACTATCCATGTATGATACATCGGTTAAATCGACTATAATTTCCGGTTCAGTATGTTCAGTAATTTCCATGAACTTTTCTTTTAGCTTAGGTGCTGTATATGCGTCAATCTCTCCAGCCAGCTTAATACGATATGCTTGACCGTCCTTTTGTATATCTATTTTTAAATTCATCGTATTAGTAGACCCCCTCTAATTTTGTGCTATCTTTTTTGTACCCTTTTTTAGAATACTTAAACTAAACTCTTCAAAATAATCAATGTAAAGTCATCCCTCAATTGAAAATGCTGTAATTTTTCCAGCTCTTTATATACAGATTCTACAATTTCTTGAGGAGACAAATGCATGTATTTTCGAATTAATTTTATGATGTCCAATCTTTCAATAAATCCTTCTTCAGTTCTGCATTCTGTTACGCCATCTGTTAACAGAACAATCATATCGCCTTTTGAAAGCTGCTGCTCATACTGAAGATATTTCACATGGCGATCGACTCCTAGCACGAGTCCTTTTGCCTCCAAATCTTCAAATGAATCAGCTTTTGCATCATAATAAAAACCTGGCTCATGCCCTGCAGAAGCATAATCAAATAAGTTTGTCTCGGGATTATAGCTTCCGTAGAACATCGTAATAAACATACTTGGATCTACGTTTCGCTCTACAATATTATTCAAGTTCTCTAATACATAACTTGGATTTTTTCTTGAGTCCGGTAAGCTGTCCATTGCATATTTGATCATAGACATACACATTGCAGCTGGAATTCCTTTTCCGATCACATCGGCAATGGCAATACTTAACCCACCGTGCTCTTCTTCTACAAAGTGAAAATAATCTCCGTTCATCTGTTTAGCCGGTACGCTAATCGCACCAATTTCTAAAGTTGAACTAGCCGGAACCTTTGTCCCCAACAGCGTCTGCTGGACGTTAGCAGCAACTTCAATCTCAGAACGAAGTTCCCGCTGCTTATTTTTTAATGTTTGATGCTCACGAAGAGCAAGACCGTAGCTAATCATTACCTCAAGTAAAAAGTCCAGAGAATGCAGCACTTTTTCTGGAATATCAGAATAAATTTCTTCAATCACTTCTTTATGAATGCTCACTATATCTTCTGGCGATATTTCATTCTCTAAAGATTTTCTACTTAGTTTTTGTCCTTGATACAAAATTTGTTCATTTTGTGTTTGGATATAGTTCCCCAAAATATCTTTGTATAAATCTCTCATCTCTTTATCAAAAGACATTATCTATTTCCTCCTACCGGAGCCACTTAACTGCTTTAATCTCAGTACCTTCTCCGACATTTGTTTCGATGTCAAACTCATCCATCAATCGTTTTACCCCAGGAAGCCCAGCTCCTAGTCCACCCGATGTTGAGTATCCATCCTCCATTACTTTGCGAACGTCGGGGATACCTGGCCCTTCATCTGTTGCTACGACAAGAAGACCGTTTTTTCCTCCACGATTTAATTTCTCAATATAGATTTGACCCTTACCCGCATATAGGTAAATATTACGAGCTAATTCAGAAATGGCGGTTGTAATACGAGCTTGGTCAACTGTTCCAAACCCTAGCTCTTTCGACACATTTCTACCTAATTGGCGTGCCGCTACGATGTCCCATTCTGTTACGATTTTTACGCTGGATTGGAATTCCATATACTAATCCCCCAATTCCGATTGGAGTTTCTCAAGACCTTTTTCTAAATCGAGTGCAGTAAGAACATCATTTAGGCCAATCCCTAACTCAACAAGTGTAATAGCTACTGCAGGCTGGATACCTGTTAATACTACTCTAGCCCCCATCAAATTAGACATGCTAACCACGTCACCTAACACTTTTGCGATGAATGAATCGATCATATCAATTGAAGTTAAATCGATTACCACTCCTTTTGCTCCAGTTTGATGAATTTTACTTAGCAAATCTTCTTGGAATTGAATAGCCGTTTGATCATCCAGCTCCCATTGAATGGATACCAATAAATAGTCGTACAATTTCAAAATGGGTATTCTCACGTTTATTCCTCCGATTCTATATCAACTATTTTCCGCTCAGTCATTTCTAACGCAAACTCTACGCCTTTTTTTAATGAGTTTTTCGTAATAATTTCGTTTAAGTTAATACCTAAGTTCACAATAGTCTGAGCAATTTCCGGACGAATTCCTACTAACAAACACTTGGCTCCAACCAAACGTACGGCTTCAGCAGCTTGAATGATATGATGGGCAACCATCGTATCCACTACTGGTACTCCGGTAATATCTATTAATACGACCTCTGATCGGTGCTTTACGACACCTTGTAATAAATTTTCCATAATTTTCTTAGCGCGATCAGTGTCAATTGTTCCCACAAGCGGCATTACTGTAATTTTATCAAATACCGGTATTAATGGAGCAGACAATTCTTGAAGTGCAACTTTTTGCAACATAACTGTATTTTCCCACGAGTTGGAGTATTGTTCTACTATTTTGTTATAAATAGGGCTTAACCACTTATCAAACCGATAGAATAATTCAGAATGAGTTTGGTCAGCCTTCACATGTTCACTGTTTACATACCCTTCAACCACTACGTGACCCAAGTTACGTACACCCTGTGTCAAATAAGCAAGAGGCCATCCTAAACTCACAACTCGTCCTACTACTTCCTCTAGTTCCTCTGCAAAATTTTCCTGATCACGGAATGCTTTTGCCAAAAGTAAATTTACAAAATCAGAGCTTACATTTACGTACACTTGCTCGGATACAATATTTTTAATCCGCTCTGTTTCCACATCATTCATTAACACTAGCCATCGATCAAAAATTTCTGATTTATGATTTTGTATATAATTGAATAAATCTTGATTCATGAGGTCCTCCTTGTGAGTCAATACACTCATTTATATCTATATATATATTATCATTTTTAAAACGTTTCTTATTACAATATACGTTTACTGATTATTCCTAGTCAAATTAAAAAAGTTGCTCATAAAGGAGCAACTTAGTATAAATGGAAGTATAATTCTAAAAGTCGATAAGTCCTACACTGATTTGCAAGGCTTCATCCACTCTGTCCATCATTTCATCATCTAAATGGGTAATCTTGTCTGTTAGCCTCTGTTTATCAATAGTACGAATTTGTTCTAGTAAAATAACTGAATCTCGCTCAAATCCATAGCGTTTTGCATCAATTTCAACATGCGTAGGTAACTTTGCCTTTTGAATTTGAGCAGTGATCGCAGCTACAATAACAGTTGGGCTAAAACGATTGCCTATATCATTTTGAATGACAAGTACAGGGCGAACGCCTCCTTGTTCTGAGCCAACAACAGGAGATAGGTCAGCAAAATAAACGTCGCCACGTTTGACTACCAAGTCATTACCCCCCGCTTACTAAACGATCCACAGTATGATCAGCTTCATACTCTGCTAGAAAAGCCTCGGAAGCAATATTTAAGTTTATCTTTGCCATCTCCATATATCCACGTCTCATTGATTCGCGAATATGGCGTTTTTTTCGCTCACGAAGGTACAATTTTGTTGCTTGGTGAATAAAATCACTTCGGTTGCCATTTTCTTGTTTAACCATAAGATCGAGCTCCGATACTAAATTTTTCGGTAATCTTACTAGGATTTCTGTAGTTGCGCTCGCTTCAGACACAAACATACACCTCCAACATCAATACACACACCAATAGTCTCATCTTTCCTTATCATAACATTGATTAGCTTTAATGGAAAGTTAATTCTGTCAATTTCTACACTATTATCGTCAATTGATACCCTCTTTTATGCATGGAAGTTATTATTTTATTGTCTTTTGTTCGCAGACTTTTTATGTTGACTCAGGAAGATGTATATTCAGCGCAAGATATAATTATTAACATCAATATGCTGCGAATCTCTTGTATAAACCCTCGGAACCCTTGCTGCAACCATGCAAGGGATTTCATAATTAATTGTTTCAAGATGCTTCGCTACTTCATCAATTGTAATTTCAGCACCTTTTTGTTTTCCAATAAATGTTACTTTTGTACCCATTTTATACATTTTAGGTAATTTAATCATCAATTGATCCATGCAGATTCTACCAACAATTGGCACTTTAACTCCATCTACTAATACTTCAAAATTGCTTAATTTACGAATCCAGCCGTCTGCATATCCTACTGGAATAGTAGCAATCCATTCATCTTCTTTAGCTTCATAAGTAGCTCCGTAACTGATATGACTCCCTTTTTTGACTTTTTTAACATGCACAATACGGCTGTGCAGCGAAAAAGCTTGTTTTAACGGAATTGGCAAGACTTCTTTTAATTCCTCAGAAGGACTCAAGCCATACATAGAGATACCTAAGCGTACGCCATTAAAGATATCTTTCGGACGACGAAGCAAGGCTGCGCTATTTGCACAGTGAATCATCGGAGGTGTAAAATTATACTCTTTCACAATTCGAACCATTTCTTCAAAGAATGTGTATTGTTCTTCAAAATAAGACGAGTTTAGCTCGTCTGCTGTTGCAAAGTGTGTAAACACTCCATCCAGCACGAATCCCGAATGAGAAGCGATGATCTTCATCGTTTCGTGTAATTCTTCTTTTGTTCTAACTCCCAAGCGACCCATGCCTGTATCTATTTTTAAATGCATATGCAGCTGACTGTTTTCATCTAGAATGGACGCCGCTTCTTCAATCCAAGCTTTGCTATAAGCAGTGACCGTTACATCCCACTCCAATGCAGTTTGAATGTGTAGGGTAGGCACGGCGCCTAATACTAAAATGGATTCCTTTATCCCTTTTTTCCGAAGAGCAATAGCTTCATCCAAAAAAGCTACAGCTAGCATATCAGCACCAGCTTGAAGCGCAATCTCTGCTACTTCTTTATCTCCATGCCCGTACGCATTCGCCTTCACTACGGCCATTAACGTTTTATGCCCCGGTATCAGTTCTCTTACATGATTCACATTTTGAAAAATGGCTTCTACATCAATTTCTGCCCATGTTTCTCTATAAAATGCATCCATTACTACGACACTTCCTTTTTTCAGAACCATTCTAAACGTACTTTCCTCTGTTAGTATAATACATCTATAGCCAAACTTCATCTCGATCTTTATTCAAATTAAGCAAGAACAAGCCTACATGTATGCAGGCTTGTAAGCTTCTCTTATTTTCCCATCTGACTTTGCACAGATCTAGCAACTGTACTCAATTCATCTGGTGTTAGCTGATCAGAAGCCAGCATAAAGTCTACTCCATTATATGTCCAAGATAGACTTTTATCCGTTAAAGCTCCCACAGTAAAACCTAAATCAAATGGCTCTCCGGCAGTAACTGTAGATGTTGCTGTTTTAGCTACTTGCGCTTTTTCTTGTACAAGCGTAAACGGCTTTTCTCCTTTGTACATTAAAACGACTCTCTCGCCATTTTCCGTCTCAATTTTCTTTTCCTTGGACAGCTTTGTACCTTTTGGAACATCCTTAGGATAAAGGACGCTAAATGATTTCTGCTGAGCTAATGTCGGAACGTCAATCTTTGCACTTGTCATGTTTCTTTTTGTATCAAAAGCCCCTTTATCAAACTTAGAATCGAATTTCACCTTAGAGAAATCAACTTTTATTAACACTTTATTATCCGTATCCATAATTTTAACAGAAACAGGCGCTAAATCACTTTTGTTCAGCGTAATTTCTTGTTTAGGAAGCATCGTGCTATTTTGATAGTTGGTTTTTGTTTCAAAAATATAATGCTTATCCGTTGATTTAAAACTTGCCTTTTCATCCTTCACAATATCTTGGACAAGGGATTCATACAAATAAGCTTGGCTGCTATTTTGCGGCCAGTCACTTTGAAAACGAAAGCTTTTATTTAAGGCAGGCGTTAAAACAAAAACCCCTTCATCATTACGCAAAATCATTTGGCTTTGATCTTTCTTTGTATTTTTCAAATTCACTCGATAATACATAGGCTTACTATGCCAAATCTCTACATCGTATACTTGAGCATCTTTCCCTGTATTCAATGTCATCTTAGCATCTGATTTATACCCCGCCATTTCTTGTACCTTGGCATCCAATGCATCTGTTACATCCTGCTGACTTTTTTCACCGCATGCTGATAAGGCTAAGAGAAAAAAGGCGCAAACAAATAAGCCAATCCATTTTTTATGCATTTCCCCAACTCCTTTATTTCGTATATTCACAGCTAAACGGAGAAGCAAGAACATATCTTGTATCCCCTATCCACACTATGAATATATGAACAAGAAATAGTGAATATGCAGACTAGCTTGACAAGCGTTCAATAATTACTTGAGCAATCGCATAGTGCGCACTGTGGGAAATAGATACGTGTACGGACGCGTCCAGTGGTTGTTTTGTAACAATGTAGGGCTTTCCTCTTTCATCATTCATGATTTCGATATCTTGGAAGCTGAAATCTTTTCCTATTCCTGTTCCAAGAGCTTTCGAATATGCTTCCTTCACAGCAAATCTTCCTGCTAAAAATTCGACCTTACGTCGGCTTGATAGCTTTTCATAGCGTTCTCTTTCATTTTTTGTTAAAATCCGAGTAACAAAAGCACTTTGACGCTGCACCATTTTTTCAATCCGCTCTAACTCTGTAATATCAATTCCAGTTCCTATAATCATTTTCATTTAATCCTCTCTTACAGAATAGTATATAAAAAGGCCTTTATAAAAAGGAGTGACAAATATGTTCGTACGCACAGAAAATGCAGCTGAATTTAAACGTTTTTACCCTGTTACCTTCACGCTTATCTGCATCCACATTGCGCTATGGTTACTTGCCGCTCTTCCCTCACACCTTGCAGAATCTTTTATACATCAGCTTATTGGTGTGAATAGCTTAATTTCTCAAGGAGACTACTGGCGACTTTTCACACCTATCTTTTTGCATCTAAGCTTTTCACACCTTCTTTTTAACTCATTTTCATTGTTCTTGTTAGGGCCAGGTGCTGAGCGTATTCTTTCTTCTTATAAGTTTCTTCTATTCTACCTTACGTGTGGATTGCTTGGAAATATCGTTACATTTTTAATCCAATCTTCTTTTTACAGCCATGTGGGTGCATCCGGTGCCATTTTCGGGCTGCTTGGGTTTTACCTCTACCTTGTAATAAAACAAAAGCATATGCTTTCTCAAAGTAACCAGCAAATCATTGTCGTCTTTTTAATTATTGGATTACTTTCAGGTCTGCTAACGCCAGGAACCAACAACACAGCTCATTTCGTTGGAGGTATTGCTGGATTTCTTCTCGCTTTTCTCGCGTTCAAACAGAAAAACAAGCCACAGATATGAGGCCTGCTTTAAGATTTAATATAAAAAGTGGATGAGTTAATAAATTCCACATCTTCATAAGACTTCAAGTCTCTTACTAACTGAAAGAGCGCTTCATCTTTTTTCTTAGCTTCAATCATGCAATCAATTTGCGGTATCGTTCCATTTACTTCTTTTAAAAAGCTGTAAAACCCATTGACATCGATATAATCTGCATGGGCTCTAAATTCTTTATCACTTTTAGGACTAGATATATGCATTTTTAGAGGAAGCGTTTCCTGTTCCCACGTTCTAATGATACGGTCCCAATGCTCTTGCCATGAAGTTTCATCATTGTTTGCCTGATGATGATGAAGATCAAAAATGATTGGGACATTTAGTTTTTCACATAAATACAAGACGTCCTTTATATGAAAGGTTGTATCGTCGTTTTCTAACATAATCATTTGCTGAAGGGATTGAGGTACAAGCCCCCAATTATGAATAAACTGCTCCAGTGCTTTTTCTTTATCATTATAAGCCCCTCCAACATGTAAAACACAGCGATTTTTAAGCGGAATGTCCATTCCTTTTAGCAACTTTTGATGCATGCGAAGAGTTTGGATAGAATGCTTAAAAACCTCTTTATCCGTTGAGTTTAAAACAACAAAATGATCCGGGTGAAAATCTACTCGCATTGGATGTTCCTTCAAAAATACAGAAATACGCTGAAGAGCATCCTTTAAAGGAGCTATGTAGTTCCAATCTTTTAGCGCCTCATGGTTAGCTAATGGAATTAACTTAGAACTGAATCGAAAAAACTCAATTTCACTCCACGCATTATGTTTTAATAACCGTAAGCAGTTTTCTAAGTTGGATATTGCAATACGTTCGAGCTTGCGAATGGCCGCTTCATGGTCTTTCACACGCTGAAATTGTGCAAAAGTCATTGTTTGAGAAGGAGAACTATTTTCCAAATGAACGCTCATCGCCACATAACCTAACCGAACAATGGTCGACATCAGTGAACACCCCATTTTATTTTACTCATAGTGTGCACCAATAAAATAGCAATTAACACATAAAAAAACGAGCCTGTTAAGGCTCGTTTTTATTTTACGCTTTGCTGCGAGAATCTTTACGATTACTGCTGCTATTACGATTTCTATTATCACTGCCGTTGCTTCCACCGCGACGCTTGTCACCAAAACGCTTTGAGTTTCCACGACGATTTTGCTGTGAGTAGTTTTTAGAGTTAGAACGTGAACGACCTCCGCCATTTCCACGTTTGTTTTTATCACCTTTTGCAATTACCGGTGGTTCAGCAGTTAATTGAATTGGTGATTCGTTTGGTTCTTTTGTAAATAATTTGATTGCTGCTGCCACTAATGAAACTGAATCGTGCTCTTCAAGTAACTCTTCTGCCAACTGTTTGTAGTAAGATAAGTTGCCTTGTGTCACAGATTCTGTTAATTTGTCAGCTGCAATACGCTGTTGACCTTCCATTGCTTCATCAAGCGTTGGAGGAGTAAGACGCTCCATTTTACGTTTTGTTGTACGCTCAATATTGTGTAACTGTCCAGTTTCTCTTGGCGTTACAAATGTCATAGCAGCACCCATTTTACCAGCACGTCCTGTACGTCCGATACGGTGTACATAGCTCTCTGGATCTTGAGGGATATCAAAGTTGTATACATGAGTAACACCAGAAATATCAAGTCCGCGTGCAGCTACGTCCGTCGCAACTAATACATCAATAGAACCTTCTTTAAATTGACGTAGTACAGATAGACGTTTCGATTGCGTCAAGTCACCGTGGATACCTTGTGCAGAATAACCACGCATATTTAATGCTTCTGATAACTCATCAACACGGCGCTTTGTACGACCAAAGATAATAGCTAATTCAGGTGATTGCATATCTAAAAGACGAGTAAGGATATCAAATTTACGCTTTTCTTGTACTTCTAAATAATACTGCGTAATGTTTGGCATCGTTACTTCTTTTGCTTTTACTTTTACCACTTTTGGTTCGTTCATGAATTTTTCAGCAATGCGACGGATTGGAGTAGGCATTGTTGCTGAGAATAAAAGTGTTTGGTGGTTCTCAGGTACGTTTGATAAGATTTTTTCAATGTCTTCGATGAATCCCATGTTTAACATTTCATCTGCTTCATCTAAAATAACTGTATGAACATCTTGTAGACGAAGTGTACGACGATTAATATGATCTAGCATACGCCCTGGTGTCCCTACGATGATATGAGGGTGCTTTTTCAATGCACGAATTTGACGACTGATATCTTGACCACCGTAAATTGATAGCACGCGTACGCGCTTTGTTTGACCAATTTTGTAAAGTTCTTCAGATACCTGTACAGCAAGTTCACGAGTAGGAGCAATAATTAACCCTTGAATTGCATCTACGTTTACATCAACTTTTTCAATAAGAGGAATACCAAATGCCGCTGTTTTCCCTGTTCCTGTTTGTGCTTGTCCGATCAAATCGTGACCTTCTAGTGCTAATGGGATAGTTTCTGATTGAATTGGTGTTGCTTCTTCAAAACCCATTTTACTCACAGCTTTATTAAGCTGTTGACTTAATCCTAAATCTTGAAATAATGCCAAGTTTTTCAAACTCCTTTTATATTTAGACTATCTATATTTTACAAAAAAAAGCATTCTCCGAGGAAACGGAAAATGCTCTAAACGACTACTTCAATAAATTCAACGTTTAGAGTATAAGCGCCTCAAGACACTCAGACTACATCATAACACTATGGCTTTCCGTTTGCAATAGAGCTTACTTATACTCTTTTTAATATCACGGTAATTTATGCATCATTTTTGAGATAACTTCCTCAAGCTTCATCCCTCGAGATGCTTTCACTAAAACCACATCTTCTCTTGTTGTAATCGCTGTTAATTTTTTAACAAGCTCATCTTTCTCCTCAAAGTGCATTACCTTATCTTCTGCAAAATTATTTTTTGCTCCTTGCTCAATTTCAACAGATAAGGGGCCGTATGTTAGAACATAATCAATTTTTTCTGCTTGAATAAACTCTCCCACTTCTTTGTGGAACTCTTTTTCCTGATCACCTAATTCAAGCATATCGCCGAGAACAAGAATTTTTTGCTTATAGCCTTCTAAATCATGCATCAACGTGATAGCAGCTTTAACGGACGTTGGGCTTGCATTATATGCGTCATTAATGAAGGTCAGGCCATCTGTTCTTTTCACGAGCTCCATACGCATATTGGTTAGCTTTAATTCTTTTAATCCCTTAGCGATTGTTTCATTGTCTAGTCCAAAATAATGACCTACCGCAATAGCAGAAAGCGCATTGTGAACATTATGTTTACCTAATACCGGGATAAAGAATGAATATGTTGTTTCACGTGAAACAGTGAATGTTGTGCCTAACTCTTCAGCTGAAATAGCACTTGGATACAAATCGTTTTGTTCTGAGCTGCCAAATGTCACCGTTTCAAATACTGGATTAACAACGCGCGACGTTAAAAGTGGCTCATCACCATTATAGACAAGCTGACCTGTTGGCGCTAAGCCGCTTGTAATTTCTAATTTTGCCTCTGCAATTCCATCACGGCTTCCTAAGTCTTGAAGGTGCGATTCTCCGATATTTGTAATAATGGCCACATCAGGCTCCGCTAAATTAGAAAGAAACTCAATTTCCCCTCGGCTGCTCATGCCCATTTCTAAAACTGCAATATCATGAGTTTCATCTAAACGCAAAATAGTAAGCGGCATGCCAATGTGATTATTAAAGTTTCCATCTGTTTTCAGCACACGGTAAGTTGTATCGAGCACAGCTTTCACCATGTCTTTTGCCGTTGTTTTTCCGTTACTTCCTGTAATGCCCACTACTTTAATATCTAACTCGTGACGATAAGATTTCGCTAATTGCTGAAGAGCTACTAGCGTATCATCGACTAAAATAACACTAATGTCTGTCGGTGGATTTTCTTCATCTTTGTTCCACAGTGTAGCGACCGCTCCGTTTTCAATTGCTTTATGAACAAATGTATGCCCGTTAAAACGTTCCCCTTTGATTGGGATATATAAATTACCTTGCTGAATGGTTCTCGTATCAATTGAGACTCCCTCAATTACAGCTGCTTCGTTCCCGCTATGAAATACACTTCCTGGAATCATTGTAGCTAGCTGTTTAAGCGTACGTTTAATCATTGTTGGTTTGCTCCTCTCGATATAAAGTAAACTATGGATAACATTAATTGAAACTAAACACAGAAACACTATTCATGATGAATAGTGTTGTGTGAGTTACATTGTGTGTTTAATTTGCTGCTTTTCGGTATGACGTTCAATTGCTAGTGATACAAGTTTTTCAATTAAATCTGGATATTCAACACCTGCGTGTTTCCACAATAACGGGAACATACTGAAAGGTGTAAAACCAGGCATCGTATTCACTTCATTAATAATGAATTTACCTTCTGATGTTAAGAAGAAATCTGCACGTACAAGACCAGATCCATCGATTGCTTTAAATGCTTTGATTGCTAGTGCTGACATTTCTTGATGCTGTTCTTCTGTAATTTCAGCTGGAATAATAAGACCTGTATCGCCGTCTTCATATTTGGCTTTGTAATCGTAAAACGCTTTTTTAGGTAAGATTTCTCCAACTACTGAACAAGCTGCTTCATCATTCCCTAACACACCAATTTCAACTTCACGACCAACTGCTGCTGCTTCTACAATGATTTTCCGATCGAATAAGAAAGCTTCAACAAATGCCGCTTCTAACTCTTCGCGGTTATCACATTTGCTAATCCCAACGCTTGAACCTAAGTTTGCTGGTTTAACAAAGCAAGGGTATCCAAGTGTTTCTACTTTTTCATAAGCAGCCGTTCGATCTGCTTCCCACTCGCGGCGGATAAATGATACGTACTCTACTTGAGGCAGACCTGCCTGTGCAAACAGCTGCTTCATTACAACTTTATCCATACCAGCTGCTGAAGCTAATACACCGTTTCCAACATAAGGAATATTCAATAATTCTAATAATCCTTGTACCGTACCATCTTCTCCATTTGGACCATGAAGAAGTGGGAAAATAACATCTAGCTGATCATCTGTTTTTGAATCTGTTAATGCAAACATTTCCGTATTCAATGAAACTGGTGAAATAGCAGTTCCGTTATCTTGAATTTCTAATTGAGCAACTGTTTCAAGCGGACCAGTCAGCTGTGTGCCGCGAATCCACTTTCCTGTTTCTGTAATGTAAATTGGATGCACTTCATATTTATCGTGGTTAATTGCTTTTGAAACTGCTAGAGCTGTTTGTAAAGATACTTTATGTTCAGCGGATTTTCCTCCGTATAAAAGGCCAAGCTTAATTTTCACTGATGTTCCTCCTAACACATATTCATCTTTTCTATTTTATCATGCACGTTTAGATAGTAAACAGAAATATTAACTATTATTACGTATGTCAAAATAGCTAGGCTTGTGAAAGAAATTCCATCGCCTACCTTTATTATTTAGAATCATCTTTTCCTTTGGCCCATTTATTTTTGAAAAAACTTTCTTGATTTTAAATCTTTTTTAAAAGTTTATTTGTAAAGTTTATTTATGCTAAAGACAACCATCAATAATCGAAACTATAGTTCTGGTACAAAACAGGAGGTTCAACAAACATGAGTAAAATGGGAAAGAAGATGATTGCTGCATGCAGCGTAGCCATTGGAAGTATTTATGCAACTGGTTATATAAACACTCTATCTGATGCACAAGCTGTTCAAGTCACACCTGCTCATCATCAGAAGAAAACGACAGATCAGACAGACAATCAAACGATTGTCAATGACAACTGGGGAGAAGATATTGCTTCATCTAATGAGAACAATTCATCAGCGAGTGCCGAAAGTTCTGCTCCTAAAACAAAATACAAAGATGGAACGTATTCTGGCCAAGGAAGCAACCGTATCGGAACGGTCTACGTATCCGTGACCATTAAAAACGACCGAATTGATACCGTTGAAATTACAGAAGCGGATACTCACTATTCGGAAAGTTACATTGAGGGCCTTCCGACTCAAGTCGTACAAAGACAAAGCTCAGATGTCGACGTCGTGAGCGGAGCAACGCTTAGTACAGAAGATTTTCAAAATGCCGTGGACGACGCACTTCAGCAAGCAATGAATGCATAAAGGAGAAACGAATGATGTCCATAAAAACGTATAGCCGCTCTGTCTTATGTATGGGAACAACCGTGTCCATTCAAGTAATTGCTCCGCAATCAGATGAGGCAAATGTCCTTCACCACATCTCAAAGGCATTTACTATTTTTAAAACCGTTGAAACGACGTGCAGTCGATTTGATGCCAAAAGCGAAGTTATGAAACTAATTAGACATGTCAAAGAACCCGTTTCTGTTAGTCCTCTATTATTTGAAGCCCTTCATTTCGCTGTCTTAGTAGCAAATGAAACAAATGGAATCTTTGACCCAACGGTAGGAAAACAATTAGAAAACCGCGGTTTTAACGAACACTACTTATATGGAAAGCCCGTACAAGTGGACGAAGCAGTCGATTCTGGAAGTTATAAAGATATCGTATTGGATACACATAAAAAAACGGTTTGTTTACAAAAACCGATGATTATAGATCTTGGAGCGGTCGCCAAAGGGTTGGCGATTGATTTGGCTACCCGCTCCCTTCCTTATCAGCATTTTATGATTAATGCAGGAGGAGACATCCTAGTTAAAGGACGCAATCAACACGGAGAGTTATGGAAAGTCGGGATTCAGCACCCTGGAATTCAAACGCAGTCATTACTGACTTTACGTGTAACAGATACGGCTGTCTGCACATCAGGAAATTATGCTAGAAAAAATAAGACGCAACCATTCATGCATCATTTGGTTAATCCCTTATCTCCATCCACTGGAAGCAGTCTACTGAGTTGTACAGCTATTTCTCCTTCTGCCATGCTGGCCGATGCATTATCTACGTCAGCTTTTATTTTAGGAGCGGAAAAAGGAATAAATTTATTGAATGATGCCGACATAGGCGGCGTACTCTTCGATTCTAGTTTCACTCCTTTTTTTACATCAGATATGGAGGAATTAATGAATTATGACCACACGTTCTGAACGAAGAAGCGGTGTTAAATATATTAGTACACCAAAAGGTTATATTATTGTAGATGAAAACAAACCAAAAGAAATAAGCCCTTGGGCGCAGCTAGTTAAAACACCAAAAAGATACGTGATGGCTATGCTGCTGCTTTTAACCTTATTAGGTGAATTCAACTCTTCTGCCTTTCAAGGATTAGGACACCTACTGCTTGCCGTATGCTCGGCAGCCGCCTTAGATTTAGGATTTTCTTTTGCCTATAAAAAGAAAATTCAGCTTCCTGACGGCGGAATTATTACTGGATTAATTATTGCCTTAGTGCTCAGCACCTCCACACCTGCTTGGGTCACATTTTGCACTGTAGCTGTTGCGATTTTATCGAAGCACTTAGTAAAAGTAAAAAAGAAGCCTATTTTTAACCCTGCCGCTTTTGGTCTTCTCTTTTCACTTATTGTCTTTTCAAACGGCCAAAGCTGGTGGGGAAGCTTATCTTTACTACCCGTATGGCTCATTGTATTCGTGTTTGTGACGGGGTACCTTGTGACCAGCAAGGTAAATAAATTCCCTCAAGTATTTGCTTTTTTGGGCGTGTATTTTGCTATTTTTACGATTATGTCATTAATAGGAGTAGGCGATGTAGCGGATGCTTTACGAGCTCCTTTTGTCAATTCCGCTTTATTTTTAGCCTTCTTCATGGTGGCTGATCCGCCAACTTCTCCTGCCAAGTATAAAGACCAAATAAAATTCGGACTGCTTGCGGGGGCGATTAGCGCTGTAGATTACTTAGTTTTTGGCGGCCTTGCCTATTTATTAATTGGCCTGTTACTTGCTAATGCATGGAAAGCGTGGAAGACTGCCAACAAAAAAGTGATGAAAAAAGCTGCCTGATAATAGGCAGCTTTTTTCATAGCGGAATTTTCACATGAAATTCCGTACCCACGTTTTTTTGGCTAAAAACCTTAATTTCTCCGTCATGAGCTTGTACAATCCATTTGGCAATCGCGAGACCTAAACCTGACCCTCCTTCGGCACGTGCTCGGCTCTTATCACTTCGATAAAAGCGATCAAACACATAAGGAAGATCTTTCGCTTCAATTCCAACGCCTGTGTCCCTAACGATTAACGTCATAGAGTGATGGTGTTTCTTTAGACAGATGTGAATGCTTTCTCCAGATGGGGTGTATTTAAAAGCGTTATCTAATAAAATCATACATAGCTGATGAAGTCTTTCTTGATCTCCTCCGCACATTAACGATTCAATTTCCCTTGTGAAGTGTAGCCCCTTTAGTTCAAATATGGGCTCAAATTGATTAGCTACTTTATCAACCAGCTCGCCCATATTAAAGACCGTTTTGTTTAGCAGCTGCGCATTTGAATCAGATCTAGCCAGTGTTAGTAAGTTACCCACCAGCTTCGTCATCCGCTTCACTTCGTTTAAGCTTTGATAAATATTTTCGCTTTCTTGCTCGATCGTATGATTTGGTCGTCTAAACAATAGCTCGAGATGCGTTTGCATCACGGAAAGAGGCGTTCTTAACTCATGGGAAGCATCTGCAATAAATTCGACCTGTTTGTTCCACGACTTTTGTATAGGTACAAGCGCTCGATTAGCTAAAAACAAGCCAGCTACAAGCGAAAGAAGCAGTCCAATAAACGCTGAAATGATAAGAAGAAAAGCAAGGTGCTCTAAGGTTTGAGTTTCTGGATCTACGTTTAAGACAAGTTGAATCGTTGAAACGTCTTGGTCTTTTATATATCCTTCGTTTTTCACATTCATCACTCGATAAGCATGACCGTTTACCTCTTGCGACGTTTGGGTTTTTCCTTCTGAGAGCGCAGGCTTAAAGTCGTCAATATCGTTTGTATATAAACCTTTTTTAGGTGTGATTTTGATTAGTTTTTTATCACTGCTCCAAAGTAAAAACGCAACGCGTCTTTCTGTTTCTCTCTCATTGTTTTCCTGAATTTCATGTAAGTTTCTTTTTTTAACTTGCTCGCTCATCTCACTTAACCGATTGTCTGGATTTAAAAAAATAACATGCTGCATATAAACATATAAAACTAAACTAAAAATGCTCAAAATAACCATCAGCACGATTGTGTTAAATAACACAAGCCTGATTCTCGTCTTTTTAAACATGCTCTTCCCCTTTTAACATAAAGCCTACGCCTCTCACTGTACGTACATAACCGTCACAATTAAAAGGCTGAAGCTTCTTTCTTAAATGGTGAACATAGACATCTACTACACCCACTCCTACGTCAGATGTAAATCCCCATACCCGATTAAAAATTTGATCTCGAATAAGGATTTGTTCTTTATTTCGAATAAAGTATTCCAAAAGCTGAAATTCTTTAATCGTTAACGTTAGGGCACTCCCATTTATCATAACTTCATGATTGGCTTCTCGTATAGAAATGGGACCATATGAAATCATGCCTTCTTCTGCCTGCAAGTCTCTGAGCATCACCCTTAACCTTGCAAAAAGTTCAGCCATAGCAAAAGGCTTAACCAAATAATCATCAGCTCCATAATCGAGCCCTTTCACTCGATCTTCTACACTATCTTTTGCAGTGAGAAAAATAACTTTCGTCAGCACCTTTTGTTTTCTTAGCTTTTTTAGTATGTCAAGCCCTGTCATACCCGGCAGCATAATATCTAAAATCAAGGCATCATAAATATTCTGCTCTGCTAAAAACAAACCTTCATCTCCTTCAGACGCACAATCAACTTCATATCCTTCTTCTTTTAAGCCTTCTACGATACCGTGTAATAATGAAGCATCATCTTCTACCACAAGTACACGCATATCAAACTCCCCCTTTTGTGAGTACCTAAGTAAGCATTATCTTAGCATGTCACTTTTAAAAATATTTTAAAACTAGCGTGTTATCATCTCTTATACTTTATAAAAAAAGTTATGCCTGCAAGCAGACATAACTTTTAACTAAACGCTATTTATGATCCGGACGTCGGTAAATGAACACCGCTTCTTTTGGCAGTTTACCAAACAAAAAGCTAGCAAACGGTAAAAGACGATGACATCCCCAAATGATGAGGTAACAGCCCGCTAATGTTAGAATATAGCGTGCCAAGATTTCAAAGTGAAACATGTAGTTGCCTTGTATTGGTACTGCTTTTGCCACAAAGTTTAAAACCATTGGGTGAATCAAGTAAAATCCAAACGAGTACATGGCAATATTTTTAACAATCGTCACAGACTTCACAGAAAGCTTTTCAGCTAATATCTCTGCAATTCGGAAGAAGAAGTAACTTCCAGCGACCAAATAAAGCGTATTAACAGCCTCATACGTAAAGCCTGAAATTTGGATTGTCTTCATTGTGTACAAGTGATAATTTAACAGTGAAATAGCTATTCCCGATCCGAGCGTCACTAGAAATAATACAATATTCGAACGACTGTACTTTTTATCCACTTGCTCACGATAATAAATGCCAATCCAACCGCCGAGTAAAAACGTAGCCATTGTATTTAAAAATAAATTAAATGAAGTGATATGATACGTATTGTTAAGCATTAAATAACCAAGCTGAATGATAATGCCAAACAGCCACATGTATTTTTTAAAAATGGTTACTTTTTGTGCTAGCCATACAAAAACAGGCAGCACGAGATAAACTTGTACAATTAAAAAGATAAAATGAAGCTGATAGTAGGACTCTCCGCGTAAAATACGTTTCACAATATCAGCTGCATTTAATTCTGTTGCTCCTACATAGTACGAATAAAATTCATAAATAAGTGCCCAAATAATATAGGGAACCAAAATATATGTCACTCTTCGAGCATAATACGTTTTCCATAAAGTCTTTGTTAAAGGCTTGTTAATATAACTATAAAAGAAAACCAAACCTGTGATCACAATAAAGATCCCTGCTTCAATTCGAACAATTCGGTTAAGAAAATGATATTTCTGATAAGCTTCGCTTGCAAATGGCAGTACCGTTGCATATGCTGCTGTTACATGTACGAGCACAACCATCATCATAGCGAATAATCGTAAAAAATAAATGGATTGAATATGCTGCTTTTGTTTTTGCTTCACTTTTTCTCTCCTATATAATGTGAAATATAAATTCTAGATGAATAATAGAACATTCAATTTTTTCTTATCTTTCCCGTTTTACAAATAAAAAAGCTAATAACATAAAATAAATGTTATTAGCTTTACTCGTTTGTATTTTATCTTTCCTCTTTCTATCACGCAACTGAATTTACAAAAACAATAAAGAACTTAAGTATAAAGACCTAATTAAGTTCCTTTTATTTACGGTGCATTTTAAATTCTAAAAATAATTCATTGTAATAAGCAAGCATTCGTTTGCCTAAGTTATTATATACTTCAAGCTTTTTTGTTAGTTCTTCCTCTGGATAAAAACGTTCATCTTCCGCTACTTCTTTTGGCAAATAATCTAACGCTTGTTTATTAGGCGTAGAATACCCTACATATTCCGCGTTTTGAGCAGCGTGTTTAGGATCTAACATAAAATTCATGAATTTATGTGCGCCTTCTACGTTTTTAGCCGTTTTGGGAATAACCATGTTATCAAACCATAAATTTGAACCTTCTTCTGGAACAACGTAATTCAGCTTATCGTTTTCACTCATAATTTCAGAAGCATCGCCTGACCAAACAACGCCAATTGCCGCTTCTTCATTTGCTAGGAGCATCTTAATCTCGTCTCCTACAATGGCTTTAACATTTGGTGTTAATGTATCAAGCTTTCTTTTTGCTTCTTGAAGATGGGCTTTATTCGTATCATTTAATGAATAATTTAAGCTGTTTAGCCCCATTCCCATCACTTCTCTAGCGCCATCTGCAAGTAAAATTTGATTTTTCAGCTTAGGATCCCATAAATCATCCCAACTTTTTATCTTCTTACCATGAATCATATCAGAGTTATACACAATACCCACAGTTCCCCAAAAATAAGGAATAGAGTACTTATTGCCAGGATCAAAGGATAAGTCTAAAAAACGCGGATTAATGTATTTTAGATTAGGCAGCTTCGAATGATCAATTGGCAATAGTAAATTTTCTTCACGCATCTTGCTAATCGCGTACTCAGAAGGCACAGCAATATCAAATGTCGTACCGCCTTGTTCAATTTTGGTCATCATTGCTTCATTCGAATCAAAAGTCTGATAAATGACTTTAATTCCGGTTTCTTTTTCAAACTGATTCACTAAATCAGGATCAATATAATCTCCCCAATTATAGACAGTCAGCGTATCTCCTCCAGAGTATCCTTCGGCATTGTTCAAATGATGAACCACATACATAAGAACGAAAGAAAGGATGACGATGAAGATAAACGGCTTTGCTAATTGCTTCATTTTCCAGTCGCCACCCCTTTCACTTTATTGCTATATCGCTGACTGATAAAGTAATAACCAATTACAATCAGCACGGTAAACATGAAAATAAGAGTAGAAAGAGCATTGATTTTCAGCGAGACCCCTCTTCTTGCTAACGAGTAAATTTCTACTGAAAGCGTGGAAAAACCGTTCCCGGTCACAAAGAACGTAACCGCAAAGTCATCCAAAGAGTAAGTTAAAGCCATAAAAAAGCCTGCAAAGATACCAGGACGAATAAATGGCAATACCACTTTCGAAAGTACTTCAAAGCGGCTTGCTCCCAAATCACGGGCTGCATCGAGCAGTGTCGGACTCATTTCCTGCAGCTTAGGCAGAACCATGATGACCACAATCGGTACACTGAATGCAATATGCGCTAATAATACCGATATAAATCCGAGCTTTACACCGATAATGGTAAATAGAATTAAAAAAGATGCTCCAATAATAACATCTGGACTCACAATTAACACATTATTAAATGTTAACAGCGTATTTTGAACACGTCTGCGCTTCACGTATACGATAGCAAGTGCCCCTATCACGCCAATAATAGTTGAAATAACCGAAGACAATAGAGCAATAATAAGGGTATTCAAGACAATAATAAGCAAACGTGTGTCTTGAAACACTTCTTTGTACCAATCTAACGTAAACCCTTCAAATTCACGCATGTTCCCTCCGCTGTTAAAAGAGTAATACATTAAATAAAAAATGGGCGCGTATAAAATGAAAAACACAAAAAATAAATAAAGGTGGCTGAACTTCCACTTTCTCTTCATTTTACACACCTCTCTTTCCAGTGCCTGTTATGAGCATCATAACGGCCATCGCAATAATTAAAAAGACGGCTATTGTGGCGCCCATGCCCCAATCCTGCGTCACTAAAAAATGTTGTTCAATCGCTGTTCCCAGTGTAATGACGCGGTTTCCAGCAATTAAACGCGTAATCATAAAGAGTGATAGTGCTGGAATAAAAACAGCCTGACAACCTGATTTAACCCCTTCTAGCGTTAGCGGAAATACCACGCGCTTAAATGTCACCCATGAAGATGCCCCCAAGTCTCGCGAAGCGTAGATAAGCGAGGGATTAAGTTCTTCTAAAGAGTTAAAGATCGGCAAAATCATAAAGGGGATAAAAATATACACCGATACAAATACAAAACTAAAGTCAGTAAATAAAATTTGATGAGTACCAAGTCCCAGAAATTCAGTAAACTTATTAACCGTACCATACGTGCCAAATATACCTAAAAAAGCATAAGCTTTTAATAATAGGTTAATCCACGTCGGTAAAATAATCAGTAGAAGCCAAAGCTGCTTGTGCTTAAGCTTCGTTAGTAAATAAGCTGTAGGATAAGAAAAAACCAATGAAAATAACGTAATTAAAAAAGCATACCAAAATGAACTCAGTGTCATCTGTAAATAAACTGGGGTAAAAAATTTCTTATAGTTTTCAAGCGTCAGCTCATTATCGATGCTGAAAAAAGAATAATAGACAACTAATACAATGGGAGCAACTACAAAAAGCAAAATCCATAACACGTAAGGGACTAAGTAAATATTTCTTGATTTAGTTTGCATCGTAATCCTCTTCATAACCTTCGAGTCGCTTATCGAATTCTTCTTCCGTTTCATTAAATCGCATAACATGAATAGCTTCAGGTTCAAAATATAAACCAATTTCTTCGCCAACCGTTGCCTTTTTCGTAGAGTGAACGAGCCACTCATTCCCTGCATGGTCATAGCCTAAAATTTCATAATGGACTCCTCTGAACAGCTGTGAATCTACACGAACCTGCAGCTTTCCTTGATCGGAGCTTGTAATGGCTAAATCTTCAGGACGAATCACAATTTCAACCTGCTCATTTTGGTTTAATCCTTGATCAACACATTCAAATTGCTGGCCGCCAAACTCCACTAAAAAGTCAGCAATCATTTTACCTGGTACAATATTTGATTCACCAATAAAATCGGCAACAAAACGATTAATTGGCTCATCATAAATATCTGTAGGTTCCCCGCTCTGCTGAATTCTTCCTTTATTCAAAACAAAGATTTCATCGGACATCGCAAGCGCTTCTTCTTGATCGTGCGTAACAAAAATGAACGTAATACCTAGACGACGCTGTAATTCTCTTAACTCGTATTGCATTTCCGTACGCAATTTTAGATCAAGAGCTGAAAGCGGCTCGTCCAGCAAAATGACTTCGGGCTGATTTACAATTGCTCGTGCAATTGCTACGCGCTGTCTTTGGCCGCCCGACATTTCCTTTATTTCTCTGTTTTCATATCCTTCTAAGTTAACAAAACGAAGGGCTTCTTTAACTTTTATTGTAATATCAGCATTTTTCATCTTCTTGATTCGAAGACCAAATGCTACATTTTCAAATACATTCAAATGGGGGAAAAGCGCGTAGTCTTGAAAAACCGTATTAACCTGACGTTTGTTAGCCGGAACATCATTAATTCTTTTCCCATTAAAATAAATCGTTCCGCTTGAGGCTTCCGTAAAGCCTGCAATTAATCGTAAAATCGTTGTCTTTCCACATCCCGATGGACCTAAGAGGGTATAAAATTTCCCTTTTTCAATTTCAAAGCTTACATGATCCAATACAACTGAATCATTATCATATTGCTTGGTCACATTTTCAAATTGAATAATTGTATTCGTAGATGTCATTTCACTTCACCTCTTTTGTTCTATAAATAAGACTCTGTCGCCACGATAATTAACTCTGTTATTCCGTCATGAGCATTTAAAATCTGATGTTCTTCAGAAGCTTGAAAATAGATGGTTTCTCCTTGTTTGGCTTCATATATTCTGCCTCCAAGCTTCACCTTCACACACCCGCGCAAAATGTAGCCAAACGTTTCTGAAAGGGAAGGCTCAAATCTCTTAAATGCACCTTTTTCATGAAGAATAAGACGAATTGGCTCCATTTCTTTTTCATTTGATTCATGCACAAGCCACTGAATATGGTAACCTTTTTCATCTTCGCAATAACTCGTGTAGTCTTCCTCTCTGTATACAACCTTTTGAACATGCGTATCAATTTCGAAGAATTCTTTCGGTTCGCATCCTAGCACTTCCAAAATACTAAAAAATGTTTCTAAAGACGGCGAACTTAAATCGCGCTCTAGCTGCGAAATATAGCCTTTGCTTAAATCAGTACGTTCTCCTAGCTCTTCTTGTGTTAAACCTTTTTTTAATCGTAAATTTTTAATTTTCTTTCCTATTTCCATACTCTCGATCCTCAACTGTATTTAAAATTAGCAAACAGCATGAATGATTGTTCATGCTGTTCCAAACTCAAGTTTTGTTTTACTTAACTTAAAGTTTACTTTTAACCTTAAAATATTATACATGAATTATTTTTTAGTACAACCTTAAACACTTAAAAAATAAAAACTCCTTTTATTTAAAAGGAGTTTTTATTTTTATTTATACAACTTATGCGTTTCGTACTGTTTCCCAGATAATGTATCAAACTCAACTTCATGGTAATCTTGAAGGTCTTTTGCAGCTTTTTTAGATAGCGCTGCCGGATCATCCACTAGCTTTCCTTTTGAATCTATATACATATTTGAACGAAAAGCCGGCACTTCTGTTTTCATTTGATTCAACTGATCGTAGAACAGATTACTTTTGTAACCAAGAGATTGAGCAAGCGTCGGAGCAATATAAATAGGACTCATCGTACCGAGATTTTTATCTATTTTCGTATCGTAATTAGATAAAAATAAGAGCGGCGTCTCATAAAATTTTTGAGATGTTTGCTGCGTTTTCTCGTTTCCAAAACCCGTTTCTTTGTAAGCTTGAAGGTTTTGTCCAAGTGCTGGCAAATGATCTCCCCAAAATACTACAATGGTTGGCTCGTCCAGCTTTTGAATTTCATCGTTCAATCGTTTTAAAGCAGCATCTGAACGTTTAATTCCTTCAGCATAAATTTCAATTTCCTTTTGCATTTCCGGTGATAACCCTTTACCGGTTACTTTAATGGTTTCCTGACCGTTATACTTATCCGCTGAATAAGGAAGATGATTTGCAATCGTTACAGCATGCACAAATGCAGGCTTTTTCGACTGACGAAGCATATCGAGTACTTCATCAACTACCGCTTCATCGGAAACAAATTCTTTGTTATCTTTTTGCGTATGCTTCATTTGATCAATAAACTTCACTTGATCAAATCCCAAATTTGGATACACATTTTGCCTCATATAAAGCATACCGCTGTTTGGATGCATAGCTGTTGTAGCATAGCCTTGTTTTTCTAAATAAGAAACAAAAGACGGATATTCTTTTTTACTCAATACATGCTGATAAGGAAGGCCTCCAGGGTTAAAGAAAGACAAAGAGTAGCTCGTCAGCGCTTCAAATTCCACATTAGCTGTCTCCCCGCCAAATGAAGGACTTAAAGACCACCCAGAAGGATATTTCTTTTGAAGTTCTCTTGTATTTTTCATTGGATCTTCAGAGAACGTCACGCTAAGCTTTGTTGGGTCCCAAAACGTTTCGTTCATCACAAACACGACGTTTGGTTTGACTTCAGCATTGCTTTCTTGTGTTTTCTCTTCCTTTGACTGAATCCGCTTTGCCACTTTGGCCATTACTTCTTGTGAGTAGTCATCCGGCTCTTGCAGCACATCTGTTTTAACATTTGAAATCATGCCAATAACAGGTCCATTATAGTAATAATTATTTTGCTGATTCCAAGGCATCAGCGCAGCATATTGATCATAATATTTTTGAGCAAACGAGTGTTCAAAGAATAAAAATGATTTCATTAAAAAGATGAGCGGCAGAATCATAATAATTCGAAGAAACCATCGAATTTTAATTTTCGGCAAGAAAAACCAAAGAGCGATCAGTACGACAATGGATCCAATAACTCCTATTACAATAGGAATTGAAATCGAATCTTTAATCATCGGAATAACTTCTTTTAACTGACTCGCCTGAATAAAATCGTTCGGGAACAATGGTTCATTTCGAAAGATTTTTTTATAATAGTTTACAAGAGCTAAAATAAAATACAGAACAAAGGTAATCCCAGCCCCTAAATAAGCTTCTCCTACTAGCATAATGATCGCTAGTGTTAACAGCGAAAGTAAAAATACCGTAAAAAGATAGCGTTCGGGATATGCTTGCATCCACTCTATTGTTTTGCCTGGATTATGTATATCAATATGATATATAACAAAAACCATAGCAGAAACCGCTGCTACCGCAATTGAAAACACAATTGCCGTAAAAATGGCATACCACTGCGAACCTTGTATTCTCTCTATCTGATTAAATCGAAGTAGCAAATAGAAAGTGAGCGCCCATAAGACAAGTGAGCATCCCCCTATTAATACTACGAACCCAGCTGTATGGATTTGGGCCCAGTCAAACAACATTTTTGTGTCATTTGATACATTAAACATAACAACACTGTATAAAAAAACGCTAAGCAGGCCATACGCTGCCAGCATTGGCAAAGAACGATACAAATGTTTAAACATAACCTTAAGCCTCCTATTTACAATATCTTAACACTTTTAATATGATTTTAACATTCCTATCTCTCTCACTTTCACGCCTAATTTTCCCATGATTATACCACTAACATTTCCCGAGAAATTTCACACGAAAAAAGCCCGCTTTTCTTATGAAAAGACGGGCCTCTTAGCCGTTTTATACATATGTAAAAATTGTTGTTATGAACGCTCTTTCACTGCTTCTGCTTTTAGCAGATCACGAATTTCTGTTAAAATCTCTTCTTCTTTTGACAGAACAGCCATTTCCTCCTCTACTTTCTCTTCTTCTTTTCTCTTAAAACGATTAAAGAAACGAACAAATAAGAAAATCGAGAATGCGACAATTAAGAAATCAACAATTGTTTGAATAAAAGATCCATATAATACCGTAGCTTTTCCAACCGTGAAGGATAAATCTTTAAAGTCTATCCCTGCTAACAACAAACCAATCAGCGGCATAATAATATCATTTACAAGAGACGTTACAATTTTTCCAAATGCCGCTCCAATAATAACACCGACAGCTAAATCCAATACATTTCCACGCAAAGCAAACTCTTTAAATTCTTTAAGCATCTGTTTCTTCCACCTCCTGCCCTTCATTTCAAACTTTCATGATAATACATCCTAAATTAAACATACAAGGTGCATTTTCACTTTTCTCTTTTTTATGAGATATATACCAGACCTTTAGTTGTATTTCTGCCCAGATTTTTACTTTATATTCGCTTATAAATAAAATGCACTTTCAGTTTTCATTCAGGAAAGGTTCATATTCAGTCCATTTTCCTTTTATACACTAATAGCATGTAATTCATCAAATATGTAAACGAACAATAGAGGAGATGGCTAGAACGTGAGAAAAATTATACTGCGAGCAGCTGCTTTATGCCTCGCAGCTATTATCAGCATTTCTTATACAGCAAGTGCGGCGAATGCAAGTGAAAACGCAACAAGTGGAGATTTAATTATTATTAATAAAAAAACAAATCAGCTTGCTTATTTTCATAATGGAAAGTTAGAAAAGACGTATTCAGTAGCTACGGGAAAAACATGGAGCGATACGCCGGTAGGCTTTTTCAAGATTGTTAACAAAATTAAAAATCGCCCTTACTATACAGGGCATATTGCAGGAGGCGCTCCTAATAATCCTCTTGGCTCTCGCTGGCTAGGGCTTAATGCAAACGGCACAACCGGCGACACATACGCTATTCACGGCAATAACTCAGAAGATAGCATCGGCAAATATGTAAGCCACGGCTGCGTACGAATGCATAATGCGGATATCGAAGAATTATTTGATAAAGTGGCAGTAGGAACATCTGTAACTATTACCTATTCATCAAAAACCTTCGAAGAGCTGGCAAAGGTATACGGCTACGGGCAGCCATGAAAGAATAAAAGCTTATCCAAGAAATCTGGATAAGCTTTTATTCTTCTCTATTCCCATACATGAGCTCCGTACTGTGTGAATATAGCTCAATAATATTCCCAAACGGATCTTCGCAATAAATTAAGTAATAAGGTTTTTCAGGTCTTGTATTCCATACTTGGCTGCGCTTTTTACCGCCTGATTGTTCAATTTTATCCGCTAATTTTTCCACGTCATCGGCTATTAAACACATGTGAAAATAACTTTGATACTGCTCATCGCTGTCTTTTAATACAAGCGGCATTTGCGGCTTATTAAATTCAAACAGTTCAATGCCTACCTGGTTGTCAGCTGTCATGTGAGCATTTTTCATTTTTTTGATATGAGACCCCAGTAAATCTTGAGTCATATTTTCAGCTTGTTCTTCCTCCGCATTAAACGTATAAGGACCAGCAATCAGCTTAAAACCTAAAACTTTTTCATACCACTGCACGGCTTCTTCTATATCAGGCACAGCTAACCCAACGTGTGTAATAGCTACCATTTTATCATCCTCCTATACACAAACATTCCCTTTCTGCTAAAAGAAAAACAGCCCATTTAAAATGGACTGTTTACACGCACTAAATTCATTCACGACTTTAAAGCATTATATTGAGCAATGATTTCTTTTGTTAAATCATCACTTGCCTCTAACCCACTAACCTCTTTTAACACGTACTCAATACCATACTCATGAATATTCGCTTGAAGCTTCATAGCCTCTTTATCTTCTTGCGGGTCAAATAAAAGCGCAGCGGCGATAGCCTTTGCCAAGTAGGTGTAAGAAAGGCCCACTTTTTTTGCTTCTAGCGCTGGACGAATCAAGCGATCCTGAGGTCCAAGCTTGCGAATTGGCGCTCTTCCTACCCTTTTAACTGAATCATTTAAATGAGGATTTTTAAAGCGTTCAATGATTTTAGTAATATAGGCTTCGTGTTCCTCTCTATCTAAGTCATATCTTTTAATTAGATAGTTTCCTGTTTCTTGTAGCGTTTGCTGTACTTGTTCGTAAATATCTGAATCTCTTAACGTTTGATCAATCGTTTCTTTTCCTTTTAAATAACCAAAATATGCAATTACCGCGTGTCCCGTATTCACTGTAAATAACTTTCTTTCAATAAAAGGAGCAAGGTCAGGCACAATCGTCATTCCTTCTACAAAAGGAATATCTTCAGGTGCCTCTACTACCCATTCATAATAGGATTCTACTAAAACATCAAGCGAACCTTGGTTATGCTGAATAGGCACGATACGATCTACAGCTGAATTAAAGAAAAAGACCTTATTTATCATATGAGCTTTTGTCTCTTCATCCAGCGCGTCAAAAATATAGCCTTTTAATAAATCTGTCGCAGAGATTTGATTTTCACATGCAATCACATATACATTTTCGTCGCTTGTTTTTACACGTTCAGCCAAACCTTTAGCAATTAAAGGAGCAATTCGCGGCAGAACGTTCGGTCCGATGGCCGTCGTAATGTACGTTGCTTCTTTAATCGCTTTAATGACGGCTTGTTCTTGTGTCAGATTATTTAAACCAGATACGTTTTGAACAGCTAATGTCTCCGCGTGCTCTGCAGCTGTCACTACGTTATACCCTTTATCTGCGTTTAACTGATTAATAACCTTTTCAGCAATATCTACGAATGTGACGTGATAGTTGCTTTGAGAAAACAATGCCCCAATGAATCCTCGACCAATATTGCCTGCTCCAAAATGAACTGCTTGCTTCACAAAAATCATTCCTTTATCAAATTATTTCGAAGGTATTCATGAAACGTATCCTCTAGCTTTTTGCGAATTATCTCTTCGTTCGAAGACGAAAAAATCATCATTGCTTCATGGTCTTCAATTAAACTGGTACTAATTAAACTTAAGATTTCTTGCTGTGCTTCACTTAACTCTTCAGGTGCGAGCATTAATAGAAGGTTACGCGCCTGCATGTTTGTTCCGTCCATACCTTTAACTGTGCAAGGCTGTTCTAAATGTGAAACTTGAAAAATCAGCTCTTTCACGTGATGTTCACGGCAATGGAACAGTGCCATACTCGTTTGCGGAATGCCTAAACCGCCTTTGTTTTCTCGTTCCTTAAGCTGATGAATAACGCAGCTGGCATTGGTTATTAAACGTTCTTTTTCAGCGGCGCGTACTACGTGCGAAATCACTTGATCGTGACTCACTGCATCCGAAAATCGATACATTCTAAGGTTTTGAAGAATTGATTCGATACTTCCATGCACATCTTTAATTTGTTTCATCGTTTCCTCAAAAGACGGCTTTTCTGTAGAAACGGTCTTATTTTTATATTGGAACGAACGATAGTCCTTATCCTTGGTTAACTTTTGAATGTTTTTCTGTAAAAAATTCTGGACGGATTGAATATCCTCTTCGGTTAAGAGTGGATTGACTAAAATGTAATCGACATTTAAAAAAGGCAGTCTTACTGTTGAAATCACTACGTCATACCCTTCAAGCGCGGCTTCTTTGATTTCTTTTACCGATTTAATGACAACTGAATTAATCTCCGGAATCTCTTTACGAATACGGCTAGCTAACATTTTCGAGGTGCCAATTCCAGTTGGACATACAATCAGTGCCTGAATTTCCATGACTTCTTCTTTTAGCACTAGCGTTGAACCAAAATGCAAAACAAGATATGCCACTTCATCATCTGGAAAAACTAAATCCGGCAGCTCTTGATCGATACTGTTTCTCACAGCCATAAATAAAACAGGATACTTTTTCTTAATCTCTTCTGTTAATGGATTAAAAAGCTCCATTTTTTGCTTAAGGCGAAAAATTGCCGGTTCCATATGAGCAAGTAACCCTTGATAAAGGGAAAAATCACCGGTTAAGTCGGTGTTAAGCTGAACAGAAACATGAGCAATCATATTCTTAATAATCTGCCCAACCACTACGCTGTCGTAATATACGTCTCTAGTAGTTTGGAATTTTGCTGCACGTAGCCGCACTGCTAAGAAATGAATATCTTTTTCTGTAAAAGAAAGAGAAAATACCCTTTCAATTTCGCGGCAAATATCCTTCATTAAGAACATTTCACTTACCAGCTCTTCCGTTTGGCCGCCGTCGTCTTCTAGATACATTTGCTTTTTCGTTCGCTGTATCATAATGCAAATATGAACAATGAGCCCTATATAATCGCTGTCAGCCAGCTTAGAATGATGCTGATTAATCGCTTGATGTACAATTCGGTCTACTTCTGCCAAATAATCCGGATAAAAATAATGCAAAATTGTTTCATCCGTATGCTGCTGATCTTCTGCTAAAAACAAGCACTCAATTAACTCTTCATTAAAGTGAACAAGAAAATAATTAGCTAATGCTTTCCGTTTATTGGCTTCAGTAGCTTGAACCTCTACTCCCACCCCTCTTTTTCGATGAAGGAGAACGTCAAATGTGGTTAACCACTCTGTTAATTCATCTAAATAAGCAGTTAGTGTAGTGATACTTACTTCTAAGTCTTTAGCCAGCGTTTGTAATTTAAATGAATCTCCTTCTTCTAGAAGAAGAATTAAAAGAATTAATTTTCTTTCCTGTGGAGACTGATCCGTCGTTTTAATCTTCATCAGCTCTTGGATAAGACGAAAAATTTGTTCATTTTTACCTTCAATCATTAGGCCTTCATCTTGTGTACGAATCAGCTCCAAATCAAATTTTTTAAGTATTGATTCAATTGCCTTCAAATCTCGGTGAACGGTTCTTACACTTACATTCAAAAAAGTAGCAAGTGTAAGTGCTGTATGCTTTCCTGCCGTTTTAATAATTAACTCAATGATTGATTTTTCTCTTGAAGTAATAAACAAGAACATCAACTCTTTTCTTATTTATAAACAAAGGATAAAAAGGCATCTCCATGCCTTTCTATCCCGTTAGTTACTTTGAATAATAGCCATTAATTCTTTAGCTGATTTGGCATGAACCATCTTTTCAATATTGTCCATATCAGAACATGTAATCGCGATACCAGATAAAATTTCTAAATGGGTGCCGTCTTTTCCGGCAATTCCAAAAATCAAACGAACTTTCTCACCATCAAAATCAACGCCTTCTGGCACTTGAATCACTGTAAAACCGGATCTTAAAACGTTCTTTTTCGCTTCTTCTGTACCGTGCGGAATCGCTACGTCATTTCCCATATAAGTAGAAGTCATATTGTCGCGATCAATCATCGCTTCAACGTAGTTTTCTTCTACATATCCGCCTTTTACTAACACGCTTCCTGCAAATCGAATTGCTTCTTCCTTAGAAGAAAAGTGCTGATTCAAGAAAACGTTTTCTTCTTTTAATAAACCATCATTACTATCTGTATTATTTTCTGCAGATACTCTCTTTTCTTCTTCCGCTTTAGAAGTAGTATGATCATTTTTTAGTTGATCAATTAGTTTGTCATATTCCGGACTAGATAGAAAATTATCAACCGAGATATGATACGCATCTGGAACTTTGTTTTGAGCTCTTGGCGTTAGCTCTTCCTGTGTAATAACGATTTGAGCATCACTTGGAATATTACTGATCGCTGTATTCGTTACCGAAATATTTAAATCTGCTTGTTTAACTTTCTTGCGAAGAAGAGAGGCGCCCATCGCACTCGATCCCATACCTGCGTCACAGGCAAAAACAATTTTCTGAACGCTTGCTGGTACTTCGCCTTGCTGTTTTGTAAAGCTTCCTGCTACAGAACTCTTCTTGCCCTTCATCTCTTGCATTTTGCGAGCTGCTTCATCTAAATCTTCGGACTGCTTACCTGTTTTTAAAATGAGTGATCCTACAATAAACGATACGACGGCTGCAACGAGAACACCTGAGATATTTGCAACATAGCTGCCTGCATTACCTGGTGTAGCAGCCAAAATAGCTAAGATACTTCCTGGTGAAGCAACCGCTTGTAAGCCTCCGCCTAAAAGAACAAATGTAAATACGCCGCTCATTCCTCCTAAAATAGCCGCAATGATTAGAAGCGGACGCATTAAAACGTAAGGGAAGTAAATTTCGTGAATTCCGCCAATAAAATGAATGATGGCCGCTCCCGGCGCTGACTGTTTTGCTGTTCCTTTTCCAAAGAAGCAATACGCTAACAGAATTCCTAACCCCGGACCAGGGTTTGTTTCTAATAACAATAGAATGGACTGTCCATTTGTTCGAATTTGTTCTGCTCCGATCGGAGATAAGATACCGTGATTAATAGCATTGTTTAAGAATAAAATTTTAGCTGGTTCAATTAGAATACTTGTAAGTGGAAGAAGGCCATGTGCAACCATCCAATCTACACCCACTACAAGCGCACCTGTAAATCCGTCCACTGCTGGACTAACTCCTAAAAAGGCTAGAATTGCTAGAATTCCTCCAAGAATACCTGCTGAGAAATTATTAATTAACATCTCGAATCCTGTTTTGACTTTACCTTCAATAAACTGATCAAACTTCTTGATGATATAACCGCCAAGCGGTCCCATAATCATAGCGCCTAGAAACATCGGAATATCAGATCCAACGATGACGCCCATGGTCGCGATAGCACCTACAACGCCTCCGCGCTGATCGTGTACAAGCTTTCCTCCTGTATAGCCAATTAGCAGCGGAAGCAAATACTTGACCATTGGATCCACTAGTTTGGCAAGGCTTTCATTTGGAAAAAAGCCTGTTGGAATAAATAAAGCAGTAATAAGTCCCCATGCAATAAATGCTCCGATATTTGGCATAACCATTGAACTTAGAAAGTTCCCAAACTTTTGTACAGCTACTTTTATATTAGATTGAGCCATTTGCTCTCTTCCTTTCTCTACGTGATGATACTTTAATCGTAAGAGATTAAACGCTTTCATTCAATGAATAGGAAAACTAACTTTGTCGTACCACAGACAGACAAAGCTTTTAATTACATAAAAAAGCAGCTGAACTGTAAAAGTTCAGCTGCTTTCTAACTTAATATTTATCTAATTCACTTACAGGAGATTGAATAATAACCGGATTTTTCTCTGGATTTAACCATTTTAAAATAGAGACAACTTGTTCTTTAGAAGTAGCCGTACATCCTGCGGTATAATTTGTTCCTACATGGAAGAAGATTGCACTTCCATTTCCTGGCGTTCTAGATTCATTATAATTAATGACAAACCCATAATCGTAAGCCGGGATGTCCATGTTCTCAGCGCTCGTCCAGCGGCCATTAGCCGGCTTTTGCTGCCACGTATTATATAGAGAACTTTTTGAATCGTCTACCCACACATCATTTGCTGTAATCTTTCGATATGGAAGCTTAGTTCCAGGATTTTCATAGCGTCCGAATGCTGTGCCAATTGTATATTTCCCTGTCGGAGATTCCATATCTCCTTCTTTTTTCGATAAAGCAAATCCTTTTTGCCCAAGTACACCGTTCGCAGTTAAAACTTGCTTCCATTTCCCATCAACTTTTTCAAACGTTTGAATTTTAGCAGACTTCGTATCGTAGTTATCTGCTGTAACCAAGATGACTTGCTGAGCGTTACCTAGCGTTTTAAAAGAATCGACTACGAGCTTTGGAGACGCTGTAGCTGAAGCCTGTACATAGTCACTGCTTACATAGCCTGTGCGGCCGTTGTAATTAATTTTGTACCAGCTTCCGCTTTTGCTCACTACAGACAGCTTCTGGCCTTTTGTCACACTTCCTATAGACGCATAGCTAGTGCCCGCTCCGCTTCTTACGTTCAGCGTGCTTGCCGTTACTGTGTACGTTGTGCTTTCTGCTGGCGGCGTTGTTGTTCCTGATGCTTGTACATAATCGCTGCTTACGTAGCCCGTGCGACCGTTATAGTTAATTTTGTACCAGCTTCCGCTTTTGCTCACCACAGACAGCTTCTGGCCTTTTGTCACACTTCCTATAGACGCATAGCTAGTGCCTGCTCCGCTTCTTACATTCAGCGTGCTTGCCGTTACTGTGTACGTTGTGCTTTCTGCTGGCGGCGTTGTTGTTCCTGATGCTTGTACATAATCACTGCTTACGTAGCCCGTGCGACCGTTATAGTTAATTTTGTACCAGCTTCCGCTTTTACTCACCACAGATAGCATTTGATCTTTCACTACGCTGCCGATAATCCCGTAATTCGTTCCCGCTCCGCTTCTCACATTTAGCTTGCTTGCCGTTACTTTATATGTAACTGTCGCTGCATATGCCTTTCCTTGATTTCCCCCAATTGAGCCAAAGCCAGGCGTTACAGCCGTTGCAAGTGTAGCCGTTAACGCCATCCCCACCATTAATTTTTTCAACTGCTTTCCCTCCATTTATCTCTTATAAAATTCTACTATTTTCTATTCTTAATTCATTATCTTACCATATTCCAAACGAAGAGAAAGGGTCAATAGATGCTTTTCACACGGCCTATAAAAAAAAGACAGACCTCTTTGATAGGTCTGCCTCTTTCACTATTATCCTAAATCAACGTTGTGATATACTTGCTGCACGTCTTCTAAGTCCTCTAATGCATCAATCATTTTTTCAAACTGAGCTTGTGCATCTTCAGGAAGAGTGACATCATTTTGAGCAAGCATCGTTTGCTCAGCTACTGTAAATTCCGTAATACCAGCATCGTTGAACGCTTTTTGTACCGCATGGAATTGATCCGGATCAGCATAAACAATTACAGAATCTTCTTCTTCTAAAATGTCACGCACGTCTACATCTGCTTCCATTAACAGTTCTAGCGTCTCTTCTTCATCCTTACCTTCTACACCAATAACAGCTGTTGGATCAAACATGTACGCTACTGATCCGCTTACTCCCATATTACCGCCGTTTTTACCAAAAGCAGCACGCACGTCTGAAGCTGTTCTGTTTACGTTATTCGTAAGAGCATCTACGATAACCATTGAGCCATTTGGTCCAAAACCTTCGTAACGAAGATTATCGTAATTTTCTTCTGATCCGCCTTTTGCTTTTTCAATCGCACGATCAATAATTGCTTTTGGCACATTGTATGTTTTCGCGCGTTCTAATACAACTTTTAACGCTTGGTTTGATTCTGGATCTGGCTCGCCTTGTTTCGCAGCCACATAAATTTCACGGCCAAACTTGGCATATATACGACTTGTATTAGCATCTTTTGACGCTTTCTTTTCTTTAATATTGTTCCACTTACGGCCCATATTGTTTCACTCTCTTTCAAAATTGAATCTAATAAAATAAATAGGCAATGATATATCCGTTTTTATTATACATCAATTCCCTCTTATCTTTCGAGTTTAATACTTAAAAAAGAAAAGCAATCTTTTGGTATATTTCGTTAACTAAATAAATGAGAAAACCATTTGAGAACAGGCTGAATGATTTTGATATACACTTTTTTAAGGGGGTTATATATACATGTCATCCAAAACCAGCGTAAAGGGTAATAGATTATATGAATTCCGATCCACTTAAATCCCTTCCAGAAACAGAAAAAGATACGCTGACAGAATGAAAGCACAGGAAGAACAATTTCATTGTAAAAAGGCAGCACAAGGTATTTCCAAAAAAGATAACAAGGGTAACAAACTAAATACAATATAGGATATACGGCATACCTCCATATAAATCTAGTTATAGGCAAAAAACATCGTTTCCAAACAAAGAGAATACAAGGATATATTATCTCATTCCATAGCCAAGAAATAGGGTAGACGAACAGAAAACGTATGATGTATATCCAAATGAAATAAAAGATAGGTTGAATGATTCTTTTTCCTATCCACATGAGGGGCTGAGCGATGAAATATATCCATATTTTACAAAAGACTTGAAATACAAAATAAAAGGGAAAATACAAGACAAAAAAGATGCCTCTCAACACGTACTTTATACTTTGAGCCAATCCACTAATGCTTTCCACATCCTTTTTAATAGCTGAGGTTCGTTCCTTTACCTATTTCATTATATAAAATAAATGGAGCAAGCAAATATATTTTTTAGCTCAATGAGACTTATGATAAAACAAGTGTTTGTTCTCTTTCTCGGATATACAAAAACACCCTTCTATAGTAGAAGGGTGTCTAGAACCTTATTATTCTACAGTAACTGATTTTGCTAAGTTACGTGGTTTATCTACATCACAATCGCGGTGCAGTGCAGCGTAGTAAGAGATTAATTGTAAAGGAATAACCGCTGCTAATGGTGAAAGTGTTTCATGAACTTTCGGAATCACGTAGCGATCTTCTTCTGTTTCTAATCCTTTCATTGAAATGATACAAGGATTAGCTCCACGTGCTACTACTTCTTTTACGTTACCACGGATGCTTAAGTTTACATGCTCTTGTGTTGCTAATGCAATAATTGGCGTATTGTTTTCAATTAAAGCGATTGTTCCGTGCTTAAGCTCTCCTCCAGCAAATCCTTCTGCTTGGATGTAAGAGATTTCTTTTAGTTTTAACGCACCTTCTAAACCTACATAATAATCGACAGAACGTCCAATAAAGAATGCGTTGCGAGTTGTTGCTAAGAATTGAAGAGCAATGCTTTCCATTTCTTCTTTGTCGTCGCAAAGTACTTCCATTGTGTTTGCTACGATTGCTAACTCTTGAACTAAATCAAATTCTAATTCAATGCCGCGTGTTTTTGCTGTTACAGCCGCTAGAATTGATAGCACTGCTAATTGAGCTGTGTAAGCTTTTGTTGATGCTACAGCAATTTCCGGACCTGCATGAAGTAATAACGTATAATCAGATTCACGAGATAATGTTGATCCCGGAACGTTTGTGATTGTTAACGCTTTGTAACCTAGTTCTTTAATTTGAACTAATACTGCACGGCTGTCAGCTGTTTCTCCACTTTGAGAGATAAAGATAAACAATGGCTTTTCAGATAAAAGCGGCATGTTATAAGAGAATTCACTTGCTACGTGCACTTCTACTGGAACCTTCGCCCACGTTTCAATGAATTGTTTACCTACTAGGCCTGCATGATAGCTTGTTCCACATGCTACGATATAGATGCGGTCTGCTTCATCCATTGCTCCTAAAATGTCTGCATCAATGTGCAGTTCATTGTTCTCATTTTGATACTCTTGAATGATTTTACGAACAACTAAAGGCTGCTCATCAATTTCTTTTAACATATAGTGAGGGTACGTACCTTTTTCAATATCACTTGCATCAAGCTCTGCTGTATAAGGTGCTCTTTCTACCACTTCACCATCAAGCGTTTTAATTGTTACGCCTTCTTTTGTAACAATTACTGTTTCTTTATCCATTAATTCTACGTATTGATCTGTTACTTGAAGCATTGCCATAGCATCGCTCGCTACAACGTTAAATCCTTCGCCAACACCTACAAGAAGCGGGCTTTTGTTTTTAGCTACGTAGATTGTATTTTTATCTTTGTTATCAACAAGAGCTAGTGCATAAGAACCGTGAAGCAAGCTCACTGTCTTACGGAACGCTTCTTCTACATCTAAGCCTTCTGCTGCGATTTTTTCAATTAACTGAACGATTACTTCTGTATCCGTTTCGCTTTTGAACGTTACATCTTGTAAATATTCACGTTTCAAAATAGCATAGTTTTCAATTACACCGTTATGCACAAGTGTGAAGCGTCCAGATGTACTTTGATGCGGGTGAGCATTTTCTTGGCTTGGTACACCATGAGTTGCCCAACGCGTATGACCGATACCTGCTGGTGCTACAACACTGTTATCTACTGCCTGACGCAATTCTGCAATACGGCCTTTTTCTTTGAATACGTGTACGCCTTCATTGTTAACAACTGCAATACCCGCTGAGTCATAGCCACGATATTCTAACTTTTCAAGACCACGTAATAAAATTTCTTTCGAATCTTCTGTTCCAATATATCCTACAATTCCGCACATAGATAAAATCCTCCTTCATGTATGAAAAGAGAGTCTCTTTTCATCATCAATGATTATCATCTCAATGCTTTTGTCCAATAAGTCACCTCATTGTTTTTCACATCAAGTTTTCGGCCGTGATAATCAACAACCGGGAGGCATCCGCCGATACTTCGATAAACCTCCTCCTCGTCAACTAAGTCGTTTCCGTCCCTTTACTTAGTTCAGGCGCTTTGTATTCACTTTTAAAATAGATTGTTCACTCCTTTACATAAATTAAGAGACGAACAGATTTAATATTACAATAAGAAGTGAGAAAACGTCAATTATCTTCTTTATTATCTGCAAAAACAGCCTTTGGCATCAGATAATTTCCAAGAATTTTTCTCAACAATATAAAAATATGCATAAACGGCTTGAAACGTCACCGCTTATGCATATAATTAATGAATTACTCTAAGCCCATTTCTTCTTTTACTACTTCTACGATACGCGTTACATAAGTTTCACATTCTTCTTGTGTTTGTGCTTCAACCATCACACGCACTAACGGCTCTGTTCCTGAAGGGCGTACAAGTACTCGGCCATTACCGTTCATTTCTTTTTCCACTTCTTCAATAACCACTTTTACCTTCTCGTTATCTGTAACATGATGCTTATCTGTTACTTTTACATTTACAAGAAGCTGAGGATATTTCTTCATTTCAGCTGCTAATTCTGATAAAGGCTTTTTCGTTGCTTGCATAATGTTTACAAGCTGAATAGCTGAAAGCATACCGTCACCTGTTGTGTTGTAATCTAAGAAAATAATATGACCTGACTGTTCTCCACCTAGGTTATATTGATTAGCTTTCATTTCTTCCACTACATAACGGTCGCCCACACCAGTTTGTGCACTTTCAATCCCGCTAGCTTCTAGTGCTTTATAGAAGCCTAAGTTACTCATAACGGTAGAAACAAGCGTGTTTTTCTTTAAACGTCCTTGTTCATACAAGTATTTTGCACAAATGAACATGATTTGATCACCGTCTACAATCTCGCCTTTTTCATCGATTGCGATTAAACGATCTCCGTCTCCATCAAATGCTAACCCAACATCTGCTCCTTTTTCTTTTAAGAAGGCACTTAATGCTTCCGGATGTGTAGATCCTACACCGTCATTGATGTTTAATCCGTTTGGAGATGCCCCCATTGTAGAAATATCTGCATCTAGATCTGCAAATAAATGTGCTGCTAAAGATGACGTTGCCCCGTGCGCACAGTCTAATGCCACATGAATACCTGAGAAGTCTTCATCAACCGTTTGTTTTAAGTATTGAAGATATTTTTGTCCACCTTCGAAGTAGTCATTTACCTGACCTAAGTCTCCCCCAACAGGTCTTGGTAATTGATCTGTGTCACTATCCATTAACGCTTCAATTTCATTCTCTTGGGCATCTGAAAGTTTAAATCCATCTGGACCAAAGAATTTAATTCCGTTATCTTGAACTGGGTTATGCGAAGCAGAGATCATGACTCCTGCTTGTGCGCCAAGTGCTTTTGTTAAATACGCTACCCCTGGAGTTGAAATAACGCCTAGTCGCATAACTTCTGCTCCAATTGAAAGCAATCCTGCAACAAGCGCTCCTTCTAACATATGACCAGAAACGCGTGTATCGCGTCCGATTAATACTTTTGGTCGCTCTGAATCTTTTGTTAGAACGTAACCACCTAAGCGTCCAATTTTAAAAGCAAGCTCAGGAGTTAATTCACTATTGGCAACTCCTCGTACTCCGTCTGTTCCAAAATACTTACCCATTAATTTTCTCTCCTTCATGTCAAAACATTTAGTTTCCTGGTGTATTATCTGTCTGTCCATCTACGGGTGTAGAATTTTCATCACTTTGATTACTACTGTCGTCACCAGTTTCTGTACTATCTGTTGGTGTATCTGTATTGTCTTCAGGTGTATCAGTCTCTTCGCTTGGTTTATCAGCTGAATCACCTGAATTTCCCGTCCCAGGATTTGTTCCTGATCCAGTTCCCGTGTCTGGCTTTGTTTCTTTATCGCTCGTACTTCCACTTGTTTCTTTATCATCTGTTTGCTCATCATTTGTCCCTGATTGTTTTTTCGCTGTTACACGAACTTTTGCCTGTTTAGTCGATAGAGTTGATGTAACGGAGTCGGGACTATTTATTATAATAGGAACCGTGTGCTCCCCGGCAGATAAATTCCCTACATTCGCTGACAAGCTAATGCCGCTTTTCGTCAACTTATCTAAATCAGATTTTGGTCCTTTTACATCCGCATCTACTGAAGTAGGAGAAAGCAGTTCATACGTGTACTTTGAGGATTGACCAGTTAAAGAAACCGGTAAATTCTTAAATGACTTAGTCTCAGCTGCACTTGCGTCCGTTTCTTCTGCGTCTTTCTCATCATCTTGTTTGTCTACTTCCACATGAACGGTAATTTGTTTAGGACTTACACTATCTATTCCGTCTGGAACAGGGACGTTCACCTTAATATCTTTAGATTTCGTAATACCGGTAACATCGACTGGAATATTATCAATTTTATCGATTTTTTCTAAAGAATCAGATGGACCGATAATTTTCACTGTATCTGTTTTAGGCTCTAGCTTCGTAATGTTGACACCGTCGCCTGGCGTGCCTTCTTGAATCACATCGATCGGCACTTTTTTACTAATATTTCTCACTGGGATTGTTACATTGACCGTTTCTGGTTGAACTGTTACATTCAATTTATTTAAATTCTTGTCTAGTGCGACAACAGTTGCTTGTTTCGTCACTGTTTTTGAAGCATTATCTAAATCAATAATAGCTTTCACATAAGCAACTTGATCTAATTGACTTGATGCGCCCGTTACCGTGACGGCTCTTGGACTAACGGTTGCTTCCCCTGCTTCATATCCATTCTTGACCTTGTTTTTATCATAGCTTGCCTCTACTGAAAACTGTTTTGAATCGCGTTCTTCAATTGTTACGTTTACAATATCAGGCTTAACCACTACGTTTAAATTATCAGAGATATTTCGATACTGAACCTTGACTCTATGCTGCCCTAAGCTTAAATTATCAAGGTCAATATAAGCTTGATAATCTTTTTGTAACTTTGTTTGAGCCAAAATATTTTTAGGACCTTCCAGTGTCATAATAACCGTATCCGGAACACCTCTTACAATTCTGTTCTTCTCATTATAGGATACTTGAACTGGAACATCTGTTAATGTTTCTACTCCAGTGTTGGCAGAACTGCTTCGGTTCAGAATCTTATTTGATGAACTGGCACCATCATCTAAATTAACAGATAAATATAACATGAAGGCTAACAGCAACGCGATAATTTTCATAACCCACGATCGATTCATCAATTTATCCATTCTTCTTCAACCTCCATTGCCAACGAGTGGAAGAAGTTGCTTTAGAAGTTGTGACTAATTCTTTTTCTAGCATTTCTCTTAATGTATCAATTGTCAATTCACGATACAATTCACCATTTTTGGTAACGGAAATGCCTCCAGTTTCTTCAGATACAATAACAGTCACACTATCTGTTACTTCACTTATTCCTACAGCAGCACGATGGCGAGTACCTAATTCTTTTGAAATAAAAGGACTTTCAGATAAAGGTAAGTAACATGCTGCAGCGGCTACTTGATCCCGCTGTAAAATAACCGCTCCATCATGAAGTGGTGTATTTGGTATAAATAAGTTGATTAATAATTCAGAAGAAATATTCGAGTTGAGCGGTATACCTGTTTCAATATAATCACCCATACCCGTCTCTCTTTCGATTGAGATCAATGCACCTATGCGTCTTTTAGCCATATAATGCGTTGCTTTTATAATCGCCTCAATCGTAACGGTACGCTCATCTTCTTCAGGCAAATTACTGCGTGAAAACAAACGTCCTCTCCCAAGCTGTTCAAGCGCTCGGCGCAGCTCTGGCTGGAAGATAATAATGATAGCTAAAAACCCATACGTTAACGCTTGGTCCATTAACCATTGCAGCGTATTTAGTCCAAGGAAGTTACTTATAAAGCGAACAACTAAAATCACCGTGATTCCTTTTAAAAGCTGTACTGCTTTTGTACCTCTTATGACCATAATTAATTTATATATGACGAACCATACCAGGAGAACATCAACAATTTTTCCTAAATATGAGAGGATTGGCAGGTCTCCAATAGGCATCTTCTCACTTCCTCTATATATGTAATAAAGATAACATAACCGTTTTATTATACCATAAAACAAAATTACACTGTAAATTACATCTTATTTTTAAATCCTTGTTCCTATATAATGTAGCCTTCTTTTTATATAAATAAAACCGTCCACTGTTCCTCTCTAACAAGATAAGCGGACGATTTTATGTTTCAACTATTAAAAGTCAACAGCTTGTTTGGCGTGAGTTTTGACGTTATACCATACCCAGTCAAAAATCTTGTCTAACTCTTCAATATTGCCTGTCACTTCTCCTGCAGAAGCTAGATACTTATCACCATGTATAACAGTAACGTTTCCATCTACTTTTCCTTCAATTTTAATATCGCCATTTCTCACAGTAATATCACCTTTGACGGTCTCACCTTTTGGTACAACGACTGTTTTATCGTGAATGACCAAGTTCGACTGCTTTGAAACAGAAAAGTCTTCATCCGTTTCCCAAGCTGAAAACACGGTGCCGGACATTAACAGCACAAATACAGCAGCTGCACTAAGAATCGGGTGGTTTGTAAACCATCTATTCATTCGAATTCGATTCTTCTCACGTGGTAACCCAGCCATGACACCTGCTGTAAAGTTCATAGGTAATTCTATATGAGAAGTGCTTTGCACAAATGCAATGGTTCTTTTTAACTGATGCATATGCTGCTGACAATCTTTGCATTGATGCAAATGCTCTTTTAATAACAGTTCATTTTCTTTTGTAATATCTCCATCTAAATGCTCATGAATGAGATTTACATACATTTTTGGACATTTCATTCTTAGTTCACTCCTTACAAGTGGCGAAGTCGATTTCTTAAAGCTTCACGTCCTCTATGAATTCTAGTCTTTACCGTACCAAGAGGCAGGTCTAAAATATCGCTGATTTCTTTTAACGACAGCTCATCTATATATTTTAGGACAATGACAGTTCGATATTTCTCAGGTAGCTTTAATATTTCCGACTGAATGAATTCTTGCAATTCTACTTGCTCTAGTTCTTCTTCTGGTAAGGCCTGATCGGCAGCTATTTGAGAGTACATATTTAACCCGTCGGTCCCGGCTACTTCTGCATCTAAATAATAGTCTGGCTTTTTTTTACGAATTCGATCAATACAAAGATTTGTAGCAATTCGATATAACCAGGTGGAAAACTTTTTACTCGTGTCATAGCTATGAATATTTACATAGGCTCGAATAAACGCTTCTTGGGCAGCGTCTTGCGCTTCTTCCCGGTTTCCTAACATTCGATAACATAGATGAAAAAGTTTATCCTTGTGATATTCTACTATGTCAGCAAACGCATCCTGGTCACCTTTTTTTACTTTTTTTATTTTTCTTTTTAATAATAAATCCATGTAACGGTTACCTCCGCCCATTGCGGGATAGTATATATACGTGTACTTTATCATAAAGTTTCACTTATGCTTAATTATTTTAACAAAAATTTGTCAAATACGTTTAAAAAGATCGTACGTAGGTTATGTAATTAGTATAGATGAAAAGAAGAGGAGTGGAAAGCTTGACTCATACAAAAGAGAACCTTTTGAATCAAATTGAAGAATGTAGAAATAACATGGTCACTCTTGCAGCAGAAAACCCTTTATCATCACTAACAGTAGTGAGAGTAAGTTCAGAGCTAGATGGTTTATTAAATGAATATGAAAAGTTTTTCTCTATATAAAGAAGCTCTCGAATCCGAACTAAGAGCTTCTTTTTTTTATCTTCATATATATTTCATGTACCTTTTGGTAGGTACTAATGTTTTATACTAATTTCTCTCCTAAAAGTGAGCCCATTAATGCAACAGCTACGGTAGCTGTTTTATTCCGTTCATCTAAAATAGGATTTACTTCCACAAACTCAGCAGAAGTGATTAGCTGAGATTCTGCTAACATCTCCATAGCTAAATGACTTTCTCTGTAGCTTATTCCACCGATAACTGGCGTTCCTACTCCAGGTGCATCATGTGGATCCAATCCATCTAAATCGAGTGATAGATGAACGCCATCTGTTTTATCACGCAAATATAAAATTGTTTCTTCCATTACTTTTGTCATACCCATTCGATCTATCTCATGCATCGTATACACTTTAATCCCTTTTTCCTTTATTAACTCTTTTTCTCCTTCATCTAAAGAACGTGCTCCGATAATCACAATATTTTCCGGCTTGACTTTAGGTGTATAACCACCAATTCGAGTCAATGCGTCGTCTCCTATACCTATACTTGCCGCCAATGGCATACCGTGAATATTTCCTGAAGGAGACGTATCTGCTGTATTCAAATCTCCGTGTGCATCATACCAAATCACGCCCAAGTTTTTATAATGACGACTTACTCCTGCTAGTGTTCCGATAGCGATGCTGTGATCTCCCCCCAGTACTAAAGGAAACCTTTTATTTGTAATAACATCACTTACGGTCTGAGCAAGCCTCTCGCTAGCATCTGCTACAGCTTTTAAATTCTTTAAGTTTGTATTTTCATCACTATGTACTCGTTCAGCTAAGGCAATTTCAATATTCCCTTTATCTTCTACACTATATCCAATATTCTCGATGCGTTCAATAACACCTGCATATCGTATCGCACTTGGCCCCATATCGACCCCTCGGCGAGTTTGACCTAAATCCATTGGTACTCCAATAATTGAAAGCTTATTCATAATATGTCCCCCCATCACAAATGTTGCTACTCTCCTATTGTAACGGCTAAATGAGCGATGGCTCAACTCGACACTTTTTTGAATATATATACAATTCTAATTTGTAGAAACTACATAAAAAAACCTTTAAGCAATTTGCTTAAAGGTTGTATGTTTATATGTATGGTGGAGCCTAGCGGGATCGAACCGCTGACCTCCTGCGTGCAAGGCAGGCGCTCTCCCAGCTGAGCTAAGGCCCC
>NZ_JBZVWT010000018.1:0-49410 GCF_058629175.1 Priestia sp. MDV22-iso46
TGGGACTTTGTCCCTGTGAGAGTAGGACGTTGCCAGGCACCTGAAAAAGGACTAGCTATTTTAGCTAGTCCTTTTTTTATTATTCACAGAGTATAAGCTATCTACATAAAATGGGTTAAATGAACTGCATAAAGAAGTTGCATCTTGTCGATACTTATTTAGTGGAGGTGGAGAGTAATGGAAAAACAAATTAAAACATGTTCCGTTTGTCATGAACAGCATACAAAGGGTATTGAGGTGTTTTCCAGCTTTATATGCCAACACTGCGAGGTAGAGATTGTAGAGGTGGATTCATCTCATTTTCGTTATCAATTGTTAGTAGATCAATTAAAGAGAATATCAGGAGCGTTTTCTTACTAAAAGCCCTTTTTTATAAGGGCTTCTTTATATGGTTCAAAAAAATCATCTAAGTTTGTTATAATGAAAGAAAAATGAATTTTGATAGGAAAAATACTTACATATTATATTCTTTTATCAAGTTAACAATGTTATATTTACAAAAAGTAAGGAATGGATGTATGGATACATATTTACCTTTATATAACTGTTTAGTAAGGCACAGTGAAAAGAGGTCACTCTCTTATCACGTGCCCGGCCATAAAAATGGTCAAATTCTACCTTCACATATTCAGTCTTCTTACGCAGACTTTTTGCAATACGATCTAACAGAAATTAGCGGATTAGATGATTTACATGAAGCAGAATCTGTTATTAAAGAAGCACAAGAGTTAACGGCAAAGTTGTATGGAGTAGATGAAAGCTTTTTTTTAGTTAATGGTTCTACTGTAGGCAATCTCGCAGCAATTTTATCTCTTTGTCAAGAAGGAGATAAAATTGCTGTCCAAAGAGATTCTCATAAATCTATTTTTAATGCTATTGCTTTATCAAAGGCATCACCTATTTTTTTAGCTCCTGAAATAGATTCAAAAACACATCTTAGTACAGGTGTATCCATTAAAACAATTAAGGCGGCTTTAGAGCATTCTGAGGATATAAAAGCATTTGTGTTAACAAATCCTACTTACTACGGGGTGGCGCGAGATTTAAAGGAGATCATTGACTTTATTCATGGCTACAATATTCCTATAATTATTGATGAAGCTCATGGAGCCCATTTTATTTTAGGCAATCCTTTTCCTTCTTCAGCTGTTACGTATGGAGCCGACCTTGTCGTTCAGTCAGCACATAAAACGCTGCCAGCTATGACAATGGGTTCTTATTTACATATGCAAGGAACATTAGTAAATAAGCAAGCCGTGCGGCATTATCTACAAGTACTGCAGTCAAGCAGTCCTTCATACCCTATTATGGCTTCTCTCGATTTGGCACGGTATTATCTTCAGCAGTTTACACAGCATGATATCGATAGAATGACTGACAATATTCATTCGTTTGCTGAAAAAATTAATGAGATTGATACACTTTCAACTATCGATGTGAAAACAGATCAAACTGCTACCGACCTTTTGAAAATGACGTTGACTTGTTCGGCGGCAACAGGATATCATTTGCAAAAGGAACTGGAAAAGCAAAATATTTATACAGAACTAGCTGACGTTAACTATGTATTGTTTGTTCTACCGTTAAGCAGCAGTTGGGATTTTAATGATACAATTAAGCGGGTTAGACAAGCAGTAGAGAATATACAGCGTAAGTCATATGAAAAACCACTAATCAAACCATTTCGTTTTTCAAGAGCAACCGTTCTCCTGTCTATGGAAGAAAGAAAACTAAGATCAAAGCATATGTGTTCGTTTGAAGAAGCGATTGGGTGTGTAAGCGCACAATCTGTTATTCCATATCCTCCTGGAATTCCTATTTTAATGGAGGGAGAAACGATTACGAGCAATCATATTGACTATATTTTGCATATTCAAAGGTTAAACGGTCATATTCAAGGCGGCTCTTGTATGGAAAAAGGAAAGATAGAAGTATTTAAATAGAGAAAGGAATTTATACATGTCAGGAACGTTTATTACATTCGAAGGGCCAGAGGGTGCTGGTAAGACGACCATCATCCATATGGTTCAACAAAAATTAATACAAGAGGGCTATACCATTGTATTAACAAGAGAGCCTGGAGGCATACGAATTGCTGAACAAATTCGTGAAATCATCTTAAATCCATCTAACACGGAAATGGATGCCAGAACCGAAGCACTTCTTTACGCTGCGGCTAGAAGACAACATCTTGTGGAAAAAGTGATTCCTGAGCTAAATAAAGGGAATATAGTATTATGTGACCGTTTTATTGATAGCTCACTTGCTTATCAAGGAAATGCGCGGGGTATAGGCGTAGAAGATATTTTTGCTATCAATCAATTTGCTATTGAGCAAACGATGCCACAGGCCACTTTATATTTTGATATTGAGCCTGAGGTAGGGTTAGAAAGAATTAATAATGGTCGAAAAGATGAGATTAATCGATTAGATTTAGAATCCTTAGACTTTCATTACAAAGTACGAGATGGATATTTATCTCTTTTGAGTGAATTTCCAGAGCGTATTCGACGAATTGATGCAAATCAATCCGTTGAAAAAGTCTGTGAAGAAGCTTATAAACAAATAAAATTGATTTTAAAATAAATACAGATGATCGTTATTCTTGCTATACTATTCTTAACAAAAAAGTAAAATGAGGTGTTATTCATGAAATTAGTAATGGCCGTTATTCAAGATTCAGATAGCTCAAAGCTTTTAAATGCACTTGTAGAAAGAGGGTTTCGTTCAACCAAATTATCAAGTACGGGCGGATTCTTAAAATCAGGGAATACAACAATTATGATTGGTACAGATGATCATAAAGTAGATGAAGTACTTGATATTATTAAGGGCCAATGTGAAAACCGCAGACAGATGATTTCTCCTGTGGCACCGATGGGCGGTAATGCAGATTCATACATTCCGTATCCTGTTGAAGTTGAAGTGGGCGGAGCTACAGTATTCGTACTACCAGTAGATCAATTTCATCAATTTTGAGAGAGAAGATTTTAAATAGAAAGTGATGATTGAATGGGAAATACATGGGAACAGCTTGAAGCTCTTCAGCCGAACGTATTAAAGATTTTGCAAAACAGCTTACTTAAAGAGCGAGTTGCTCATGCTTATTTATTTGAAGGAAGCAAAGGAACAGGTAAAAAACAAATTAGTTTTTTGTTTGCTAAAGCGCTGTTTTGCCAAAATCCAGTTAATCATAGGCCATGTCATGAGTGCAGTAACTGCCGGCGAATTGATTCAGGTAATCATCCAGATATTCACTTGATTGAGCCAGCTGGTCTATCGATTAAAAAAGAGCAAATTCAATTCTTGCAATCAGAATTCACAAAAACTGGTGTTGAATCTAATAAAAAGTTATATATTGTGAATCATGTTGATAAAATGACAGTAAGCGCAGCAAATAGTTTACTGAAATTTTTAGAAGAGCCTGGCAACGGAACTTATGCAATTTTATTAACAGAAAATATACAGCGCTTATTAGATACGATTATCTCACGTTGCCAAGTAATATCATTTCGATCTCTTACACCAGAACAGTTAGCTGAAAAACTAGTAGAAAATGGCCTTTCGGCAGTAGATGCGTCCATCTTGTCTAATTTAACAAACAGCATTGATGAAGCAATTGAATTAAGTAAAGATGAATGGTTTGGACTTGCAATAAAGTTAGTGATACAATTATATGAAGTGTTAACAACGAGACCTCAACAAGCTCTTCTTTTTATTCATGAAAAGTGGGTAACACATTTTAAAGAAAAAGAACAAGCTCATATTGGTTTAACTTTATTGATGCTTCTTTATCGTGATTTGTTGACGCTGCAAGTTGGACAAGAGTCTAAAATCGTCTATCGTCATAAAATAGAAGAATTAAAACAGCAAGCTCTTCAGACAACGCAGGAAAAAGCGATTTATCGCTTAGAGGTTATCTTGAAGGCCAAAAATAAATTAAATTCAAATATGAATCTACAGTTATTAATGGAACAGCTGGTGTTGGATTTGCAGGAGGGATAAAAGCTTGTATGATGTAGTAGGCGTTCGCTTTAAAAAAGCGGGAAAAATATATTATTTTGACCCTGGAGAACTTACAATTCCAGATGGTGAGTTTGTTATTGTAGAAACAGTTCGTGGTGTTGAATTTGGCAGAGTGGTTATTAATAAAAAGCAAGTAAGTGAACATGATGTCGTACTTCCTTTAAAAAAAGTAATCCGCATTGCCGAACAAAAAGACAGGCTGATTGTGGATGAAAATAAACAAGCTGCTAGAGAAGCGTATGACGTATGCGTGCAAAAAATTCAATCACACGATTTAGATATGAAGTTAGTAGATGTAGAATATACGTTTGATCGTAATAAAGTCATTTTTTATTTTACAGCAGACGGCCGTATTGATTTTAGAGAGTTAGTTAAAGATTTAGCTGCTATTTTCCGTACGCGAATTGAGCTTCGTCAAATCGGTGTACGAGACGAGGCAAAGCTGTTGGGCGGGATAGGTCCTTGTGGACGTATGCTATGTTGCTCAACGTTTTTAGGTGATTTTGAGCCGGTTTCTATTAAAATGGCCAAAGACCAAAACCTATCGCTTAATCCAACGAAAATTTCTGGTTTATGCGGACGTTTAATGTGTTGTTTAAAATATGAAAATGATGAGTATGAAACGGCAAAAGAACAGCTTCCTGATATAGGCTCAACAATTAAAACTTCAGATGGTTCAGGACGTGTAGTGGGGTTGAATATTTTGGAAAGAATTATTCAAGTGGAACTGTCAGATCACGAACAAATTTTAGAGTATACTCTGGATGAGATCAATAATGAAGGTGCTGTTTCGTTTCAAGCCACAGATTAACGAGGTGGGCAAAGGTGGATAAAAAAGAGATTTTTGATTCGGTGACAAACATGGAGGAACAAATTGGTCATTTATATAAGCAGTTAGGTGAGTTGAAAGAGCATCTTGCTGAGCTAATTGAAGAAAATCATCACCTGCAAATAGAAAATGATCATTTGCGCCGTCGCCTTGACCAGACAAACTTCGAAACGAAGCTGAAAAATAGACATTCAAAAGCAAGCGCTCAAACAAAAGAGCAAAAACAAATTGATATCGGAGAAGGATATGACAATTTGGCTCGCCTTTACCAAGAGGGTTTTCATATTTGTAACATTCATTATGGAAGTGTGCGTAAAGATGGAGACTGTTTGTTTTGCTTGTCATTTTTAAATAAAAAGTAACAACACCTCTCCCTTTTGGAGAGGTTCTTTTTATGAGTAAAAGATATAAATAATAGATGTACAAGGAGAAGAACGACTATGGTTGAGTTATATGGAGATGAACGTTTAGATTATCTATTAGCCGATGAGGAGATGCGCATTATTCAAAGTCCGTCTGTCTTTTCCTTTTCATTGGATGCTGTGCTTTTATCTCACTTTGCTTATGTCCCAATTCGTAAAGGTAACTTGGTTGATTTATGTTCAGGAAACGGTGTAATCCCACTGTTTTTATCTAAACGAACAAAGGGAAAAATCATTGGTGTAGAAATTCAAGAGCGGCTACACAGTATGGCGCAAAGAAGTATTGCGTATAATCAGCTGGACGGACAGATTAAAATGATACATGGCGATTTAAAAAATGCGCCTCAAGAACTGGGTTATGGAAAATATGATGTTGTAACATGTAATCCTCCTTATTTCACCACATCCAATAAAGAAGAGATAAATGAAAACGAACACTTTGCAATCGCTCGCCACGAAATTCATTGTTCGTTGGAAGATGTGATTAGAGCCAGCAGTCAACTAGTGAAGCAAGGCGGAAAAGTGGCATTAGTTCACCGTCCAGGAAGACTATTAGATATCGTTACGTTAATGAGGCAGTACCGTTTAGAGCCAAAGAGACTTCAGTTTGTCTATCCTAAAGATGGGAAAGAAGCAAATACACTTTTAATTGAAGGTACGAAGGATGGAAGTCCAGATTTAAAGATTCTTCCTCCGCTTGTGGTCTACCAAGATAATGATGAATACACGGACGAATTAAAAAGGATTTTATATGGAACAAAATAATCATTATTTTTATGTAGTTGAATGCAAGGACTGTACGTATTACGCTGGTTACACGAATAATTTGCAAAAACGTATTTCTGTCCATAATGAAGGAAAAGGGGCAAAATATACGAGAGCAAGAAGGCCTGTTTCACTAATTTGGCATGAGGTGTTTACTTCTAAAACAGAAGCTATGCAAAAAGAATATTGGTTCAAACAGTTAAGCAGAGTGCAAAAACAGGCTTACATTCGAAGGGAGCAAGAAAAGCAGAATGAAATCACAAAAAAGTTATGATGTATCAAATGAACGAGGCGTTTTATATTTAGTTCCCACTCCTATTGGAAACTTAGAGGATATGACATTTCGTGCGATTCGAATTTTAAAAGAAGTTGATTATATTGCCGCAGAAGATACGAGACAAACGAAAAAACTATGTAACCACTTTGAGATCGATACGCCTATTACAAGTTATCATGAACATAATAAACATACAAAAAGTGAACAGCTGTTAAGCGACTTAGACGGTGAAAAAAATATTGCTTTAGTAAGCGACGCGGGCATGCCTTGTATTTCAGATCCCGGTTATGAGTTAGTGGTAGCTGCCGTTAAAAAAGGGTATACGGTTGTTCCGCTGCCGGGGCCTAACGCAGCATTAACAGCTTTAATTGCTTCGGGACTACCTACAGGGCAGTTTTATTTTTATGGATTTTTAAACAGAAATAAAAAACAGCGTAAAGAACAGCTTCAAGAGCTTCAGTATATTAAGGAAAGCATGATATTTTATGAAGCCCCTCATCGATTAAAAGAAACACTAAAGAGTATAGAAGAAATTTTAGGGAACCGATCTATTGTGTTATGTAGAGAGTTAACAAAACGCTATGAAGAATTTTTAAGAGGAAGCGTATTAGAAGCAATTGAATGGACAAATGCCACAGATATTAGAGGCGAATTCTGCTTAATTCTTGAAGGGACAAATGAAGAAGCGCCAGATGAAAGTAATCTATGGTGGGAACAGCTCACCATTATCGAGCATGTTGATCACTATGTAGAAGAAGGACTTTCAAACAAAGAAGCTATTAAGCAAGTGGCAAAAGACCGAGATGTGTCAAAGCGAGACATTTATAGTGAATATCACGTACATTAAAAAAAGCTGTCTATCATAGACAGCTTTTCGTTTTATTTAGAAGCTTGTAAAGAATCTTGAAGTTCTTTCATGATTTGTTCTGCACCTTCACGGCTTAGAATTAATTTGCCGCTAGCAAGTTGAATGTTATCATCAGATACTTCACCTGTTACTTGGCAAGTCATGTTTGGTTTGTATTTTTTTAAGATGATGCGCTCTTCATCTACATAGATTTCTAGAGCATCTTTCTCTGCAATTCCTAATGTACGACGTAATTCAATTGGAATTACTACGCGTCCTAATTCATCAACTTTACGAACAATACCTGTAGATTTCATGTTAATCGTTCTCCTCTCAGTAATCATTTTTCTATGTTATTACTTTCGTCATTATTCGACAATTTCAATGTACTTTCATAATACCAGCGTTTCCAAAACTAGTCAATCATTTTATATGTAAAAAAATGTAGCTGGTAAAAAAATTTTTTTTCGACTTGTTTACAAGCTAATTGTGACCGTCAGTCAAGGAATGACAAGGGGTTTCATTGGAAAAAAGATTAATCGTCTAAATAGCTTGATATTAACTATTTTGAAGATAGGGTAAATATAATTCGACATAAAACGACAAAATTAGACCTATTTGTCGTTTTCATCAAAGTGACTTTTTGAATGAGGGTATATTTTATATAAAAATAGGGCGAAGCTGATACAATTAACAGGATTATTTTTTGGAAAAATAACGATTATTTAAAAATGAAGTGAATCAGTCATATTCCCGTGTATATAGGAAGAGAATGTTTTGAAATTATCATGTAAAATAGTATGATAGATAGTAGAATAAGAAGACAGGGTTTATATGATTACATACATATAAATCAAAATGTTGAAATGGAATGTTGGAGGTTATGAACATGGCAGATGGAAATAATACATTTTATATTACTACGCCGATTTATTATCCGAGTGGTAAATTACATATAGGGCATGCATATACGACGGTAGCGGGAGATGCAATGGCTCGTTATAAACGTTTGAGAGGGTTTGACGTACGTTATTTAACAGGTACAGATGAACATGGTCAAAAAATTCAGCGAAAAGCAGAAGAGAAAAACGTGACACCTCAGCAATACGTAGATGATATTGTATCTGGAATCAAAGAGCTGTGGGATAAGATGGATATTTCGTATGATGATTTTATCCGTACAACGGAACCAAGACATAAAGAAATCGTGGAAAAGATTTTCGCACGCCTTTTAGAACAAGGTGATATTTATCTTGATGAATATGAAGGCTGGTATTCAGTTCCCGATGAGACGTACTATACAGAGCATCAGCTAGTAGATCCAATCGTTGAAAATGGAAAAGTTGTAGGCGGAAAAAGCCCGGATAGCGGACACCCTGTAGAGCTCGTTCGAGAAGAGTCCTATTTCTTTAAAATGGGGAAATACGTAGATCGTTTACTAGCTTTTTATGAAGAAAACCCTTCATTTATTCAACCAGAGTCCCGTAAAAACGAAATGATCAATAATTTTATTAAGCCTGGCCTTGAAGACTTAGCTGTTTCTCGCACGACGTTTGATTGGGGGGTAAAAGTTCCAGGTAACCCAAAACACGTTATTTACGTATGGATTGATGCGCTTTCTAACTATATCACCTCTCTTGGGTATGATACAGAGAACGATGAAAGCTATCGAAAATATTGGCCGGCTAACGTACATTTAGTAGGAAAAGAAATCGTACGTTTCCATACTATTTATTGGCCAATCATGTTGATGGCACTTGATTTGCCACTTCCTAAGAAAGTATTTGCTCACGGCTGGTTATTAATGAAAGATGGAAAAATGTCGAAGTCAAAAGGGAATGTAGTAGACCCAGTGACATTGATTGACCGCTATGGATTAGATGCCCTTCGTTACTACTTACTTCGTGAAGTTCCATTCGGTTCAGACGGTGTATTCACACCAGAAGCGTTTGTTGAACGTATTAACTTTGACTTAGCAAATGATCTTGGCAACCTAGTTAATCGTACAGTGGCGATGATTAATAAGTATTTTGATGGTGTTATTCCGACTTATGAAGGCAATGTAACAGAGTTTGATGCACTTATCGTCCAAGCTCAAAAAGATACAGTGAATAAATATGAAGAAGCGATGGAAGATATGGAGTTTTCAGTGGCTCTTGCTTCTATCTGGCAATATGTAAGCCGCACGAATAAATACATTGATGAAACGCAGCCTTGGGCGTTAGCAAAAGATGAGAATAAGCGTGCAGAACTTGCTTCCGTTATGACACATCTAGCTGAATCAATTCGTCACATTGCGGTATTACTGCAGCCATTCTTAACGCGTACGCCTGAGAAAATTTTTGCTCAGATTGGTGTAAAAGAAGATGTATTAAAAACGTGGGAAAGCACGACGCGTTTTAATATGCTTAAAGAAGGCACAAAAGTAGAAAAAGGTGAGCCAATGTTCCCTCGTCTAGATCGAGAAGAAGAGGTAGCGTTTATTAAAGAGCAGATGCAAGGGAGTGCTCCAAAGGAAGAAAAACCTGTTGTGAAGGAAGAGCCTTCTGAAGAGATTATGATTGATGATTTCATGAAAGTAGAGCTTCGTGTAGCGCAAGTTACGGAAGTAGAACCAGTTAAAAAGGCAGATAAACTATTAAAGCTGCAGCTTGATCTTGGCTATGAAAAACGCCAGGTTGTATCAGGTATTGCCAAGTTTTATAAGCCTGAAGAATTAGTAGGTCGAAAAGTAATTTGTGTAACCAACTTAAAACCTGTGAAACTGCGCGGTGAACTATCACAAGGAATGATTTTAGCGGGGGAAGATGAGAATGGTCTTTCACTAGCAAGCGTAGATCAAAACTTAGCAAACGGCACGAAGATAAAATAAGTATAGGTAAAAGGGGTGTTTCACGTGTAACATGCGAGGACCCCCTTTTATTCATGGAAAGGATCGATTAGATGTTATTTGATACACATGTTCATTTAAACGCAGAACAGTATGAAGATGATTTGCAAGAAGTAATTAATCGTGCGTTAGAAAAAGGTGTTCAAAACATGGTAGTTGTTGGATTCGATGAACCTACCATCAAAAAGGCTATTCAAATAGCTGAAACGTATGACTTTATCTATGCTAGTGTAGGATGGCATCCAGTAGATGCAGTTGATATGACGGATGAGCACTTAGCTTGGATTGAAGAGTTAGCTCAGCATCCGAAAGTTGTTGCTTTAGGAGAAATGGGATTAGACTACCATTGGGATAAATCATCTAAAGAAGTTCAAAAAGACGTATTTCGCCGTCAAATTCGCTTAGCTCGCAAAGTGAATTTACCTATCATTATTCATAATCGTGATGCAACGGAAGACGTGGTAACCATTTTAAAAGAAGAGCACGTAGAAGAAGTAGGCGGGATTATGCATTGCTTCACGGGCAGTATTGAAGTAGCGAAGCAGTGTATGGATATGAATATGTATATTTCTTTTGGCGGACCTGTTACTTTTAAAAATGCGAAAAAGCCAAAAGAAGTTGCTACAGAGCTTCCTTTAGATAAACTATTAATTGAAACAGACTGTCCTTATCTAACTCCTCATCCATTCCGCGGCAAGCGCAATGAACCTGGTTATGTTTCATACGTAGCAGAGCAAATTGCAGAGTTAAAAGGTATAACGTATGAAGAATTAGCTGCTATGACAACAGCTAACGCCAAAAAGCTATTTGGCATTAATGATTAAAACTTTTTCTCATATAACAATCATTTTCGTGTTAAAGTAAAGATAGGCGCAGAGGAGAATGTTATCCTCTGCCTTTTTCAGTTAAAATAACAGGTAGATGTTTTTTAATTTAGTTGATAATAAGATAAAACGTTGATTTCATAGAAGAAAAATGATGTGCGTAACGAGCATTTCATTTTTACTGAAAAGCAAATGAACAAAACTGAATGTTTTGGAGGAAGCAATGAAGATTAAAGAAATTATTGTAGTAGAAGGCCGAGATGACACTGTAGCGATTAAACGTGCAGTGGATGCGGATACCATCGAGACAAATGGATCAGCTGTAAATGAAGAAACCATTGAGAAAGTAAAATTAGCTCAAAAAACAAGAGGCGTGATTATTTTTACAGATCCAGATTATCCAGGACAGCGAATTCGAAATATTGTTTCAGAACGTGTTCCCGGATGTAAACATGCATTCTTAGATAAAGAAGAGGCTCGCCCTAAAAATGGCAAAGGTATTGGAGTTGAACATGCTTCTATTGCATCTATTCAAAAAGCACTAGAAGATGTGAAGCAAGAGTGGATGGGGGCAGCTATGGAGATTTCTCAAGAGGATTTAATCGTAGCTCGTTTGATAGGAGATAGTAAAGCCAAGTCTCGACGTGAAAGAATAGGGAAGTTATTAAAAATTGGTTATGCCAACGGAAAGCAGCTCCATAAACGATTACAGATGTTCCAAATTTCAAAAGAGGACTTTATCAGAGCTGTTGAGCAGATAAATAAGGAGGAAAAGGGATCGTGTTAAAAGATATTGCAACGCCTAATCGAACCAAGGAAATTTTAAAGAAATACGGTTTTACATTTAAAAAGAGTTTGGGACAAAATTTTTTAATTGATACGAACATTTTACATCGTATTGTTGATCATGCGGAAATAACAGAAGAAACGGGAGCTATTGAAATTGGACCTGGTATCGGTGCCTTAACTGAACAGCTAGCAAAGCGCGCAAAAAAAGTGCTGGCATTTGAAATCGATCAGCGTTTGCTTCCGATTTTAGCTGATACTCTTTCTCCTTACTCAAATGCAAAAGTTATTCATCAAGATGTGTTAAAAGCGGATTTAAAAGGGACGCTCGAACAAGAATTTGAAAACATAGAAGATTTAATGGTCGTTGCGAATTTACCGTATTACGTGACGACACCCATTTTGATGAAATTATTAGAAGAGCAAATTCCGGTACGTGGAATCGTCGTTATGCTTCAAAAAGAAGTTGCCGACCGTATAGCAGCTAAACCGGGAACAAAAGAGTACGGTTCACTTTCTATTGCGATTCAATACTATACAGAGGCTGAGACGGTTATGATCGTGCCTAAAACAGTGTTTAATCCGCAGCCTAATGTAGATTCAGCTGTTATTCGATTGTTGAGAAGACCAAAGCCCGCGGTAGAAGTACAAGATGAAGCATTCTTCTTCCAAGTTGTACGAGCAAGTTTTGGACAGCGTCGAAAAACAATTTTAAACAATCTAGTGAACAACTTGCCAAATGGTAAGCAGAAAAAAGCGGACATTGAGCAAGCACTTTCAACTGCTGAAATTGATCCGAAACGAAGAGGCGAAACTTTATCTATTCAAGAATTTGGAAAGCTAAGTGATCAACTTTTAAAATCATTTCGCTAAATCATCACATTTTTATCATGAAGTCATAGGCTATGAAGAGAATTTATTTTTGAAGTAGCAAAGACGGAGTGAAGCATATGAACATCAAAATTGGTGATATAGTTACACGACCTTCTTATCAAAGAGATTTGCTTTTTCGTGTTATAGCTATTAATGACAGCGAAGCGGGGAAATATGCGACTTTAATAGGGGAAGACGTTCGGTTGATCGCCGACGCTCCTTGTACAGATCTAGAGGTTGTGGATGCTAAAGAACAGGATCAAAGAAAAAAACAAGAAGAAGAACTTTTAGAAAGATCTTTGGAGCTTATTCAACAGGATTATCGGCTCGTTCGAGAGAAAACTGAATATAGCATGACAAATGGATACAGCCATTCACATCGCTTATTTCAAATTCCAGGAAAGGTCCTGCACGTAGACGGAGACCCTAATTATTTACGTAAATGTTTGTTGGTTTACGAAAAAATTGGTGTTCCTGTTTATGGTGTTCATTGCGTCGAGCCAGAAATGCCGGAGAAAGTTGGAAAGCTAATTGAGGATGTAAGACCCGATATTCTGGTGCTGACAGGCCATGATGCCTATTCCAAAGGAAAAGGAAATAAAGATGATCTCCTTGCTTATAGACATTCCAAGCACTATATTCAAACAGTCCAAGAAGCAAGAAAAAGAGTTGGTAATTTAGATCAGCTGGTGATTTTTGCAGGTGCCTGTCAATCGCATTTTGAATTATTGATTCAAGCTGGAGCAAACTTTGCTAGTTCACCTTCACGTGTAAATATTCATGCGCTTGACCCTGTGTATGTAGTAGCAAAACTAAGTTTTACTCCTTTCACGGATCGTATTAATGTATGGGACGTCTTACGTAATACATTAACGGGTGCTAAAGGTTTAGGAGGAGTAGAAACAAAAGGGCTGCTTCGCACGGGCATGCCTTATGAAAGCGATGAGTAGCAATAAAAACAACTGGTTACAGCATGTACACGCATGATGTGCAACCAGTTGTTTTTTCGTATGAAGCCAAAGTATACGCTTAATTATACAAAATCATTTTCAATATTTGCTAAAGATATACATATTTCGTTGAAAAACGAGCATACTAACAGCGAAATGTAGATTCATGTTGAAAATTATTTATTGACACAATTAGAGATAGATTGTTATAATTTTATGTTTTTGACTATTTTTCTAACATGTGTTACACTATACATAGTGAGGTGGACCAATATGGCGAAAACTTTGTCTGATATTAAGCAAGCGCTGGATTTGCACCTAGGCCAACGATTAACTTTAAAAGCAAACGGTGGTCGTAGAAAAACAGTAGAACGTTCAGGTGTATTAACAGAAACGTACCCATCTGTTTTTATCGTTGAATTAGATCAAGAGGAAAACTCTTTGGAGCGCGTTTCGTATAGTTACGCAGATGTGTTAACGGAAACAGTGCAACTAAAATTTTTCTAAGAATGACATAGGCAATATAGCAAGTGGTGATGAGCAGTGGACATTGGTTTACTGCTTTTTTATTGGTCTTTTTTTCAAATTATATATGCATTATTTTTTATACATACTATACATATCGTCCTCGCGTTTCTTATGTAAAAGAGCGAGGAGATTCAGGTTGAAATTTCATTTTATACGTAAAGGAGCCATGTGCAATGTCAAGGCGTAGAGGGATTATGTCATCGAAGCTGAAAGAAGAACTGGCTAAAGAACTTGGTTTTTACGATACTGTACAAGCAGAAGGCTGGGGCGCTATTCGGGCAAAAGACGCAGGCAATATGGTGAAGCGAGCTGTAGAGCTTGCACAGCAGCAGCTAAAGCAATAGCATAGTGAAAATCAATGCTTATACGACTATTTAAAGTGAAATGAGGAAAACCGAAGTGTATAACCGCTTCGGTTTTTTTGTCCCAAAATGAAAGATAAAACAGAGGATTAAACAAAGATGTTTAAATGAACAGCTATATCTTGTTCATTTTATGATAAAATAGCGTTAAACTCGATAAGATGAAGTAGGTGAAGTAAGTTGAAATTAATGGTGAAAGCACCGGCTAAAATAAATTTGTCACTTGATGTGTTACATAAACGTCCAGATGGTTACCATGAAGTTAAGATGATTATGACAACAATTGATTTAGCGGACAGAATTGAACTTTCTGACCGTGAAGATGGACGAATTGTTATCTATTCTCATAATCGCTTTGTTCCAGATGACCAGCGAAATCTCGCTTATCAGGCAGCGCAGATTTTGAAGCGACGTTATAACATTTCAAAAGGTGTAAATATATTAATTGATAAACATATTCCAGTAGCTGCTGGATTAGCTGGAGGCAGCAGTGACGCGGCTGCTACATTACGCGGTTTAAATACGTTATGGGAATTAGGGTTATCATTAGACACACTTGCAGAAATAGGGGCTGAGATTGGCTCTGACGTATCTTTTTGCGTGTACGGAGGGACAGCTCTTGCTACAGGGCGCGGAGAGATTGTAGAGCATATTGAGGCACCTCCAAGCTGCTGGGTGATTTTGGCTAAGCCTGAAATAGGTGTTTCTACAGCAGATGTATATCGAAACTTAAAAATTGAAGAGATGGATCATCCTAAAGTAGATGAGATGGTTCACGCCATACAATCAGGAAATTATGATCAAATGTGTAGCCTTGTAGGAAATGTATTGGAAGCAGTAACGCTGAAAATGCATCCGGAAGTAGCTCTCATTAAAGAACAAATAAAGCGTTTTGGCGCCGATGCTGTGCTCATGAGCGGCAGTGGGCCAACTGTATTTGGACTTGTACAGCATGATTCACGTATGCATCGCATTTATAATGGATTACGTGGCTTTTGTGATAAAGTTTATGCAGTTAGGCTACTAGGTGAACGAATAACGCTTGAATAAATCCGTATGTTAATGTTATATTTACATTACAATATTCGGATTTTCAGGAGGATGTTATGAAGTTTCGACGTAGTGGACGATTAATTGATATGACCAACTATTTCATTCAAAACCCTCAGCGCCTTATCCCTCTTACGTATTTTGCAGATAAATATGACTCCGCAAAATCATCTATTAGCGAAGATATGGCGATTATTAAACAAACTTTTGAACAGCAGGGTATCGGAACTTTGGTTACGCTACCAGGGGCTGCCGGCGGAGTTAAATTCATTCCAAAGATGACGAATGAAGAAGCCGGTCAGCTTGTTCAAGAATTATGTGGGTTGATTGAAAAACCTGAGCGTTTACTGCCAGGTGGATATTTATATTTAACTGATATTTTAGGGAACCCCCGCGTTGTGAATAAAATCGGTCGCTTGTATGCATCGCTTTTTGCTAACCGCAAAATCGATGTGGTGATGACTGTAGCAACAAAAGGTATTCCTATTGCGTATGCGGTTGCTCAGTATTTAGACGTGCCCGTTGTTATTGTGCGCAGAGACAGTAAAGTAACTGAAGGATCGACCGTTAGTATTAACTACGTGTCGGGTTCATCTAAGCGCATTCAAACGATGCTGTTAGCTAAAAGAAGTTTAGCGGTGGGGTCAAATGTACTCATCATTGATGATTTCATGAAAGCTGGCGGTACTGTAAATGGAATGGTTAGCTTGCTTGAAGAGTTCGATGCAACTGTTGCTGGTATTGGAGTTTTAGTAGAATCAGAAGATATTGAAGAACGTTTAGTGGATGAGTATGTGTCCCTTGTACAATTAACAGATGTAAATATCAAAGATAAACAAATTCGTGTACAAGAAGGCAATTACTTAAAATATATTTGATCAAGTAAGGGAGAGGAACATATGTTACAGGTTCAAACAAAAAATGCACCGCAAGCTATTGGTCCATATTCACAGGGAATTGTTGTGAATAACTTGTTTTACAGTTCAGGTCAAATTCCACTTCGTCCAGATGGTACGTTGGTCGAAGGAGATGTTCAAGTACAAGCTACTCAAGTATTTGAAAATCTAAAAGCAGTTCTTGAAGAAGCTGGAGCTTCTCTAAATACAGTTGTAAAGGCAACCGTGTTCATTAAAGATATGAACGACTTCGCAGCGTTAAATGAAGTCTATGGCGACTACTTTGGCGACCATAAGCCGGCACGTTCATGTGTAGAGGTAGCGAGACTACCTAAAGATGTACTTGTTGAAATCGAAGTTATTGCGCTCGTTAAAGGGTAATTAAATTAACAAATTTCTAACAAAAAGCAAGTAACTTCCAATTGTTCACTTTTTTTGCGAAAATTTTCTAAAAATTTTTTCTGAATAGCAGGAAAACACAAAATTCTGTGGAATTAAGTATGTAAAGCTTCGCATAGAAAAAGGTGGTGAACAAGATGGAAGTAACTGACGTAAGATTACGCCGCGTGAACACTGAAGGACGTATGAGAGCGATTGCTTCAATCACATTAGATGGTGAATTTGTTGTTCATGATATTCGTGTGATTGATGGTAATAATGGCTTATTTGTAGCCATGCCAAGTAAACGTACACCGGATGGTGAGTTCCGTGATATTGCACATCCAATCAATTCAAATACTCGCGGAAAGATTCAAGATGCTGTTTTAGCAGAATATCATCGTTTAGGTGAGGTAGAAGTTGAATTTGAAGAAGCGGGTGCTTCGTAAACATATGATACATTAAGAGTCTACTGAAAAGTAGGCTCTTTTCTTTTTGATTACCACTTATATAATTTCACACCTTTGTAAAACTTTAGCATTACCAAAAAATAAAATTCATGACTTATAAATGATTCCTTGAAATGCTGTCATTTTTGATATAATATTCTTAATGGATAAAAAGGTAAAATTGGAGGCCTGTTATGTCAAAAAGATATGCAGTCATATTGGCAGCTGGTCAGGGTACACGTATGAAGTCATCTTTATATAAAGTGTTACACCCTGTGTGTGGCAAACCGATGGTGCAACACGTAATTGATCAGTTATCACGTTTGGATTTAACAAATTTAATTACAGTTGTAGGTCACGGTGCCGAAAAAGTGAAATCACATGTTGGAGATACAAGCTTATTTGCTTTACAAGAAGAGCAGTTAGGAACAGCTCATGCAGTAATGCAAGCAGAATCTTTACTTGCACATGAAAAAGGTACGACAATTGTTGTATGTGGAGATACTCCGCTTATTACAGCTGAAACAATTGAATCTTTATTAAAGCATCATGAAGCAACAAATGCAATGGCAACTATTTTAACAGCTCATGCAGAAGATCCAACAGGATATGGACGCATCATTCGAAATGAACAAGGTTCTGTTGAAAAGATTGTTGAGCATAAAGATGCCACGGAACAAGAGCGTCTTGTACAGGAAATTAATACTGGTACGTATTGTTTTGATAATGAGAAATTATTTGAGACACTTTCAAAAGTTTCAAATGATAATGTACAGGGAGAGTATTATTTACCTGATGTTATCGAAATTCTAAAAAATGAAGGTCAAATTATTTCTGCATATCAAACATCCGATTTTGCTGAAACATTGGGCGTTAATGATCGATTTGCTCTGTCTCAAGCAGAAGAAACAATGAAAAAGCGCATCAACAAGCAGCATATGTTAAATGGAGTGACGATTGTGGATCCTTCTAACACGTACATTTCAGCAGATGCTGTCATTGGCAGAGATACGTTTATTTATCCTGGTACGGTTATTCAAGGAACAGTTGTAATTGGAGAGAATTGTGAAGTAGGACCTAACAGTGAAATTAAAGACTGCAAAATAGGTAATAATACTTCTATTCGCCATTCTGTTGCTCACGATAGTGAAATTGGTCACGAAGTCACAATTGGCCCATTTGCACATATTCGTCCTCAATCATTAATTGGAGATGAAGTGCGCGTAGGAAACTTTGTAGAAATTAAAAAAGCATCTTTTGGCAAAGGTAGCAAAGCTTCTCATTTAAGTTATATTGGAGACGCAGAGGTCGGAAAAGGTGTAAACTTAGGGTGCGGATCTATTACAGTTAACTACGATGGGAAAAATAAATTTTTAACAAAGATTGAAGATGGGGCATTCGTAGGATGTAACTCAAACTTAATTGCACCTGTAACAATTGGTGAAGGCGCCTATGTTGCAGCTGGTTCAACCGTAACGGATGATGTGCCAGGAAAAGCATTATCAATTGCTCGTGCGAAACAAGTAAATAAAGAAAACTATGCTGAAAAGCTTGATATTAATAAAAAATCCTGACGGAGGTTTCACAATAAAATGTCAAATGTATATGCTGATGAAAATTTAAAGTTATTTACGCTAAATTCAAACAAGGCTTTAGCTGAAGAGATCGCAAAAGTAATTGGTGTGGAATTAGGTAAATGTTCGGTTGATCGTTTCAGTGACGGTGAAATTCAAATTAACATTGAAGAAAGTATCCGTGGTTGTGATGTATTTATCATTCAATCAACAAGTGCTCCAGTTAACGAACACTTAATGGAATTATTAATTATGATTGATGCATTAAAACGTGCATCAGCTAAAACGATTAACATCGTTATGCCTTACTATGGCTATGCTCGTCAGGATCGTAAAGCTCGTGCACGTGAACCAATCACTGCCAAATTAGCAGCAAATATCATTGAAAAAGCGGGAGCTACTCGTATTATCACATTAGATTTACATGCTCCTCAAATTCAAGGTTTCTTCGATATTCCAATTGACCATTTAGTAGGTGTTCCAATTTTAGGTGAATACTTCAAGAGTAAAAACCTTGATGACGTTGTTGTTGTATCTCCGGACCACGGTGGCGTAACGCGTGCTCGCCGTTTGGCGGAACGTCTAAAAGCGCCGATCGCTATCATTGACAAACGTCGCCCACGTCCAAACGTAGCAGAAGTTATGAACATTGTTGGACAAGTGGAAGGAAAAACAGCAATCTTGATTGATGACATGATTGATACAGCTGGTACAATTACAATTGGTGCAAGTGCATTAATTGAAGCAGGTGCAAAAGAAGTATATGCTTGTTGTACACACCCAGTGCTTTCAGGCCCTGCGATTGAGCGTATTCAAAACTCTACAATCAAAGAGCTAGCTGTAACAAACTCTATTGCTTTAACAGAAGATAAGAAAATTGATAAAGTAACAGAACTTTCAGTAGCTCCGTTAATCGGTGAAGCGATTATTCGTGTTCACGAAGAGCAATCAGTTAGTACATTATTTGATTGATAAATAGAACCTCTTTCCATTTGGAAAGAGGTTTTTTTGAAAAAAATTTAAATGTGCTAACCCTTGATTTTAAAGCGCTTTGGACGGAATGACCAAAGATATATTACTGTTCAAACTGGGTTTCATGTTTAGCAACCTTCTAAAAAGGGTACATTTTAAGTAGAAAACATACTGGAAGGTGAATAAAATGAGTATTTCAATTCAAGCAAATAAAAGAACGGATTTCAAAAATTCTACAAATAGAAAGATTCGCGACGAAGGAAACTTCCCAGCGGTTGTTTACGGAAATAAAACAGAATCCACACCTATTTACTTAAACAGTGCTGATTTTATTAAGACTATTCGTGAAGCAGGACGCAATGGAGTGTTAACATTACAAGTGGATAAGCAAAAATATTCCGTAATGTTACATGATATTCAAACCGATCCATTAAAAAACGAAATTGTCCACGCCGATTTCCAAGTGGTCGACATGAAGAAAGAAATTGATACTGAAGTTTCTTTATCTCTAGTAGGAGAAGCAAAAGGAACAAAAGAAGGCGGCGTATTACAGCAGTCCCTACATGAAATTTCATTAAAAGGCTTGCCGCAAGATATCCCATCATCTATTGATGTAGATGTATCAGGTTTAGGAATTAATGATACAATCACAGTAGCGGATATTAAGGTAGATAAAAAGCTAGAAATTACGCATGATGCACAAGATACAGTTGCTTCTGTACTACCTCCTCAACAGGAAGAAGAGCCGGACAGCGGCGAAGTTCAGGATGCTGAAGGCGATGTTGAAGCAACAAAAGAAAAAGATAACGAAGAATAATATAAAAAGACGTAACCAAAAGGTTACGTCTTTTTGTGTGAATTGATTATAATAAAAGTGATACTATATAGTAATGTAAAACATTAAAGACATTTACCTATTATGTACAACTTACATAGAGTGGAAAGGAGTATCTATTTTGAAATTAATCGTTGGTTTAGGAAATCCTGGAAAAGAATATGACCGTACTCGTCATAACATAGGATTTATGGCAATTGATAAAATTGCTGAACAGTTTATGATTTCATTAGATAAAACAAAGTTTAACGGAATATATGGAACAGGTATAATAAAAGGAGAAAAAGTCATATTATTAAAGCCTCTAACATATATGAATTTATCAGGAGAAAGTATTCGCCCGTTAATGGACTATTTTGATATAGACGTCGAAGACTTGCTTGTTATTTACGATGACTTAGATTTACCGTGCGGAAAAGTAAGATTGCGTACAAAAGGAAGTCCGGGCGGCCATAACGGAATAAAATCAATTATTCAGCATTTAAAAACCCAAGAGTTTAACCGAATTCGTATTGGAATTGATCGTCCGAAAAACGGTATGAAAGTAGTTGATTACGTACTAGGGCGCTTTACAGAAGATGAAATGGTTCATATGGAAGAAGCGATGAAAACGTCTGTACACGCGAGTGAAGATTTTTTAGGTAAAACGTTCTTAGAAGTAATGAATCGCTATAATTAAGTAGAATAAAATTTCTCTCAATCGTCCATACTAACACTAAAAGATTTGGGAGGATTTGTATGTCTATTCATTATTTCTGTAGACATTGTGGCGCAAAAGTCGGTATGATAGAAAAGACAGCTCACAATACAGAAGCACTCGGTTTTAATCACCTAACCGCAGATGAACGAAAAGACTTTATTCACTACCATAATAGTGGAGATATCGTGGTTAAAATTATTTGTGAAGACTGTCAAGAAGCGCTAGAACGAAATCCAGACTATCATCAGTACGAAACATTTATACAATAAAAAGCTTTGGTCTCAAACCAAAGCGTTTTTCTGTTTAGTTTAGACATATCATGGGAGGAGGGAATTCCTTTGCGAGGGATTAGACAGCAATTTGAAGAAAATAAAGAAATTGGAGCTGTTGTCAGCAGTTTAGAAGAAGGTTTGAAAGAACAGTTAGTAACGGGAATTTCCGGTTCAGCTCGATCTGTATTAATGGCACTCTTAAATGAGGATAAAAAATACCCCTTATTAGTAGTGACTCATAATTTATATCAAGCTCAAAAAGTGTATGAAGACCTTTTGCATCTTTTACCGGAAAAAGACGTTTTCTTATACCCTGTTAACGATTTAGTTGCTACAGAAGTGGGGATTGCAAGTCCAGAATTAAAGGCTCAGCGAATTGAAGTACTCAATTATTGGAGTCAACATACAGGTGGAGTAGTTGTAACACCGCTTGCAGGAATTCGAAAGCTGCTGCCTCCTAAAGCAAGATGGGAGCAAACGCAGCTGCCGTTTCAAATGGGAATTGACATCGACGTTGATCATTATTTAAAAAGGTTAGTTGAGTTGGGTTATGAGCGGGCATCGATGGTTTCAGCTCCGGGTGAGTTTAGTGTGCGCGGAGGAATCATTGACATTTATCCGTTAACAGAAGAGCTACCTGTCCGAATTGAACTATTTGATACGGAGATTGATTCCATTCGTACTTTTACAATCGAGGATCAACGCTCTCAAGAGCAGTTAAAAGAAATTTCAATCGGCCCTGCTACGGAAATCATTGTGAACCGAAATGAAGTGGCCCAAGGAATTGAAGAACTAGAAGCACAGCTGGCTTCGACGCTGCAACAAGTGAAAAACGCAGCGCTAAAAGCTACCTTAACAGAAAATATTAAAGGTGAAATTGAACAGCTGCGTCAAGGTCAACTTCTTGAAAATATGTTCAAGTATTTATCATTCTTCTACGAATCGCCTGCTAGTTTACTAGATTATTTACCAGAAGGCGGCCTTGTCATCTTTGATGAGACAACTCGAATTCAAGAAACGTCTGATCAGCTTGAAACAGAGGAAGCTGAATGGATAACAGAATTATTAGGACAGGGGCAAATTGTTCGAGACGTTCAATTATCTCATAAGCTCCCATCTCTTATTCAGCGAGCAAAACATCAGTTTTTATACTTATCGTTATTTTTGAAGCACGTATCGTATACGAGCCCGCAAAATATTATTAATATTTCATGTAAGCAGATGCAGCAGTTTTACGGCCAAATGAACTTATTAAAAAATGAAATTGAACGTTGGAAAAATGCTAATTATACGGTAGTCCTCTTAGGAGCAGATAAAGAGCGCGTGAAAAAACTCGAAGGTGTGCTAGCAGATTATGATATTGATTCATCTATTTTAGATGGAAATGGTCAGCTTGTGCCAGGTCTTGTTCAAATTATTGAAGGCGATTTACAAATGGGCTTTGAACTGCCGATGCAAAAATTAGCTGTTTTAACCGAGGAAGAATTGTTTAAAAAACGGGTAAAGAAATCAAAGCGTCGTCAAAAGCTTTCCAATGCAGAGCGTATTAAAAGCTATTCAGAGTTAAACGTAGGTGACTATGTCGTTCACGTGAACCACGGTATTGGCCGTTATTTAGGAATGGAAACGTTAGAGATTAACGGTAATCATAAAGATTATATCCATATCAAATATGAAGGCTCTGACAAGCTGTACGTTCCTGTTGAACAGATTGATCAAGTACAAAAATATGTAGGCTCTGAAGGGAAAGAGCCAAAAGTATATAAACTTGGCGGAAATGATTGGAAGAAAGTGAAACGAAAAGTTGAGTCTTCTGTTCAAGACATCGCTGATGACTTAATTAAACTGTATGCAGAGCGTGAAGCAAGTAAAGGTTATGCATTTTCCCCAGATGGCGATTTACAGAGAGAATTTGAAACAGCTTTCCCTTATCAAGAAACCGAAGATCAGCTTCGTTCTGTACAAGAAATTAAAAAGGATATGGAACATGAAAGACCAATGGATCGTCTGCTTTGTGGAGACGTTGGATATGGAAAAACAGAAGTAGCCATTCGTGCTGCGTTTAAAGCTGTGACAGATGGAAAACAAGTGGCTATTTTAGTGCCAACCACTATTTTAGCTCAGCAGCACTATGAAACCATCCGTGAGCGTTTTCAAGACTATCCAATCAACATTGGGCTATTGAGCCGCTTTCGCAGCCGTAAACAGCAGCAAGAAACAATTAAAGGGTTAAAAAACGGGACCGTAGATGTAGTGATTGGTACACATCGTTTACTATCTAAAGACGTGATTTATAAAGATTTAGGATTGTTAGTTATCGATGAAGAGCAGCGTTTTGGTGTAACGCACAAGGAAAAAATCAAGCAAATGAAAGCAAACGTTGATGTCCTTACACTCACAGCAACACCTATTCCACGAACATTACATATGTCTATGTTGGGCGTAAGGGATTTGTCTGTTATTGAAACGCCGCCTGAAAATCGTTTTCCGGTTCAAACATATGTAGTGGAGTATAATCCGGTTTTAGTTCGTGAAGCGATTGAGCGTGAGTTAGCGCGTGATGGCCAAGTTTACTTTTTATATAATCGCGTAGAAGATATTGAACGAAAAGCAGAAGAAATTTCGATGCTCGTGCCTGATGCTAGGGTAACGTATGCCCACGGAAAAATGAATGAAACCGAACTCGAAGCGGTTATCTTAAGCTTTTTAGAAGGCGAATATGACGTGATTGTGAGTACAACCATTATCGAAACAGGAGTAGATATTCCCAATGTAAATACGCTTATTGTTAATAATGCTGATAAGATGGGATTATCACAACTGTATCAATTAAGAGGGCGTGTAGGTCGTTCAAATCGCGTGGCATATGCGTACTTTACGTATCACAAAGACAAAGTACTGACAGAAGTAGCTGAAAAGCGTCTGCAAGCTATTAAAGAATTCACCGAATTAGGTTCTGGTTTTAAAATTGCTATGCGTGATCTTTCAATACGTGGTGCCGGAAACTTACTGGGTGCTCAGCAGCATGGATTTATCGATTCTGTCGGTTTCGATCTCTACTCACAAATGCTTAAAGAAGCGATAGAGGAAAGACGCGGGTCTGACGGAGAAAGTGTAAAATTTAATGTGGAAATGAATCTAGATTTAGACGCGTATATTCCTGATCAGTACATTACAGACGGCCGCTTGAAAATTGAGATGTATAAGCGCTTTAGAGGAATTGAAGGACTAGAGGATATTCAAGAATTGCAGGATGAAATGATTGATCGTTTTGGAGAGTATCCGGCTGAGGTTGAGTATTTGTTTAAAGTAGCTGAAACAAAAGTATATGCAACGCAGAACTTAGTAGAATCTATTCTTCAGTCAAAACAAGAAATTTCTATTCTGCTGTCTGAAGAAGCGAGCTCAACGGTAGACGGCCAAAAATTATTCATGCTAGGTGATCAATTTGGCAGAATGGTCAGCTTAGGTATGGAAGGCAAGAAAGTAAAATTAGTGGTTAATGTAAAAGGACTTGCTCAAAAAGAATGGCTCAATATTGTGTATCAGTTAGTAAAAGGAGTAGCCACTGTTAAAAAAGAACAAGTTACCAATTAAAACAGGCAAGACAAAAGTATTTTAGTTAAAGGAAAATCCGAACGATGAATTGAGGTTCTTGATAAAGAATCCAACTCGTTCGGATTTTTTTATTGATATGGTGAACGCAGGTTTCATGTATGTGGCTGCTTCTAGCTGGTGTCTCAAGCGGTTCACCTCATTTCTCCTATTTGTTCGTCTTTAGGCGAGATAGGTTTAGTTATGTCTCAGCCTCTTTTGTATAGTCAAATAAAAATATCCAAATCCCCATGTTTTGGCGGTTTTTTGGACATTTTTTTAATAAAAGCACACTTTTTAACAAAAAAAGAGATGGTTGGTGAATAGAAGTTGTAGAGTGAAGAATACTAACCTCAACAAAGGTGAACCTTTTATCATATAGCCATCAGTGATATTCACCAACTATTTTAATCATCATATGAAAGAGAGGCTTCAATGAATGAAAGCAACAGGTATTGTTCGTCGTATTGATGATTTGGGTCGCGTTGTGATTCCAAAAGAAATTAGAAGAACGCTTCGTATCCGAGAGGGAGATCCGTTAGAGATTTTCGTCGATCGCGATGGAGAAGTTATTTTAAAGAAATATTCGCCAATTAGTGAATTAGGAGACTTTGCAAAAGAGTATGGCGAAGCGCTATACGATAGCTTAGGTCATCCTGTACTTATTTGTGACCGCGATGTATTTATTGCGGTAGCAGGAAGTTCTAAAAAAGAATACTTAAATAAAAACATTAGTTCGTTAGTGGAATCTGTTATGGAAAGCCGCAGTTCTTCTTTAGTAACTGATGGCAAAAACCTGGAATTTGTCGATGGATACGAAGAAAATATTTCTTCTTACACAATCGGTCCGATTATTGCAAATGGAGATCCGATTGGAGCTGTTGTCATTTTCTCAAAAGATAAGTCTCTTGGTGAAGTAGAGCATAAAGCAGCCGAAACAGCAGCTAGCTTCTTATCTCGTCAAATGGAGCAGTAAGCGTAATTATCTTTATTTTACATTATTTACTGAAAAGGTAGCAGTTTCTGCTGCCTTTTTTCATGCTGTCTTACCTTAGAAATAAAGAGAACATGATATAATGGTACGGTATTTTATTTATTGGAAAGTGCAGGATGTTTTATAAGAACAAAGCTCTATTCTATTGCGGTTAGAGGCTAATAAAAAGAGTTGTTCATATCATTACAAGCTGCAGGTGAAAGGTGTAGGAATGCAGAAACAATCAAAGCTCTATTCTATTTTTAACGGCGCTGTTATTTTAACGCTCGCAGGTTTATTTACGAAAATCTTAAGTGCCACTTATCGTATTCCATATCACCATATCGCGGGAGATATAGGGTTTTATATCTATCAGCAAGTTTATCCGCTATATGGAATTGCGCTACAGCTAGGTACATATGGTTTCCCTGTAATTATTTCAAAGTTAGTAGCTGAGTATGCGGTAACAAATCGGAGAAAGGAAATCCGAGGAATACTTCAAGTTTCGTTTGCTTTTTTATTTGTAGTAGGCTGCACGATATTTGCGTTCGAATATATTTTCGCAGAAACGATTGCCGAATGGATGGGAGATCGTAAGTTAACAGTTCTCATTCAAATTATTTCATTTTCCTTTTTACTTATTCCGTTTATTGCTGTTATTCGTGGTTATTATCAAGGGTTACATAATATGTTTCCTACAGCGTTGTCTCAAATTGCAGAACAAGTTGTACGGGTAGGGACTATTTTGTATCTGTCTATTTTCTTGATCCAACATGGTTATGATTTATATACTGCAGGGGCGGGAGCTATTTTTGGTTCTATAACAGGCGGTATAACATCCCTTGTTATTTTATTTTTATTTGTTTTTAGAACAAAGACAAATTCTAAGGGAGTATTTCAACGCATAAAAAAAGCAGACATCAAGAGAATATTTAAAATCCTTGTTATTCAAGGCTTATTAATTTGTATTAGCGGTATGGGTCTGCTGTTTATCCAGCTTATTGACTCCTTTACTTTATATTCTAGTCTAACGGCGCACGGCATGGCTGAAGAGGCAGCACAAATTTTAAAAGGTATTTACGACCGTGGTCTTCCGTTGATTCAATTAGGTACAGTAGTAGGTACAGCTTTTTCGCTTTCGCTTGTACCTGTTATTTCTTCAGCCATTGCGAAAAAGAACCTGTCATTTGTGGTTGAAAAAGTTCAGCTGTCTCTCCGTCTATCGCTTGTAGTCGGAGTTGGAGCAGCTTTTGGCTTGATTGCGCTGATGAAACCCATTAATATGCTTTTATACGGTGACTCCCACGGAACGGACGTTTTACAAATTTTGAGCTTGTTAGTTATATTTACAACAGTAGCAGCAACTGCTGGAGCTGTGCTGCAGGGGATGGGCGCTGTTTTCGCGCCTGTAATAGCCGTCATCGCTGGCATGGCAGTCAAACTGATATTGAATCTTTGGCTAATACCAGATTTTCAAACCATAGGAGCAGCCATTGCTTCCTCAACTGGATTCGCTATCGTTGCAGCAATCAATCTATTTTTTCTGTATAAAAAGCTAGCTGTACTTCTTGTTCCGAAAAAGGCGAGTGGAGGTATTTTTATAACGGGCATAGCAATGGTCGTTCTTTTGCAAAGCTATTTATTTTGTTTACATCACTTTGCATGGTCTAATGGTTTAGATATAAGCAAACAAGTGGTTGAAACAGGAGCTGGTGTTTTAATAGGCGGTTTGTTTTATTTGTTTATCATTATGAAACAACATATTTTTACCGAAGAAGAATTACGTTTACTTCCAATGGGAAGTGTTTTAGCTAAATACGTATTAAAAAATAAATTAAGAAGGTGAAGCAATGACAGGTAAAGTAACAGTTATTGGTTTAGGAGCAGGCGATTTAGAACAGCTACCTGTAGGCATTTATCGCTTGCTACAGCAGGAAAAGCATATTTATATGCGCACAAAAGAACATCCTGTAATCAAAGAATTAGAAAGTGAAGGCTTGACGTATGTATCCTATGATGACGTATACGAATCTTATGATGCATTTGAACAGGTATATGAACATATATCAAGTGATTTAATCGATAAAGCTTCAATAGAAGAAGTGGTGTATGCCGTTCCCGGGCACCCTTTAGTGGCAGAACGTACGGTTCAATTACTTTTACAAAAAGGAAAAGAACGAGGCATTCCTGTTGAAATTAAAGGAGGACAAAGCTTCTTAGACCCAATTTTTGGTGCGCTAAAGATCGATCCTATCGAAGGGTTTCAGCTACTAGACGGAACAGATTTAAAGCGAAGCGAAATAGAGTTAACCGGTCATGTTCTAATTGCTCAAGTGTACGATCAGTTCGTTGCCTCAGAGGTAAAGCTAACGCTGATGGAACATGTTCCTGATGATTACCTCGTTTACATTGTAACAGCAGCGGGAAGCAGCGAAGAAAAAATCCAGCCGGTCAAGCTGTATGAATTGGATAGAGAAATGTCGCTCAATAACTTAACGACTATTTATGTCCCTCCAGTAGCAGATGAAACAATTTTATACCATCAATTTGACGCATTCAGAAGGATTATTGCCACGCTCAGAGGACCAAACGGATGTCCTTGGGATCAAAAACAAACGCATGAATCGCTCAAGCGCTATTTGTTAGAAGAGTCTTATGAGTTATTAGATGCAATTGACCGTCAAGATGACGATAATATGATTGAAGAGCTTGGTGATGTATTGCTACAGGTATTGCTTCATGCACAAATCGGTGAAGATGAAGGAATGTTTTCAATTGATGATGTCATTCGCAGTGTTGCAGAGAAAATGGTAAGGCGCCATCCGCATGTATTTGGTGAAGTAAGCGTAAATGATGCAGACGAGGTCTTAAAAAATTGGGATGAAATCAAAAAAGAAGAAAAAGGAGAGGAACCTTCTTCTCTGTTAGCTTCTGTACCTGGGGCTATGCCTTCTTTAATGAAAGCGCATGGATACCAAAAACAAGCTGCAAAAGTTGGTTTCGATTGGTCAGAAGTTGAACCAATGTGGGAAAAAGTACAGGAAGAACTTGCTGAATTCCAAGAGGAAGTACAGCATGCTGATAAAGAAAAAATGAGCGATGAATTTGGAGATATTTTATTTGCTTTAGTGAATATTGCAAGATTCTATAAAATCGACTCTGAAGCTGCATTAGCCAAAACGAATACAAAATTTTTAAATCGATTTCAATATATTGAAGAAAAAGTGAGAGCTTCTGAAAAACCATTTGAATCTTTTTCGTTAGAAGAGTTAGATGAATTTTGGGAAGAAGCAAAAAAAACAGGTTTGTAAAACAGAAAGGTGAGGGAATTATGAGGTTAGATAAATTTTTAAAAGTATCACGTTTAATTAAGCGCCGTACATTAGCAAAAGAAGTATCAGACAAGGGCCGTATTACCATTAATGGAATCGTTGCAAAAGCAAGCACAAATGTGAAAGTAGGAGATGAATTAGCGATCACATTTGGCACGAAGAAAATTACCGTTAAAATAGAGGCTCTTCAAGAAGCAGCTAAAAAAGAAGAAGCAGCTAATTTGTACTCAATTGTCAAAGAAGAGCGTATTTCATCTGAAGTATAACTGATGAAGGCTTGTTCTAAATCACCTTTCTCATTCATATGTTTTAAACAACAGATAACAAGAGCGAATGCTCTTAATGAATGAGGTGGGGATGAAGATATGAGCCAATTTTACGAAACAAGCAATTCAAACAAAGACCATACTCCAAATCATGATTTAGTGATGAAGGGTCGGCGTCTCTTAGATATCACGGGTGTGAAGCAGGTAGAGAGCTTTGACAATGAGGAATTTTTACTTGAAACAGTGATGGGTTTCTTGTCAGTTAGAGGGCAAAATCTGCAAATGAAAAATTTAGACGTTGATCAAGGAATTGTATCGATAAAAGGAAAAATCTTTGATATAGTTTACTTAGATGAGAACCAATCGGAGAAGGCTAAAGGATTCTTTAGTAAGTTGTTTCGATGAGTTTAAACATTCAGCTCTATACAATGCTTGCGATGGTATCGATGGGAAGCGGTTTAGGTGCTTCTCTCGATACTTATCGTTACTTTGTTAATCGCTCTAAATCACGCCCATGGTTTGTATTTGTGAATGACGTATTGTTTTGGATGGTGCAAGCTCTTCTCATTTTTTATGTGTTGTTTTTAGTGAATGAAGGAGAACTGCGTTTGTATGCATTTCTTGCTTTGTTTTGCGGCTTTGCCGCGTATCAAAGCTTATTTCAATCACTGTATTTAAAAGTATTAACATTTACTGTCTCGAGCGTATTAAGTTTATATCGAGGTGTTTTAACGCTTAGTAATATTTTTTTGGTCAAGCCTATCCGCTTCTTTATTCATATTTTAGTTGTAGTCGCTTTAGGGATCTACCAAGCTGTTCATAAGCTGCTCGTATTCTGTCTAAAGCTTATTTACGTACCGACCAGGTGGGTTCTTTTCGTATTTTGGAGAATGATGCCTAAACCTGTAAAACGATTTTTACATATGGGTTTTCGGTATATAGAAGGAATTTACAATCGTGCAAAGAATATGATAATGAGAATCGTTGCATGGGTGAACACTTTAAAAAACAAGGGGGACGACTAATTCAATGAGTGCGGTACGAAAAAAAAAGGTCGCGAAGTTAAATACTGATTATAGCCATAAACAAGAGCAAATTAAACAAAATACAGATCGAAAGCGTATCGGTTTAATTAGGCGTTTGACTGTTTTCGGAGTGTTGGCCTTAATCATTGGTGGATTGATGGTATCAGCTTTAATTACGCAAACCTCAGCTATTGAGAACAAAAAAGCTGAGAAGGTGAAATTAGAACAGCAGCTGACAAAATTACAAAGCAAGCAAAAACAGTTAAAAGGTGAAATCGTCAAGTTAAATGACGATGATTATATTAAAAAGATTGCCCGCAGAGATTATTTTTTATCAGAAGACGGGGAAATTATCTTTAATGTAAAAAAAGACTAAACGTATGGTTCGTTGACAGTGTATTTTTGCTTTTTGTATAATATAATAAATTGATTTCTTTTATCATTTAAGGAGGAGCATTTTTTTTATGTCAATCGAAGTAGGCAGCAAGTTACAGGGAAAGGTAACAGGTATTACGAACTTTGGAGCTTTTGTTGAGTTACCAGGAGGTTCAACAGGCTTGGTTCATATCAGTGAAGTAGCTGATAATTACGTAAAGGACATTAACGACCATTTAAAAGTGGGCGACGAAGTTGAAGTCAAAGTAATTAACGTTGAGAAAGATGGTAAAATTGGTCTTTCAATTAAGAAAGCGGTAGACAAACCAGAACGTCCAGAAAGACCAGAGCGTCCTGCAAGAGCGCCACGCTCAGACCGTCCACGTGATTCACGCCCACAACGTAATAATAATCGTGGTGGCGGTAATGATTTCCGTACAAAAGAAACATTCGAACAAAAAATGAATCGTTTCTTAAAAGACAGTGAAGAACGTTTATCTTCCCTAAAACGCCATACCGAATCAAAACGCGGTGGACGCGGTGCAAAACGCGGTTAACTTGCTGCTTATATCAAATAGATAGCGAGTTTTTGGAAAGTACCTTTTATTTAAAAGGTGCTTTTTTTATATGTAAAAAAGAGTAGAAAAAAAGCATGTACTGTTGTACATGCTTTTTGATGACCCGTACGGGATTCGAACCCGTGTTACCGCCGTGAAAGGGCGGTGTCTTAACCGCTTGACCAACGGGCCGTTATTCGAGTAGCGGCGGAGGGGATCGAACCCCCGACCTCACGGGTATGAACCGTACGCTCTAGCCAGCTGAGCTACACCGCCATTATACGTTCTCTAAAAGACATTTATAATAATATAAAAAAGCAGGGTTATTGTCAATAACTTTTTTGTTATTTTTATAGACCTTTATTTGCTTTTAAAAAAGAATGATGAGCATAGGCTTTCTCTGAGGCAAACAGTATCTCTGATATTTTTTAAATTGCCATGTAAGATTGTACATCTTTTTGTATAGTTTTCAATATAATACTAGAAAATAGTCGAACGATTATAGGTATTTTGCTAGTCCGTTTGACAAAATTTCACCTTTCGCCGCGATATAATAATGAATAAGTATAATTAGCGGGTGGTGGGAGAATGCAAAAGACGGAAAGAGATTTTGCAAGTCCAACAACAGAGGCGGTATTTAACCGAACTAGATTAGAAATGTCCCGTGTGTTTACAAAGGCGGGTATGAAAACGGAAAAGGTGTTATTTCAATGGGGATTGTTGCTGCTAGTCGTAGGTTTTTTATTAGGACGAGCGTTAATTTTAATGAAAATCATGCCATTTGCTTTGCCATTCTTTGCAGCTGTAATGGCTATAAAGAAAGAAAAAGCACCGCTAGCAAGTTTAGCCGTATTGGCAGGGGCATTTAGTGTTTCCATTCAAAATGGAGGTACCGTATTTGCTACACTATTTGTTTTCTTACTAATTCATCGATTTAGCGGCATACTGACAATGGATCCGTTAAAGAAGCTGCCGTTCACTGTATTTAGCGCGATGTTACTTACAAAACTAACTATTTTTTATGTGTTTACCAAGGAATTCACCATGTATGATTTTACATTTGTGGCAGTAGAAGCGGGGTTGAGCTTTATCTTAACAATGATTTTCTTACAAAGCGTGCCTTTAATTTCATACCGAAAGCGAAAACAATCATTAAAAACAGAAGAAGTGATTTCTCTAATTATTTTGTTGGCATCTGTTATGACGGGGACAATAGGGTGGATGATTTACGGGCTTTCGGCCGAACATATATTATCTCGTTACTTAGTATTAGTTTTTGCGTTTGTATCTGGCCCCACGATAGGAGCTACGGTAGGGGTCGTAACCGGTTTAATTTTAAGTTTCGCGAATGTTTCTAGTTTGTACGAAATGAGTTTACTCGCTTTTTCAGGCTTGCTTGGAGGACTTTTAAAAGACGGTAAAAAGCTAGGCGCAGCTCTTGGGCTGGTTGTTGGTTCATTGCTAATTGGCCTATATGCTCAGGCAGATCAAGGATTGACGACTAATTTGTATGAATCACTGACGGCCGTTGTCCTATTTTTATTAACCCCATCTTTTGTTTTGAAAAACTTAAGTAAACTCGTACCAGGGACATCTGAAAACATGCTTGAACAACAGCAGTACGTGCGCAAGATCCGAGATGTAACAGCGAATCGCGTAGAACAGTTCTCAAATGTTTTTCAAGCACTTTCCAAAAGCTTCACGCAAAATGGATTTTATGATGAAAAGCCAAGCGCGGATAAAGAAGTCGATTATTTCTTAAGCAGCGTTACCGAAAGGACGTGCCAATTTTGTTTTAAAAAAGAACAATGTTGGGCACAGCAGTTTGATACAACCTATGAATATATGAAGGAAATTATGCTTGAAGTTGATAATGGCACTCTTGAACAAAATCCAAGACTAATCCGAGAAATGGACAAACATTGTGTGAAATCGAAAAAAGTCATCGATGTGATTGAGCATGAACTTACGTATTTTAAAGCCAATCAGCACTTAAAAGCCCAAATTCAAGAAAGTAGAAGGATTGTAGCAGAACAGCTTCACGGTGTTTCTGAAGTCATGGGGAATTTTGCAAAAGAAATTAAGCGAGAGCGCGAAAATTTAAATGTACAAGAAGAACAGATTTTAGAAGCTCTTCGTAACTTTGGGATGGAAATCAATCAAATTGAAATTTATAGCTTAGAACCTGGAAATGTAGATATTGAAATGTGGGTGCCATATTGTCACGGAAGAGGAGAATGCGAGAAGATTATTGCGCCAATGCTTACAGATATTTTAGGTGAAAGTATTGTAGTAAAGAACGAAGAATGTGCTAAATATCCTCAAGGCTATTGCCACGTTTCGTTTGGCTGTACAAAAGCGTACGTTGTTGATACAGGCGTAGCACATGCTGCTAAAGGCGGAGGGTTTGTATCCGGTGACAGCTACTCCATGATTGAGCTAAACGCCGGTAAGTATGCACTAGCTATTAGCGATGGTATGGGGAATGGAGAGCGTGCCCACTATGAAAGCAGCGAAACGCTTCAGCTGTTAAAACAAATTTTACAAACAGGAATAGAAGAGACAATTGCAATTAAATCGATTAACTCTATTTTATCGCTGCGTACAAACGATGAGATCTTTTCTACGTTAGATTTAGCGATGATCGACTTACAAGATGCCAATGTAAACTTCTTGAAAATCGGTTCTACGCCAAGCTTCATCAAACGCGGAGATAAGGTAATTAAAATACAGGCAAGCAATTTGCCAATGGGCATTATTGAAGAATTTGAAGTGGATGTTGTGAATGAACAAATGAAGGCGGAAGATTTATTAATTATGATGAGTGACGGCGTATTTGAAGGACCGAAACACGTTGAGAACTACGAAATGTGGATGAAGCGAAAAATTGGCGAGCTTCAAACAAACGATCCACAAGAAATTGCAGACTTAATTATGGAAGAAGTTATTCGAACAAAATCAGGTTTAATTGAAGATGATATGACGGTAGTTGTGGCAAAACTTCAGCACAATACCCCGAAATGGTCATCGATTCCTTCTTACGCTTATCGTAAAAAAGCACAATAGTTAGATAGAAGTATATTTTATCTCCTCCTCGTCTATCATGTTAATACTGATAATGAGGAGGGGATTTTTTTATGAAAAAAGGTACATTGAAACAGATGTTGGTCATTACGGACGGTGGTTCGAATACAGGTGAAGATCCGGTAGCAATGGCAGCACTGGCTAAAGAACAAGGGATTAGTGTAAACGTTATTGGTGTGATGGAAGAGGACACAATTGATGAGCAAAGCACGAATGAAATAGAAGGCATTGCCATGTCAGGCGGTGGCGTGAGTCAAATTGTTTACGTAAAACAGCTGTCTCAAACTGTTCAAATGGTTACAAGGCAGGCAATGACGCAAACACTTCAAGGCGTTGTAAATAAAGAACTTCAGCAAATTCTAGGTTCCTCTAATTCAAGATTAGAAGAGTTATCTCCTGAGAAGCGAGGAGAAATCATGGAAGTTGTTGATGAACTTGGGGAAACGGTTGACTTAGAGATTCTTATTTTAGTTGACATGAGCGGAAGTATGAAAAATAAGCTTCCTACTGTAAAGGAGTCGCTGTTAGATTTATCGTTAAGCTTGAATGCTCGCATGGGGCATAATCAATTTTCAATCTTTTTATTTCCTGGGAAAAAGAAAGACGTAGAGAAGCTAATGGACTGGAATCCAAGGTTAGAGTCGCTTTCAACGATTTTTCCGAAACTAACAGCAGGAGGTATTACGCCTACTGGACCGGCTATCAAAGAGGCTACTCATTATTTCACCAAAAAGCGCTCATTGAGAGGGTTGTTAAAAAATAATGAACAATACATTGAAGAATCAGGTATGTAACCTATCTCCGGGAACAGAAATTCAAGGAAAATGGCATCACGTCCATTATAAAATTCTTGAGAAATTAGGCGTGGGGGCAACTGGAGTTGTCTATTTAGTTCAATTAGTAAACGGAACGCTAGCGGCGTTAAAAATAAGCTTTTCCAACATGTCCGTTACAGCAGAAGTGAATGTATTAAAAAAGCTCTCTCAAGTCAAAGACAAAGTGCTAGGACCGCGCTTACTTGATGTAGATGATTGGAGCTATGGTTCTCACGCTCTTTCTTTTTATGTAATGGAATATGTGAAAGGGCAGCCTCTCCTTTCCTTTATCTCAACAAGAGGGACAGAATGGCTGCAAGTATTTGCAAGTCAGCTCTTAACAGACTTAGAAAACCTTCATGAAGAAGGGTGGGTATTTGGCGATTTAAAACCAGAAAACCTGGTCGTAACATCTAACCCCGTAAAAGTTCGGTGGATTGACGTCGGGGGAACAACTCTACAAGGGCGGTCAATAAAAGAATTTACTGACTTTTATGATCGAGCGCACTGGGGGCTTGGCTCCCGAAAAGCAGAACCAACATATGATTTGTTTGCTGTATCTATGGTTTTGATTCACGCAGCTTATGGCAAGCGAATTAATAAAACAGACAAACCAGCTGAACAATTAAAACAATTTATATTAACAACAAAGCAGTTAGAACCTTTCGGAGACGTTTTGTATCAAGCGGTTACGGGAAAGTATAAGTCAGCTAAAGAAATGAAAACAGAGGTGTTATCGGTCGAAAAAAGAAGAGGGGCAAAAAGTAAGGGAACAAAGCCTCAAAACGTTCGTCAACCGTCTGCCCCTCGTGTTAAAGTAAAGAAGAAGCGTTCTCACGTGTTAGAGACGCTACTACTTTGTACGTCTGTAATGTTGATTTATATTTTGTATCTATTTATTCAAGTGCTATAAAGTTTGGAGAAATTGTGAAACTTTCCTTATAGTCATTCGTATAAAGTAAATTAATGATACATTATTGCGTGTACATTATAAGGATGAGTCATTCCTATGGAAAAGCAAGTGAACAATTTTATGACAAAACATCAGTTATTATCCGCAGGCTCTACAGTGGTTGTAGGTATTTCTGGTGGTCCTGATTCTTTAGCACTGCTGCATTTCTTATGGAGTCTGAAAGAGCAAAAATCTCTCACGATTATTGCTGCTCATGTTGATCATATGTTCCGGGGCAAAGAGTCAAAGCAAGATATGGAATATGTGCAGACCTACTGCAAACAATTGAATATTAAATGTGAGGCGAAGCAGATTGATGTTACTGCCTATCAGAAGGAAAGAAAGTTATCTTCTCAAGTAGCAGCCAGAGAATGCCGCTATACATTCTTTAATCATGTTATGAAGAAGCACAAAGCAAATCTTCTTGCATTAGGACATCACGGAGATGATCAGATTGAAACGATGTTAATGCGAATGGTCCGAGGCAGTACGATGAATGGATACGCAGGGATGCAGCCCAAGCGGCCATATGCGGATGGATTTATTATTAGGCCGTTCCTAGCCGTAACGAAAGAAGAAATCAATCGCTACTGTAAGCTACATGGCCTTACCCCTCGGATTGATCCGAGTAATGAGAAAGACTCGTACACAAGAAATCGGTTTCGTCATTACGTTTTGCCATTTTTAAAGCAAGAAAACGCAGCTGTACATGAAAAATTTCAACAATTTAGCGAGAACTTGCATGAAGATCAAGCATACTTAGAGGAATTAACGACCGGTGTGATGAATAAAGTAATGAGAAAGAAATTGCAAAATGAAATTCTCATTGATAGAGATTGTTTTCTAAGGATACGCAAGCCTTTACAAAGGCGTGGTATTCAACTAATATTAAACTATCTCTATAAAGAAATTCCTCCAACCCTTTCCTCAGCGCATATTGACATGTTAGTAGGATTTTGTGAAAGTGAAAAACCGTCTGGTACGCTTGACTTTCCAAATGGTTTGCGCATTATCCGATCTTACAACGACTGTCTTTTCACCTTTAATGAGGGGAACATCGAGCCATATGAATTTATTGTTCCGATTCCAGGGGTCGTCGAGCTTCCAAATGGTCACCAGCTTATTTGTGAAATACATAATAAAGTCGAAGATATAAAAGGAAACGATGTTTTTCTTTTAGATGAAGCTCACGATTTACAATCATTAAAGGTAAGGACACGAAAAAATGGCGATAAAATGCGAGTAAAGGGCATGAAGGGACATAAAAAAGTAAAGGATATTTTTATCGATGAAAAAATCCCTTTACAATTCAGAGATCATTGGCCGGTAGTGGAAGATAGCCAAGGAACTATTTTGTGGCTACCTGGTTTGAAAAAATCTGCTTATGAACTGCATACACATAAGTCCAGATATGTTATTTTATACTATAAGTAGCGAAAACTTCTAGGAGGCAAGTAAGGAATGAAGCAGGATATTCAAGAAATTTTGATTTCAGAAGAAGAAATACAACAGAAAGTAAAAGAATTGGGTAAGCTATTATCTGAGGAATACGCTGACCGTTTTCCCTTGGTAATCGGTGTATTAAAAGGCGCTATGCCTTTTATGTCTGATCTAATTAAGCGTGTTGATACATATTTAGAAATGGATTTTATGGATGTATCAAGTTATGGCAATGCGATGGTTTCTTCTGGTGAAGTAAAAATCCTAAAAGATTTAGATACATCAGTTGAAGGTCGAGACATTCTTATCTTAGAGGATATTATCGACAGCGGCTTAACGCTTAGCTATCTTGTAGAGTTATTCAAGTACCGTAAAGCTAAGTCAATTAAGATTGTCACACTCTTAGACAAACCAACAGGTCGTAAAGCATCTATTAAAGCAGATTACGTTGGATTTGAAGTACCTGATGCATTCGTAGTAGGGTATGGATTAGATTATCAAGAAAAATATCGTAACCTGCCGTATATTGGGGTTCTTAAACCGCAAGTATACAGCAATTAATAAGCACATATCCAAGTGCAATTTATTGGATAGGATAAATGTTCTATGTTAGTATTGAATACAGTATTTGTTTATCGTGGGAGGAGGTAAGAAATGAATCGGATCTTCCGTAATACCATCTTTTATTTACTTATATTTTTAGTCATTATTGGCGTGGTAAGCTTCTTTAGTGGCTCTAATCAAAAAGCAGAACCAATGAGATACGATACATTTGTTCAACACTTAGACAAAGGTGATGTAAAATCACTCTCTATGAAGCCTGAAAGAGGCGTGTATGTTGTGCAAGGGAAGTTAGATTCTTATAAAAAGGATCAAACGTTCCAAACTTACATCGTAGATGGTGACAAAGCACTTGATCGTATTGACGCTGCTTCAGAAAATAATCAAGTAGAAGTTGATTTTAAACCTGCTGATGAAACAAGCGGCTGGGTAACGTTCTTTACGTCAATCATTCCGTTTGTTATTATTTTCATCCTATTCTTCTTCTTACTGAACCAAGCTCAAGGTGGCGGAAGCCGCGTTATGAACTTCGGTAAAAGTAAGGCTAAGCTTTACAGTGAAGAAAAGAAAAAGGTTAAATTTAAAGACGTAGCTGGTGCAGACGAAGAAAAGCAAGAACTTGTGGAAGTTGTTGAGTTCTTAAAAGATCCTCGTAAATTCGCAGAGCTAGGTGCAAGAATTCCGAAGGGTGTCTTACTTGTGGGACCTCCTGGTACTGGTAAAACATTATTAGCAAGAGCTGTTGCTGGTGAAGCAGGCGTTCCTTTCTTCTCTATCAGTGGTTCAGACTTTGTTGAAATGTTTGTTGGGGTCGGTGCTTCTCGTGTTCGTGATCTATTCGAAAATGCGAAGAAGAATGCTCCATGTATTATCTTTATTGATGAAATCGATGCTGTAGGTCGTCAACGTGGCGCAGGTCTTGGTGGCGGACACGATGAGCGTGAACAAACATTGAACCAATTGCTTGTTGAGATGGATGGTTTTGGTGCTAACGAAGGTATCATTATCATTGCAGCAACAAACCGCCCGGATATCTTAGATCCAGCGTTATTACGTCCAGGCCGCTTCGACCGTCAAATTACGGTAGATCGTCCAGATGTAAATGGCCGTGAAGCAGTGCTTAAAGTACATGCTCGCAATAAGCCTTTAGATGAATCAGTAAACTTAAAAGCAATTGCTATGCGTACGCCAGGTTTCTCAGGTGCAGATCTCGAAAACTTGTTAAACGAAGCTGCCTTAGTAGCTGCTAGACAGGACAAAAAGAAAATTGAAATGGTTGACATTGACGAAGCAACAGACCGCGTAATTGCAGGTCCAGCTAAGAAAAGTCGAGTTATTTCTAAAAAAGAACGCAATATTGTTGCTTATCATGAAGCAGGACATACAATTATCGGTGTCGTATTAGACGAAGCTGATATGGTACATAAAGTAACCATTGTTCCACGTGGGCAAGCTGGTGGATATGCTGTTATGTTACCAAAAGAAGATCGCTACTTTATGACGAAGCCAGAGCTGCTGGATAAAATTGTTGGATTGCTTGGTGGTCGCGTAGCTGAGGAAATTATTTTCGGCGAAGTGAGTACAGGTGCTCACAATGACTTCCAGCGTGCAACAAGCATCGCTCGTAAAATGGTAACAGAATACGGTATGAGTGAAAAGTTAGGACCAATGCAATTCGGTCAATCACAACAAGGCCAAGTATTCTTAGGTCGTGATTTACACAGTGAACAAAACTACAGTGATGCGATTGCTCATGAAATTGATAATGAAATCCAACGTTTCATTAAAGAAAGCTATGAGCGTGCGAAGCAGATCTTAACGGAAAACCGTGACAAGTTAGAGCTTGTAGCTCAAACATTGTTAGAAGTAGAAACGTTAGACGCTGAGCAAATCAACCACTTAGTAGATCATGGAACTCTTCCAGACCGTTCTAGTCACGTAACAGATGAAGATGTTAAAGTAAACATCCAAACAAAGACAGACGATGAAGAGCCAAAAGCATAAGACAATAAAAATCAGTGGAGATATTCTCCACTGATTTTTTTATGAGCAAAAGTTGGATTTGATAAAAGGTTTTCGTATATATGGTGGATAAGTAGGATATCCACTAGAGAATCGTGTCATTATATTCCTATTTTATCTAGAATATACACGTCTATTTACCAGTTATGGTATGATGGTTTCAGTGTGAATACTGAATTTATATAAAGTGGTGATTGAAATGATTTTTGTATTAGATGTTGGAAATACGAATACGGTATTAGGTGTATACGATGGAGATGAATTAAAGTATCATTGGCGTGTAGAAACAAGCCGTAATAAAACAGAAGACGAGTATGGCATGACAATCAAAGCCTTGCTTGAGCACGTTAGTTTATCTTTTAAAGATATTCATGGTATTATTATTTCCTCTGTTGTTCCTCCTATTATGTTTGCATTGGAGAGAATGTGTCAAAAGTATTTTCATTTAAAGCCGCTTGTTGTTGGTCCTGGAATTAAGACGGGTTTAAATATTAAATATGAAAATCCGCGTGAAGTGGGAGCAGACCGTATTGTAAATGCTGTTGCTGGAATTCAGCTATACGGAAGCCCTTTAATTATCGTTGATTTTGGTACCGCAACCACGTATTGCTATATTGATGAAAATAAGCAATATATGGGTGGTGCGATTGCCCCTGGTATTAATATTTCGACAGAAGCTCTTTATTCAAGAGCATCTAAGCTTCCGCGAATTGAAATTGCGCGACCAAATAGCATTGTGGGAAAAAATACAGTATCTGCGATGCAAGCAGGTATTTTATATGGATACGTTGGACAAGTAGAAGGAATTGTAGCAAGAATGAAAGAGCAAGCAACAGTAAATCCTAAAGTTATTGCTACTGGAGGACTCGCAACATTGATTGCTAAAGAGTCGGATATTATTGATATTGTGGATCCATTTTTGACTTTAAAAGGATTGCAAATAATTTATACAAAAAATATGGAGTAAGAGGTGTATATTATGGGTGACTATTTAGTAAAAGCACTAGCTTACAATAGTCAAGTTCGCGCTTATGCAGTAAAAACAACGGATACAGTTGGAGAAGCGCAGCGCCGTCACTATACATGGCCTACAGCCTCTGCAGCATTGGGACGTTCAATGACTGCGGGAGTCATGATGGGGGCTATGCTAAAGGGTGAGCAAAAGCTAACAATTAAAATTGAAGGTCGCGGCCCAATTGGCGTTATTTTAGTAGACAGCAATGCTAAAGGGGAAGTGCGCGGATATGTAACGAATCCACAAACGCACTTCGATTTAAATCAGCATGGAAAATTAGATGTAGCACGTGCTGTAGGTACAGATGGCACGCTAAGTGTCGTAAAAGATATCGGAATGCGTGATCAATTTAACGGACAAGTACCTATTGTATCGGGAGAATTAGGAGAGGATTTCACGTATTATTTTGTGACATCTGAACAAGTCCCATCTTCAGTAGGTGTAGGTGTACTTGTTAACCCTGATAACACGATCTTAGCTGCGGGCGGATTTATCATTCAGCTTCTGCCAGGAACAGATGATAAAACGATTACAGCTATTGAACAACGCTTACAGACGATTGAACCAATTTCAAAACTGATTCAAAAAGGTCTTTCTCCTGAAGAAATCTTAGAAGAAGTTCTTGGAAAAGAAAATGTAAAGTTTCTGGAGACAATGCCTGTAGAGTTCAAATGTCAGTGCTCAGAAGAAAGAATTGCCAATGCTATTATCAGCTTAGGACAAGAAGAGATTCAATCGATGATTGAGGAAGACGGCCAAGCTGAAGCCCAGTGTCATTTCTGTAATGAGACCTATCGTTTTGATAAAAAGCAGCTTGAAGAAATGAAAGAACAAGCAATTTAAATGAAATAAAAGATTCTTAAAAGGCGTCATTTTATAAATGAGCGCCTTTTTTATAGATATTAAGTTCTATTTCTGTATATATTGATCTAAAAATATAACAAAATTAGGTAAATGGAAAGACAAAATGATTGACAATTTAGAAAACATCTGATAAATTGTATACAAAATCAATAAAATTAGTTGGTATTAGGAGTGGTCATATGGCACGTATTGCAAATTCAATTACAGAGTTAATTGGTCAAACACCAATCGTAAAACTAAACCGTCTAGTTGAAGAAGATATGGCGGATGTATATTTAAAATTAGAATTTATGAACCCGGGGAGCAGCGTAAAAGATCGTATAGCATTAGCGATGATCGAAGATGCGGAAGCAAAAGGTGTGTTAAAACCTGGCGACACAATCATTGAACCAACAAGTGGTAACACAGGAATTGGCTTAGCAATGGTAGCTGCAGCAAAAGGATACCGTGCTATTTTAACAATGCCTGAAACGATGAGTATTGAGCGTCGTAATCTGCTTCGTGCGTACGGTGCAGAGTTAGTGTTAACACCAGGTCCAGAAGGAATGAAAGGGGCGGTTAATAAAGCAACTGAGCTTGCAAAAGAGCACGGCTACTTTATTCCTCAGCAGTTCCAAAACGAGGCGAACCCAGAAGTGCACCGTCAAACAACGGCTAAAGAAATTATCGAGCAGTTTGGCGATCAGCTAGATGGATTTGTGGCAGGTATCGGTACTGGCGGTACTATTACAGGTGCTGGTGAAGTGTTAAAAGAAAAGTATCCAAATATCAAAATTTATGCGGTAGAGCCAGCTGATTCTCCGATTTTAAGCGGTGGTCAACCAGGACCTCATAAAATTCAAGGAATTGGTGCAAACTTTGTTCCGGATACGCTTAACACGGAAGTATATGACGAAGTTGTCGCTGTTCAAAACGACCAAGCTTTTGAATATGCCCGTAAAGTAGCAAAAACAGAAGGTGTACTAGTAGGTATCTCTTCTGGGGCTGCGATTTATGCTGCGTTAAAAGCTGCAAAACAGCTTGGAAAAGGTAAAAAAGTGTTAGCGATTATTCCAAGTAACGGTGAGCGTTACCTAAGTACTCCATTGTTCCAATTCGAGGAACAAACACAAGCATAAAAACGATAAAAAAACAGCTTCTATATGAAGCTGTTTTTTTTCATCTAAGAATCATGTAAAATGAAAGCAGGTGATTTATTTTTAGGAGAGTGAACAAATGCAGCAAAGAATGACTTGGGGCGAATCTATTTCTATCTCTAAAAACCAATGGTTCAAAAAATATCAAGAGTTGTCAAAAGAGGAACCGAATCATATCCTGCTTGAAAGCGGTCGAGGCGGAAAGTTTCAAATGATGGGATTAAAACCTGTAGCCATTTTGCGAGGCGAACAAAACGAGCTTCATATCAAAACGGATGACCAAGCTACTGTTCAAAAAGGTAATCCGCTTCATCTTATGCGAGACTGGATGAAGAAGTTTGAATCAGAGGTGAATCCAGATCTTCCTCCTTTTCAAGGTGGAGCAATTGGCTTTATTAGCTATGATTATATCCGCTATGTAGAAACCATACCTGACCTTGCTGAAGATTCATTGAAAACGCCGGACGTTTATTTCCTTATTTTCGATGACGTATTTGTATACGATCAAGAAAAGGAAAAGCTCTGGATTATCGTTAATGACGAAGCAGATTGTAAAGAGCAGGCACATAAGCGTATTGATCAATACAAAAAGGACTGGATGGAGGCAAGTACTGAAGGACTCTCATATGAGCGGATTCATCGTGTTGCCGAAAAGAGTGAGGTTTCGATGTCTGAAGCTGCTTTTTCAGATGCCACAACTCGCGTACATGAGTACATTGGGCAAGGCGATGTGTTTCAAGTGAACTTATCTGTTCGACAGTCTCAACAGCTTCAAACTCATCCTATGCATATCTACGAACAGGTACGAAAAATCAACCCGTCTCCTTACATGTCTTATATGCAGACAGAAGAATTTCACATTGTGAGCTGTTCACCAGAACTATTAGTGAAAAAAGCCGGTGATGAAATCAGTACGAGACCGATTGCGGGAACGCGCTCTCGCGGTAAGGATGATCAAGAAGACCAACAGTTAGCGGATGAGCTTATTCATAACGAAAAAGAGCGTGCAGAGCATGTGATGCTTGTTGACTTGGAGCGTAATGATCTTGGTAGAGTAAGCGAATATGGTACCGTACATGTTGACGAGTTTATGGTTATTGAAAAATATTCACATGTCATGCATATTGTGTCTAATGTAAAAGGCAAGCTCGCGCGCAGCAAAGATTTTGTAGATATCGTAGATGCGGTTTTTCCTGGAGGGACGATTACTGGAGCACCTAAAGTTCGTACAATGGAAATCATTGAAGAACTTGAACCAGTTCGACGAGGAATTTATACAGGATCGATTGGTTGGATTGGGTTTAATGGAGATATGGAATTAAATATTGCGATTCGCACTATGATTATTCAAGACGGCCAAGCTTATGTGCAGGCTGGTGCGGGTGTTGTGATTGATTCAAATCCGAAACACGAATACAAAGAATCACTGAAAAAAGCAATTGCACTATGGAAAGCAAAAGAGCAGAGCGAAAATGAGCTGAGTGAGGGTGAGTAAAGATGATATTAATGATTGATAATTATGATTCTTTTACGTTTAATTTAGTACAGTATTTAGGTGAGCTAGGGCATGAGCTTCTTGTAAAAAGAAATGATGAAATTACACTTTCTGAAATTGAAGTGCTAAATCCAGATTTCTTGATGATCTCCCCGGGACCATGCAGTCCTAACGAAGCGGGAATCAGTCTAGAAGCCATCGAGTATTTTGCAGGTAAGATTCCAATATTCGGCGTATGCTTAGGGCATCAGTCGATTGGGCAAGCTTTTGGAGGGAATGTGATTCGTGCGGATAAATTAATGCACGGTAAAACATCTGAAATGCATCATGATGGCCGTACTATCTTTAAAGGTCTTGATAATCCGTTCACGGCAACGAGATATCATTCTTTGATTGTAGAAAAAAGTTCACTGCCGGATTGCTTTGAGATTTCAGCGTGGACAGCAGAAGATGAAATTATGGCGATTCGCCATAAATCATTACCTATTGAAGGAGTACAGTTCCATCCTGAATCTATCATGACTTCTTACGGTAAAGAAATGCTGAAGAATTTTATTGAAACTTACGAAAAAAAGCGAGTGTAATGATATGTATATATACGTAAATGGCGAAGTAAAGCCTGCGTCTGAAGCCACTATTTCTCCGTTTGATCACGGATATATGTATGGCCTAGGGCTGTTTGAAACGTTACGAGTTTATGAAGGTCATCCATTTTTAGTGGAAGACCATCTGGATCGACTGTGTAGCAGCTTACGTGAATTAAATATTGTATGGGACTACTCTACACAGGACGTGTTGGGAATCATTAATAGTCTGTTAATGAAAAACAATGAGAGAAATGCGTATGTTCGATTAAATGTCTCAGCAGGAAATGGCGGAATTGGCTTGCAGGTGGAAGAATACGACAAGCCATCTACAATCGTATATATGAAATCAATGCCTCATCCATCGAGCCCCCTTGTAAAAGAGGGGCTTATTCTTGAGACGAAGCGAAATACGCCCGAAGGAACCATGAGATTAAAGTCTCATCATTATTTAAACAATGTACTAGCTAAGCGAGAAGTTGGTTCAGACTTAAATAAAGAGGGTATCTTTTTAACAAAAGAAGGGTTCTTAGCCGAAGGTATTGTGTCAAATTTATTTTTTGTAAAAGGTGATTGTGTATATACGCCGTCTCTTGAAACAGGTATCTTAAATGGAATTACGAGACAGTTTATCTTTACGCTTTTACAAAAGAAAAACATAGAGGTTGTAGAAGGCTTATTTACGGTGGAACAGCTCTTGGAGGGTGATGAAGCTTTCGTTACAAATTCCATTCAAGAAATCGTACCTCTTCGAAGTATAAAGGATAAGCAGTTTTCAGTAGGAGACCATACGCTGACAGCTCAGTTGCAAAAAGAGTATAGCTCTTACACTATGTCGCTAATGAGTCGACACGAGCTACATGTATAAAAGCGAAAGGAGAGGCTAAAGATGGATAAAATTTATGTGAACGATATGCGTTTCTATGGATATCATGGCGTATTTCCAGAAGAAAATAAATTAGGGCAGCGTTTTCACGTGGATTTAGCTGTAGAACTGGATTTAAAGCAAGCCGGTACTACGGATAATTTAGAATACTCGGTGAGCTATGCAGATTTATACCAAACATGCCAGGAAGTCGTAGAGAAGCGCACGTTCAAGTTAGTTGAAACGGTGGCCGAAACGATTGCATCTGAATTGCTTGCTAATTACGAACTCGTGCAGGCTTGTACAGTAAAGGTATATAAGCCCGATCCGCCAATTCCCGGTTATTATCAATCGGTAGCAATTGAAATTAAAAGGAGCCGTTGAATGACAACAGAAGCATATATTGCATTAGGATCAAATATTGAAAATCGAATGGAACATTTGAAGTCAGGAGTTACTGGCTTGATGAAACACTCTGAGGTTAAGGTAGTGGCTGTTTCATCTGTTTATGAAACGGCCCCGGTCGGGTATACGAATCAAGCAAGCTTTTTAAACATGGTAGTAAAAATACAAACAACGTATTCGTCAGAGCAACTTTTAGATTGTTTGCAAGCCATTGAACAAGCGGCAGGTCGAAAAAGAGAGATTGTATGGGGGCCTAGAACCCTTGATTTAGATATCTTACTTTATAGTAATGAAATCATTCATACGGATAGATTGAGCGTCCCTCATCCCCGAATGTTTGAACGGGCGTTTGTGATGGTTCCTCTAAACGAGCTAGCTCCATCTCTTATTCTCCCTGTAGCAGAAGAAAAAGTTGAAACCATCACAACACGTTTATCGGATTTAAAAGATGTAAAATTATTTCGAGAGCAAACAACTGGTATAATAGATATGTTCGAAAATAATAGTAATGATTTACATAAGTAAAAACGAATCTTATTAGTTGATTCATTTTTATATTGGCGTAAAGTAGAGTTCAGAGTAAAAAGTTTAAGGTTTGGGTTCGCAGGTTGTTGGTTTATTCGGTAGCTTGTTAGAGAAATCGAAGAAAAAGAGAAGCGAAGCAAGAATAAAGCGATTTGACATAGAGAAACGACTGAACCTATAATAATTTTAAAGAAACGTAGTAGTTGCCAGTAAACATGCTGGCCTTTTTTCTGTTTCGGAAAACTTAATTATACGATGGAGATGAGTAAACGATGAGTCATGAAGAATTAAATGATCAATTTCTCGTTCGTCGCGAAAAAATGAGCAACCTACGAGATCAGGGTATTGATCCGTTTGGTCAACGTTTTGAACGTACACATACATCACAGCAATTAATTAGTGAGTATGACGAGTTAACAAAAGAACAGTTAGAAGAAAATGAAGTGCCTGTGTCACTAGCTGGTCGTATTATGACAAAGCGTGGAAAAGGAAAAGCAGGTTTCGCTCACGTTCAAGATTTAACAGGACAAATTCAGCTTTATGTACGTAAAGATGCAATTGGCGAAGAACAGTACGAAATCTTCAGCAGCGTAGATATCGGTGACTTGGTAGGGGTTGAAGGTGTTTTATTCAAAACAAAAGTTGGCGAACTTTCTATTAAAGTAAAAGATTTTACGTTACTAACAAAAGCGCTTCGTCCACTTCCAGATAAATATCATGGTTTAAAAGATATTGAACAGCGCTACCGTCAACGTTACTTAGATTTAATTACAAACCCAGAAAGTAAACAAACATTTATCTCAAGAAGCCGCATTATTCAATCGATGCGCCGTTACTTAGATAATCATGGATACTTAGAAGTTGAAACACCGATGATGCATTCAATCGCAGGTGGAGCAGCAGCTCGTCCGTTTGTGACACACCACAATGCGCTTGATATGGAACTTTATATGCGTATTGCGATTGAACTTCATTTAAAACGTTTAATCGTAGGTGGATTAGAAAAAGTATATGAAATTGGCCGTGTATTCCGTAATGAAGGTGTATCTACACGTCACAACCCTGAATTTACAATGATCGAATTGTACGAAGCGTATGCGGACTACAAAGATATCATGGCTTTAACAGAGAACTTAATTGCACACATTGCGCAAGAAGTGCTTGGTACAACAAAGATTCAGTACGGCGACCAAGAGGTGGATTTAACTCCAGAGTGGACAAGACTTCATATGGTCGATGCTATTAAACAATATACGGGCGTAGACTTCTGGGGAGAAACATCTGTTGAAGAAGCTCGTGCTTTAGCGAAAGAACACGGGGTAGAAATCACTGAACATATGCAATATGGACATATTGTAAATGAATTCTTTGAACAAAAAGTAGAAGAGCAGTTAATTCAACCAACGTTCATTTACGGACATCCTGTAGAAATCTCTCCATTGGCTAAGAAAAATGCGGAAGATCCGCGTTTTACTGACCGTTTTGAGCTGTTTATCGTTGCGCGTGAACACGCGAACGCATTTACAGAGCTAAATGATCCAATTGACCAACGTGAGCGCTTTGAAGCTCAGTTGAAAGAGAAAGAACAAGGAAATGATGAAGCGCATGAGATGGATGATGACTTCATTGAGGCATTAGAATATGGTATGCCACCTACAGGTGGTCTAGGAATCGGTATTGACCGCCTTGTTATGTTACTAACAAATGCACCGTCAATCCGTGATGTACTATTATTCCCACACATGCGTCAGCGCTAAAAAAGAGATGGCTACGGCCATCTTTTTTTTAGTTGATAATATTAGAAAATTTAAACTTTTAATTTACCTCTTGTTTTTATGAAATTGATTTGGTATATTTATATCTGTTGCTAACGCAGACAAGCGAAAACAACAAAAAGAAATAAAAAAATTGTTGACATTACGTTAATAACTTGATAAGATAGTAAAGTCGCTTAAGAGCGGCGGTTGAACTTTGAAAACTGAACAAAGCGACAAACGTCAACGTTAAATTTTATTTTTTA
>NZ_JBZVWT010000019.1:0-35859 GCF_058629175.1 Priestia sp. MDV22-iso46
AAAAATAAAAATTAACGTTGACGTTTGTCGCTTTGTTCAGTTTTCAAAGTTCAACCGCCGCTCTTAAGCGACTTTATTATTTTATCAAGTTATCAACGTAATGTCAACAACTTTTTAAAATTCTTTTTTCAGCTTCGTTGTTACGAGTATGTCTCAACGACGCTTTATAATAATATAACGCTTTGCATATAAAGTCAATATGTTTCAAGAAGAAAAATGATTTTTTTCTCTTATTTAACTTCTTCCCTTACTGAGAAGTAATTAAACGTAAATAAACTAAATTTTCTAATTTTTTATCTATACTCTATATTAAAAAAGAAGCCCTTCACAAAAAGAGCTTCTTGCTTATCTTACTGATTAAGGTAAATAACGACGTGCACCTGCATACTCTTCAATATATCCCTTCGTGTTTAAAGGAATAATCTCTACTGTCCGCTCGGAGTTCGGCGAATGAATCATCATGCCATCTCCCGCATACATTGCTACATGGTGGACGCTTCCTTTTCCTTGGTTATAGGCAAAGAACAATAAGTCTCCAGGTTGAAGGTTGTTCATATCTACTGGTTTCCCTGCTCGAGACTGTGGCCCTGAGTCACGTGGAATCGTAATACCATGGGATTGGTACATCGTAAACGTAAATCCAGAGCAGTCAAATCCAAAACCGCTCATGCCAGCCCATAAATATGGAAGATTTAAAAATGCCTTTCCACTTTCAACAAGCTCCGTGCCAGTTGGTACAGGAATATCTTTTTGAGACGCGTAGATTTTTCCTGCTTTTGTAGAAATCCATGCTGTCTTTCCATTTGGTTTTAATACTTTATATGCACTCTTTGATTTTGCCAAAAGAGGTAAGCGCGTATTATAGCTAACTTCAATACCTTTCTTTTTTAAAGAAGGCGAATGATATAAATAAGTAGTCGGAGCCGTCACCATTACAAAAGGCTTCTTTGCATACTGTTCGTACCTTTTGCTATAGGTTAATTGTTTGGTAGGCATCCATCCGGGATATCCTAATTCATTTCGAGAAGTAGGCTGTCCGTCTACAGCTACTTTGACCCAGTCTCCTTGTTCGTCTAAAACCGTTACTTTGTTTCCATATAACGCTTGTGTCTCAAGCATCCCATCGCTAGATAACTGCTGCTTCTGTTTCAAATTCATCGATGTGGTCCACTTTTTCATATCTACAGGATTAGTAGCTGACGGAGCGTCCACTTCACGCAAGATGTTTGGTGCTGTCCACAGAGTAGCTGCTGCGACATCTATATAAGCAGTTTCTTTTTCTTCAGAAGCATGAACAGCAGGAACTGCACTGACCCCAAATGTAGCTAAAATAACTGTTGTTGCCGTCAAAAGCCAACGTTTTATATTCATCGTCTCTCTCCTTCTACTATATTACTATCCTTTTATTTTGAGATAGGAACGGTGATTTCTCCTATTCCAGGAAGATCTGATAAGAAAACCTCTTGACCGCTGTACTTTAACACATCCAGTTCAGTTGAAAGCCAAAGAGGAGCATCTAAGTCAAAATACGTGATATTCGGATGAGCGGCTGCCAGATGAGCAGCTGCTCCCACGGAAAGTGAGGGTTCCATCATGCTTCCAATCATACATGCAACACCGTTCGCCTCAGCAATACTTGCGATTTTTCTTGCTTCATTAATTCCTCCGCACTTCATTAACTTAATATTCAAAAGATCCACGTACCGCCCGCTTACAAGCCTTAATGCATCTTTGGCAGAAAATAGACTCTCATCTGCCATAATGGGTACGTTTACTCGTTCAGTCACAAACTTTAACCCTTCCCAATCATGAGCAGGGACAGGTTGTTCTACCAATTCAATACCAAAGTTGAGAGTTTCCATTTCATTAATTAATTGCACTGCTTGTTTTGGAGTCCATCCTTGATTTGCATCCAAACGAAGTTTTACATGATCCGGAATGACAGATCGAATATGTTTAATACGTTCAAGGTCTAGCTCAGGAATTGAACCTACCTTTACTTTTAAAATGTCAAATCCGTCCGCTGCACTTTTTTGTGCATCTTCAGCCATTTTCTCAGGTGTATCAACACTTATCGTCATACACGTAGAGATAGGCTGCTTATCGCCCAAGAAAGCATATAAAGGAATGTTGAGAAACTTTGTATAAGCATCATGCAAAGCGATATCAGCAGCCGCTTTAGCACTTGAATTGTGAATACAGCAGCTTTGAATTTTTTTTAAGAGTTTTTGAAACTGACGTATATCCTCCCCTATTAGCGCTAGTTTAATAGGTCCTTGAAGTGCAGCTTGAATGCCTTCTAAAGAATCGCCTGTAATAACATATGTTGGCGAAGCCGCTCCTTTTCCTTTTATTCCGTTTTCTAACTGAATCTCTACACTTATACTGTCTATCTCTGTTGCTGTTCGAAGCGCTGTTTTAAACGGAACGAGCAGTGGAACGGTTTGATGCTTTACAGTTATGTCTTTAATTATCATTTCAATCGCTTCCTTTCGATTCAGCACAAATATTCTTTCATACGTATTTTTGGTTTATTCTTAAATCGCCCCTAAAATTTTGGCGATCATCATACCAAAATAAGTACCTAAGAAGGAACCCATCAGAGCCATAATGACTCCTACCGGAATCAGTGCACGGTTATAAGCAGCTGCAAGCATTGGAGCAGACGCCATTCCACCAATATTAGCTAAACTTGCTACTCCGAGCGTAAATAAATCATATTTAAATAGTTTAGCTAGCAACAGCATGATCACTAAGTGCACGAACATAATGAGAAAACCAGATACTAAGTAAATAGGAGCCTGAGCTAAATTTGAAAAATCTGATTGAGAAGCAATTAACGCTACAACGATGTATAACATAACGTTTGATACATCGAGCGTACCTGGAATTTTTGCCGCTGGGGTTACAGCAAGCACTAGACCAACGACAGAAGCAATCATAATCGTCCAGCTCGTTGCATTAATAACCGCTCCCACTTCAGGCAAACGCCCTCCGATAAATGTAGAAAATGCCGAAACGAACAAACCTAGACCAAGTAAATAAAGAAGATGCTGAAACTGAGGGCCTTCTTTTTCGCTTTCAGAAGTTGCTGCGACTTCATCTATACTATTCTCAATAAAGCTGACGTCTGCTTTTGTCCATTTATTAAATTTAGATGCAAATGGTACAAGCCAAAACATAAACATAACCCATACGGCATAGTTAATCGTATCCATCATAAGAGCGTAGCCAAATATATTTTCTGGAACATCCAAAATCCCTTGGAGAGCAACCATGTTAGCTGATCCTCCGGTCCAACTTCCTGATAAAGCACCAAAAGCTTTCCACGTATCCTCTACATAGAAATTCTTAAAGATGGCATAGACGAGGATAAAACCTACCATTATGCTAAAAACCGCGACGATGAATCCTCCCAGCATTCTTGGACCAAGTTTAATTACACTTCGAACATCACACTTTAACAGCATAAGCATCAGCATGGCCGGAAGCAGTGCATTTTTAACACCCGTATACATGGCGACATTTGATTCGCTATCCCCAAATAACCCTGCCGTTTGCATAAGAGCAGCTCCTATATAAATAAGTACAATACCCGGGATAAATTTGAAAAATCGATTGGCTTTAAATCTTTTTTCAATCCCTACCATGAGCGCAGCAAAGGCAGTTAACACACTCACATACATAAATCCATCTTGAATCATTTATTCTTCCCCCTTCATCTCCACGAAAATATTTTTATACAAAACAAAATCCAGCCCAACGTTTGAAAACGTCAGGCTGGATTTCGTCTAGGTCTATGTAGACAAAGCAGCTGTTATTTGCTGATATTTTTTCTGTGCATCATGAAACGCTACCACCAGCGCTTTTTGGGAAGACCCGAAGTAGCGGCTGTTAATTTCGTCTGTAAGGGTGGGATCACTTATGTGACGTCCAATAAAAATCGATTGAACAAATCGAACGGTCAACTCAATCGTCGCTGAGCATTCCACATCAACAATTTTCCCATTTGTTTTATCAACTACCAACCCTAAAAAATACTGATTGAACTTTTTAGTAATCGGATTGCTTTGAGGAGCTTTGGCATCTCCAATAATGTAGATAGTATCTTGATCATACATGAGTTTTTATTCCTCCTAAAAGAGATAACAGACGATGCTAGGGACCGGCAAATGAACGTTTGCGGAGCTACGCAACATGTATTCGCTTTCATAAGGAACATTATAATCTATTCTCAATATATCATCTATAAAACAATTTCACAATATAAATTTTATACTATTCAGAATAGAATAAAATTTTTTTCAAAAAAAGATTAAGACATAACGAACTTAATCCAACCTAAAGACGAACAAATGGGATACATGAGCTGAACCGCTTGTTACACCGCAGTTGATTTCCATGCAAGACCTCGCTTTCCGCGGGCGGCCGCTGAGCCTCCTCGTCGCTTCCGCTCCTGCGGAGTCTCACCTGTTCCGCTTTTTCCGCAGGAATTTTCGTCTTGCCCTCCAATCAACTGCTAGAAGGAACAAAACAGATGAAACTTACGTTCACCACAACAAAAAACGAACCACTAATCAAACATGTTGATCAAGGGTTCGTTTTTCACTGTGGGTCAAGTACTTTTGTCCCGGCTTCTTTCTACGTCATCCTTTGAACATTGTAGAGGAAAAACGGTTAGGGTAATCTGTCATCACTACTTTTACTGAAGCCTGCTGGAGCTTCAAAAAGTCATTCATTTCATTAATTGTATATACCCGTAAGTCTAATCCCTCTTGCTTTGCTTTTTTCCCGTATGAAGAAAGAGCAAACGACATATCACAGTGTAGGTGCGCTCTTATCGATTTTGCTTTTCCAATAGCATCTTCGCTCACCCCTTCAAATAAAAAACCTGTTGGTATATATGAATGGAGAGATCTCACTTTAGCCAAGCTATCATAGTTAAAAGATGACAAAATAACTTGATCTTCTAAATTAAACTCATCAATTAGACGAAGAACCTTTTCTTCAAGTTTTGGATAGTAAATTTGGTCATTTTTTAATTCAATATTCAGAGTCAATTTTGCCTTTTTGTCCATCATCCACTCAAACACTTCTATTAAAGCAGGAATTGATTGGTTAGAAAAACGAGAATCATACCAGCTTCCAGCATCGAATAAACGAAGCTGTTTATATGAAAACTCTTGAACATACCCCATTCCGTTCGTTGTTCTATCAATTCGCTCATCGTGAATAACTACTATTTCCCCGTCTTTTGTTAATTGTACATCCAATTCAATACCTGCAACCCGCATTTTTCTAGCTTCTTCAAATGCAATCATTGTATTTTCAGGATACCGTCCACTAAAGCCGCGATGCGCATAAAGATTAATTGAAGTGTTCATTGTCTTCCATCTCCCCTAACTAGTTATTCACTAAATAAAAAGCTCGTCCTCAAAATAACTTGAAAGACGAGCTTCGTAATCATAGGTTATTTTTGATTCCCTACTTCTAATGCTCTATTTGTTTCTTTTGCAGCTTGATCAAGTGCTTCTTTCGGCTTTACTCCCTGGTACAGGCTTTCCATTCCTGTTACTACCTTTTGACGTGATTCCGGAAATACCGAAATTAAAGCGCCTTGTGTTGCGGGAGTTGATTTAGTTTTATGCAGCTGATCAACCGTCACTTTTAGTTGAGGATATTTTCTCCATTCTTTCTTTACAATTTCTTGATCATATGCTTTAGGATTAACCGCAAAATAGCCACTTTCCACGTGCCATTTTGCCTGAACTTCTGGTGTTGCTAAATATTTCATGAAGTCCCACGCCGCTTTGGATGTTTCATCACTAATTCCTTTAGACATCCATAAAGATGCTCCCCCGATAGCTACTCCTTGGCGATCCTCTTCCTTTGGCACAGGAAGATCTGATACGCCTACTTCAAATGGAGCATTGTCTACTAATGTTTTAATACCTGCTGATGAGTCCAGGAACATTGCAATTTTTTTAGATTGAAATGCTGCGCGCATATCATCCCAGTTTTGTCCTACATTGTAGAATGTACCTTCTTTATACATATCATTGATTAAATTAAATGCGTTTTGTCCTTCTTTTCCATTAAATACTGCCTTCTCAGCATCACCTTTACGGCCGTTTTCGTGATCTACATACAAGCCGCCTTGAGAAGCAACTAGCTCTTCAAAAAACCATCCGTAATTTAGAATTGAAAAACCATATTGCGATGTTTTATTTCCTTGTTTTTCTGTTAACTTCTTTGCAGCTGCCTTTAATTCATCATACGTTTTTGGAGGATTTTCAGGATCTAACCCTGCTTTTTTAAAAGCATCTTTATTGTAAACAAGAACAGGTGTTGAAGAGTTAAATGGCATTGAATATTGCTTTCCATCTACTTGGTAATAGCTTGAAATGTTCTTCTCCCACTGTGAAGTATCATAGTGGTCTTGATCGATAAACTTTTGAACAGGCTGAATCTTACCGCTGTCTATCATGAATTTCGTTCCTACTTCGAACGTTTGCATAATAGCGGGTGCATCCTTTGTTCCTGCTACTGTATTAAATTTTGTTTGTGCTTCCTCATACGTTCCTTGGAAAACAGGTTTTACTTCGACTTTGTCCTGAGATTTATTGTACTCATCGACAATTTTATTGAGTGATTTTTCAAGGTCACCGCTCATAGCGTGCCAAAATACGACTTCTGTTTTACCTGATGCTGTTTTTTTTGTTTCTTGCGCTTCCGAAGAACCAGTTGAATTTGAGCAAGCACCTAGAATAACTAGCAAGCATGCCGTTACGATAGCCAATATCTTTTTCATCACATTCACTCTCCTATTTAATTGCACCTTGGGTTAATCCTTTTTGAAGACGTTTTTGACCTAGGAATAATAGTAATAATGTCGGTAAGATAACAACAACGACAGCGGCCATAACCACTCCCCAATCAGTTGAAATCTCTTGTGTTTGCATTTGTTTTAAACCAATCTGAACGGTACGAACATCCTCTGTATTTGTCACTAATAGTGGCCATAAATACATATTCCATGTTGTTAAAAAGCTATATACGCCAAGCGTAACTAAGCTTGTTTTAGACACAGGAAGCACCACGTTCCAAAAGAAACGGAAGCGACTGATCCCTGCGACTTGAGAAGCTTCATATAACTCATTCGGAATGGTTTTAAACTGTTGGCGCAATAAAAAGGTTCCAAATGCTAAGGCGAAAAAAGGAATTGTTAATCCTAAATAGTTATTAATCCACCCTAACTTTTGCGCTGTTAAAAAGTTAGGAACCATCGTTGCTTCCCATGGAATCATCATCGTAGAAATAAAGAGAAAGAAAATAGCATCTCTTCCTTTAAATTTAATAAATACAAATGCAAAAGCTGCCAAACTTGAAACTAACAGCTGCCCAGCCATGACGAAGATAGATACAGCAAAACTGTTAATTAAATAATGAAGCAGTGGAACTTTTTCAAAAGCATCCCGATAATTTTCAAGTGAAAAAGATGACGGCCAAATCTTTCCTTCCAACACTTCCGCTCCACTCATAAAACTAATGGAAAAAGCGTATAGGATAGGAAACATCAATACTAAAGTAGCTGCAATGAGCAGCAAGTAAGTTGTCCATTTTCTCGTGATGCTCATTGATAATGTACCTTCCTTTCTCCAAGCTTAAATTGAAGAGCCGTAACCAGTAGAATACAGAAAAACAAGATTGTAGCTTGAGCGCTTGCAGAACCAACATTATAGTTCACAAATGCATCTTTGTAGATTGAATAAACAATGACATTCGTAGAATCTGTAGGTCCGCCTTTTGTTAAAATGTCAATTTGTCCAAACGTTTGAAACGCGTTAATAAAAGAAACGGTAATGATAAAAAACAGCGTTGGCGAAAGCATAGGAAGCGTAATTTTACGGAGCTGATACCAATAGCTAACTCCAGCAATACGCGCGTTTTCATACAGCTTTTCATCAATATTTTGCAAACCGCCAAGTAAGATTAAAAAAGTAAATCCAATGTTCATCCAAATCGTAGAGATAGACACAGCAATCAGCGCATACTTAGGATCTAATAACCACTGCACATCATGAATGCCTACAAGATTTAATACTTTATTGATAACACCGATTGTTGAGTTATACATAAACATCCAAATTACAGAAGAAGCCGCTACGCTCATTCCCATCGTAGATGAAAACATTGTTCTGAAAAAACCAATTCCTTTTAGCTTTTCATTTGCGATTAGCGCTAGGAATAAGGCAATAATTAAACCTATAGGCACCGTGTAGAGTACAAATAAAAAAGTGGCTTTCATACTTTGTAAAAAGTTTGGATCTGTAAATAGATATGAGAAATTTTGTAATCCTACAAATTTCAAGGGAGTTCCCTGTGTGTCTGTAATAAAAAGACTTAAATATAAGGTCTTAATCATTGGGTAGAAAAGAAATACACCAAATAACAATAATGATGGCAGCAAGTAAGATAATCCTACCAATAGGTTAGGCATTGACTTCTTTTCTTTTGGATTTGATGAAACAGAAACAGGCGAGTTTGCTGTTTTGGTAACAGCACTCATACAAATGCCCCCTTTACAGTTAAATCTTCCGTTGATGGTTCATAGTGCAAGCATGAATCTGTATCGTTATCAAATAAAAACAGATGTTTTGGATCGATAAAAATAGGGACGCGCTCTCCCACTTTTATATTCCATTGACCGTTCCACTTAGCCATCCACTGCTTGTCTCCCATATGAAATGTAAGCAGTGTTTCCGTGCCTAGAATTTCTACATTATCTACTTCTACAATAAAACTCGTATTATCGTTTGTCGCAAGCTGTATATGCTCAGGTCTCACTCCAACCACAACTTCTTTTTTACCGTTAAGGTTACTGTGTGATGTACTCATAGAAATAGCTCTTCTATCTTCAAAAACTAGTAAGTTATTTTCTATAGAAACGTTTGATAAATTCATAGGGGGAGAACCTATAAAAGATGCTACAAACGTGTTCTTTGGTGCATTGTAAATATCAAGCGGACGTCCAATTTGTTGAATATTTCCTCCATTTAAAATCATCATTCGATCTGCCATCGTCATCGCCTCTGTTTGATCGTGCGTGACATAAATCATCGTAATACCTAACTTACGCTGAATCTGGCGAATTTCTGACCTCATCTTCGCGCGCAGCTTCGCATCTAAGTTTGATAACGGCTCATCCATCAAGCAAATAGGCGAATGAGTAACAATAGCACGCGCAAGCGCTACACGCTGACGCTGTCCTCCCGAAAGCTGTCTAGGCTTTCTCTTTAGATATTCACTTAAACCAAGCATCTCTGCTGCTTCCCTGCAGCGCTTTTGCTGTTCTTGCTTTGAAATCTTCTTTGTATGCAGGCCAAAAAGAATATTTTGTTCTACTGTCAAATGCGGATATAAAGCATAGTTTTGAAACACCATGGACAGATCGCGCTGACTTGGAAGCAGTTTATTTGCTTTTACATCTCCAATTAGCAGTTCTCCCTGCGTGACTTCTTCTAATCCCGCAATCATTCGCAGCATTGTACTTTTTCCACATCCTGAAGGACCTACTAATACGAAGAATTCTCCAGGTTCAATTGTGACGTTAATATCTTGAATGACATTTGTTTTTTGATCGTATGACTTTCCAATGTTAACTAGCTCTACTTTTTTCATTAAAAACGCTCCTTTCTCTCTCATTCTTATTTTTTCCACAGCCATGATTTCCCTGTAGAAACTGCCGTAGCCCCAGCTTTTAAAGCAGCTTGGATATGGCTTTCATTTTGAATGAGTCCACCTGTAATAATAGGGATACTTGTTTTTTTAACGATTTTCTCTATCATCTCCGGAATTAATCCTGGCATTAGTTCTAATGCATCCGGTTTAATATCTTGAACGGTTTTTAACCCTTGTGCTACTGCGTCTGTATCCACTAAAAACAGCCGCTGAATAGCAACCAGACCTTCCTGCTTTGCGTAATTAATGAGTGAACTTTTAGTGGTTACGATACCTGTAGGCTTTACAAACTTAGCAAGAAATTTAAGCCCTTCCCGGTCATAGCTAATTCCCGGAATTTTTTCAATGTGTAAGAAAACCATTCGATTATGCTGTTTGAGTAAATCTACGTAGCGTTTAATTACACTAATGTTGCCCGTTAATAAAAAAGCGGCCTGGATCTCTGTTTCTAAAAATTGCTCTAAATTTTTCGGACTTTTAATGGATGCAATTAAACGGTCTTGCCCAAGCTGTTGTAAGAAATCGGCTTCCTTATTCAAAACGATGCATTCCTTTCATTTATAAAAAAACCACAAAAAACGCATAGGATGTTGATATAGACCTATTGTTTTTTGTGGTTTCTCAATTTCATAACCTTAGTCACTATTCACTTATCGTTCACATGTTTTATAATAATGGTTATTTATGAAGGAAATATAAAGAAGCTGTTGAGTTTTGTAAAAAAACCGTTTAGTTCCTGTAAATTGCCTAAAAATCAAAAAACCGTTGATTTCTCAACGGCTTTACAGTGCACATTCTTCAATTTCAAATCCTAAATCTTCAATTAAACCCCAGTCAGCTGTAGGTTCTTGACCTTGAGTCGTTAAATAATCACCTACAAAAATTGAGTTTGCAGCAAACAAACCAAGCGGCTGAAGTGATCTGAGGTTGACTTCTCTGCCTCCTGAAATTCGAATTTCTTTGGTTGGATTTACAAAACGCATCATCGCTAACAGCTTTAAGCATTGCATTGGCTTTAACGCCTTTTTGTCTTCTAGAGGCGTTCCTGGAACGGCAACAAGAAAGTTGCATGGAATAGAATCTGCATCTAACTTTTTAATTTGAAAAGCTAATTCAACGGCTTGTTCATTTGTCTCGCCCATTCCAAAAATCGCACCGGAACAAGGTGACAAACCTGCTTTTTTAGATGTAGTAACCGTATCAACTCGATCTTCATAGCCATGCGTAGAACAAATATTGTCATAGTTATCAGCGTGAGTATTTAAATTATGATTATAGCGATGAACACCCGCCTCGACTAGTTCGTGTGCTTGATCATCTGTTAAAAACCCTAGACAGGCACAGATTTTCAAGTCTGTCTTTTGACGGATTTCTTTTACCGCTCCCACTACGTGCGCTACTTCTTTATCAGTAGGGCGGCGGCCTGACGCCACGATACAATATGTACCTGCTTTTCTTTTTTGAGCTTCAAAAGCACCTTCTACAATTTTCTCTTTTGTTAACCACGCATACTTATCAATCGGCGCTTCTGATACAATCGACTGCGAACAATATCCACAGTCTTCTGGACATAAACCTGATTTAGTATTAATAATCATATTAAGCTTTACTTTTTTTCCATAATGATGATGACGAATTAAGTACGCGGCATTCATGACCTCTAACACTTCTTCATCCGGTACATGAAGAAGTTGAAGCGCTTCGTTATATGTAATTTCTTTCCCTTTAATAATAGACTGAGCAAGTGCTTTCCAATCTCTTAAACTTGTGGTTTCCATCGATTCCCCTCCACTTTAGTAAACTAAAAAAATATAAAGTTAACAATTATAACTAAAAGTTACCATTACTTCTCCTTTTATGTCAACACTGTATAAATAATAGTTAACTCAAAAAGCCACTTCTATGATATAGAAGTGGCTTTTTGCTTATTGCGCTTGCAGTGTGTAAATAACCGATACAAAGTCTCCAGATTTTTCATCGTATGCTTCAACACCCGAATACTCATGAGTTAGAGCAATACCTGCGTACATGAGCTCATCTCCATAAGCTGTTTGATCTGTTTCCATCACTGTATATTCATAATCAGGTTGAAGCCCTTTTAGCTCAATGCGTTCGTAAGAAGGATTTGGTCTAGCTAATACTTGATAATAACCGATGATTGCCTGTTTTTGATCGGATGAAACAACCATCCAGCTCGTCACATTTCCATCTTGTTCAAACGGACTTTTTAAACGATAGAATATGCCATTTTGAATAAGAGATCGGTGTTTTTTATAATACTGAATTTGTTGTTTTACGGTTTCTTTTTCATCTTCTGTCATCAGCGTAACATCTAACTCATAACCAAATGCGCCAAAATACGCAACGTCTCCTCTTGTTTCTAGACTTGTTACTCTGCGTACTTGATGATTTGGTACGGCTGATACGTGTGCTCCCATTGAACTGATTGGATAGGCAAAAGACGTGCCGTACTGAATTTTTAGACGTTCAATCGCATCCGTGTTATCGCTCGTCCAAGCTTGAGGAGCATAATAAAGCATTCCCGGATCAAATCTAGCGCCCCCGCTTGCACATGATTCAAATAAAATATCCGGAAACTTCCTTGTTAGTCGCTCATACAAATCATACACACCTAAAATATAGCGATGTACTACTTCAAACTGACGGTTCGCGGGCAGCCCAACAGATCCAACCTCCGTTATATTTCGATTCATATCCCATTTTATATAAGAGATAGGCGCTTCACTTAAAATAGCTTCCATTCGTTCATAGATATAATTCACTACTTCTTCTCGTGAAAAATCAAGCACATATTGATTTCGTCCATGAGACTGATAACGATTTGGCACATGAATCAACCAATCTGGATGCTTTTCATACAAGTTGCTTTGCTTTGAAATCATTTCAGGTTCAAACCATAACCCAAAGTCCATACCTAAATCCGTTACTTTTTGAGCCAATGACTTCATACCGCCCGGAAGCTTATTTTCATCTACAAACCAATCTCCAAGAGAAGTTGTATCATCGTTACGTTTACCGAACCAGCCGTCATCCAATACAAAAAGTTCAACGCCTAGCTTTTGCGCTTCTTTGGCAATATGTACAATTTTCTCTTCGTTAAAATCAAAATACGTCGCTTCCCAGTTATTAATTAAAACTGGCCGCTCCAAATCCCGCCATTTTCCTCTAGCAAGACGCTTGCGATAAAGCTCGTGATACTCTTGGCTAAGGCCGTTTAGCCCGCTATTTGAATAAGCCAGTACTAGTTCTGGTGATTGAAAAGTTTGTCCACTTTCTAGTCGCCACTGAAAATCAAAAGGATGAATGCCCATCGTTATTCTTGATACATTGTAATGATCTACTTCCACTTGTCCAAGAAAGTTTCCGCTGTATACAAGACTAAAACCATACGCTTCTCCACTGTGTTCAGTTGCATCTGGGTTCTTTAAAATTAAAAATGGGTTTTGCTGACTGCTGCTTGTACCTCTCGCACTAGAAATACTTTGAATACCAGGCTGAAGCATTCGTGTTTTCACGTGTCTTTCTCGAATCCACGCACCGGAAAGCTGAACCATCTCATAATTTGATGTAGGCAAATCAATGCTGCCGCTCATGATGCGCAAAATATCGACTGCTTCTTCCCCTCTATGCTCAAATCGTGCGTGACGCGTAATAATATTTCGGTCTTCGTAAACGGTATACGTTAAAATAAGTGATGCATTGAGCAATTTATCAATCAGTTCAACTTCTACACTTGTGGCTTCACTCTCTTCTTCTACATATGTAGCAGGTAAGCCGTTTAATGGCTTCTTGCCTTTGTAAATTTTATGGTTATCGTATTCAAAATTTGTGATTCGGCTTCCGTTTTGCTGAAGAAGTTGATAGGCTGGCTCTCTGAAGTCTGTTGTTCCATAAGAAGGATACTCTTGTTTGATTGTTTCAAGAGAAAATGCTAGTTCTCCTTCATATACCGAAGCGCTAGCTCCTCTTGTTTCTACACGTAAAAAATGCTGAAAAGATGAACGGTGCTTAAGCTTTTTTCCATAGTACAAGTGACCGAGCTGCCCGTTTCTCAACACTGAAAAGATATAACTTACATCGCGTCCCTGCAGGTGAAATTCCTTTGTACGTTCATTAAATAAGACTCCCACTTTATCCCTCTCCTTACCATCAAATATCTAACGAGACATTTCCTTTTTCATCTATTGCCGTTGCATGCTCAAAAGCAGATGCTAGATTAATCTCTTTTCTCTCATACCATTTCGCTAAATCTTTGAATAACTCTTCTGTTTCAACCATTCTTGTGTCTACTCGCAGTTCAGTTTCATAGCTATGAAGAGACCAAGTGCTTTCACTAAATAAAGTCATTTCTACATCTAGACACATTTCTTTCCAATTGGGGGCACACAGAATAGGATGACGTATGTCTGAACATGCAATGGTGTAGCGGTTAGAACCATTCTTATTCATAAAACAATGAACAAAAGAGGCACTCACATCGACCTTACTAGTTTGTAAAGATTTATATAGTTGGATATCTAACAACGGAACGCTCCATTTTAATTTCATTTTTGGAAGAATTCTTTTTTTAACCGACTTGACCGTTAATTTAATAAAATAAACACCATCTTTTTTTGTTTCATCCAATACGACATGCACACCTGGTTCCTTGTTTATCTCCAAGTTTATATAGGGTGTAGCAATCACTTCCTTCATCTCCTTTACCATCATTCTTAACTTTGTATACCGACAAAAAATGTAACCGCATTCAAAAATTTGTTTTCGTATTTATTACAAGTAGATCACCCTAAACGAAGCTTTTTTTACTTTCTTTCATTTTATGTAAAATACTTTCTAGACTCAATGGTAAAAATCAAAGTGAAAAAAAGCATTTTTTTGCTTTATCTAGTAATCAATTAAACGATCTTTATCTCTTAGCGCGCAATTTTCTCTTCTTTTTTAAAAAAAGATGACAAACCTAATAATATAGTATAATAATAAATAATGAAGAATGATTATACATAGAAAGGATGACAAATATGAATCATGAACCTTCTCTTCTTAAACAACTAAAATTATGGCATATCGTCGTGATAGGCTTAGGCTACATGGCACCTATGGCCGTTTTTGATACATTTGGCATTGTAACTGAATCAACAGATGGACATGTTTCAGGCGCTTATGCATTCACGTTGATTGCTATTTTATTTACAGCCATTAGTTACGGAAAAATGGTAAAAGCTTTTCCCGGAGCTGGTTCCTCTTATACATATGCACAGCAAGTACTGAATCCAAGCATTGGTTTTTTGGTAGGATGGACGGCTCTTCTTGATTATCTATTTCTGCCAATGATCAATGCACTTTTGACAAATATTTACCTAAGCTCTCTGTTTCCAGGTGTTCCAAAGGCCGTATGGATTATCAGCTTTGTTGTCATCATGACCATAATGAATATTTTTAGCGTTCATTTAACCGTTTCTTTTGGTACGCTATTAGTTGCTTTTCAAATTTTAGTCGCTATTATCTTTATTATTTTAAGTGCTACAACTCAAGGCCAAGAGCTATCATTTAAACCGTTTATAAGTGAATCGGCCTCTATATCTCTGTTATTAAACGGAGCAGCTATTTTATGCTTTTCTTTTTTAGGATTTGATGCTGTAACTACCATGGCCGAAGAAACACTTAAGCCTGAGAAAACCATTCCTAAAGGTATTCTCATTATTGCATGTACGGGAGGCGCCTTATTTATCACAGTTTCTTACTTTGCTCAGCTTCTTTTCCCTTCAGCCTCTTTGTTTCATGATTTAGAAGGTGCATCAGCGGAAATTGCTTATAAAATTGGCGGCCAGCTTTTTCAATCTATTTTTGTAGCAGCGGCCTTGACTTCAACTATTGCTTCTGGACTTGTCTCGCATATGAGTGCATCAAGACTTCTCTATGCAATTGGGAAAGATGGTTATCTGCCTCGGAGAATTTTTGGCTATATTCACCCTAAAACAAAGACACCTGTTTGGAACGTGGTGATTATTGGTGGCCTCTCCTTAATTTCACTAGGTCTGTCTCTTGAAAAAGCTACCTCTTTAATTAATTTTGGTGCTTTAATTGCGTTCAGTTCAGTGAACATAGCGGTTTTTATCCATTATTTTATTCATCAAAACAAACGATCTCTCAGTGGATATATTTCATATGTACTTATGCCTTTACTCGGCAGTTTATTTTTATTTTTTATGTGGCTTAACTTAGAAAAAACATCCTTATTTATCGGTATTGTATGGAGTGTAATCGGAATTATTTATTTACTGATTGCCAGACGAAAAAATACTATTACCATTCCTACTTTTCATTTTGATTAAGGAACTAGACTTAACACACCTCGACATATTTCCCCAGAAATAATGTCGAAAAAAAGTAATTCAGATATAAGCAAATCAATCCCATCTAAACACGAACAAAAAGGTAAACGATCTAGTATGAATCACTCGTTACACCGCTGTTGATTTCCGTGCAAGGCTTCGCTTTCCGCGGGCGGCCGTTGAGCCTCCTCGTCGCTTGCGCTCCTGCGGGGTCTCATCTGTTCCGCTTTTTCCGCAGGAGCCTTCGCCTTGCCCTCCAATCAACAGCTAGAAGCAACTAAACATATGAAAGCTACATTTACTATACCAATGAAAAAATCCGAACGTATTTGATTCTCAACCAAGAATCAAACTCGTTCGGATCTTTCTTCAACTAAAATACTTTTGTACCAGTCTCTTTTTATTTTTAAGATTGTGAGACCTTTTCCAAAATGCGTCTTTTACGGTAAAGCATCATTCCAACTTCCCCTATATCATTAATCGCTTGTTTGTTAATATACGCTCCAAATACCATTCCTGCTATAGGAATCATTTGAAACAGCTTTTTCCATCCCAAGTTGTCCCTGTAGGTTAGAAACACTTCTCTCCACCCTTGCAGCTGCTGCAAGCTCTGCGTTCGATTGCCGCTTGCTAATTCTTCTAAAATCGCACGCTTTCCTACAATATCAGAGGATGAAAACTGCATGCATTTGACCATGAAAATGCGTTCCTCTTGCTCAGTGGGATCGTAACCATAAGAAACAGCCACTTCTTGCAGTGTCTTAAGTGTAAGTCCCAATACAAAAGGAATATCAATCGCCAGTGTAAAAATCCCGCCTACCCCGGTTGTAGCTCCTTGCAGCTGTGCATTCTTTTTTCGGACTTCAATAAAATACTCCGCCAATCCATCCATTTCTTGCAGAGATAAATGCTGAATATCCTCTATTGAAAGCTGCTTCTTTTCTTGTAATTGAGCTGATGCTTTTTCTAGCGTGGCAGACGTATTAGCTAAATACTGGCCTCCATTATCAACATACTTAGCGATTTCATCTAATAATTTTTCTATTTTTTGATGAATGAACTTTGGCGTTACTTTATCTAAAGCTGAAAAAGGCAAGCGAGCCAGCCGCTCCCAGAAAAAAAGTCCTTTTTGGTCTTTCTCCCACTTTTCAATTTTTCGTAACTCTACTCTTAACTGCTCATGCTCTGACATATCCTCACTCTTTTCCTCGATTTATCAGCTCTGCCCTACTTGTTTATTCCGCACATATTTAATGATAAAAAACAATGCAATTAAAACAACAATTCCGATTCCAATAGGCTGCATATATTGAGACACAATCGGCCCCACCTCTTTCCACTTAGGTCCTAACTTATATCCTAAATATACGTAAATAGCCGTTACTGGAAGCATCGCAACAAATGTGTAAATAGAAAACAGCCATACATTCATTTTTGCCATCCCGCACGGAAAAGAGATAGCCGTGCGCACTCCTGGAATAAAGCGTCCAAAAAAAGCAACCCCGCTGCCGTACTTATTAAAAAAGCGATCAGCGGCGTCAATTTCTTTTTCTTTCACCAAAAAGTATTTTCCATATTTTAAAACCAGCGGTCGTCCACCGTAACGTCCCAGTGCATAAAGAGTCAACGGTCCACAAACACCGCCTACTGTACCTGCAAGGATAGCCAGATACAAGTTCATATCACCTTGATACACCCAATACCCTACTAAAGGTAAAACAAGCTCTGCCGGGACAAATTCAAACGTTAATGCTAAAATTACGCCAAAATAAGAGAGCTGTTTTAGCGCTTCAATTAAAGAAAGTAAAACCGACTCTAACAAAAATTCTCCTCCTCATGTCATTAAATCTAAGACTGCAAAACTATAATTTAGCCGATTGATAGATAAAAACCAACGCGGCATAGTTTTTTCCTTTCCCTCTTTACGTATTACGTACTACAAAAGTTTCAATAAAAAAAAGCGCTAGTTTTATCCAGCGCTTTTATAGTTTAAAGTTAATTTGAATAATACCTACTTTACGAAGAGCATCGTATAAAATAACTAAAGCCGGTCCTAAAAATAATCCGACAAAGCCTAAAAGTTTAAATCCAATGTACAAACTAACTAGTGCAGCCAAAGGCGAAATACCCATATTTGTAGAAAATACTTTCGGTTCTACTACACGTCTTACTACCGTAATGACTCCAAATAGAATAAATAAGCCGATTGCTAATGAGTCATGCCCTTGCGTAAGAGCAAAAATTCCCCATGGAACGAGCACCGATCCTGTCCCAAGGATTGGTAAGATATCGACAATTACAATTAATAAACTAAGCAGCGCGGTATACGGAACATCTAATAGCCAAAGCCCTACATAAGCCATTACAAACGTCATGACACTTAAGATAATTTGTGCCTTAATAAAACCAACCCCCGCTTGGATAAGCTGAGTGATGACAACTTGTAGCTTATATTTCGTTTCTTCTGTTAAAAATGACTTAATTTTATTTTTAATAGCAGGCAGCTCAAGGCTGATAAATACAAGCGCTACTAAATAAATAAGAAACTCTAATAGAAACCCAGGAACAGTAGCGGCAAAGCTAATGATGATTTCTACGGTACTTTTTAATAGAGAATCTAATGAATTTACGGTCTTTTCAAGCGTGCGCTCGATAGAAGAAATCACTTCTGTAGGAAGAGCGTTTGAATAGTATTTCCACTTAATAATAGTTGGATAAATCGCGGTTTCATAGATTTCTTTTACAAAGGAAGGCGCTATTTTTGAAAGAGCAACCACTTGCGTAACGATTGTCCGAACAATAAAAAATCCAATAAGTATGAGCGAAACAACATATAAAATGAAGGTCATAAGCACTGCATAGACTCTCTTCATTTTAAAAGATTGATGCAATTTCTGAACAATACCCTCAAGTGCTAATGCTGTTAATAAAGCAAACACAATCGGTAAACTGTAAGGGATTAACAAACATACGATTACTATCGAGGCGATGACCCATATTCGCTTTTTCCACATACTCTACTATCCCCCTACTAGCTAAGCTATCTCTATATTTACTGATAAAGAAAGGAACCAGTGACTGCTTTATATAAGAATAAAATTTGGATATTTTTATACCTGATGTTACATATTATAGGGTCAATTCCCATAATAATAAAGGAATTATTATGAAAAAAGCTACTTATTCTAATTTTTTGAATAGAATAAGTAGCTTTTTAATTTATAAATTAGCCGGCCCTCATGACCTCTGTACCTTTTTTAGGGTCAAATTTGCCTTCTGATTTAGACATTACAATTGCGGCTAGTGTGTTTCCTACTAAGTTAACAACCGTACGTGCCATATCCATGATTCTGTCCACTCCAGCAATGAAGGCTAATCCTTCTGCGGGAACACCGATTGTTCCAAGAGTAGCCAGTAATACAACAAATGATGTTCCTGGCACTGCAGCCATTCCTTTAGATGTAACCATCAATACAAGAATGAGCGTCAGCTGTTGAACGATCGTTAAATCAATACCATACACCTGCGCTAAGAATAACGCTGCAATCGCTTGATAAAGAACGGAACCATCTAGGTTAAATGTATAACCAATTGGTACAACGAACGATACGATAGCTTTTGGACAGCCCATCTTTTCAAGTTTTTCCATGATACGTGGAAGAACTGTCTCAGAACTAGATGTACTGTATGCTAACAACAGTTCATCTTTCATATAGCGGAATAAGTGGAAAATGTTAATTCCTGCCCATTTCGCAATTCCTCCCAATACAACAAGTAGGAAGAAAATTAACGCTAAGTAAACTAAGATAACAAGCTTTCCTAATGAAAGGAGTGAATCTAAACCGAATTTTGAAACTGTTACACCAATTAAAGCAAATACACCAATTGGAGCCACTTTCATTACAAGGTTTACCACGTGAAACATTGCGTGAGAAACGCCGTCGAAGAATTGTACAACTGGCTTCCCTCTTTCCCCAATTGCCGCTACTCCAAGTGCAAATAACACTGTAAAGAAGATAATTGCTAGCATGTCTCCTTCAACAATTGACTGGAAAAAGTTTGTCGGAACAATGTGTAAGAAAGTTTCAGCCACTGACTTTCCTTCTTGCTGTTCGGATGTTTCAACGTATTGTGAAATATCACTCTTCTGTGCTGAATGAATGTCTACACCTTGCCCAGGATGAAAAATATTAGCAATCAATACACCGATTACAATTGCAAAAGTCGTAATAATTTCAAAATAGAGAATTGTTTTAACGCCGAGCTTTCCGACCTGTTTACCGCTCCCTGCTCCTGCAACTCCAACGACTAAGCTTGAGATAACAATTGGAATAACAATCATCTTAATTAATCTTAAAAATAGGTCTCCTAGCGGCTGTAGGTATGTTACTACACGCGGATCGTTAAACCAAATTACCCCTACAAGAACACCAAGGATTAAACCGGTAAAAATCTGCGTAGCCAAACCAAAACGAATTTTTTTCATAGATGTACCTCCCCAAAGATGTATGACATTTGTATATACTTTTCTGAAAAAACAAAAAAAGACTATTCTTAAGAAAGAACAGCCTTTTACTTACGCTATTTTGGGCTCTTTCTCTCAATAAAGCAAACGGGGTTAACTGTCGGATTCGGAATTGAGAGTTTCCTACCTTTTGTAAGGATTCACCCCAAGGCAGCTTTACTGCCGATAATGATTCCCCCGCTCTATACGATTAAGCTTATTATTCAGTTTTTATAAAATTAAAACGATCTATACGTTGTCATACGTTTTTTACAGTCAATAAAACTAAACAGAAGTCTTACTTTTACTTAACTTTATACTGCACAAATATTAATTTACTATTTTTCGACACGTTTTGTCAATACCTATGTTTGTAAAACGCTTTCAAAAGGCGATAATATATATTTATGCAAAAAAGCTATTGCAACATTGCAATAGCTTTTTCTTGCTCTTTGAGTCTCTATTAGAAGTTTAAGGGACTAAAGAACACGCGTGTTTATTTTATAAAAATACAAAATATAGAATAGCTGCTAAAACAATTCGATATAGTGCAAATGGTACTAATTTGATACGATTAATTAATTTCAGGAAAAAGCGAATAGATACCAGCGCAAAAATAAAGGCGCTGATAAAACCAGCAATAAAAAACGGTAGTGCATCTGATGTGAAATACTGCCAGTTTTTAACCAATGAAAGTCCACTTGCTCCTGCCATGATTGGCACTGCCATAATAAATGTAAAATCTGCGGCTGCCTTATGGCTCATTCCAAGAAGAACCCCTCCTGAAATCGTTGAGCCTGAACGAGAAAAACCTGGCCAAAGAGCAATACATTGAAACAGCCCTATACCCAGTGCTTGTCCATAAGACATTTGGTCCACCGTCTCTACACGCGGACGTTTAGGTCCAAACAAATCTGCTAGAATCATTAATACAGCTCCGACTACTAAGCCAATTAGCACCGTATTTAAAGAAAACAAATGTTCATCAATGTAATCGTCAAACAAAAATCCTAACACTCCTGCGGGTAACAGACCAACAATTACCTGCATTAAATTCAAGCGATTTGTCGGTCCAATTGGAGCAGCTGGTTTTTTTCCTAATCCTAATAAATTAATAAAACGATCTTTAAAGATAACAACTACTGCTAAGATCGACCCTAGCTGAATAACAATTTTAAATGTATTAGCTACTGGAGATGAAAATAATTCTTTTGAATTTAACCACAGGTCATCCACAATAATCATATGCCCAGTTGACGAAACAGGAGCAAACTCTGTTAAACCTTCTACAATCCCTAAAATGATTGCTACAATAATTTCCCACATAAAGCTATGTACCTTGCCTTTCTTTCAAATTAATAAGCTTATCGCTTCGTTTTACATGCTCAACTATTTTCCTATTTTGACACTTGCTTTTTTATCATAATTGTTAAAACTATGAAATACAATGTGTATTTGCAAAAAGATAAGAATCTTTAATAATTTGTAATAAAAGCCTTACATGCTATAATCAAAAAACACGATATCAGCTTTTATTTTTTTTAGAAATCAGTCACTATGTTCGGTATAAATTCCGGTCCCTTAGCTAAAAATGAATCATCTAGACTATTTTTCTTTGGTGTGAAAAAATGACTAAATTATTATGTTTTTTCCATCCCCTTTACTGTCATCTATCATTTTAATCAACTAGTGCTTGCTTATACGACATATCCCCTAAGTAATTTGAAACTTTTTTCTCTCTTTTCTCGTATATAGTAGTATCTTTTTTAGGAGGCTTTTTACTATGAATGGAAATGTACGTACAATGAAATGGGTCACTGCTGGGTATGAAGCCTTGCTGGGAATTCCTTTAATTGGCGCGGGGATTGTTATGGGCTTTAGTTATACTCCTCTTTTTATTGGATTTATTCTTCATGCTATCACGCTCATTTTAGCTAATAGACGAGGGTTATCTGCGTATGGAAACATACTAGGAATTGTTACCTCACTGGTTGCTTGGATTCCATTTTTAGGGTTTGTTATGCATATTATTACAGCTATTGTGATTGCAATCGATGCTGCTAGACAACGTTAATTATCTAGCTTTTTTTATTTAAGGGTTGATTTTTTACCGAATGATGGTAAACTTAAGCCGTAAATTGAATAATTTGAATGTTATTTCTACTAGGGGTGTCTGATAGCTCAGACTGAGAGAAGAGTGCAATAAAACTCTTTAACCCTTTGAACCTGATTTGGGTTATACCAGCGGAGGGAAGTAGTCTTGAAAAGAATAGTATATGTTTATTCTTTTTTCGCCTATTCCATCGGGTTCTGTCTATCACAGAACCCGATTTTTTTATGGTTCGGTATAGCTACACTTTATGCGAAACCGGAGGAATATGTAATGTCAAAACAAAATGTATCAGTTTCTATGAAAAAGCCTTTTCCAAACAGTCACAAAGTATATGTCCAAGGATCCAGAGAAGACCTTAAAGTGCCTATGCGTGAAATTCATCAGTCTCCTACTACAGGATCTTTTGGTGAAGAAGAAAATAGTCCCGTACGTGTATATGACACGAGCGGTGTTTATACAGATCCCTGTTATGAAATTAATTTACAAAAAGGATTACCGGCTCTGCGCGAAAAGTGGATTGCAGAACGAAATGATGTAGAAACATATCAAGGCCGTACGGTTCAGCCACAGGATAACGGGTATTATGATGGTGATCCAAGAGATCAGTACGAGCGCTTTATCACTAATCGTTTACCGTTGCGCGCGAAAAAAAATCAAAATGTAACGCAAATGCACTATGCGAAAAAAGGAATCATCACACCCGAAATGGAATTTATCGCTATTCGTGAACAGATGGATCCTGAAGTCGTGCGTGAAGAAGTAGCAAGAGGGCGTGCCATTATCCCTAATAATATCAATCACCCTGAGAGCGAACCGATGATTATCGGCCGCAAATTCCACGTGAAAATTAATGCTAATATCGGAAATTCAGCTATTCGTTCAGCTATTGAAGATGAAGTAGAAAAAATGACATGGGCAACGCGTTGGGGAGCCGATACAATTATGGATTTATCAACAGGAAAGGATATCCACACAACGCGCGAATGGATTATCCGCAACTCGCCTGTTCCTGTAGGGACCGTTCCTATTTACCAAGCGCTTGAAAAAGTAAAAGGCGTAGCAGAAGATCTAACGTGGGAAGCATATCGCGATACATTAATTGAACAAGCAGAACAAGGTGTTGATTACTTTACTATTCACGCAGGTGTTCTTTTACGCTATATTCCTCTGACAGCCAAACGTACGACAGGTATTGTTTCACGCGGAGGATCCATCTTGGCGCAGTGGTGTTTAGCTCATCATGAAGAGAACTTTTTATATACTCGCTTTGAAGAAATCTGTGAAATCTGTAAAGCATACGATATTTCTATTTCGCTTGGCGATGGGCTACGTCCTGGTTCCATTGCAGATGCTAATGATGAGGCACAGTTCGGTGAATTAGAAACGCTTGGTGAATTAACTAAAATTGCTTGGAAACACGATGTTCAAGTTATGATTGAAGGTCCTGGACATGTTCCTATGCACCTCATCAAAGAAAACGTAGATAAACAAATGGAAATATGCCAGGAAGCTCCTTTCTATACTCTTGGACCGCTTACAACCGACATCGCTCCAGGCTATGACCATATTACATCAGGTATTGGGGCTGCAATGATTGGCTGGTTTGGGACAGCTATGCTTTGCTACGTAACGCCAAAAGAACATTTAGGACTTCCGAATAAAGAAGACGTTCGAGAAGGCGTTATCACCTATAAAATTGCTGCGCATGCCGCTGACCTAGCAAAAGGCCATCCAGGAGCACAAAAACGCGATAACGCGCTGTCTAAAGCAAGATTTGAGTTTAGATGGAATGATCAATTTAACCTGTCACTAGATCCAGAGCGCGCAAAAGAATATCACGATGAAACACTTCCCGCTGAAGGTGCTAAAACAGCCCATTTCTGTTCAATGTGTGGACCTAAATTCTGTTCGATGCGTATTTCTCAAGATATTCGTAACATGGCTCAAGAAAATGAAAAAGATGTACACGAAGTAAGAAAAGAAGGAATGAAAGAAAAAGCTAAAGAGTTTGTTAACAGTGGTTCAAATATCTATCAATAATGAAGTAGAACAGCTTAAAGAACAAATTAAACAGCTTGAACGAAAGTTATTATTTGTTCAGCAAAATTGTCAGCACATTATCGTTGAATCCTCACATTCTTCCGTAAGACGCTGCATTAAGTGTTTCTATCAACAACAAGCAGAGGCTGAGCCAAAAGTATTTTAGTTGAAGAAAAATCCGAACGAGTTGAATTCTTGATTAAGAATCCAGCTCGCTCGGATTTTTTCATTGGTAGGGTGAACGTAGATTTCATGCATATAGTTATTTCTAGCGGTTGATTGGAAGGCAAGGCGAAGACTCCTGAGGGAAAAGCAGAATAAGTGAGACCTCGCAGGAGCGTAAGCGACGAGGAGACTCACCGCCCGCGGAAAGCGAAGTCTTGTACGGAAATCAACCGCGATGTAACAAGCTATCCATACTAGCTCCTTAATCCCATTTGTTCGTCTTTAGATTGGATTAATTTCGTTACGTCTCTCAATTTCATCTTTTTTTGAAACGTGCTTTCAGCATGTTCTTAATCCAATATAGTATTTTAATAATAACCCAGCCTATAAATGTACCTAGCGTATTCAAAAAGATATCATCAATATCAAATACTCGTTCCGTTAGCTTGTACTGTAAAATTTCAATCAGAAAACTGATTAAGAAACCTGTCGTAAACACTTGAATAAAACCGTCAAACCACTTCATAAACAAAGGGATAAACATTCCAAGCGGCGCAAACATCACGATATTCCCCAGTATATTTGTCAGAGTGAGCATTATATTCCCGCTGTCCCACATCAGACGGATCGTGCTAAATAAATCCAAGTTCATTGCTTTTCCGTAAACATGTTCGTTTTCCCGTATGAGAGTAGCATAAATGACCACTGCCGTATACGCAATAAATAGAATGAACATGACTTTTTTAACGATTGACCTGATGCTTACATTCACTTCAACATCACCTTCTTTGACTCCCAAAACCATTTATTATTATCTATATGTACCCGTCCACTGCTTTCATTCGTAGTGAATGCATTTACATGCTTTTTTATCCTATCACATCAATAAATAAATACAATTCCCTTTATACAATTTTATTAAACTTGATTCTTTATAAATAAAAATCCTCATCATTTTATTCTACTCATTTCATTAATTTCTACATCTATAAATAATAAGAAGCAGCGAGATAACACTTCGCTGCTTCTTATTTAATCTGGATAATAAGGATTCAAATGGATTAATACTTCCTGAATATTATCATGCTTTTTCATAAGTGTTGCTTTGATTTCTCGTCCCAGATCATGACCTTCCTTAATTGTTTTAAAGTGATCAATCGAAATACGTATATCAACTAATATGTAATGGCCATGCTCTCTTGCTCGAACCCGATCAATCCGCTTCACATCTTCAAATTCATAAATACTTTCTTCAAGTTCTTTCAGTAGCTCTTCGTCAATATTGCCTTCCATTAAGATTTGAAAAGACTCTCCCATCATTTGTCTGGCAATGTTAAAAATTAAATAAGCAACAAAGATACTTGCTATTTTATCTCCGTATAACAGCAGTTGAACATCCATTTTATCACCAATAATCGATAATAAAACACCAATTGCCGCTGCAATAGAAGCAACAATATCTGCTTTATGATCAAATGCAATTGCCTCAATTGCCTTACTGTGGTGCTGCTTCGCTACGTTTAAAGAATAACGGTACAACAATACCTTTGCTATGTATGAAATAACAGCAATCCACATGGCTAAAATATTTGGAGATTCAACCGGATGGAATAAACCAACGACTCCTTCAAATACCACATAAAATGATACAAGCAATAAAATAATTCCTACGATTCCTGAGACAATCACTTCTGCTTTTCCATGTCCATATGGATGGTCATCATCTGCTGGTTTATTTGCTACTCGTATAACCAACAAGACAATAATAGAGGCAAATACGTCCGCTGCAGAGTGAATACCATCAGCAAATACAGCATCACTATTTCCAATCCATCCTACTATTACTTTTCCTAGCGTAAGGGCAATATTGCTCCATACGCTAATCCATGCTACTTTTTTGGCAATGGACTCCCTTATACTGTTGTTCATTTGCACACCTCGACTTACTTCTTGAAAAATCAGCTTTTTTATCTTATCACTGCTCATTCAAGTGGGTCTAGAGCAATCTATTTTCGCTTAGCTATATATGTTTCAATACCGCAAAATTAATGATAATCTACAACATACTCCTTATTATTTCTCCGCCAACTTCTTACGGTCTGTTGCCATTGGAGGTTCTTCCATCCAACCTTGCTCAATCATAATCCGAATTCCATCTTTTCCATACTTCCCTATACGCCCGATTAGCTGAGAAAATTCTACTGCGACATCCGAACGGAACGACATAGATAAGCCAGCGCCGCAGTTATCAATAGCAATTGTCACCGCTGTGGAAGTATGATACATCATCAGTTTATCTGAAAACGGTGAAATCGTTGAGTTGGTTACATATGCATCAAGCAGACGCGGACTTGGTAGGTCAGCTTCAGACAATAACTCAGTGAATTGCTTGATTTGCTTACTCGCAAGTTTAACTCCATCAAAAAAATAAGAGCGTAATTTTTGTGTGGTAGCTACTTGACTAAATGCCAGCATCAGCGTTTTACCTAATACATTTGTATTAACAATTTCTTGAATAGCCGTGACCTCCAAAGAAGTTAGAGGATGCATTTGAGAGAAAAATGGTGATATAAACGTTTTCTGGTCCACAAAATTCACTTTTACCGGATAAGGAATAACCGGAGGTCTCATCAGCATGCTTTTTCTTAAAATAACGTGGTTAGAATCCTCTAAAAGACTGTCGCTTTCTTTTACACATCGAGACAGGTGATCATAAATATCTTGCCTTCTCACTGCGCTTAGGGCTCTGGCATATTTCTTCATACCTCCAATTGCCATTTCATTTACATAAATAGCCATAAAAATATCATCAAATAAAGCAGGAACTCCTTTGTTCACATCTTGTTCTCCAAAACCTACTGGTATTGGAATTTTTTCCAAAATGAATAATTCCGTCAATTCGTCTACATGAGTTTGTGAAATCTGATGGGCTTTTTTTAAGAGCTCCTTAATCTCGGCATCTTTTACAACAGATAGAAAATATCCAAGAACACATACATACAGCGTATCACCTAAATATTGCGCCCATAAGTAACCTAACTCAGCTGCGTTCAACCGCTGATTTTGTTGATGTTTTTGCATTTCGCTCTTTATATTTTCGTTCATTCACTTATTCTCCTTTTGGATAAAGTCGTACTTTTACTATCTCCAAAGAAGAGCTGAATAAACCGCATAAAGAAGACCTAGATAACAAGTCTAGGCCTTTTAGGTTAAGCATATTTCTGGTCTTCTGTTTCTTTTCTAAAAAAGCTTTTCATCGCGTGAAAAACGTCTGATTTTTGTTTTAAAATAAAGTGTCTAAAACTTTCGTCTTGAATATTTTTGTAAGCAGACATTAAAGTGGAATGTCGATTGTACTGATTCACTTCCCCATATCCAAACATATTTGACACTTTCATTAATTCATTTACTAACTTTACACACCTTGCGTTATCTGAAGTTAAGTTATCGCCATCTGAAAAATGAAACGGGTAAATATTATAGCGGCTCGGATCATACTTTTGGTTAATTAATTCAAGCGCTTTTCGGTAAGCAGATGAACAGATGGTTCCTCCGCTTTCTCCTTTGGAGAAAAAGTCTTCTTCTGATACTACTTTTGCCTCTGTATGATGCGCAATAAATTCAATTTCCACTGTTTCATATTTCGTACGTAAAAAGCGTGTCATCCAAAAGAAAAAGCTTCTTGCCATATACTTTTCCCATATGCCCATCGAACCGCTCGTATCCATCATAGCTAAGACGACTGCTTTCGATTCTGGCTTTATAACTTCATTCCACGTTTTGAATTTTAAATCCTCCGGATAAATAGGATGAAAAGCAGCCTTTCCTGTCATTGCATTTCGCTTATAAGCGCTCATCATCGTTCGTTTTTTATCAATATTCCCCATCAAACCTGTACGTCGTATATCATTAAATTCAATGTGTTCCACAACAATTTGATCAGATTCTTTTCGCTGAAGATTAGGCAGTTCTAATTGAGCAAATAAAGCCTCTTGAAGCTCCATAAGAGACACTTCTGCTTCAAAGTAGTCTTCTCCAGCCTGGTCACCTGCCCCTTGACCTTTCCCTGCTCCTTTTTGACCATCTCCAGCAGATCCATCACGTGCTACTACATCCCCAACTTTACTGTCTCCATCACCTTGACCCACATGTTTGTTTTTATCATAATTGTACCGAATTCGATATTCATCCAATGATTTGATCGGAATTTTAACAACTTCTCTTCCATTGGACATCACGATATTTTCTTCTGTAATTAAATCCGGTAAATTATTTTTAATTGCTTCTTTAATTTTTTCTTGATGTCTTTTTTGATCATCGTGGCCTTTACGATGGAGGGACCAGTCTTCTTTTGAGACAGCAAAACTTTTATCTACTTCTTTTCCCACGCTATTCCCCTCCTTATTTAAAAAACACCTGCACGTTTTTACTCGGCATGCATAAGCTATACCGAAAGTTTCTGACAAATACCTTTAGTTCAAAGGTTGGTTACTCTTATCCTATGCGCAAGAATGGTATACTTGCTAACTAATTCTTTCACTATTAACTATTCATTTTATAGTGTCTAGTGTCATGTATATGTTTATGACTTATCATATGATGGTTAAGTGCAATGCGTACTACACATTAGCCTAATTATGCAGAGTTTATTTTAAGAGATAAGAAAAACATGGCACAGATCGGAAGTGCCATGTTTTCTTGTTAGTACTGAGTTATCGATTTAACAAACTTCCTACATAGCGCAGCAGTTCATTAGCAGATACTGAATTGTATCCATGCTCATCAATCAATCGAGCCACTACTTCATTTACTTTCTTCAGCTGCTGCTCATCTGGTGTTTTAGTGGACGTTGTAATTTTCACTACGTCTTTTAAATCCGCAAACAATTTTTTCTGAATCGCTTCGCGTAAGCGCTCATGGGAATTATAATCAAATCGTTTTCCTTTACGTGCATAAGCTGAAATACGAATTAAGATTTCTTCGCGGAATGCTTTTTTTGCATTTTCTGAAATACCAATTTGTTCTTCAATTGAACGCATTAATTTATCATCTGGATTTAACTCTTCTCCTGTTAACGGATCACGAAGCTTATTTTTGTTGCAGTATGCTTCGACATTATCTAAATAATTATCCATTAATGTTTTAGCGGACTCTTCATACGAATACACGAACGCTTTTTGCACTTCTTTTTTAGCAATTTCATCATATTCTTTACGCGCCAGAGAAATATAATTCAGGTAACGCTCTCGATCCTCAGCAGAAATAGACGCATGCTGTGCTAACCCTTCTTTCAATGAACGCAGTACATCTAATGCATTGATTGATTTAATATCTTTTCGAATGATGGTAGATGAAATGCGATTAATGACATAACGAGGATCAATACCACTCATTCCTTCATCCGTATACTCTTTTTGTAACTCTTCTACGTCTGCATCGTTATAGCCTTCTACAGATTGACCGTCGTATAGGCGCATTTTCTTTAATAAATCGATATCGCCTTTTTTAGGCTCTTTTAATCTCGTTAATGTAGTAAAGATAGACGCAATACGTAACGTATGAGGGGCAATATGAACATCTGATACGTCACTTTCACGAATCATTTTGTCATAAATTTTTTCCTCATCACTCACTTTTAAGTTATATGGAACAGGCATTACAATAATTCGTGAATGCAAAGCTTCATTTTTCTTATTGGAAATAAACGAGCGATACTCTGTTTCATTTGTATGCGCTACGATTAATTCATCTGCACTAATTAAAGCAAATCTTCCTGCTTTAAAGTTTCCTTCTTGGGTTAAAGAGAGTAAATGCCATAAAAATTTCTCATCACATTTTAACATCTCCTGGAACTCCATCATTCCCCGGTTTGCTTTATTAAGCTCTCCGTCAAAGCGGTAAGCACGCGGATCTGACTCAGATCCATACTCTGCAATTGTTGAAAAGTCAATGCTTCCTGTTAGGTCGGCAATGTCTTGAGATTTCGGATCAGAAGGACTGAACGTTCCAATTCCAGTTCGTTTGTCCTCTGAGAAGAAAATGCGTTCGATAATGACGTCTTCAATTCTGCCGCCATACTCTTCCTCTAATCGCATTGTATTTAAAGGAGATAAGTTTCCTTCGATTCGGATACCATACTCTTCAAAGAAGTCTTTACGTAAATGATGTGGAATTAAATGCAGCGGATCTTCATGCATCGGGCATCCTTTAATAGCGTAAACAGCTCCTCGATCAGTAAGCGAATAAGCTTCAAGCCCTCTTTTTAACATGGTCACTAGCGTCGATTTACCACCACTTACTGGACCCATTAAAAGTAAAATACGTTTACGAACATCTAAACGCTTTGCAGCTGGATGAAAATATTCTTCCACCAAGCGTTCTAGCGAATCTTCAAGTCCAAACATTTGTCCACTGAAAAATTTATAATGTCTTTTACCATTTACCTCTTCAATTCCTGCATCCTTTATCATGTTGTATACTCTAGAGTGTGCAGGCTGAGCAATTAAAGGCTCATCTTTAATCAGCTTTAGGTACTCTTCAAATGTCCCTTCCCACTTAAGACGATTCTCTTCTTCGCGGTATCTTTCAACTTTCTTTAATATATCCATTAAAGGACCTCCCCTACTAGTTATGGTGCTAGTGAACAAGATTAATACAATCTATGCAGCAAAATGTTTGAACATGCTTTTTAAATTGTAAAATTCAGAAATTTGTCCTTGCTAGGCATTCACAGTGAAGTATTTATTAGCTATAATAAAAGAGTAAGAAGGAACGGTTAAACTTTGTTAGAGAACTTATGTCTCTAGAAGAGTTATTTTGTCATTATTATCATCATGGGATATGGGAAGTCGGTTTTAACTGCAGTAGCTGTATAATCCTTTTAATTACATTGAGGAGGAAAATCAATGCGCTTACTTTTAGTATTAGGAGTAACAATTGCTTTTTTAGCATCCATCTTCAGAGCGGGATACAATGATAAACCGGGCGTTAAAAAATAACCACTACATATCATCGTCGACATAAATAAAAAAGCGAGGTTCAATAAAATTTGAACCTCGCTTTTTACTTAAGATAAACCAGCATAATTTTGTTGACGCAGCGCTTCATAGATTAAAATAGCTGCTGTATTAGATAAATTTAAAGAACGAACATTTTCTGTCATCGGTAAACGAAGACATCTTTCCATGTTCTCTTCAATAATGTGCTTTGGCAGACCCTTTGTTTCTCTTCCAAATACGAAGAAATGATCCTGCTCTAAGTCACTATAATCAAATGTTGTATGTGGCTGCTGACCAAATTTTGTGATGAAGTAGAAACCTGCTTCAGGATACTTTTCGAATACTTCTTCTAATGAATCATGATACACCACATTTACAAATTCCCAGTAATCCAATCCAGCTCGCTTTAACATTTTATCATCTGTTGAAAAGCCTAACGGCCGAACTAAATGCAGCGTCGTATTTGTTGCTGCACATGTTCGCGCAATATTTCCTGTATTTGCTGGAATTTCTGGTTGAAATAACACTACGTGTACTCCCACAAATTTTCACCTCTGCTAACAAATCTATTCATCATTATACCACTAACTTGCTAAAACGAAAGACTTACCGATCAACGATATGGAAAAAATCATACTTAATCTTTGGCGTGTAAGCCGTTGAATCTTCATAGGCCCAATATCTCATTCGACTATTATACGTGTTCGCATTCACAAGAGGCATACCGTGACCGTCTTTTGCTACAACAATCGTCGTATGATTCCATCTTCCATCTCCTTCAAAATCGTAGCAGATAACGTCTCCCGGGACAAGTTCTCTTGCTGAAGATTTCCTCACAGCCCGAAGTCCTGATTTAGAGTTACTTAAATAGCTGTGCATGGAATGAGCAACTGCCCAGCTATAGCTCCAGGCGTTCCCTCTCATCCACCATCCGTTTGCTTTTTTAGGATATCCCCGCATCGGCGCCTTTCCTGCATGCAAACACTGTGAGATATAGTTGGTGCAGTTTACCTCAAACTGCTTATAACTTTCATTAGGTTTATCCCAATATTTTTCTGCATACTGAACAGCCGCAAGACGATCATAATAAGAGGCTCTTTCTTCGTCTTCCTCTACTTCTTCCACATCCATTTCAACCTCATCTTCAAAAAAGTCCTTTACCAGCAGCACATCTTGAATAAGCGTATCTTTATAAAAAAGAGCTAAACGATCTTCAATTTCTTCTTCTATATAGAAAAAATCGTTTTGCTTTAAAAATGCCTGAATGTGCACCTTATATAATACTCTAGTTTCTTCCTGATCCGTATGAGCAGATTGAATAGAACCTTTCATATTACATTTTAAAACATCAACTTCTCTTTTTTTTATAAGAGACCGCTTTAGCTCACACTGCTGTTCAATGAAAGGCTTGAAGTCTTCATGCAGCTCACCTTTTACATAGCTGTCCGCACGTGCTTTAATTAAAGTATATAATACATTCCTTTTTGTTAGCATAATGTCACCACTTTTCTAAGCGTTTATTATACGCTATGACTCATTAGCTAACTTTATCAATAAAAATACGGTTTAGATCTCTTGAAGCATCTCTATACCTTTTGACATTTCTTCAATTACTTCTTGTTCCTTTTCTTTTTCTCTTAAGTTCATAAGTGTATCTAACGCTTCTTTATCGCCAATTTTGCCTAACGCCCATGCCGCTGTTCCTCGAATGACAGGGCGAACGTCATTTTTAATTAACTCAATTAAATCTGGAACGGCGGTTTGATCTTTAAAATGGGCCAGTGCAATAATGGCATTACGCTGAATTGGCTTTTTCCCTCTCCAAGAACCTGAAACATGTCCAAATTTCTCTTTGAACTCACGATTACTCATCGTTAAGAGCGGTTTTAATTTAGGCTTCGCAAGTTCTGGGTCAGGCTCCATCTCAGGGTGAAAATGAAAGTCTTTTCCTTTATTTTCAGGACACACAGTTTGACATGTATCACAGCCATATAAACGATTGCCTAATTTACTTCGAAATTCTTCAGCCAGAAACCCTTTTGTTTGGGTTAAAAAGGCAATGCATCGCTGCGAATTCAGCTGACCGCCTGTTACAAGCGCACCCGTAGGACACGCATCAACGCACTTATTACAAGTACCACAACCGTCCTCTATCGGTTTATCAGGAGGAAACGGGATATCTGTTATCATTTCTCCTAAATACACGTAGGAACCGAATTCAGGTGTAATAATGGCACAGTTCTTACCGCTCCAGCCAATACCAGCTCTTTCTGCTACAGCTCGGTCCGACAGCTCGCCTGTGTCTACCATCGATTGAAGGATAGCTGCAGGTACTTTTTCTTTTATGAAGGTTTCAAGCTTTTGAAGCCTATCACGTAGAACCGTATGATAATCTTGCCCCCAAGAAGCACGGCAAAAGATTCCTCGGCGATCTTCCTTTGTGCTCTTTGGTGCATCCTTTAATTTAGAAGGATACGCAAGTGCAATTGAAATAATAGATCTAGCTTTTGGAACAACTAATGTGGGATCTACTCTCTTTTCAATATCAGGTTCTTCAAACCCTGAAGCATAACCTAACTCTTGCTGTGCTAACAATCGATTCTTTAACTCATCAAACATAGAAGCACTCGCAAATCCAATCTTATCGATTCCAATCTCTTTGCTGTATGAAATAATTTCTTCCTTCAACTGATACGCATTCATAGTGAGTAATGGCCTCCTTTCTAAGAAATTCTATATATTCATGCATTGAACTGTTTTCTCGCTCAATGAAATGATAGGATGGTATCTATAAACGAACAAATACTAATTATAATAGAAAGGATCAAAAAAATGAACTTTACATTATCGCCCGCTATTAAACAGCTTTGCCCTTCTTTTAAAATGGGAATCATTCAGTATAAAAATATTGAAGTTGGTGATTCTCCTCAAATGCTAAAAGGACGTCTGCGCCTCTTTCAAGAATCCATTTATTTCGACCTTGAGTCAAAAAAAGTAACAGAATTCGAAGGTGTTAGCGAGTGGAGAAAGCTTTTCAAAACATTTGGAACTGATCCAAGTAAATACCGTCCTTCTATAGAAGCTTTAATTAGAAGAATAGGAAAACAAACGTATTTGCCTTCTATCAATTCTGCTGTGGACATTAATAACTTTTTTTCATTGCAATATGAAGTCCCAATTGGAATTTATGATTCCTCTAATTTAGAAGGCCCCATCGAATTTACTATCGGTAAAAAAGAAGAGTCTTATGAAGCTCTAAATGAACGTAATATTTCTTTAGAAAATAAAATCATTTCAAAAGATGCCCTAGGAGCTTTCGGAAGCCCTTATGTCGATTCTAACCGAGCGTACGTAACTGAAAAGACAACACAAGCTGTACAGTTCATTTATTTAAAGCCTTCACTTTCAGAAGAACAGGCTTATAAACTAACTAAATCCCTAAGTGACATGTTCATTCAAATTCACGGCGGCGAAGCAACCTATCAAGTCATTAACTGATGTACGTAAATATAGCGTCTATCTTTTCAAGATAGACGCTATATTTACGCTAAAAATAAAAAACGCAACATCTCAGCTTTGAAAGCGAGACACTGCGTTGTGATAACAATATGTATGGAGCGGGTGATGAGAATCGAACTCACGACATCAGCTTGGAAGGCTGAGGTTTTACCACTAAACTACACCCGCAAATATTATCAAAATTTGTCGACCGATAAGTAAAAATAAAAACAGGAATCATCCTGTCAAATAAAGCTAAAGTACCGATGGTCGGGGTCGAACCGACACTCCCGAAGGAACACGATTTTGAGTCGTGCGCGTCTGCCAATTCCGCCACATCGGCAAAATAAAAAAGGCAAGTTAAAATTATAAATGGTGCCGAGGGCCGGACTTGAACCGGCACGGTAGTCACCTACCGCAGGATTTTAAGTCCTGTGTGTCTGCCAA
>NZ_JBZVWT010000020.1:0-32083 GCF_058629175.1 Priestia sp. MDV22-iso46
CCATTTTATCGAAAAATGTACTTTTATTCATCTTGTATATTTCATACATTTGTAGTTAACATAATGTCTCTTTCCGGTACACATCACCAAAAAGAACCCTGATGGGAGCAGGGTTCTAGATGGGGCCTTGTTTCTTCTTTATGCAGCTTTTTATACATCCTTGATATAACGCTGATTATCCAAGGCTTAAGTAACAGAAAAATGTATAAAAATCGCACCTTTTATACATATGCTGTAACCTCTCTGAAATACTAGCTTTACAAACATATGTTATTCTGTATCTGCACATGGATCTTATAGTTTTATTCAATAAAAAGCCACCTGTACTACTACACTAGGTGGCTTTTTATTTTGTTAACGATAATAATTACTTTGACAGCTTGTAGCAGATTTAAATATCTTGTCCATAGGAATATAAACAACGGAAGAGACAGAGCATAAATTTAATAGGAATCAACGGGTTATAATTTTTGAGTACCTCTAATATTTGTTATGGTAAATAACCTTCCAATAGTAATTTGAGGTAAAGGAAATTAACTGGTTCATAGGAAAAAGTCCTGAAATAAAGTTTCAGGACTTTCGAATAACGAACATTACCAATATATAATAACACTTTTTTCAAAATTATCCATTAATTTAATATATTTTTGTGTAATTTAGTGAAAGTTCTTTAAAGGGAAATTTTCATTTAAAAATACTCAATGCAAGGTCATGAAAAAAGTATTTATATATTAGGGAAATAAATAATATTGATAAGGAAGTAACAAGAGTCTTTTTAATAAAAGTATCCCCTTGTTTAATAGCCATGTTACTCCCTATATAATTTCCTAATATATTTCCTAAAATCATAGGAATACCTTTTAACAGCAGTACATGTCCTCCTATTATGAAGGCAATCAAAGCCCCAATATTAGAAGCAAAATTAAAAATTTTAGATGTAGCCGAGGCTTCCAATAATGTAAATTTCACTACATAGTGAAATAGAATAATCATTAAGCTGCCCGTTCCAGGTCCAAAGAACCCATCATAAAATCCTGCTGTGAAACAAACAAATAAAACAATAAATAAAGCTAACTTTCCACTAGGCATTGAAGCCCCAGAAGTATGCTGTTTTTTAGGTAAAATTGTTAGAATAAGACCAATTGGAAATAAGAATACAATAATTTTTCCTACAAGCTCCTCATCAAAAAAAAGGATAAGTTTAGCGCCAACATAAGCGCCTATTATTGCTGTTATAATACCGTAACTTGCAATTTTCCAAACAATTTTCTTGTTTTTCATATAGTTTCTTATAGCTACCATGGTTCCAATTGTTCCTACTAGTTTCTCCTGTGCAAGGGCGGTTTGGGCAGGAAACCCTGCTAAGATAAAGGAAGGGACCATAATTAGTCCTCCTCCACCAGCTACACTGTCAATAAATCCTGCTAGAAAGCAACAAAAAAATAACACTAAAGTTATGGTTATACCACCATCAAATATCTCTGCCATCGCAATCACCATCTTATAATTTATATTTTAAATTAAGCTTTTAATACATAAGGTTTTTCATTCTGAGCAGGAATCCCCCTATTTAAATCTTTAATTCCAAATAGTCGAATCATCCATCTATCTATACCATTAAAATTAGGGGTAAAACCTTCACGAGAGTGAAGTGTCTTTTGGTTTCGGAATATAACATAATCCCCTGGTTGAAGAACAAATTTATTGATTTTATCACTGCTATCTATAATTGATTGAAACTCTTTTAAGGCAGCTTGGGCTAGCTCTGTATGGCCCTCAACATTTTGTTTGTCATACCTCGAAATAAACCCTAGTTCTTGACTATAAGAAAGGATAGGCAATAAATCCGTTTTCACGTCCATACCAACGAATGAATCTGGACGTTTTATAATGAATTGGGCTTTTTGTAATTCTTCTAAAGAGCTTTTTGATAGATATTTAATCACATCGTCTAGAAGCATAACCTTTGTAGGAACAGATACATTTGATCTTAAACTGTGTAAAGAAAGATACTCTGGGCATCCAGATAAGTCATTTACAGGTTCGGTTATTAACGGAAGGTCTGGATTATCGACGTGCATACCAAATTCTATTTTAGATCCATGAGAACTGATATCAGAAATAGCTGCTACTGAAGGTGAAACATGTCTCACAATGTAACCATCGTTTTCTCCCTTGTAAGTAATAGGGTTAACTTCTAAAACCCCCATCATTGCAAAGGATAAAGCTGTCGAAAGGGGTAAATCATCTAGTCTGCAATAGCCAGTGTAAGGAGTAGGGGGTAAGTTTTTCTCAATAGGAAAATTCCGAACAACTAAAATATGATTTTCTCCATTTCTAAACTCTTCCACTTTTTGCTTGTGAGTAGAGTCTGCAAACAGTATTTGTTCCAACACAAAACCTAATAAGTTTTTTACTTTCAAAAAATAACTCTCGTCATTTGTAGTGTGGAATGGTAACAAAGTTTGAAGCTTCTCTTTCTGTTCTTCACTCAAATAGATCTCGTTTACACCAAGGTTATTAGCTAGCTTGTTGGTCTTTGTCATTGTTACATTCAATTTTTTCATCTCCTTTGTGATTTTAAGTTCAAAAATTTTACATTTAAATCCAAACAATTACATATTCTATAAGTAATATTTTTATAAATCAACATTTATTTCAAATTTTTAGATTTTTTTGTAAAAACATTGACTTAATTTGTATATAATTGTATTATTTTAGAATTGATAGAACATTTAGACAAAGGATGGTGCTATAACTTTATGAATAACAATCATAAGACTATAGGATTTATTGGAACAGGTGTAATGGGAAAAAGCATGGCTGGTCATATTTTAAATGAGGGTCACAAATTATTGGTTTATAACCGTACTCAATCACGTGCTAAAGAATTAGTGGATAAAGGCGCAGTTTGGATAGAGACAGTAGGTGAATTAGCTGAACAATCTGATATTATCATCACTATGGTTGGATACCCTCAAGATGTAAAAGAAATTTATTTAGGGGAAGAAGGAATTTTAAATAAAGCTAAAAAAGGCACATATGCGATAGATATGACAACTTCTAGTCCTATACTTGCACGTGATATTCACTCACAAGCGATAGAGAGAGGAATACATACACTAGATGCTCCTGTTTCTGGGGGAGACGTAGGAGCACAACAAGCAAAGTTAGCTATTATGGTAGGCGGACTAAAGGAAGACTTCGACTATGTTAAACCTATTCTTGAATTAATGGGTACTAATATTGTGTTACAAGGTGGACCTGGATCAGGTCAACATACTAAGATGTGTAACCAGATTGCCATTGCTTCTAATATGATAGGTGTATGCGAAGCTATTTTATATGCTGAAAAGGCTGGTTTAGATCCAAATGTAGTGTTACAAAGTATTGAGACAGGTGCGGCAGGTAGTTGGTCTTTAAGTAATTTAGCTCCAAGAATGATCAAAGGAGACTTTGAACCAGGTTTTTATATTAAACATTTTATTAAAGATATGAAGATTGCTATAGAAAGTGCTGAAGAAATGAAATTATATACACCAGGGCTAAGATTAGCTAAATCTTTATATGAAAAGCTTGAAGAAGATAAAAAAGAAAATAAAGGAACTCAAGCTTTATACTTATTATTAGCCAATCAAGTAGCTACTGTATAACAACACTTAATTGTGCGAAGCAAATACAAAGTGAGGATATTTTCTATATAGATTCACTTTTGTATATCGAAAGGGAAGAAGTATATTGATTACGAAAATGGAACATACAGCTATTATGGTTGCTAGTATGGAAGATTCTATTAGATACTATTCAGACCTATTTGGATTTAAAGTGCGTCTTCAAGGTTCGTCTGAAACAAAAGAGATGGCATTTTTATATTTGGAAGAGCAGCCTAATATGGAGATTGAGTTGATTCGAGATATAAATCCTGTTGGTGAGTATAACAAAAGTGGAGTTGTAAATCACCTTGCTTTTACAGTAGAAAATATTAACGAAGCAATTAGTTACTATAAGGAAAAGGGGATTGAATTTTTATCCTCTGAACCCCAACCAACACTTGAAGGTGGACGTATGGTTTTATTTTACGGACCTAACGATGAATTATTGCAATTCACAGAACGAGTAAAAAACTAGAATTATTCAAATAATAGGATTGTCTGACAAAATACTATAAATTTAGATCTTTATTTATAAATTACTAATAAAATTTTATATTTTTATCAAATTACTCAAGACGTTGTACGGCATCAGTCCTTAAATAAGTTATGTGTAACAGAAGAAACTACTGATTCAGCACTGGTAGTTTCTTCTGTTTTTATCCTATATAAAGTTCACTAATCAATGTAATTATTGCCTATAGGAGGGATTATGTAAAATTGGACGGGGGACGGGATCGTCGAAGTCTAAAATAATTCTTTAAAAGTCAATTAATATATATACCTTCTTTAAATGCACTCATTTTTTTAAAATTCCACTTTATATATATGTATCTATTATTAAAGATTTGAAATTTTTGCGTATTAAACGATGATGCTATTTATTAAAAATTATTTAAGGTGAGGTAACTTGAAAGAGAAAAAAATATATTTACAGGAGAGATTGACGAAGATAAATAAATCAATGATTGAGTTACATATAGAAAGGAGGAAATTACGTAAAGAATTGACAAAATTACAAGAATTAGATCAAAAGGTAATTAGAAGAGAAAATAAGAGGCAACAAGCTATTGCTGAATCAATTTATCTATTGAAAAGTCATCCTAACAAGAGGATGAAATCTAAAGACATTTTACAACATTTAAAAGATACAATAGACTATAATACAGATAGTTTCGCATCCATTTTTCGAACTATTCAACGGGTTGAACCTAATATTAACCAGGTAAAACGTGGATATTACATCTATAAAATTTGATTAAACATTGGGATTCTTCAATATCTAAGGTACTAATGGTAAAAATACTCGCTAGAATATAAAGCATTCTTCCCATCTCAATTATTAGCTTATTAGGCAAATCTAAGTGTATATAATCTAAAGCGATTTATTATTAATCCGCCTATTTTTATTGTGTTGTTTATTTGTTTAATACGTATAAGAAGAAATTTAAAAACAAAGTAACAGGACGAGGAAGATTGAAAAGCATCTAGTGCTCTTATTAAAAGGGGTATAGAGGCATAAATAAAAGTATGAGTAAAAGACACTGGTAAAAAGACAGTGTCTTTTATTTATGTAGGGAGACTTTGGTTTAAAACGCTGAAATTTGAGTCGAATAATCTTGTGATATGTATAATCAAAGTTAATTTCCTCAGAGAGCGTTTCTCTGCATATTAAATGCAGGTGTTTGATGTTTTTCTCCCCTATTCAATACCTTTACAGAGACCAATTCATTAAGGAGTATCTATATATCTATGTAACTAACTTTTAATAAAGCCATTTTTAAATAAATCGTACCATTCTTCTAGTTCTTTACCTTTTAGAACATCTAATTTATTTAAAATGTCTCTCGAAAATTCTAGTGCACCACTTCCATTAGCTGTAATTAGACAGCCATCACTGACAGATTGTTTGTCTACATATTTTTCATCACCTCGATAATTAGGTGCTCCTTCTTTTAAATAAGGTAATGAATTACCGGTATGTCTATAATGTTTAAGAAACCCATGATTCCCTAAGCAGGTCGTTGCATCACAAATTGCTGCAACCGGAATGTTATGTTCAAAACAAAAACTCACAAGCTTCTCTACCCGATGATTTTTCTCTTCTCTCCATCCAGTTCCCCCCGGAATAATTAACATGACCAAGTCCTGTTTAAAAGAAGAGTCTTGTAGGCTATAATCGGGGAGAATAGTCAATCCACCCATAGAAATTTTAGGATCTTTGTCAATCGCAATTGTCTGAACTTGAAATCCTGTTCCCGGTTTATTTAATTCTGCAGTCACATAACTGGCTTCCCAATCAGCAAAACCATCTGTAATAAAGACTAATACCTTTTTCATTTATATATCCTCCCTATTTTTTTGATTAGAAATATAATCAATTCCATTATTAATCTTCTAAATTAATTTACCACATTTTATATATTCCATAAAACGGAAATCATAATGTTCGCAAAAGTATACTTTTACGGACTTTGAGTTTGTATAAAAAATTTATCATTCTCAACGTTCGTTTAAATTTTAAAATAATTTACGAACGTTCTTTAAAATACATGTAGTTTTACGAACGTTTTTAGCAAAGTAATAGATTGAAAAGTCTACTTCCTATAATCAAACTTATGTTAACTCGAAAAGAAGAAGCCTGTATCTAAGGAGATACAGGCTTCTTCCCATACTGTTAGGAATTTGTTCTTTTGCCCTTGTGAGGCCCTTTCGTTATGTATATCGGTTCATAACCAAAGTGCCTTGTGTAAGATACGAATATCTACTTTCAATTTGAGGTAATACGTTTGTTGAAGTCGCTGTTAATTCTTTCAAAACTAATCAGTCCCTTCATGGATTAAGTATTTACCTTCTCCCAACAACCAATAATAGTAGTGGTTGTACTATATGTGTACCACATGTTTTAAAGTTAAAACGTTAGTCCAACAAATTTTTATAGGTTTCTCTTTCATAACAAAACGGTACATTAACCAACTTTTTAAATTGTTCATAATCGATTTAAGGAAAAGGTTTTCCTTAAATCGATTATTTTTATTTTTTATAAAAATCTACCTGAGTTTAAAAGTGAACCAATCCACTGATGGTTAATCACCTATTTAAAGTGACTATATACTGTTAAATAAGGATATGATATTTCAATTCGAAAAATGTTGACTTTGTTACAAGAAGCTAATTATAATAAAAAACATAAGGAAAACGTTTTCTTTTTATTTTTATGTTTTTATTTCAGAATATTCTAATTAAATTATTGAAAGGCAGTGATTAATAATGAAAAAAGTTAAAGTTGGAATCGTCGGATTAGGGAGATTGGGAAGAAAACATGCAGAAAATTTAGCATTTCGAATCCCAAATTGTGAATTACTGGCCGTTTGCAGCGTTATCAGAGAAGAAGCTGAACAGGTACAAAAGGAATGGGGAATTAAATACTTCTACACTAATTACGAGGATATGATTCAAAACAAAGAACTTGATGCAATTCTTATTGCTTCCCCATCAGGTTTTCATTGTGAACAAATTGAAAAAGCCTTAAGTGCTAAGTTACATGTTTTTAGTGAAAAGCCTCTTGGTTTGTATTTAGAAGAAGCGTTACAGGTACAAGAAGTCGTTAACAAACATACGGATAAGGTTTTTATGGTTGGGTTTATGCGAAGATATGACAAATCATATGCATACGCAAAAAAGCAAATTGAAGAAGGAAAAATAGGAGATCCCGTTTTGATTCGTTGCTATGGTCTTGATCCTACAAAAGCAATTGATGGGTTCATGACATTTGCTAAGAACAATTATAGTGGTGGTCTATTCTTAGATATGGCTATCCATGATTTGGATTTAGCTAGATGGTACTTAAATTCAGAAGCTAAACAAGTATGGGCTATTGGTGGGTCTTATGGCTATCCTGAAATTAAAGAATTAAACGATGCAGAGACGGGTGCTGCCTTGGTGAAATTTGCAAATGACACGATGGGTATTTTCGTTGCAGGTCGTAACTGTGCACACGGATATCATATTGAAACAGAAATTATCGGTACAAAAGGGACTTTAAGAATCGGAACAACCCCAGAAAAGAATATGGTAACTGTATTTGATGAAAATGGAGCGATAAAAGAATGTTCAGATGGATTCTTGGAACGATTTGAGCAGGCATACTTAAGTGAAGTTGAAGAGTTTATCTCTTGTATTAGAGAAAATAGACAGCCCAACGTCACAGTAGAAGATGGAGTATTGTCCACTGCTTTAGGATACGCTTGCAAAGAATCATTTGAAACAGGAGAACTGGTTTCAGTGCAATCTCCTTACAAAGTTGTACCATCATCTTTATGATTTAATAGCCATGCTATCACCTATTAGGGTACTAGTATTTGTTTTCCGAAGTCCCCTCTAAATAATAGAAAATTGTTTCTCTCAATAATGTAAACGTTATCAACGTTTTAGTTTTCTACTAACTTTATAAGCTCGTAAACATTACTTTTTATGTTTAATATGGGTAGGAGGAAAATGGATGTACATAGAGACAAAAGGGAAGAAACAAGACCCTAAAAGAATGGTAAGAAAAATTGCCTTTATTTCCACATTCGGTGGTCTGCTCTTTGGATATGATACTGGCGTTATAAATGGTGCATTACCATATATGTCAGAGGCAAACCAACTTGATTTAAATCCGTTTACACAGGGACTCGTCGCTAGTTCCCTTTTATTAGGTGCAGCTTTTGGTGCATTATTTGGCGGACGTTTGTCAGATTATAACGGTCGTCGTAAAAATATCTTATATCTAGCACTGTTATTTTTTATAGCAACCCTTGGATGCACCTTTGCTCCAAATACTACGTTAATGGTCATCTCTCGGTTTATTTTAGGAATTGCTGTAGGTGGTGCATCTGTAACTGTCCCAACTTTTCTAGCTGAAATGTCACCAGCTGAAACAAGGGGACAAATTGTTACACAAAATGAATTAATGATTGTCACAGGTCAGTTTTTAGCTTTTACATGCAATGCAATCTTGGGCAATGTATTAGGAGATGTAGGGCATGTCTGGAGGTTCATGTTAGTTATTGCATCATTACCAGCTGTTGTTTTATGGTTTGGAATGTTAATCGTTCCAGAGAGTCCTCGTTGGCTTGCATCAAAAGGCAGAATAGGTGATGCCTTAAGAGTGCTTAAACAAATCCGAGAGGAAAATCAGGCAAATATAGAACTGAAAGAAATTAAATCGTCAGTTGACGAAGAGTCCAAATTAGAAAAGTCTAGTTTTAAAGATTTGTCTATTCCTTGGGTGCGTCGCATTTTATTTTTAGGAATTGGAATTGCTATCGTTAATCAAATTAACGGTGTGAATGCAATTATGTACTATGGAACAGAAATACTTAAGAATACAGGGTGGGGAACCAAAGCTGCGTTAATTGGAAACATTGCCAATGGTGTTATTTCGGTAGTTGCGATGCTAGTTGGAATCTGGTTACTTGGTAGAGTGAGAAGACGCCCAATGTTGATTATTGGATTATGTGGTACTACCACATCGCTTTTTCTGATTGGTTTTTTCTCTTTTATTCTCAATGGTTCCGCGGCACTTCCTTACATTGTTCTCTCTTTAACGGTTGTTTTTTTAGCTTTCATGCAAGGAGCTATAGGACCTGTAACATGGTTAACACTGGCGGAAATATTTCCATTAAGAATGCGCGGTCTTGGTATGGGTTTTAGTGTATTTTGGATGTGGATTGTTAATTTCTTAATCAGTTTGTCGTTCCCTGTGTTGCTTAGCACTATAGGGTTATCTACCACCTTTTTAGTATTTGGTGTGTTAGGATTAATAGCAATTGCATTTGTGAATAGGTATTTACCAGAAACCAAAGGGAAATCACTTGAAGAACTAGAATACTATTTTCGCTCCTATGGTAATCAAGAATTACAGAGCAAACAAGCAAGATGATTTATTAAAAATCATTCTTTATTATGTACAAAAATTATATATGACGCATAGAAAATGGTAGGCAGCTTTGTTTTAGGCAAAGCTGTCTGTTTATTAAAGGGGATAATTTATATGCTATAATAAATAAAAATTAACCCATCGTAATACATACCTATTTATAAACTAAATACCTGAGTGAAAGGAGGAATTTTATGAAAATAACTATTCGCAGTGTGGCTCAAGAAGCAGGCGTTTCAATAGCAACAGTTTCAAAAGTCATCAATCATACAGGAAAAATTAGCGAAAAGACGAAAAAGAAAGTATTCATAGCAATGGAGAAACTTAATTATAAGCCTGATGCAGCTGCGGCTTCTTTAAGAGGGAAGCGAACAAAATTGATCGGCCTGCTTGTTCCAGATATATCTAATCCTTTTTATTCAGAAATTGCGAGAAGTATTGAAGACCGCAGTCATGAAATAGGATTAAACGTTATGATGTGCAATACAGATAATGATGTAAAAAAGGAAAAGACATACCTATCTTTGTTGACTAGTCAACGAGTAGATGGCGTAGTGGTAGCCTCAGCTTTTAGAAGTACGCATTTACTTGAAGAGATGATAAATAAGGGAGTACCTAGTGTCTTAATAGCTTCAGAAATACCTAGTTTGTCTATGAATACCGTAACAGTTGATGATTATAAAGGTGGATACTTAGCTACTTCATACTTATTATCTTTAGGACATAAGAAAATTGGGATTATTTCAGAAGATGTGCGAAGTAATACACCACGTTTAGCAGCATACAAAGATACAATTCAAGAAGCAAAACTTCCTATAAGAGATGAATACATAATAAAAACAGAAGCTACGATTCAAAAAGGATATGAGAGTGCTAAGCAGCTTCTTTCATTGGAGGACAAACCTACTGCTATCTTTGCTTGTAATGACTTATTAGCAGCTGGGGTCATACAGGCTGCAAAAGAAGCAAATTTAAATCTTCCTGAGGATTTATCAATTGTAGGGTTTGATAATACTGTGCTGTCTACTACCACTTCTCCAATGCTTACTACGGTTTCTCAACCTATAAAAGAGATGGGGGCAAAAGTAGTTGATTTGTTACTTCAAGAGATGGAGGAATCTAAACCTCACAAAGAACGCTTACTTCTATCCCCTGAACTAGTTATTAGGCAATCAACAGCTCGCCTTTAGTCAAAATACTTTTCTAATGAAAAATGACCCTTATATATACTAAAAAGACCTTATTGAAACATTAATTAAGGTCTTTTATCTTTATTACTTATTACAACTAAATTCAACAGTATATAAAAATCATCTTAAAAACCCTCTTTTGTCAAGAAAATCTGTATTTGATCTATATCTTCCTTTTAAATCTAAAACTCACTATATAAGCTATTACTATTGAGATAACAGCAGCAATACCAACCTTTATGTAAGAAAGCTCTAAGGCCCACGGGCCATATTTATGTGGATTCAAACGATACATAGACCACCACTGTCCATTCTCACCTTTGAAGAGTGAGATAACAATCCATAAAAGAACTAAGAATAAAAACCATGAAAAAAAGATAATATAGTTAGCCAATTTTTTATTCATTGGTCACTCCTCCGTCTTCCCAATTCATATACAGTATTTTTCTCTCTTATTATAGTAACAATAATCGGGAAAACTTTAGAGTTTTTGTTGAATAAAGAACGTTTGTTCGTATATAATAAAGAACAAACGTTCTTTACTGAGGAGTTATTCCAATGGATTATGGGCAGCTACCAAACAGAGTCATTATTTGCATAGACATGAAGAGTTTTTTCGCTTCGGTTTCTTCTGTCATACGGGGATTAAACCCGTTAAAAACTAAGCTTGCTGTTGTAGGAGATATCAAACGGTCGGGATCTGTTGTGTTAGCTGCCACACCTTTATTGAAGAAAGAAGGGATCAAAACAGGAAGCCGCCTCTTTGAAATTCCTAAAAGGAAAGATATTCATGTGGTTAATCCATCCATGGAGAGATACATCAAGGCTTCGAACTATATTTCTAGTTTGGTGTTACAGTATGTGGCTCCTGAGGATTTTCATGCGTATAGCATTGATGAGTTGTTCATTGATGCAACGGCTTCTTTACATTTATTCGCTCAAACACCAGAAGAGTTAGCTCATCGAATTATCAATGAGATTTATCGAAAGACCTTTCTTACAGCTACAGCAGGAATCGGTCCTAATCTTTTATTGGCTAAAGTCAGCTTAGATCATGAGGCTAAGAACAGCCCCACAGGGGTTGCTTACTGGCGATATGAGGATATTCCCTTTAAGTTGGGGGCAATTCATCCGATGAAGGATTTCTGGGGGATCTCGTCTGCTACAGAAAGACGTTTAAACCGTTTAGGCATCTATACCATAAAAGAACTAGCTCTTTCTTCGAAGGAGATGTTACAAAAAGAATTTGGTGTCCTGGGGGAAGAAATCCATCAACATGCGAATGGGATTGATTTTAGTCGTATTTCCGATGTGTACATCCCTAGTTCCCGTTCCTTTGGGAAAAGTCAGATTCTCTTTCGAGATTATACAAGCCGAAAAGAAGTGGAACTATTACTATTGGAGCTATTGGACAATGTTTGTTTTCGTTTACGCATGCATCAAGTGGTGGCTCAAACTATCCATTTATCCATTGGCTATAGCAAACAAACAGGTGGAGGCTTCTCAAGACAAAAGCAAATGGGGCGAGCTTCAAACTTAAGCCAAGATATTTTCCCTTATTGTTTAACCATTTTACATAATTTTGATAACGGAATGCCGATTCGCTCCATTGGGATTTCCTTATCCAACACAAGCATTCAAGAAGAGGAGCAAATGAGCTTATTTGAAGATATCGATCAGCGTGAAAGAGCCTACGCCCTTGCCAAAACAATTGACGAAATTCGGCTACGTTATGGCAAGAATAGCGTACTACGAGCTTCAAGCTACCTGGATCACTCAACAGCTCGTTATCGAAATGGCTTAATTGGAGGTCATAAAAAATAAGGAGGATGATAATATGAAAAAATGGCGCCCATTCGCCAGTATGCCAGAGCAATACATAGGATTACAGGAAGTCATAAACAAGCAACTAGAGGTAGCTCAACCTCTTTTAACAGAAGAGCAAACGGAACAGATTAATTTCACCTTAATTGAAGCCTTATATACAAATAAACAAGTTTATCTTACATACTACAAAAAGGGATTCATCCAATTTGTTGATTCCCTGGGGAATTACTTACCAGTTATAGATTTAGCATAAATAGTGAATTTCTTAGCATAGTTATATACGAAAAAATTGAATCTATTGAATGACGTAAAGGTGGTAATTCCTTATGAAAAACAGGAATAAAAGACGCAGAAAGAAACGTGATTTTTTAAAGGATTACTTGAAAAACAAGTTAGGAAATTGGAAACCTAGACTTGGTAAAGAACCTAAACCTACTTCTACCTCTAAGACATTAACCCAACAAAATAGAAATCTTGATTAAAGAGTAGTTGGATTAGTCAGCTACTTTTTTTATCCTTTATAATATTTTGCGTAACATAATAAGGTTCTGGTGTAAAAAGGAGTAGAGTCTTTGGAAATTCTAGGTCTACTTTCTAACTTTCTGAATTATTTTTCCCTTTTTCGATAAAACGGTCCTTGTAATAATCTAGATACAGATTACCTAAATGATCGACTTGACCCAAAAAAACTTCTTCCACAGTCGATTCTCGTTGTTGAAGTTGAGTTTTAAGCCATTCTAAGCTATAGCCCATTTCATAAATAGCTTCTTTTATAAAATTCCCATCTATAATAATGGTTTGTGGTAATTTTACCTTTTGGCCAGCTCCAAAAAGGTCTCCCCATCTCACAGGCTGTTTTTCTTTTTTTAATAAAATGCTAAATTCCCCATTTGTTTCAAGCGTTGCAAATTCTACGTCGTTAACGTAAAAAACATCTTTTTTTCTTAACTGTTCCATTAATTCATCTATTGTATATTTCTCACGCTTTAAGTTTTCTTCTAAAATCTTTCCATCCTTTATAAAAGTAGTTGGCGTACCCTCAACTACTTTTCGAAAAACTATGCTTTTTAAGGAAACATACGAAATAATGATTGGGAACAATGACCAGACCAAGATTGAGGTGACTCCATTCACAGCATTTAATTCAAGATCCATCGAAATTGTTCCAGCAATGTCGCCAACTGTAATTCCTACTATGTATTCAAAAAAAGATAACTTCGATAATTGCTTTTTCCCTAATATTTTTGTGATAAAGAATAATCCTAATATAATAAGAACAGAACGAATAATAACTTCCATCCAGCTTGGCATAACCAGTTTACCTCGACATTCACTAGAATAGTATGTACAGTTTCATTTCCAAGAGGGGTGTTTTTTACGTATACGATGTCATAAAGGTAATTTTTATATTTTCCCCATCATAATTAATTGAAATTATTAGAGGTTTATCACCTGTTAAAGGTTAACCCAATATATCATTATTTCCTTTTTTATCATTATTATGTAAAAAATATGTGTGAGTAAAATGGTAAGGTAAAATTATAGAATAGATTCTTCAAAGTAAAAATGGCTAACCAGAAAGTCTGGTTAACCTTATCATAAAATTGAAATCCGTAATTTTAATACTCATTCAGATAAATACACTGTTAAACGTGAAAAATTACATGACTTTATTGGTAATTCAACATCTTTATTATCAGCAAATTCCATTAGCTTCTTAAAAGGGGGGTCACTTTATCAATGACTTCTTGTAGCTTTTGACTGTTTTTACTATACATATGTTTCGCTTTTTCTACTTCTGTTCCAAGCGCAAATAATTCTAAGTCCGCCTGACATTTTTTCATGGTTGAAAGTAATAAAGGTTTTTCTTGAGGAGAAGGAACTTGAAGTTTATCATCAAAAAGGTCAACAGTTAATTGTCCGTAAGAATCTACCTGCCCAAGAAAGACATTTTCAATGGTAACCCCTAATTTTTCTAGTTCAGTGTGTAACCACCTTCTGCTTTGGCCTATTGTTGATAGTGGTTCATCCAATATTTCACCGTCCATAATAACCGTCTGAGGTTCCTTACTTGGAGAAACAGTCACACCTAAATCTTTTGCTGTTAAAGGTTGATTTTCTTTCTTTAATAATACATTGAAATCACCGGTTGCTTCTAATACCGCAAATTCCACATCAGCCGCCTGATAGACATTTTTCTTTCGAAGTAACTCTAATAACTCATCCGTTGTGTACTTTTCCTTTTTTAAATTATCTTCCATGATTTTTCCATCTTTGATGAAAACCGTTCCTTTCCCTTCTATAAAGTCACGAAAGGGTTTATTTTTTAAAGAAATGATGCCTGCTAAAAAAGGGATTGCTGCGAAGGTAACGATACTGAGTATCCCGTTAATAATACTTTCCTCCAGTCCAGTGGCCATTTCTGCACCGATATTACCAATGGTAATGCCAGTGACATACTCAAAGAAGGAAAGCTCAGATATTTGTTTTTTGCCTAACGATTTTGTAATCGCAAAAAGAACAACTAAAAACAATAAAGAGCGCAAAACTACAATTAACCAATCTGGCATCTTTTACACCTCCTACAATTCTAGAAAATATTCCTTTATCCTAAAACCCTTTGTATTGAGCTTCTTCTCGCTCTAATTCTCCCACTCGCTTTTTTAAATCTGTTACGATTTCATTCACGACACTCATCGTTTCGTGCAAAGTATGTTTCGATTGATCGTCTTGAGTTCGTAATACTAAATTGGATAAACCAGCTTCTACTCCTTTAAGACTGGCAAGACACTGTTTTACATCTGACGCAATGGTCATTTTACATTCTCCTTATCCTTTTGGTTTAAAAAATATGGCGCCAATCATTCCAAAAATAATGGCAGCTGAAATTCCGGCACTTGTTACTTCAAACATCCCTGAAATAACACCCACTAACCCATGTTTTTCTGCTTCAGCCATTGCCCCATGCACAAGAGAATTTCCGAAACTTGTAATAGGAATGGTCGCTCCTGCTCCTGCAAAATCAATAAAAGGTTCGTATAAACCAAATCCATCTAGAAGAGCACCAATCACTACAAATGTACTTAAGGTATGTGCGGGTGTAAGTTTAAATACATCAAACATAATTTGCCCAATAACGCAGATCAAACCGCCTACAACAAAAGCCCAAAAGAAAATCATAACTATTATTCACCTCTATATTCAATTGATACCGCATGGGCGATACAGGGAATGGTTTCACTTTGCTGAAAACTTAATGGTGATAATAAAGCACCTGTTGCTACCACTAATATTCGTTTAAATTCGCCTTTTTTCATTCGATTTAATAGATGGCCATATACAACCGTTGCTGAACATCCTGGCCCACTAGCACCGGATAGAACCGGCTGTCCTTCTCGGTAAATCATGAGTCCACAATCCTGATATTGTTCTTCAAGTATTGGAATTCCATGTTTTTTAAATAAGTCCAGTGAGACTTCTCGTCCAATTTGACCAAGATCACCTGTTACAATCAAATCATAATAAGATGGATCAAGATTTCGCTCGGTAAGATGTGCTTCAATAGTATCAACAGCCGCCGGAGCCATTGCTCCTCCCATATTAAATGGATCCGTCATTCCCATATCGATCACACGACCAATCGTAGCAGATGTGACACAAGGTCCATCTCCAGAACCACTTAGCAAAGCAACACCAGCACCTGTCACCGTCCATTGAGCAGTTGGGGGTTTTTGTCCACCGTATTCAGTTGGATAACGAAATTGTTTTTCGACGGCCGTATTGTGACTTGAAGCACCCGTTAGTAAATAGTTAGCTCCTTTCGTATTAACTAGATAAGCACCAAGGGCTAGTCCTTCCATCGAGGTAGAACAGGCTCCAAACAACCCTAGATAGGGTGTACCAAGTGTTCGGCAAGCGAAGCTTGTTGGAGTAATTTGATTAATCAGATCTCCTCCAAGGAAAAACTGGATTTGTTCTTTTTGAAGTCCTGCTTTTTCGATAGCTTTTTGACTGGCTTCTTCTAAAAGAACTTTATGAGCTTTTTCATAAGAATCCTGTTCTAACCATAAATCGGAATGGAGCAAATCAAAATCATTAGCAAGTGCTCCATTCGCTTCAAAAGGTCCCCCAACTGTTCCAGTGGAGATAATGACCGGTTTTTGATCAAAGACCCATGTACGATGTCCAGTAAGCATTACAAACCACCCCACTGTATAAGAATCGTTTTAATGGTCGCAATGACAAACGCTGAAAAGGTACCAAATAAAATGACGGAGCCAGCTAATTTAAACATATTACCACCTACACCTAAGACAAATCCTTCCGTTCGATGTTCAATACATGCCGATATTACCGCGTTCCCGAACCCAGTAACGGGAACCGCAGAACCGGCTCCTCCAAATTGAGCAATTCGATCATAAACACCAAAACCTGTTAGAAGCATAGCAATAAAAATCATGGTTCCCACTGTGGGATTTCCGGCCGTTTGATCTGTAAAATCAAAATAATAAATATAAAACAGTTGAATAGCTTGGCCAATAAGACAAATGATTCCACCTGTAAAAAAAGCTTTGATACAATTTTTGACTACTGGTCTCTTGATTTCTTTTTGTTTTTCAAGGTCTTGATATTCCTGTTGGACAGGTGTTAATTGTTTCTTTTTATTATTTGACATGTGTACACCTCTTTCATCACGCTTTTTCTTTCATAAGGTTTTTAATATTGTTGAATTCTTTTTTTAATGTTTTCTTCTTTGTCTTATCTTTTTGTAGTTTTTCTTCTAATTTCTCCAACTCCCAATAGATTTTTTGATCGGTTGAAACCAAGACTTTATAATCGGGATATGCTTTTTCTAAGTCTGTTTTCACATTCTTTTTGATTTTTTTTAATTGAAACCGATGAAATTGATCCACTTTTATCGCCATTAACAGTTCCTTATCTGTATTCACTGCTTTCACAGCCGAAACTTCTTCTTCTTTTATGATTTTTTCTTTTGCTTGATTGGTAACTGTTTGATCAATTGATTTTTTTGTATGTACCTTTACGATCGTTGTGTCATTATTGTCATTAGCCGACTGATTCTGTTGCCCCGTACATCCGGAGATATATACGAGCATCATGGCTAAAAAAAGACAACTATTTAATCTCCTTACCTTTCCCTTCATACAATCACCTGTCCGTTTCTACTCAAGAATTGAAGTGTAAAAAAGGTTGGTTAATAGGCCAACCTTTTTTCCTGTTCTTATTGTTTGTATTGAGGCTCTTCTTGTTCAATTTGTTGAACACGTGGAGAGAGACTGTCAACAATTGCTTGAGTTTGTTGAGCAGCATCTTGATATAGTTGCTTTGCCTGTTGATTATCAGTTGCTAAAGCAAAACCTTCAAAGCTTGCTTGTGCGCTTTTTAACCCAGCTAGCGTTTGTTTAACTTGATTGATTACTGTCATGAATGATTCCTCCAAAAATTTAGTAACTTACCATTATAGGATGACAAAGAAAAATATTCTTATGCTTTTTACGTTTACCCATTTTATGTAAGTGTTTTATATTTACGCTCGAGAAGATGGTTCAGTTTTCATTCTTCTGTTCACCATTTTTGATTCGACGTATCAAGCTGACTACATAGGGTGTTAACCAAGTGACCCATACATCTTGATTCAAAAACGGATAGCGATAGTTGAACAGCATATAAAAAGGCCCGTATAGTCTCCTTTCTTTAAACGGATAATAACGGCAGAAATGTTATCTTAAAATGAAAGGAGTAAGACAAGATGAAAAAAAGAAAATATTTATTGGGCCTTCTATCCACAATTTTATCTGTAGGATTCCTTTTCGGTTGTAATGATAAAAAGGATGAAGCTGAGCCCGATCCAACTGAAGAGCCTTCTGAACAAAAGGCAGAAAATGATCGCAACAATGGACCACGAGATGTGGGATTCCAACCCGATGGAACCCAGAATAATAATGTAGATAATAATAATCAGACACGACTAGAGGTAGCTGATAAAGCTGCAGATCGCATTGCTAAACTAGACGAAGTAGACAATGCAAATGTGATTGTTACAAACCGAAATGCTTACGTGGCTGTTGTTTTAAAGAATGGGGCAAAAGGAGAAGTAACCGATCGTTTAGAAAAGAAGATTGCAGATCAAGTAAGAGCTACAGATCGGGATATTCGGGATGTATTTGTATCATCCAATCCTGATTTCGTGAACCGTATGGAGGATTACGGAAATAGAATTAATGAGGGCGCTCCAGTAAGAGGGTTATTTGAAGAGTTTACTGAAACCGTTCGAAGAGTATTTCCTAACGCTCGTTAAATTAGATTGATTGAGTGCAACAAACCGATTCACTAGTAACTAAAAAAGAGAAACCCTTGTTCATTCAACGGGTTTCTCTTTTTTAGTTACTAGGAATAGTAGGGTTTATCAAATTATATTTTTTTCCTTTTGTAGAGAAGTAAAAAGCGTACTAAATTTTGTTTTTATAGATTTAGCTGCAAGATTTGAATAGCCACATACTCATTAAGAGGAAAAGTCAAGTTATCGAGACGATCCTCCTGATCCCGTATCTTTATTAAAAAGTTGGGAAAACCCTTTGAAACCGAAGATTCCAGTTGATAACACACCAAGAATCATTCCACCAGATACAGCTATCCATTTGTTAATCAAAATAATCACCTCTAATATAACTGTTTTCTTGTGATAATCGTACATCTCTTAAAATAAGCATTATTTTCAAAATCATAACAGGTAATAATTAGAGGATGAAAACAGTGTCATTTTTCCAGTATGGATAAGTCAAGCTGTCAAAGAATAAAGAGGTTGGAAGACCATTTTCTTTCAAACAAATATTAAAGGGGTATTCACATAATGAACAACTTACGTTGGTTAACGTCCTTATTTAATTTTGGACGCAATAATAGAGGGATATTTGGGAAGAGACGTAATAACAGGGGCATGCTGTTTTCATTATTGGGTTTAGGAGTTGGAGCTGTTACGACTTATGGAATGACAAGAGGGCGTGCAAATAAAATGGCACCGGCAACTGTACAAACAATGATGAATAGATTCAATAAATAAAAAAGGCTTTATGGAGAAAGTTGAAACGATAAATATAAAAATATACGAATTAAACCTACCTATATCACTTTGTATCATTACTTATCCAAACGAGAAGAACGGATATTCTTTCCAAGGTGTAAAAATAAGGCGATTGTAGTAAATGCTATCTCTCATAAAATGCTTTTTTTGCCCTACACTAAATAGGTACTGAATTTTTAAAAGGGGTGTTAGGGAAATGGCAAAACGTACAAAAAAGAACGATGCTGATCAAAAAAATAAAAAAGGTTTTGATTCAGCAGTGATTAATTCTGAGTTCAGCCATGAATTCGGAAGTGCTGCAGCAAACAAAATCCATAAAGATAAAGCCAAGAAAGAAAAAGCATCTAAAAATGCTGGAAAATATAAAGGCGGTCTATAAAATAAAATTCTAAAAAAGAGAAGGCTGAGTCTTCTCTTTTTTTAATTCAATCTTGTTTTCACTCTTTTTAAAACTCCAGGCATACGATTTACAATACTGTTGGCACTGATCCGCATTACTTTATATCCTTGTTTCCTCAAATAAGCATCTTTCTTTCGGTCATGAGCCTTTTGCGATGGAAAAGAATGAGGCGCTTTTCCATCGCATTCAATCGCAAGCTTACCTATTACAAGGTCAATTCGATAAGGGCCACATTTTACTTGTGTTTGGACAAAATAGCCATTTAGCACCAACGCATTATATAAACGTCTTTCAATTGGTGACGCTAATTTGCTGGATTCAGTCAGTGGGACATCCTTTGATTTTTCGCCCATCTTGTGAAAAATAAAGGCTAATAGTCCAATCCCTAGCATATAAAAAAGCGAACATGTTCCGTTATCATTTACTTATCACCTACTGCAGTAGGATACCTAGCACGTGAAACCTTGGCGATGCATACGAGCCAAGTAATTATTGGTATGAAACTACTTTGTATATATGAGCATACTAACAAGGTAAAAGGGAGGTTTAAAACAATGACAAAGCAAACAAAAAAAGGTGGAAGTAGTACGAAGCAAAATAAAAAAAGCCATCCAAAACACAAAACGAGCAACAGCCAAAATGGACAAAATGGTTATCATTAAGCATATATGATAAACAAAAACAGCCTAACATATTAAGGACTCTTTCGCTTGCTTGGTTTCGAAAGAAGTGATTATGTGAACTAGATCTGTATACCGTATACAGATCTAGTTCACATATAAGTTTGTTTACACTTATATAAATTGTTCATTCAATATTTTTGAAATATGGGGTCTTACATCTCCTCTAAAAATTCCCCTGTGGTAGCAAATTACTGCTTCAATGTCGTAATTCAAGAATTTTTTTAAGATTCTGTAGCTGTTTTTATATCGAAAGTAGTCTGTTTAACAGGCCCGAGAAGCTGCTGCCACTGATTCTCCTTACCTTGTACTTTAGTCGTTGGTACAACTTTCGATTTCTCGTCCATTTCATAAAAAATATAGGCCACTAGACCAAACCACAGCATATAAAAAGCCAGCTCCTCTTACATAACCATCCACTGATCCCCTACTGCAGTAAGGGTTCTTTTTTATTTTTCGACTGGACAGGCAAGCATACTGAAGTAGCTACATAGTATCTAAAGAATTGTAACTCCATTCCCTAATTAGTATCTAGTTCAGTATCGTTACCTCGGTTATACAAGCTGTATACGCCTAGCGAGGCCCTTCGTGGAATCTGTAAGGGAGCTGAGCCGAAGAGGCGAAGGGAGCGACCGGATGTGTTGAGCTGAAATAACTGAGACATGAAAAGCGAAAAAATAAAAAGAATGAAAGTAGGTACCAACATGAGAAAAACACAATGGTTTCCTTTTCGAAAAATCTTTTCTCCATCCCCCAAACCACCTCTCAAGAGACCTCGTCCCTTCAAGGCTTATTCCTTTGTACCTTTTAGTCCATTTGCTATGCTTGACCCCACTATTCTGACCATAGGAGGCATTGTCTTAGGAATTGCTATCATCGAACGAATATTAGAACGATGGGGTGTAATTGATCTCGTTGATCAGTTCTCGAAAGTAATGCGCTTTGTCTTGCCTGTAACCTTTTATGGGGCCTTATTTTACTTCTTTGCGACATTTATGTTTTGAGGAGGAGTTTAGATGTTTGAGAAACTAAAATTGCGTGGGAAGCTTATTAAAGCGTTTCGTACAGCAGAGATTTATCGAGTCATAAAGCGTGGGGATCATACCTCCTATCAATTTCCAAAGATCCACCGGATTGATCATCAACACACCTATACTAGGTATGCTTTTTCCTTACTAAATGGCATATCCTGAACTTCTAAATAAAAAAAGATGGGCCTTACGACAAGTATTAGGCAGCAATATTGAAGTGAATGGCAGCTTAAAGAACTTTAGTATTACTGTTCATCACAAAAACCTACCTAAGATGCTTAATTATAGTTATGAAGGTATTCATCCTTATATTGAGAAAATGGAGCTTCCCGTATGCATTGGTCAAGATATCTATGGAAGCCCTGTCTCATGGGATTTTTCCGATTTAGAAACGTTACTGATTTCGGGCGAAATTGGAGCCGGAAAAAGCAGTCTCATGCGTGTGATCCTCACCACATGGGTGGAATATACCTCACCTGATGATTTGCGATTAGTATTAGTCGACCTCAAACGAGCTGATTTAGGACTGTTTCATGGAACTGAGCATGTGGATGCGCTTTGTTTTGAAGCCAAGGATATGAGAAAACCTTTTGCGTTACTACGAGCTGAAATGTATCGACGAGGCGATTTACTTTTAGAACATGGCGTTACCCATATCAGCAGGCTGCCTTTTAAGCTGCCTCGCATCGTGGTAGTTATTGATGAAATGTCCATCGTGAAGAGAGAAACCGATCTCGTAGAGATGATTCAACAATTTGCGAGTCAAGGCCGTGCCCTAGGTGTTCACACGATTATTGCCATGCAGCGTCCGGATGCCGATTTGTTGAATTCAGCACTCAAAGCAAACTTACGGGTTCGGATCTCTGGAAGGCAGGCCGATGCGATAAATGCGAAAGTAGCCGGAGTAATTGGCGCAGAAGAAATCGATGCTGCAGCCAGGGGGCGTATGAAAATTAAAATTGATGAAGTGAAAGAGTTTCAAGCCTTCTTCTTAGATGAAGGAGCTTGTAAGGAAATACTTTCACCTTATAAAACACTCGTGAAAGATCCTGAACCAGAACTAGAAGTGGTATCACAGTCTATTTTTGGTTTATTAGAGAAGGAGGAGCAGCGATGAGTTTCCGTTTATCTCAACGTGATAAAGACATTATAGCGTTTATTAACCAGTTTAGAGCTGTGGATCGAGACTCATTAGTTGACCTATTCTTTAAACAGCTCAAATCGCCCGTAAATGCTTGCAATAGTGTCATGGTACGTTTATATCGATTAGGGCTCATTGAACGTACACAACAGTATTCTCCGACGGTCTACTTGCCTGTAGATGCCAAAATCAAAAAGAACTCTCAAAAAATACTTCATTTCCTTTCAATTCTAGATGTCTATAAGCAAATGTGTACGTATAGTGTACCTAAACACGTCATTGTAGAAGATAAGCCCACAGGAAGAAAAGGAGGCATTGAACCAGATCTCTTTTGTGTTTTTAAAGGATCTCCCTTTTGGATTGAAATTCAGAGAAATCAGTATTCCGAACAGAAAATGCAAGCGAAGATTAACTTATACGAAGAGTTTTTCTTTTCGGATGAATGGAAAGCATTGCATTGGCAGCCAGAAGATCGATCAGCCATCTTCCCTTCCGTTATTCTGGTTACGCCTGTTCGTTATGCTGTTACTTCTGAGCACATTAGGATTATACAGGTATCAAGTATTCATGAATTAATGGAAAAATATAAGGGTCCTGTCAAACAACAAAAAGAATCGAGAATAAAAAATAATTCTTCTAATGGAATCAAGATAAATTTAACATAAACTATTTTAGGTTAATCAAAATTTCTAATTTAGTTATCATTAGGAATATAGTAAAGTTTGTTTAAAAGGTACTATTTTACGGAGGATACTTATTTTGTTAATCATAATTAGAAATTCTTTAATAATAGCTGTTTGTCTTTATTTAGCAAGTGTTTTTCCCTGAAGTAATGAATGTAAATGAGACCCTTGCAAAATATTTATTTGTAATACCAGTTGGCGTTTGGGGTATTAAATCAAAGAATAAATGGTGGATTAATCTTATTTCTTTTCTTTTAGCTCTTATTATTTTAATTTTTTCTTTGGATTTATTACCCGAAAGTATGATGTAAAAGATAAAAGGAAAAAGCTATCTCCTAGAATGAGATAGCTTTTTATTAGGACTGCTAATTATAAAGTACCAAAATATAACCGCAAGTAAACAATAGCACATTTTTGCCATAATGGCTATTTTTGGATGAATCGACATATGTATAAAAGGTAGTCTTTTTATACGCCTTTTCTTCACACACACCTGGAGAAATCACCGTCATATCAAAGGTGTATAAAAAGCTGCATATCCGATTAAAGGCACCCACAAAAGAACCCTTTTCCTGTAAGGGTTCTTTTGCTTTCTTGCTTCCTTGAAGAGTGATTATGTTAACTAAAGTTGTATACTTTATACAGCCTAAAAACAGAAAAACTCCCCCAATGCGTTAAGGGAGTTTTTCTGTTTTTAGGAGTTAGCTAAGTGATGATTCATCCATCTTGAGTAGTTTGCTCAAGATGTTATTTATTATTCATTTTTATAATTATTAAATAAAAAGAAACAGACTTGTTAGGAAGTCTGCAACTGCAACAAGAAATAAAGCTATTTATATACAACAGGTATTGTATATGATCCAACGAACTTTAGCAGTCTGCCCTGTTGAAGAGATTCTATACTTTATTGATCTTATGTTAACTAAACATGTCTACCATATACAGCGTAAAAACAGAAAAACTACTGACCATGCTCCAGTAGTTTTCTCTATGAATAGTGAGTAATTAGAAGTTGTTTTTGAAATCATATATTGACCTCTGGATTAGTTTGTTCAAGTTAGTAAGAACTTATGTATAGAGAAGAGAAAAACCTACTGTCTATGGGGTCAGTCCCATGTTCAGTAGGTTTTTCTCTTAGCTTATTCATAGCACACAATGAAGGATTGAAAATGAACATCTCTCCATCTTTTCAATAGTGTGCTCAATTAGGATATAAATCATTCACATAAATATTTCATCAGCTATGAAACATTTATGTATAGAAAATGATACATCTTGTATTATTTTTGATACGAGATGTATCAAAAGCAGGCTTAATCCTGCTCCTATAGCCTTAAAGGCTAAGATATAGTTAAGAAAGACATATTAGTTTTTGTGAGGGTTCTTGATGTAGATTTTGAAACTATTTAACAGCTTCTGTCATAGACTGTGTGTTCAACTTTTTCAAGATACTCCTTCTTTGATTCTTAATTGTGCACTCTTCTTTATGGAGAATATCTTGTATTTCTGAGATAGAATGACCATCAATAGAAAGAGCAAAGACTTCTTGTTCTGCTTGAGTTATTTGATTCATAAATACTTTCTATTCCAGGGTTTTACATTCTTTTTCTGCACTCTTTAGCCCAGCAACTTCATCAACTAAATCAGACGCCACACTCAAGATATTTTCAATACCCATTAATAGTTTTTCAATAGTTTTTCGCTTTTATCCATGATAAGGCCCTCCTACTTTTTGAGGGCAACCTATGTTATAATAAAAGTCCGTTACGTACTAAGTTTTGACATGGGGGTGCTTTCCTAGCCGGGAAAGTGCCCTTTTTCATGTTATTTTGTTTGGACTTGGATTGTCTATAATAATGTTTGATCAAGAATCTTGTATATAACAGGATTTTTTTGTTTGATAGTAAACCCATTTCATTGACTAAGAAATAGCTGAGAAATACAATCGTTGGATTTAATTTATCTAACGAATGCTGTTTCGTTGTTGCTATACTAGGATTCGATGAGTTTTTAACGACTTAAATGTTCATCATGAAGAAGGAGAGAATTGAATGGTTACAACAAAACCCCCAAAAAAGGTTGCAGCAAAAGATCTAGAAACTGATACAACAACTCTTGAACAGCTAGCGTATTATCGGATATTAGCCCCACTAAAAGTTAGATCACTCTTATCTCATCTTAATTCAAGTGAAAAGAAATCTATTTCCTTTGATTTCAAAAAAATGAAAAATGAAGATTTAGATCCTTTACGTCACACATTTATAGAAGAGGTAGACAAACAGCAAATACGCTCTACTGAAACATCCGAAAACAAAGAATCTACGCATTACAAAGTAGATCTTGTTAACATGCAAAAGAAAGCTTTTAATTTATATGAAGGGATGATTCACGTATATGGTATCCCAGACGACGGTATTAAGTTACCAGTGGAGGAAGTTAAATTAGATGAGTTGAAAATTGGAAAAAACGAAGTCGTTTATATGAACAGTGAATCCACCCTTGTTACTTACCAAATCATTGAAACAGAGAAGGGATTCAAGGTCGTTATAGAAGATACTTTAACGTTGGATTTTGATAGGAGAAAGAAATCTGGTCTATTCCATCTAGAAAGAGTAAAAAGTCTCGGTTCCTATATGAAATGTTTACGATTACTAAACTATTACATACAGCGCAATAAGTTTCCCTTTCAATCTTTACAGTTATCTGGTGGAACATTAAATTTAAAGGGGCATCTCCAACAAATTGAGGAAGAGATTGAATCCTACAAAGAACTGAGAGATATTTGTACTCAAATTGGAATAAGTGAAAATTATATATTTGATGATAAGGAAGATTTCCCTTCCCTATTCAATGCTATAATCAATATCTTTAAAAATAAACAATATAGCTTACTAAATATTCATCAAGAAAAACTAGAAAAAACGGAGATAATCAATATTGAACTTTCCAAATATGTGAAACTAGCATTAGTGTATGCAGATGGATGTTTCCTTAACCTTTATAGTGAAGAAGCGTTAAAAATAACGAGTAGATATTCGTCTATAACAGATGTAGCTAGTAATCACGGGCAGGATACTGTTGAACCTGTTATGTTATCTGATAATCGGGAAAATCATGACCAAAAAGTAAGCATTTTCGCTTCTCGAAAAATTGAAGAAATGGTGAAAGATACAAACTTTGATTTTGACATAGTAAAATTATCTTTTGCCGATGAACATCATAATATACAAGCTGACTTAACAATTACTAGTTCTTTAGAGTATATAGACTTTTACGATAAATCCCATGATGAAAGCTATTTAGAATTTGCTCTTGATCTAAACCAACGATACTTAGCTAAATATCCAGAAGATGATATTGCAAAGGTTAATATTTATATCATTAAACTCAAGCAAGGCCATGCATTATCAGAAGAGGAAAAAAATGACCTTTACAACATAACAGAAAGAGCAGAAATGAATAACGAGCAAACAATATGTTTTGCATGTGAAGTTTTGTTGAAAAATAAAGTAAAAGCGAAGAGAATATTTGCTACTCTTACTGGGAAGGAAAAAGAAGAAATCATGGAATTTCCAATTTACCGTTTTTATCAAAATTTGGAGTAGTATGCTCATTTTCTTCTGTATATAGCTTGCTAGTAAACTTTTATAAAAGCTCCTTTTTATAAAGTTCTTTGTCTTTAGTACAATAAATAAGCCCTACTTACCCACAATAGGGCTTATAAATTAAAAAAGTCCTCTACTTTCAGTTTTGGGTCAATTTTTTTTAAGACATTCATAATTTTCTTAATCGTGGTACCTGATGGGATGTAATTTGAATCATTGTAAATCTTGCTAACTGTTTTTCTATCCATCTTAGTTACTTTAACTATTTCCGTTTGATTATAGCCTTTGTTCATTAAGTATTTTCCTAATTTACTCTTTTGGGTTATCTTAGGCATAAGAGCACACTCCTTTTTATAAAGGATTGACACTTTCAAAAAAAATATTCATTTTAGGGAAAAAATTCCGCAATAAAATTTATTTATCACATATAATAAACTATAAAATAAACAATATATAAATATTACTTATGCAGAGTTAGAATAATGTCGATATTTTTGTCATAATCATATAGCATGAATACAGTTAAGACCGCCTTATACACTGATAAGTAATGGGCGGTCTTTGTTATCGATATTCTTTGAAATTGGACTTCACCAAAAAAAACCTTTACCTAGAGGGAAAAGGTTTTTTTTGTGAATATTAGATAACGAGATACCACCATTCTAGCAAATCATTTTTCAAAAAAGGTTTTTAACCACTTATAAAAACTCTTCTTTTGTTGTTGTGCTTTTTTTAACGCTCGAATTTCACGAGCCATTGAGATTAATTGACGTTCGCGTTCCTCGAATTTTGCATCGATATAGCTTTGTATCTCTTTTATTTGTACTTCAAGTGGTTCTAAGATAAGGGTTTGTTTTTCAGTTGAAATGTTAGGTGGAGTGTCTAGTATTTGTACTAAGTTGAATTTTTTTGCAACGGTTATAACGGCTTTTTCTAGGGTCATTTCGGAATTGGCATACATTTTTTTTAGTTCATGAAAGATGGTAACATCGTCATTTGTATAAGCTAATCTACCTTGTTTTTTTGTAAACTGCACACCAATTTTAGAAAAATGGAAGTTGTATTTTCGTATAGTCGATATGGGCAAACCAAGTATATCAGCTAATTCTTCGGTGGTATATGCTGCTTCTGCGGTTATGACTCTCAACATATGATCACCTCCTCTTATCAAGAGAACTATTCTAGGTATATACGTTAAAACCTTCAATTAATAAGAGAACGAGATATTATACCTTGTAATGCTATTGTTACTATAGTAATCGGTATTCTCAATTGAGGGTATATTATCATGTTTAGCTATTTACTAACGTCATAGATTAAATATTTGCCCTCTCCCCTCATCGTGATGGTTTTTCCTGATTCAGCGATGCATTTAGCTATATAAACATAAACTATCTAAAGAGATTAATCTAATAAATCATTAAATAGTGCTATCTTAATTTTAAAGTGTAATATCTACTGGATTTGAGTCAATAATTTAGATATAACAAAGTTGTCATGGTGCCAGATGAGCTAAATGTGGCATTGATAAATGTTAGAGTTTTATTTTTAGAGGATTAAATCTTTTGTGAAATAAAAATCTATTTTTGAATTCCTGTTTTATTTAGGGAATTACAAATCTATAAACTCGGAAATAAAACAATAATGACTCATTTCCGGTTTTATTAAATTTAAAACACTTTAGAGTTGTGTTTGTAAAAGAATAAATGAATTATCTTTTAAATTATTGATTTTTTGCACATTGATGTTTTCAATATTTTTACAGAATATTTGTTATAATTAAGCAATAAAATTCAGTTAAACATAAAATTAATCTTAAAATGATAATTAAAGCAATTATAAGTAAATTCCGATTTAGATATTTTTATGAAATTGATAAATAATTAAATAAAGATATTATTGTTTTCTATTATTTATTAGTTAACAAAATAAAAAACTAGGAATGATTTTTCCTAGTTTGAGAATAGCTTTTGCCATAATGTCTTCTTTTGATTTTGTTCTTTAATCAACTCTTTTTGAGTATGAGTAAATGCATTTAAAAGGTCTTCATCTCTTTGTTTTAATAACTCTTTTAGATTAGTATTTATCAGTTCTTCAAAATTCTGTTTATTTTGATTTAACTCCTGTTCAGCTGAATTATCTTTTAGCGTTTCTTGAGTTTTTCTAATGTTTTCAAGAAGAACTTTATCACGTTTTTTTAGGCTGTTTTCTATGTATGCTTCTAAGTCTTTATTTTCTGTTTTTACTTCAATCATTTGCTGCTTTGTTGCTGCAATTTCTTTATTTGCAATAGCTAATTCTTTTTGAGTAGAAATAAGTTCCTTTGTTAGAAGCTCCAATTTTTCTGAAAGAATCCTGTTAAATTCTATTTGTTGGTTCTGACCTTCAATTAGGTGATCTATCTTCTTTTCTAAAATAGACCGTTCTACGTGGTCATTAATAGTCATTTCTTCACCATTACGCCATTGTTTCACTTGATCCCAGGACCAACCTTGCTCATGAATTTTCTTCTTTATACTGTTAAGTGTCTCTAGATTCTCTTTTGTAAACCTTCTATGACCTTTTCCATAATCAGTGCCTGTCCACTCTGTAATAATATTGAATTCTTCGCACCATTTACGAAGCAAATCTCCAGAGATACCCAGTATATTTACCACTTCTTTTGGTAAGTACAATTTTTCAGACATAACTACACCTCCATATGTCAATTAATAATTAATATAATACAAGAATCATGCAATTGATTTTGAAGTGAAACGTACCATGGGATTATTAACGTAGATTCTAATAACATTGTTCTTATCTCATTATTGATTCTATATTAACTGCTAACTTCTTCTATGTAAATCTTAAAGCAATAATAATGTAATAACTAATTCCTGAATAAGATTATTGTTTTATCTTTTAATCAATAACTATCATTATTGATTAAAATGAAACGGAAAAAACTCATTATTGATTTAATTATTGTTTAAATGCATTTAAGTTAATCTTAAGTTCAACAAAAAATGTATTTTAACTAAAAAATAAATTCCTTTTTTATTCACAAACACGAATTCTTTTTTAAAGTTCACCTTAAGTTCACCTTAAGTTCAACTCGGATTTGGATATCAGAACATGCAAATGGGGGAATAGCTCTAAAATAGCTTCATTTAACTAATGATATATCAAAGATAAAATGATTAAGTTTAGCAGAGCCAAAAGGAAAGTTAAAGCATTCTTTTTAATTTAAGGACGTATAATAAGACAATCAAAAATGAAAATGAAATCATATAGTAGATGAGCTATATGTAGAAAGTGGCTTTCAAGATAAATAGACAGCAAACAACTATGAAAGGGGACACCTTATAGTTGTTTGCTGTCTATTACGAATAACTAGCAATTCTTAGCTAAAAATGTTTTATTTTTGATATTCATAGATAACAGGAACTTTCTCCATTTTAACGGTTTTGGCCACAATATAACGACGATAGCCATCTTTTAGGATCTTAGAGCCTTTCTCAATCGTTAACGGCTCATCTAAGTATCCTGTGCGCTTCACAAAATCAATGACCTTTTGCGTTTTTTCAGGATTTGGTCGTGTCTTTAAGAAGGCTTCAGGAACGATAATATCATCAAAGCTCACGACATCCTGTATCCCTTTTGGCTGAGTTGGTAGCTGCTTCTGTTTTGGCGCAGCCTTTTTCTCCTGAATAGGCGTTTCTTTCGATTCTGATTGTACTGTTTCAGCTTCCTTTTTCTCTTCTTTTGCTACAGGCTGAGAAACAGGATCTTGTTTTTCTTCCTGCTTGGTATATTCACTGTTCTTTTGTACCTCAGAAGGCGCAGAAACCTCTTGTTTTACTTCTTTTTTATCTTTCGGCTCATTAGCTTCTTTATCGTTTTTACTCGGGAGAACGGTAATCTGGAAGCAGATGATGCCAATTTCCCCAGGGCACTCGTCAATGGGAATATCTAACGTTGGTTCCCCTTGAATTAAGATCTTTTCATGCATAATATTCTTTTTTGTTAGTCCAGTTTTATTAAAGGCTTTCTTGGCAACAAACACGGTATACGAAATAAACGTACTCTTCTTTAAACCTTTAGGCGCAGAAGGTGAACCTTTTTCTCGCATATCAAAGGCAACGTAACGGTCGTATTCTCGTAATGGTCCTGTCGCAGAACCTGTTAGGGTCATTTTATGTGGCATCGTGATCTCCTCCTACATAGATTTATATATTGATTATTTAGAAGTATGTTCTAAATAATACTACTCTTAATAAACATAAGCTTCTAAGGGATTTCTTCACTTTTTGATTACGAAACAGTGTCCTGTAATTGGGCATGTTGTTGTAATAAAGCTTGTTCCTCTGGTGTTAAGGCTTGTCCTAGATCCTGCTTCAACTGCGCCATTTCTAGCGAACTGTACGTAGAACTATGCTCTTTAAGTAAGTTTTCTTCTTCTGGCGTTAGTTCTTGCCCTAAATCGTGCTTTAATTGGATCATTTCAAGCTGTTGATCCAAAGAAATAGTTGCTTCTTTTGTACACTCATTTTGCTCTTGTTCAGCTTTTAACCAAGCAGGAACCAATTCCTTACGGATGATATGTTTAGGCGTAAATAAAGCTGTCTTAGCTTCAGTATGTATGTCTGACTCAGATGATGGTTCTTCTGTATTCCCTTTTAGTAGATTTGTAAATTGATTGAATGCAATTTGATAAACAAGACGGCACATTTCATCCAGTGATAGGGGAGTACCCTTGTGATTCGCTTCATGGACATATTTATCTAAACCAACAATGGCTGTATAAGCGACTTCATGTACTTGTTCTTTCACAATCTCAATCTCTGTATCTCGTTTTACTGCTTTAGC
>NZ_JBZVWT010000021.1:0-24634 GCF_058629175.1 Priestia sp. MDV22-iso46
GCTCCGTGCCCTCCAACATGGTACGGTCAACCTGCATCTGGTCAATTTAAAAATCATTGTTATTATGAACCAAAACCTGATACATGTGCGAGTGTTTATAGAGGTTAAGTTATCCAGGTGTTATGATTGATTCTGGAGTAGTATGGTGGAGATGCGCTGCGAATCCAACATTTTAGTCGTAGGTGCTGGTAGCTAGTCCTATTTTATTCAATGCAACTCCTATAGATTATGTAACAGTGATCGCTTGAAAAAAACTTTGCCCCCACTGTAGCCTATTTCTTTAATCTTTGTTTTGATGTATTTTTATCTGGCGAAATAAAAAGGGAACTTCCTCGTTAGCAGATGTTCCCTTTTTTATATGAAACATAATAATTATTTATCTAAGAAAATAAGATTACAAAATATGTACTTCAATTAAAGCTATGCTGTTTAGCTTCACTCTTAAATGGAGGACATCTTGCGATTTCTTGTCTATTTCATAAAAAAATAAACCACTAGGACAACCCCCAGCATATAAAAGCCAAGCACCTCTTACATACCCATCTAGCCCTTACCTACTTCGGTAAGGGGTCTTTTTTATTTTTGGAGTGGACAGGCAAGCTTACTGCAGTAGCTACATAGTATCTAAAGAATTACCACTTTAACAGAGGAATGGAAAAGTAGCTTACATATGCCAGTATGTCAGAGTAATACATAAGATTACGGGAAGTGATAAACAAGCAAGTAGGAGTAACTCAATCTCTTTTAACGGAAGAGCAAATGAGACATCTTAATTTCACCTTATTTGAAGCCTTATATACAAATAAACAAGAATCGTCTCATTTCGGTTTTGTAGTCTTCTTTCGTGCCAGTATGTTTCAATAACTTACTTAAGGGGGCTTTTTATTTCGGGAGTCGAATATTTAAGAAACGCGTTTAATTGTTGCAAAGCCTTAGTGAAAAATTGCACATTTAGACACATTTTAGCCGGTTATCCGTATATTAAGGAACCGGCTATTGTTATTTCCTCACTTTTTGACCTGTATTTAGTCATTGAAAAATACTGCTATTATAGCAGTATTTTTTAAAATGTACGAATCTAGAAATACGCAAAAAATAAAATGATTACTCTCATCTTCAAGCAATCATTTTATTTTTTATTTTTGTCTAATGACTTCAATGCGTTTCGATACTCATTATCATTCATTTCCTGTTTCTCTTTATTACTGCCTTTAGCTAAATTAGACACTGCTTGACGAAACATTCCATCTTTTTCTCCTATATGGTGACTTTCCCTTTGCTCGTGAGTAGGTGGTTCATGAGGAATTTCATTTCCCACTTCTACTTCAATTTTCTTTCCGCTTTCACCAACAATTGCTTCTTTATACTTTTTAGTAAGATTAATGAATACAATAAGAATCGCTAATGTCAAAACAAAATAGATGGAGAGTGCCAATAAGGCTGGTCCAAGTCCTGCCTCCAATCTTCCGTCATAATAAAGTAATGCTCTTATTCCGTCCACAATATATCTTGTAGGTAGAATATAACTGAACAGTCGATGGACGGTAGGTAATGTTGATAGAGGAAATGCTCCGCCACTAGAAAATATCCCCATAAAATTTACCGGGAACATTACTAACATTCCCCATCCACCTAAAAATACTGCTATCGTTTTAAATAACAAAAACATGGTCGTACAACTAAAGAAAGTAAACAGGAATATCGTCCAAATGTTTGAAGCATGTGCACTCCCAAAAATTCCAAATACCCCTAGTTGAATAAAAATTGAAACACAGAAAGTTAAAATGATACCAAAAATTATTTCTGATGTAAGGACTTCAGATTCACTTAATGCAGATCCCCTTTTCTTCAAAATACCATTACTTCGCAAAAGATATCCATGTATCATATTTGCCCCCAACATTCCAGTAATAGATGATATAAGGGCCATGACAAACGGTGTCATTCCTTTATTAAGATTAACCGGCAGCCTCAGTACATTTTTGGAAACAACCTGTACGGGATTTTCTAATAATGAAGCATTCTCTGGTGCTACTCTCATTCCTTTTTGCAGTAATTCATTTTTTAATTGACTACTAATTCCTTTAGAAGCAGTTAAAGCGACTGTCTGAAGGGTATTACTCGCAATCATGGATGCAGTTTGCCCAATCCCTTCGTTCAATAAAATTTCTAAATCAGCAGGTTTATCATTTGTAAGACCGGAAATAAGCGTATCATGAACTCGACCAAGACTTTTTGAATAGTCTGAAGGGATAATTAATGCGCCATATGCCTTGTTATTTCTTATATCTGTGAATGCTTGTTTCCTACTTTTATCAACTTCCCATTTAAAGGAGTTTCCATTTTGCTTTTCAATAAGGTTTAATAATATGGCATCTCCAACTTTTCCCTTATCTTCATTTACAACAATTAGAGGAACATCAGACATGTTTTGTTTTGCACCTTTAAATATAGGCAGATATACAAATACCATGACTAACATTAATAATGATATTAACCAAATTGGAAACCATGAGGAGCTTAATTTAAACAATTGATTCACGATTCAATTCCCCTAACAATGGATATTTTTTATCCATTTTATTATGTCCAGTTTGCTATCGATTATTAGGTTATCAAAAGACATCTTTCATAGTTAAAGGAACGTTTCTTTTGTTGGGGAAAATTGATATTTCTTCAGTCTTTTATTTTCATAAAGACTTTCTGATTTGTCGCATTTGAAACATCGTAGAAGAACAGAGGAGAATACTAACGAGTTGTCCATATAAATGGCACTCTAGGTGTTCCCTTTTACTATTTTTATATTCAGCAATTTCAAAGAATGACTTCCACGTTTTAAACAAAATCTCAATCTGCCAACGAAGTGAATACAATGCATACACGAAATTCGTTGGTACTTCTTCTAGCGAAGTGTTTGTAATATATACATTCATGTCTATCAAAAGTTTACTTTTATCCTTTATGACATGATAGGTTTTTTTCTATGTAATCTTTTTAAAGTATGGACCTATTGGCAATAAATATGTTACCTTTCCCACAGGGTATAATGACATTTCAATCACATAAATGACCTTCTACTTAACGGGAGTGGAAGTTTTTTTGATATCAATTATTTATCAAGATTAACATTGGTTTATCATCTAATTCATCAAGTGAAAATGAGTTAAGTGTAGCTTCGCATGTCTATCGTCTCGCATTATTATTTCAGTTTTATTAATCAGGGTTACATGTTATTTTTCCATATCTCAATGCATCATAAATAGCACGTCCATCGCTTGAAGTTGTTTCTGTAAATTTAATAGGCAGTAGCGAGAAGACAATATAATAAACAGAAAAATAGACAAACTGGTAAGAAAAGAGACTTGCTGAAAGGATGTCATCCATAACTAAACCATTTATAAGGAAAATAGAAGCTAAATTAGCAATGGCACCTCCAGCATAGACACAAGCATGGGTAAATCGATTGTCATATTTTAGTTTTTCATATACACAAAAAGAATCCAAAAAGTAAACAGATTTTATTTTAATTTTCTTCCATTTAAAAATCGTTTTTCCTTTTCCAATAGTAAAATCCACTCTCCCTCCGAAAAAGATCGCCATGATAGAATGACCTAATTGATGAACAAGAGACACAAGTGGTAGTACAAGTAAGAAAGAAAACAAGAACTTAGGCATATCACTGAATCCAAACACACTTCCATCTCCTTTATCATAAAATAATTTAATAAATCGTTCACTTATTAAAATAGATAAAATCTATTTAGTAATGGACAGACTTTTCTCAACAGAGGTTGTGCCTTTTTTAATCATATGTACAATCATCCGTTTGGCACCCTGAAAGGCCTTTAGTCGGAGGCTAGGACCAATCAATTTTTAATAAAATAGTAGTTAAAGTTATTAATAATCTTTGAACATTGCTTATAAAGAAGAATATCTTCACTTTATTTTCAAACATTCTCCATAACAATAAACGACCCTATGTATCGTAACCAAAGTTACTAAGGTCGCTTATGCTATATTTTGATTTATTATTTTTTTATCTTTTTCTTTGTAATGAAATATCTGGTTTCTCATTAAGTTTCTGACAGAACTTCACTATCATGATTAATTTGATCGAACAAATAAGTAAGGTAAGATTCTAATTCGAATTGATCATCTTCAACAAAATCATCTAACACAGGCTTACTTTCTTCTCCCATTTTTAATCACTCCAACTTAATTTTTTTCGGTTTATTTTGCATGATGACCATGATTGTTTTTTTGTCCCATCTTTCTTAGAACAAAGCTTACAATTAACACCAGAATGATTGCTCCAATGATGGCTGGAATGATGGCAAAACCACCAACGACTGGTCCCCAACTTCCCAAGATCAGACCACCTAACCAAGAACCAATAAAACCGGCGATAATATTACCAATAATGCCTCCAGGAACGTCACGCCCTGTAATTAAACCGGCAAGCCAACCGATAATTCCACCTACAATTAGCATCCATAGAATACTCATACATCATTCTCTCCTTTTGAAATAGTTAGTTGACTTTACCCCCAACAAAGGCCCATTAACCCTGTTATTTTTTTCCTCAATAAAGTTTTTCTCCTGATGTACTAAAATCATATAGCTTTGCTTGCCCTCTATTTTTGTTCACTTGGACAACATCAAATGTCTCGTCCATTTCATAAGGAGAATAAGCTATTAGGACAACCCCCAGCATATAAAAACCCAGCACTTCTTACATAACTACCTACCCCTTACCTACTGCAGTAAGGGTTCTTTTTTATTTTTTGAGTGGACAGGCAAGCTTACTGCAGTAGCTACATAGTATCTAAAGAATTACGACTTCATTACCTAATCAGTATTTAGTTCAGTAACGTTAGTGCGTTAATACAAGCTGTATACGCCTCGTGAAGCCCTTCATGGAATCTGTAAGGGAGCTGAGCCGAAGAGGCGAAGGGGGCGACCGGATGCGTTGAGCTGAAAAAACAGGTATGTAAAAAGCAAAAAAATTAAAAGAGTGAAAGAAGGTATCAACATGAGAAAAACGCATTATATTACTTTTCAAAAATTCTTTCATAAACCATCCTTTAAACCTTCAACAAAACCTCGTCCCTTCAAGACTTATTCCTTTGTTCCGTTTAGTCCACTTGCCATGCTTGACCCCACTATTCTGACCATAGGAGGTATTATCTTAGGGATTGCCATCATCGAACGAATATTAGAGAGATGGGGTGTCATTGATCTTGTGGATCAGTTTGGGAAAATCATGCGATTGATCCTGCCTGTCACCTTCTATAGCGCCTTGATTTACTTTTTTGCAACTTTTATGTTTTGAGGAGGAATGTTCATGTTTGAAAAACTGAAATTACGTGGCCAATTGATAAAAGCGTTTCGTACTGCAGAGATTTATCGAGTAGTGAAACGTGGAGACCGGACCTCCTATCTGTTTCCTAAAATTCATCAAATCGATAACCATCATACATATACTCGGTATGCATTTTCCTTATTGAATGGCATTGATCCTGAGCTTTTGAACAAAAAGAGATGGGCATTACGACAAGTATTAGGCAGCAACATTGAAGTGAATGGCAGCTTAAAGAACTTTAGTATTACCGTTCATCACAAAAGCCTACCTAAGATGCTTGAATACAAATATGATGTAATTCATCCTCATATAGAGAAAATGGAGCTTCCCGTATGCATTGGTCAAGATATCTATGGAAACCCCGTTTCATGGGATTTTGCTGATTTAGAAACCTTATTGATATCTGGCGAAATTGGGGCCGGAAAAAGCAGTCTCATGCGTGTAATCCTCACAACATGGGTGAAATATGCCTCTCCTGAAGACTTGCGCTTAGTGTTAGTGGATCTTAAACGAGCTGATTTGGGCTTATTTCACGGGATTGAGCATGTGGATGCGCTTTGCTTTGAGGCCAAGGATATGAGAAAACCATTTGCTTTATTACGAGCTGAAATGTACCGAAGAGGCGATTTATTGTTAGAGCATGGGGTCACGCATATAAGCAGGCTTCCATTTAAGCTTCCTCGAATTGTCGTGGTAATTGATGAAATGAGCATAATCAAACGAGAAACGGATCTTGTGGAGATGATCCAACAGTTTGCCAGCCAAGGTCGAGCACTAGGTGTTCACACGATTATTGCCATGCAGCGTCCTGATGCCGATTTGTTGAATTCAGCACTCAAAGCAAACTTACGGGTTCGGGTCTCTGGAAGGCAGGCCGATACGATAAATGCGAAAGTAGCCGGAATCATCGGTGCAGAAGAAATTGATGCTGCAGCCAGAGGACGCATGAAGATTAAAATTGATGAGGTAAAAGAGTTTCAAGCCTATTTTTTAGATGAGGAAGCTTGTAAGGAAATACTTACTCCTTATAAAACGCTCGTGAAAGATCCTGAACCAGAACTAGAAGTGGCATCCCAATCCATCTTTGGGTTATTAGAGAAGGAGGAGCAACGATGAGTTTCCGTTTATCTCAACGTGATAAAGCCATCATAGCGTTTATTAATCAATTTAGAGCCGTGGATCGAGACTCATTAGTTGACCTATTCTTTAGACAGCTTAAATCGCCCGTAAATGCGTGTAATAGAGTGATGGTGCGTTTATATCGATTGGGGCTCATTGAACGTACACAGCAGTATTCTCCGACCGTCTATTTGCCCGTGGATGCAAAGATCAAAAAGAACTCTCAAAAAATATTACATTTCCTTTCTATCTTGGATGTCTATAAACAAATGTGTACGTATAGCACACCTAAACAAGCCATTGTCGAAGATAAGCCCACCGGACGAAAAGGAGGAATTGAACCGGATCTGTTTTGTATTTTTAAAGGATCTCCTTTTTGGATTGAAATTCAACGTAATCAGTATACTGAGCAGAAAATGCAAGCGAAGATTAATCTCTATGAGGATTTTTTCTTTTTAGATGAGTGGAAATCGTTGCATTGGCAGCCAGAAGATCGACCAGCCCTCTTCCCTTCCGTCATTTTGATTACACCTGTTCGGTATGCAGTGTCTTCAGAGCATATACGGATTATTCAAGTAGCAAGTATTCATGAACTTATGGAGAAATATAAGAGTTCTACTAAACAACAGAGGGAAGCAAAACCGATAACACAGTCTTCTGGTGGAATTAGAATCAACTTAACCTAGAGTGCTAAAAATTCAGCCTACAAAAAAAGCTCCTATCTAATTTTGAGCAAATGGAATAAGAAATCAGATAGGAGAAAGAAAAGGACACATATAAAAATATGGGCAAACAAAAGATAGATTCTAACATGTATGAAAATAAACCTCTACGTTATGTTTGCATGTAGATCGGTATGGATAGATAGTGGGTAAATTTGATAAATGTAAAAAGATTTCTCCCTCCTCCTGACAAGGAAAGAGGAATCTTTTTACGAGCTGAAATGCAGGATGAAACATGCCATACCAACCTAATGAATCGTACCATATCTTTATAGCAAGAAAGAGGCAGTAGTGTTTCTTTTTATAACCATACTATTTCAGGTAGGTTACAGCATATATATAAATATATTTTTACTTTTTGTAATTTAAAAATATATAGAGGGGAAGTTTAATAATTGATTAAGACAAGTATTAATTTAATGAAAGTTGTCATGGATACTACTATGAAGAGTAACTTAGTTTTTATGAATTATTATCTTAATTCTAGGAAGATTGTTTTATCAAGATATAAGAAGTCTTACAAAGGGGTTTTTTATGGAGTATATAGATAAAGAAGAATACAATATCCTACTTTTTTATAGGAACTAGCATATACATGGAGAAAGAATCCTTGGTGGAAATTCACCGCCCCAAGGATTCTTCATTACATAGATTCAGTTAAGAGATATTATATTAAGTAGAGAAATAGTTCATATCAATTCTTTCTTAGACTTGCAACTCTCCTATTTGTATCTCTACCTGTTTAACCAGTGCTCCTGTATGGACTAAATTTTCCGATTGGTTTATATCTTCTGATATGATTCGGTCATCTTCTAGTGGTGAAACGTGTTGTCGAAGTAATTGATATGCAGCTTCTGTACCTATTCCTGATTTTAAAGGTTTTAGAAAATCTAAACCTTGAGCACTGCACATCAACTCAATTCCAAGGACTTTCTCTGTATTGGAAATCACCTTCAACGCTTTCAAAGCAGCAGATGTTCCCATACTTACATGGTCTTCCTGTCCTGCTGTTGTAGGGATCGAATCGACTGAAGATGGATGGGAATATACCTTATTATCAGAGACTAATGCTGCCGCCACATATTGTGAAATCATATACCCTGAATTTACCCCACTCTTCTCAACTAAGAAAGGAGGCAATTCACTAAGCTGAGGGGATAAAAGTCGAAAAACTCTTCTTTCAGAAATATTTGCTAACTCTGAGGTAGCAATTGTTAAAAAGTCCATAGCTAGAGCTACTGCTTCGCCATGACAATTAGAAGAAGATATAGCAACCCCTTTTTCTCCTTCATGAAAAATCAGAGGATTATCAGTTGCTGAATTCATTTCCCTCTCCACCACTTCCTTTGCATAATTCATAGCATCTTTACAGGCTCCATGCACTTGGGGAATTGAACGAATACTTAAAGCATCTTGGGTTCTATACTCCTTAAATGTCTCAGCAATTTTGCTTCCATTAATAATTTTATGTATATTTGAAGTTGTTTTTTGTTGTCCTGGATGAGGCTTCACTTGGCTAATTCTTGGATCGAAAGCATAGTAGGTTCCACGTAAAGCTTCAAAACTCATCATAGATATAATGTCGGCAGATTTGAGCAAATTCATAGCATCGTAAATAGCTAAGGCTCCAATTCCCGTCATATCAACCGTTCCATTAATAAGAGAAAGTCCTTCCTTTTCATGCAATTCAAGTTCAGAAATACCTATGGACTGAAGAGCTTCTTTTCCACTCATGACTATCCCTTTGTATTTCGCTTCACCCATTCCAAGAAGAACTAAACTAATATGGGCCTGATGATTTAAATAACCTAAAGATCCTTCTTTAGGAACAATCGGTGTAACTCCTTTATTTAATAGTTTAATTAAAGCCTCCACTGTTTCTAGTCTTATGCCTGAATAACCTTGTGAAAAGTTTTGAATCATCATAACCATAATAGCTCTGACCTGTTCTGTTTTTAAAGGCTCGCCTACCCCACAAGCATGGCTCATGATTAATTTTTTTTGCATTTCTTTAGACTCGGTTGTTGAAATTCTAACTTTTGAATTTTCTCCTACACCTGTCGTAATTCCATAGATAACTTGATTCTCTTCTACAAATCTCTCCACTAATTTCCTTGCTTGAATAATACACTTCTTCCTTTTCTCAGAGAGTTCTAGAGAAGCATGATGCCTAGCTACTGCTACCAGATCCTTAATGGTAAGGTTGTCTTCAATTACTACTTTCGTTTCTCTTACTTCAATCAAGGTTACTCCTCCTCAATGTGATGGTATTTAATCTGAAATTAATCTTCATTAGTAAATTTCTGTAGTCAGCTTTCCCTCTCTACAGTGCTAACTTTTTAGAATCTAATTTCTATATAAGAGAGCAAAAGCTGACCTTATTTTGTTTAAGCTTTACGATTCATAGAGTTTAGGGTTGTCTTATCTTCTACATGTAAAGGGTTATCTTCTAAAGGGTTACTTGCTTCACTTAGAGAAAGAGATTTTGTTTCAGGCGCCCACATAATTGAAACAATAGTACCTAATAATAAAATCGCGGACATTCCAATCATTGTTGCACCTAATCCCATATTATTTAAGCTCAAAGGCAGTAGAAACGTTCCAACAGCAGATCCGATTCGGCTGAAAGCTGTCAAAAAACCTACTCCCGACCCGCGTATTTCAGTTGGAAATAGTTCAGCAGGATATGTCAATGTTAGATTCGAAGCTGCTGATATAATGAAAGTAAACATTAAAAACAAAGTGATAAGTAAAATATCAGGCCTCTGTAAAATACTCAGTATAAATAAACTGATGGTCATCAATGCAAACGTTCCAATGGTAAAACTTCTCCGAGAAAGTTTTTCCATAAGCCAAAGTCCAACCAACGATCCAACAATTAGAAATATATTTAACCAAAGGTCTACTGTAAAATTTTCAGATAATCCCATGCTTTTTAATATTGAAGGTAAAAAGGTATAAATAGCGAAATAAGGAATAACAATGCAAACATAAAATATTCCTCCGAAAGTAGTGCGCCTCCAAATTTGTTTGTTAAAAAGTGATAAGTATCCTTGATTTTGCTGATACTCTGTTATCTTTTCATCAATTTCTACGTTCAACCCAATGTATTTTTTAACAATCTGGCGTGCCTCTTCATTACGTCCCATGCTAATAAGCCATCTTGGTGATTCAGGTGTACCAATTCTTAATAGCAGTACGATAATTGCAGGAATTGCCGATGTAGCAAGCATCCACCGCCATGATTCGGTCTCATTCGAACTTAAATAGTGGCCGACTATGGTCGCGGCAACATATCCAACTGTCCAGAGCACATTTAAAGAAGCTAGTAAGATCCCCCGATATTTTCTAGGCGCAAATTCCGCAAGTAAGGTTGAGCCTACGGCATAATCACCTCCTAGAGCAAATCCGATTATTAGACGTAAAATAAATAGCTCTACTGGACCATTTACGAATAACTGTAGAACAGAGGCAATGGCAACTACTAGAAAATTAAACAAATATATTTTCTGTCTACCTACACGATCGGATAACCCTCCAAGGACTAGACTGCCTAAAAAGAGGCCAATTAAAGCTGAGCTGCCTATTAGCCCTTCCCACATGGAATTAAGTTTCATTTCTGGTCCAATTAGAGCAAGAGCTATACCAATAATACCAAGAGCATAACCATCGGTAAAATTAGACCCAAAAGTAAGTGCAGTAATCTTTAAATGAAACTTATTAAGTGGAGCATCATCCATTTTAAACTTGTGTTCCGCCATAAGAAATTTACCTCTCCTTCAACTGGAGTAATATTCTAATAATTTTATTGGTAATACCTTGAAAAGGAGCTTGTATTAATTCTATTCTCCATTTACTTACTCTCAAAAAATCTAACTAAATAAGATTTTTAACCAGAGTTCAAAGTAAATAAAAAGATAAATAAGTAGCCAAGTGCTTTTTGAGAAAGCCTTGGCTTTTTCTTATGTTTCAAAAATTTGTGTGATATTGATAAATGAAAATCTTGGCTATCTTGTAGTGATAATTTGATATAGGAAAATATATGTCTAAAAGCATACAATAAAGTAAACCGATATCTAAGTAGTAGAGTAGAACAAAATTATTGTTTTATTAAGAAGCATGTTTGTTAACAGCTATTTATTTCATGGTTTTATATTCCTTCGTTCTTAAATTAGGTATCTCTTTTTGATAGAAGCTCTCTATCCTATAGAATACTAATGGTTACTATAATATGATATTTTCCTCCTTATGCATATTCGGTATATGACTTCGTTGTCCTGGTTTCACAAATATCATAGATACCATTCCAATTATTACGGCAATGGCAGCAGCAGTAAACATAGCATTATATCCATGTACCGCAACAAGGCTTCCTGTTAGTGTAGGCGCAATAATAGTAGCCAGGTTCGCAATAAAATGAGTTACTCCCCCAAAAGTTCCGGCTTTATTAGGTTCTGTATCAAGAACAACTGTCCAATAGATCGAATTGGGTAGGTAATTAAAGGCATTACCTATACACATTAATAAAAGTACTGAGGTCGCACTTCCAACCGTGGGGATTAGCATAAAACAAATAGCTGTAAAAAATAAGCAGACTACTGTGAACCAGGATCTGGCTATACGTAAATTCCCAGTTTTCTCACGTAACTTATCGGAAATTTTCCCTCCTACTAATCCTGTAACAATAGCACCTACCCATGGAATCATACCTATATATGAAAGAGATGCTAAAGAATAGTTAAATTCATCTTGCAAATATTTTGGAGTCCAAGTTAGTAATAGAATATTGACATACAAAAATGCAAAGTACCCAATGGCATTCATTACTAATGTAGGGTTTTTAAAAAAAGAATACCAAGGAACATTTTTGGAGTTTGTTTTTTCTAATTGTGATTCACCTTTTATTAAACTATCTATACTTCGAATTTTTTGAAGTTCAATCTTTGAAACTCTCGGATGATCTTCAGGTAAATTTGTAAATATTTTTCTCCATATTAATACCCAAACAAAACCTAACAGACCAAGAATAATAAATGTTACCTTCCAATTAGTAAACGTTAAAAGGCCCACTACGATAGGTGCGGTGACCAATGCTCCAATTGGAGTTCCAACTAAGCCAAGTGCTACAGAAAAACCTTTTTCTTTTGGAGATACCCAATTTGCCATCGTTCGGTTCATTGTAGATAAAGTAGGTCCTTCAGCCAGTCCAAACAAAACACGAAATACCGCAAAACCAACTAATGCAGAACCCCCAAAGAACGCTGCACCTAAGTGACCAGCAAATATTGTCCCAATTTCAAATATAGACCATGTGGTTCCAGCAAGAATCCACATAAACTTAGGACCTTTCTTATCTGCCAACGCCCCTCCGAATAGTGCACCGAAAATATAACCATAGCCAAAATACCCCAAAATTGCTCCCCAGCTTACGGGATTTAAGTTGAATTCTTGAATAATTTCAGCCTGAGCGTATGAAAGTGCTCCTCTATCTATGTAATTTATAATTGTTATAATAACAATCATAAAAATAATAAAGTAGCGATAATTGTTTTTCACCAATTACTTCTCTCCTCTCTCATTTTTTCACTTTTCTTCCTGAGAAAGAAAGTTTCATGACAAATCGCTAGAGATTTGTCACTTTCAAAAGGATAAGGAAATTAATATTTTATTTTCTATTTGCAAAGCCTGTTAAAAAATTCAAGAATACATGAACTCCTGCTTTAACAGTAATTCCTGATTTATCGCGTAAGGGATCTAAACATACCATATCCATTGCTTGGACTAATGGATGTGAGCCCGCAATGTATATGGCTTCAAATAATTCATCCGTTCTCATTCCTCCTGTTGTTCCTGCTGGTACACCAGGGGCATAAGCCACATCAAGAACATCCATGTCTACTGTTAGATAGATGACATCCACGTTCTTGGCTAAATCATCTAAGGCTCTTTCAACTATACAAGAAATCCCTGTTTTTCTAGCTTGAAGTAAGGTCGCGTAATTAACCTTGTGGGTATCTGCATACTCTTTGAGAGATTTTGAGTTATAAAACCCATGCAGGCCAATATTCCAAACGTTTTTGCCTTCAATTGTACCACTCTCAATCAGGTTTCGAATGGGTGTTCCATTTGATGGTCCATTATCTTCTAAACTGCGTAAATCGAAATGTGTATCGAATTGAAGAATTCCTATACGTTGTTCTGGATGCGACTCTTTCCAGCCTTTTACTAACATAGCCGTAATCGAATGATCTCCCCCTAACATGATAGGCAGTGTATGAGGGTGATATTTCCGCATTGAAATCATGGCTTCTTTAATATACTGATGAGAAAGTGAAATATCTGTTACATGCTGTTTGACATCGCCTAAGTCTAAAACCGATAAGGGGGTCAAATCCGTATCGTATTCAATATGATACGGATTAAACGATTTCCATAGTTGTCTCATGGCCAAGGGAGTTTCACTTGCTCCTGATGCACTAATAGAAGATCTGGAAAGAGGGACTCCCAAAACGGTTACATCTACAGCTTGAAAATCTATTTCACCTTGGACCTCAAAAGTCTCAATCCAATCACTTACCTTAGGTTCAGTTGAACGCTGTCTTTCCCAATGAAAAGAGGGACGATTAAGTTGTGGGTACGGGTACGTCACGCAAAGCCCCACCTTCCACAATCACTTGTCCTTTTTTAATGACAGTATCTACAAGGTTCACTGCATAGTTATACTGCAACGTTTGATAATTCGGTGCATCAAATAAAACAAGGTCCCCTTTCTTTCCTACTTCGATACTCCCCACTTCATCAGCTTTTCCGATGGCATGAGCTGCATTAATTGTACATGCTGTTAGAACTTCGGCTGGCGTCATCTTCATCGTAAGACACGCTAGATTCATAATAAAAGGTAACGATTCAGTAGGTGATGACCCTGGATTACGATCAGTTGAAAGGGCAACCGGAACTCCGGCTTCAATCATCTTTCTTGCATTCGCAGGCTTCTCCATTAAAAAGAACGCTGTACCCGGTAACAAGACTGCAATAACACCCCTTTTCGCCATTTGCTTAATACCTTCATCCGATGCCTGCAATAAATGGTCTGCTGAGACAGCTCCCACCTTGGCTGCAAGCTCTGCACCGCCAAATTGAACAATTTCATCCGCATGTATTTTTGGTTTTAAACCATACCTTTTTCCTGCCTCAAGAATTTGCTCCGACTGTTGAATTGTAAAAACTCCTTCTTCACAAAAAACATCGCAAAACTCAGCCAAATTTTCTTCTACAACTCTTGGAATCATTTCCTCTATCACTAAACGAACAAATTCGTCTGGATTTTCTTTATATTCACCTGGAACAGCATGAGCTCCCATGAAGGTAGAAACTAAATCAACAGGGTGTTTTTCGTGTAGCTTTTTTGCTGCTCGTAGCTGTTTCAATTCATCTTCCAGTGTCAAACCATATCCACTTTTCGCTTCAACCGTCGTAACTCCATATTGTAGAAAACGATTTAGGCGTTTGGAGGTTTCTTGAATCAATTGTTCTTCTGTAGCTTCTCTTGTACTTGTTGTTGTCTGGAGAATTCCTCCGCCTGCCTTTAGGATATCAATGTATTTAGCTCCGTTTAATCGCATCTCTAGCTCTTTTTCACGACTTCCCCCAAACACAATATGAGTATGAGCATCGATTAGACCTGGAGTAACAATTTTTCCTGAAGCATCAATCGTATTGATATGTCCATTCAACGTATGAACATAGCGTTCTGCTTCAACATCTGATCCAACAAATGTAATCATTCCATTTTCCACTACCACACTGCCATGTTCGATAATACCGATATCGGACATATCTTGAGCACGTTTTGGTTCTTTACTTCCACCTCTAACTGTAATCAGTTGTGAGGCACGTTTAATATACATAATAGATGACATACTACTCACTCCGTTTCCTTTAGTCTAATGTTGGAATGTTCATGCCTTTCTCCTTGGCTGTTTGAATGGCTAACTCATAGCCTGCATCTAAATGGCGAACTACACCCATACCAGGATCTGTTGTTAATACACGTTCAAGACGTTTAGCCGCATCTTCCGTGCCATCTGCTACTACGACCATACCTGCGTGAAGAGAATATCCCATGCCTACGCCACCACCATGGTGAACAGATACCCAACTTGCCCCTGCGGCTGTATTAACTAGTGCATTTAAAATAGGCCAATCTGCTACAGCATCACTGCCATCTCTCATCGCTTCTGTTTCACGGTTTGGCGAAGCAACAGATCCCGCATCTAAATGATCTCTACCAATAACGATAGGCGCTGAAAGTTCGCCAGATGCAACCATTTCATTAATGATTTTTCCAAATCGTGCACGTTCTCCATATCCTAACCAACAGATACGCGCGGGTAATCCTTGAAATTCAATTTTTTCTCTCGCCATTTTAATCCAGTTACAAAGGTGAGTATTATATGAGAATTCACGTAAAATAACTTCGTCTGTTTTATAAATATCTTCTGGATCACCTGATAAAGCTACCCAACGGAACGGTCCTTTCCCTTCACAGAATTGAGGGCGAATATAAGCAGGTACAAAACCTGGGAAGTTGAATGCGTCTTTTACGCCTTCATCAAGCGCTACTTGACGAATATTATTTCCATAGTCGAAAGCAATGGCTCCTTCTTTCTGCATATCTAACATAGCCTGAACATGAACAGCCATACTAGCTTTAGATTTTCTTACATATTCCTCTGGATTCTGATTACGTAATGTTTCTCCTTCCGATAGAGTTAATCCAATTGGTAGATAACCATTTAATGGATCATGTGCGGAGGTTTGATCTGTTACAATGTCTGGAATAAAGCCACGTTTAATCATTTGAGGAAGCACTTCAGCTGCATTTCCAACCAACCCAATAGAAAGCGCTTTCTTTTCTTTTTTTGCTTCTTTAGCTATTTTAATTGCCTCGTCCAAACTTTCTAACACAACGTCACAATAGCGTGTTTCAATTCGTTTTTCAATACGTGTTCGGTCAACATCAATTCCAATGACTACGCCCCCTGCCATTGTAACGGCTAATGGCTGAGCGCCTCCCATGCCTCCTAATCCAGCTGTTACGGTAATGGTACCTTCGAGACTACCATTAAAATGTTGTTTCGCACATTCAGCAAATGTTTCATACGTACCTTGTACAATTCCTTGACTTCCAATATAAATCCAGCTACCGGCTGTCATTTGCCCATACATCATCAATCCTTTTTTATCGAGTTCATGGAATTTTTCCCAATTTGCAAAGGCCGGAACAATATTAGAGTTAGCTAAGAGTACACGTGGTGCATCTTTATGAGTTTTAAAAACAGCTACTGGTTTTCCGGACTGTACTAATAGTGTTTCATCCTCTTCTAGATCTTTCAAAGTGGCTACGATACGATCGAATGCACCCCAATTTCGAGCTGCCTTCCCTATTCCCCCATATACAACTAATTTCTCCGGATGTTCTGCCACTTGTGGGTCTAGGTTATTCATTAACATACGAAGAACAGCCTCTTGGACCCACCCTTTTGTATTTAATTCAATTCCTTTAGGAGCGCAGTATTTGCGCAAGTTAACTGATTGAGTATTCATCATATAGTCCCCTTTCTGTTAATTAATAGTTTATTAAAAAAACACTAACAGAAACAGAAGATAATAATCAGAATATAAGTAATATTAAAACTATAACAATCTTTAATATTACCAAATTCTTCATTAATTATAGGAAAATAACTAGATATCTAGATAAACATTTGATTTTTCCAGATAGAAGGTGATACACCAGTCTGATTTTTAAATACCCTACTGAAATAATTTGGATCCGAAAAACCTATAGAAAATGAAATTTGCTGAATTGACAGTGATGTTGTAGATAATAGATGTTTAGCTTTATTTATCCGAACATTCGTAAGGTATTGCTGAAATGTTTGTGATGTTCTCTGAGATAATACATAACTAAAATAACTTGGACTTTTATTAACATAATCAGCTACTACTATGAGGTTTAAATCTGTCCGACTGAAGTGTTCATCAATAAACCTCAAACCGAGTTCAATAAAGTCATTTTGAGTATTTTTTTGCTGAGTTTTAACTTGTTCTAAAATTTTATCAATAAAAAGTAATAATTCCTGTACAACTTTAAAAAGTACTGGTGAATTAAGAACAATATTAAAAATGTTTTGATATTGTTCCTCTAATGCTTGATTTTTTTCTAATCGATAGGATTTCATATGCCTCCGTATCTGTGCAAGAATACTAGTAAGGCTAATACGGATTAACTCAGGTTCAGGGTACCCGTTAGGAAAATTAGTGAATTTCTCATAAAGCCAATTTTTTATAGGTATTAGGTTTTCTCCCTCTAACATTTTAATCCATATTCGTTGTTCTTCAGAATTTAATAAAGGATCAAATTCTTCAAAGCTCGGGAATTCGGAAGCCTTCATAACTTGTGTATATCCCTTGTAAAATACCATTTTTAACGTCTGGATACACCTCATATAACAGGCATGTAAGGAATCCTCAACTTTATTTATGGAGTCAATACTAATAAAAACTCCCCCGTTCAGTAATTTGATTGAATTACTAATGAATCTAGTAGAATCTATGTACAACTTGTCCATTTCAAAAACAGAAAAAAGACATACTATGTAATCACTAAATAATAAAACAACCGGTGTTTCCATAAATATGTATTCATTAATATACTTATAAAGTTCTTTTAAATCGTCTGGATATTCCGGTTTTATTATCATCATTCCTTTATAATCATTAGAAAACTTTACCTCAGTTTCTATCATCAATGATTGGTAATATCTATAATTTTCATCTTTGTTTTCTAAATGAATAGGCTTCTCTTTAAAATTTGATAGCTTTTTTATACTCTTTTCTAATGACTCTTTTAGTTTCTCAGGTAACAATGGTTTTACTAATAAATTAACAGCTTGAAGTTGAATTGCTTGCCAGGCACGTTCAAAAATTGCCTCAGTAGTGATAGCTATTATAACTCCTTGGTAATTTTCCACTTTTCTTAAGATAATCTCCCAACTGTTAGTTGAAAACATTTCTAACTCTAAAATCAATATATCTGGTTCACTTTTTCCAAATTCATTAATAAACTGCCTTGCATCTTCAACTAAACATACTTCATTAAATTTCATAGAATAAGAATTTATTAACCATTTAATACCTACTCTTTCTGTAGAGTCTCTATCGGCAATTATTATTCGCATTACTCTGCCCTCCTAGAATTTAACAGGGAATAATTAGACATAGCTATTTACTCAAAAGATAAATTGTAAAAAACTAAATCTGGATAATTCCTGCTCTTATTATATAAGTATATATAATACTTAGGCTCCTAGCACATAAGGTATTTAATGGTAAGTGGTCATCCTTCTTTTTTTCGAAATAGAGGATTAAATGGATTAAAATAATCAAAAACCAATACTGTCACTTTTATAAATAAAAAGGAGGCGAGATAAAGGTGGATGTACAAAGAGCACAAGGAATTGCAGATTCAGTGGACATGGTCAATGTAATATATAATGGGAAAAGTATTTACATTGAGCATATAGAAAGAGGAATAATAGCTTGAAGACAGTTAATTTAATAGAGAATGAGGTTTATTCTCTAAAACGATTATATGGGGACATTAACTTTAAAGATAAAAATTTATAGGCAAGTTCTTTCTAAGAGGAGCTCTAGATTGGTTTAACTAAATTTTATTAATTAGTTATAGCTTAAAAGAAGGCGAGATACTTAAAACAACCTTTATCTCGAATTGATCCTAAATCGAAATATAGCAACATAATTTACATTTCCATATAACACTAAACCCCATGTTATATATCATTTACATGGGGTTTAGAATTGAAAGAAATCATCAATATCTTTTGTTTTATCTACTTTTTGAACGGTGGCCATGATCTTTTTCATTACTCTAGGAGTTGGAATATAACCTTTGGTGTTACAAACTCGCCAAATAGTGTTTCGGGAAACACCACTTCGTTCAGAAAATTCACTTTGTGTAATTCCTTCTCGATCCAGCCAACGACCAAATTTACTGCGATTCGGGTTACGCCACCAAAACACATCTCTCACTCCCCTTTTTTATTAGCTTGTCCACTTTGCACCAAATTGAATCAAAAGTGTTTGAAAAATTAGGAATAAGGAAGCGTTTTTAGCATAGAATAAGAGAAATAAGATTCCTCTACACATGTTGTCGATATTTTTGTCATAATCATATAGCATGAATACAGTTAAGACCGCCTTATACACTGATAAGTAATGGGCGGTCTTTGTTATAGGTATTCCTCAAAATTAAACTTTACATAAACAAACCCGTTTTCCTTTAAGTAAGGGAAAACGGGTTTGTTTTTTTAGAAAATATTAGATAATAAGGTAATAGCATTCTAGCAAATCATTTTTCAAAAAAGGTTTTTAACCACCTATAGAAACTCTTCTTTTGTTGTTGAGCTTTTTTTAACGCTCGAATTTCGCGAGCCATTGAAATTAATTGACGTTCGCGTTCTTCAAATTTTGCATCGATATAGCTTTGTATCTCTTTCATTTGTACTTCGCGTGGTTCTAAGCTAAGGGTTTGTTTTTCAGTTGACATATTTGGTGGAGTGTCTGATATTAGGTTGAATTTTTTTGCAACGGTTATAACGGCTTTTTCTAGGGTCATTTCGGGACGGGCATAAACTTCTTTTAGTTCATGAAAGATGGTAACATCGTCATTTGTATAAGCTAATCTACCTTGGTTTTTAGTAAACTGCACACCAATTTTGGCAAAATGGAAGTTGTATTTTCGGATAGTTGATAGGGGCAAACCAAGTATATCAGCTAACTCTTCGGTGGTATATGCTGCTTCTGCGGTTATGACTCTCAACATATGATCACCTCCTCTTATCAAAAGAAGTATTCGATATATATATGTTAAAACCTTCAAGTAATAAGAGGAAGGAATGTTATACTTTATAATTCTATTCCTCATGCAATAACAGTCAGTATTTGATGCAAGTATTCTTGTATGTTGAGCTATTTAATAACCCCATGTATTAGATATTTACCCCATTCCCTCATCGCAATGGTTTCTCCAGCTTCAGCTGCTTTCTGTAACCATTTTTCACCTTCCATTACATTCTGTTTCAACTCATGTTTTCCAGTTAATAAGCGATAGCCTAATATTCTCATAGCTACTGGTTCATGTACGTTAGCTGCTTTCCGAAGCCAATACTCGCCTTCTTCTACGTTCTTTTCTATATCCAATCCTTCGAGTAGTCTGTATCCAAGTACTCTCATAGCCGTTGGATATTCCAACTCTGCGGATTTCCGAATCCACTTTTCACCTTCAACTTGGTTTTTATCCAAATCTTCCCCAACAAGCAGACGATAGCCCAATTCCATCATGGCCCATTGATCCCCAGTATCGGCAGACTTTCTAAGCCATTTTTCGCCTTCCTCAACATCTTGTTTCACTAGCTTTCCAGTTAGTAATTGAAACGCTAACTCGTTCATTGCTCCATTATCTCCAGCTAGGGAAGCTTGCCTTAACCATCTGATTCCTTCTTCTACATGGATGTTACTTTTTTCTTTCTTTTCATTAAAATCGATAACATCGGCCATGTGTACACTCGTTACATTTTCTTCTTCATTTTGAGTCAAGATGTTATCCCCCTCAGCATTTCTATTTACTTTTGATATTCATACGTAACCGGAACTTTATCCATTTTAACGGTTTTCGCCACAACATAACGACGATAGCCATCTTTTAAGACATTTGATCCCTTTTCAATCGTTAAAGGTTCATCTAAGCGTCCTGTACGCTTCACAAAATCAATGACTTTTTGTGTTTTTTCAGGGTTCGGACGTGTGTTTAAGAAGGCTTCAGGTACGATAATATCATCAAAGCTCACGAGATCCTGTGTCCCTTTTGGTTGATTTGGTAGTGTTTTCGGTTTTGGCTCAGCCTTTTTCTCTTGTACAGGCGTCTCCTTCACTTCTGGTTGTACTCGTTCAGTTTCCTTCTTCTGTTCGTTTGCTACAGGTTGAGAAACAGGTGCTTGTTCTTCTTCCTGTTTAGTAGGTTCCGTGTTCTTTTGTTCTTGAGAAGGCGCAGATGCCTCTTGTTTAGGTTCTTTTTTCGCATCTGACTGATTCTTCTCTTTATCATTTTTGTTCGGGAGAACGGTAATTTGAAAACAAATCACCCCTACTTCACCAGGACATTCATCAATTGGAATATCTAACGTTGGTTCTCCTTGAATTAAAATCTTTTCATGCATGATGCTTTTTTTCGTGAGCCCTGTTTTATTAAAGGCTTTCTTTGCAACAAAAACCGTATATGAAATAAAGGTACTCTTCTTCAAACCCTTAGGCGCAGATGGTGATCCTTTTTCACGCATATCAAAGGCAACGTAGCGATCATATTCTCGTAAGGGTCCTGTAGCTGATCCGGTTAAGGTAATTTTATGTGGCATAATAGTCTCCTCCTACGTAGATTATTAGTTAGTGTTTATTTAGAACACAGTTCTAAATAAACAGGATATATTAAAACATCAGCTTCTAAGGAATTTCTACTTTTTTTTGATTAGGAAGCTGTGTCTTTTAACTGGTTCTGTTGACGCAAACATTCTTGTTCCTCTGGCGTCAAGACTTGTCCTAAGTCCTGTTTCACCTGAGCTATCTCCAACAAGCTATACGTAGAACTGTGTTGTTGCAGCAAGTCCCCTTCTTCTGGTGTTAGCTCTTGTCCTAAATCTTGCTTTAACTGAATCATTTCAAGCTGTTGCTCCACTGTAACTTCTGTTTCTTGTTTAGGTTGTTCTTGCTGCTGTTCAGCTTTTAACCAATCTGGAACGAGTTCCTTACGGACAATCCTTTTTGGGGTAGCTAATTTTGTTTCTTTGCTTTCGTTATGTATAACTTCTTGTTGTTTTGCGTATACTGATGAATAATCCTGTTCTTTAGGCTTTGCTAATTCATAGAATTGATTTTTCGCAATTTGATAGATTAATCGACACATATCCCCTAGGGATAAAGGATTGCTTTGTTGATTAGCTTCATGGACATATTTATCTAATCCCACAATGGATGTATACGCAATTTCATGTACTTGTTCTTTCTTAAACGTAATCTCTGTATCTTTTTTTACTGCTTTTGCAGCATTTTGAATACGAGCATAGAAGTCTTGTAGTTGATGTCCATACTTACCTGCATAGACTTGATTGACTTTCTTAGGCACACCTTTGATATAAGTGAAAGCCTGTGAAACAGACATTAAATGATTATTTATATGATTTACAGGTAAATCAAGGTTAATAAAGGCATCAGGTGATTTATCGGCCTCTAAGCTTGGTATATCAACGTTTTCATCACTTTCTGGATGCGTCACAGGACGTGTCACAGGAGTGGTCATTTCTTCTTGTTGAAGAGTTTGTATTCCTGTTGTATCATGGGCAAAAAAGATTTCGTCGCAAATATGATGAAAGTTTTTATGGCTTTTAAGGATAAATACATAACTATCAGGATGAGTACCTGTTGCATCCTCTTTAATGTATCGTGCCACAAGTATAAAGGGTGTCGCCTTTAACGAGCGTACAAAACGAGAAACCGTACTTTTGGAAACATTAAATTTCTTCATAAGTGTTTCAGAACGGATCGCTTGAATGCCCGTAGCCACTAGGTTGTAGATGACGTGATCGAGCATTTCCATTCTCTTTTTAGGAAATTCTTTATGTATAGCTGATTGTTGTTGTTTAAAGTGGGTACGAAGATTTTCTAAAAATTCTTCTTTCTTTTTCCGAAGTGTGGACTTGTGGGTCCATAACCATTTGAACCGTCCATTGAATGTGTCTACATCTTTTAAATAGCAGGTTAATATCTTTGTCATTTGTTCATCGTCTCCTTTAAGGAACACAAAAAAGACACTGTTTCCCTGGAAAAAGGAAAACAATGCCTTGATTTTGATGAACTAAGCCCTTGAAATAGATGTCAATTTCATATAAAATAAAAACATAAGTTTTATTTTATAGAAAAACTAAATCTATTAACAAGAGACTTCGACAAGTGTTTTCCCTACTGTGATTAGGGGGAACGGTTTAAGAGTGTTGACAGCACTTCTTAAACAGTTGAAGTCTTTTTTCTATTCCGGTCCTTTTTGTTAGTTTTATTATAGCGTTAACTAGTCTCATAATTCAATAAAAATTAGCAAAATATATCAAAACGAGTATTTTAGGCTAATCTTTTTCATTTAGATAATAAATAATTTAAAAATTATTTATCTGAAAAACAAAATCTTTCTCTCTACTCTCAATCAGTATGCAAAAGTGCAATTTTTAGCTTCAACAAAAGTGATCTTTCAAACTGGCATTATTTAAAAGAGGCATTGCCCTTAGTTAAGCTGAATTAACTAAGGGCAATGCCTCTTTCATTTTTTATATTTCACTAAAATTAGGTTAATCCTTGATTTTGTTTCATATCATACTCTCTTTCAAGTCGATCTACTAAATGTTCACTTATATAATCTTCGATGAAAGCACGTTTTTTATTATAATTTTCTTCCCTTTTAAAACTAAACAGACCAGTTTTCACAGTTGTAGTCCGTTCCTCTTCGGGTAACATACCCCATTTTTCAATTGCTTCTTTTTTTAATTTGTTTCTAATTTTTAATTCGTTTAGACGTTGCTCTTTTTCCAAGATTCTTTGGTTGTTTGTAGTTGTAGATGTTTCAGGGAGTGCCTTTAGTACATCTTGAAATTGAGATAAAATATTTTGATTTGTTTGTCCACTTTGTTTCATAAATGTTGTTAAAACCTGAACCATAGAATCAATTTTTTCAGTTGCCTCTGCTAATTGTTCTTCTAAATTTACTATTTTCTTCTCAAGAACTGTTTTCATAGGTTCATTCTTTTCTAACATCTCCGATGTTGTTTCTCCATTAAAATGTGAACGGATTTGCTTAATAGAGTAACCATGTTCTTCTTTAAGTCTCTTAGCCTCAAGTAACATATCAATTTCTTCTCTTTTGAAACGACGATGACCACCTTGAGTACGAATTCCTTGAATATTAAAGTCCTCTTGATATCTTCGAATGGTTTGATCAGAAAGCCCAGTAAGTTTTATTACTTCACTTAATTTGAATTCTTCCTCAGTTTGTTTCAAATTAACTCCCTCCTCTTCTCAATTATAATAATAAATTTGTTGTTATTATAACAGAACTGACATTAAATTTTGAGAGATTTAATGATGGATTTTGTGTTAGATTTACAGGTTCTTTTGCTATTTTTTACAGAATAGGCAATTCAAAGTCATAGTTCATTATAACAAAGTTCTTAAGAAGACTAAAGAGATGGAATCTAACTATAAATCTGTAGTAAGTAACTGTTAAGTTTGGAGTGGGATAGACTAAAGAGAT
>NZ_JBZVWT010000022.1:0-20102 GCF_058629175.1 Priestia sp. MDV22-iso46
GCATAAAGAAGAAACAAGGCCCCATCTAGAACCCTGCTCCCATCAGGGTTCTTTTTGGTGATGTGTACCGGAAAGAGGTATTATGTAAACTAATTTTGAATATCGTATACAGACTAAAAACAGAAAAAACTTCCTGTTGTGTAGGTTGTTTTTTCTGTTTTTTTGATGATAGTTGTTAACTGATGTCTCACATTTCAAAAAAACAACTTTTTTGTTTGCTTGTCCACACCATTTCACCTCTTTGTGCATTTTATAGTATTAAAGGAGGTGAAAAGAATGAATGAAGATATTATTTCGATTGGGGCAAATTGTATAGTCAGAATTAGAAACAGATTCTTTCTTCTAGTAGAAATTGAAGTGGAAGTTGGAAATGTAGCCATAGAGGAATTTGTTTTTATTCGAATATCTGAGAGAGAAGCTAGAACATTGTTAGCAGGAGGTATTCAACGTTGTACTATTTCTAATTCTATTCCTAGGTCTGGAGATGATTTAGAAGTAGAATTCATTTGTGTTTTAATCGTAGGTGGGGAAGCATTTGAGGTTTTTGATGTAGAAGACGATGTTGATGAGGCTGTACTTGTTCCAATTTCATTAAGAGAAGCCCAGCGTTTAATCCGTAGAGGAGCAAGACGATGTACAGTTATTAATAGATAAGATTAAGCCTCATGGGAGCTAAAGAGGTTTCATTTTGTATGGCTTCTTGTAAGAATGATTATGTAAATATGAATATCCTCCAGAGTACTTAACTGGAGGATATTTTTGTAGACTTCTAGATGTATTAACTACCGATAATTTTCATTATGTTAACACCATATACAGCCGAAAAAGAGAATAAAAGAACCTAAAGATAAAATATGTCCAAGCTAACTTATTCCTTTTCTATATAATATTAAAAAAGGAGATGAGAAAGTGAGAAAAGATAAGTATAGCTCTTCAGACAAGGATGAAGTGAAAGTGAGAAAAAATAAGAATAGCTCTTCAAACAAAGATGAAGTGAAAGTGAAAAAAAATAAGAATAGCTCTTTAAGTAAAAATAAAGCAAAAATAGAATCGGCACACCAAGAGTGTATTGACCGTGCTTATCGTATTCCCATATTTTTAAGTACGACAACTCATTTAAATGACAACCAACAACGGTTCCTAGACCGTCTAATTTCAGAGATTGAGAATGCTTTGCTTTTTCCGCGTACATTACCTTTAAGCGAAAGTTATCCTGAATCCATTTTAACTGATATTCGTCGGCTAGTTTCATCAAGCTATGGAATGTTGGCAGTAAACCTTCGTCGTTTTAAAATTCAAACAGTTGACGTCAATACAGGACCCCTTCCACCATCCACTCCATTCTGGGTAGGATCAGTTTATTCACAAGTAGAACCTTCAATGGCTTTTCAATTTGGTCTACCCTTATTATTAGTAAGGGAAGAAGATACTGACGCAAATAATGGAATTTGGGCAGGAGGAATTGCTCCACTCAACCTATTTATAGTTTGGCATTCTGAAACTCAAACTGTAGATGAATTCTTTAACACTCCTGAATGGAAATCAGCCTTTGCAAATTGGAGTGCACAAGTAAGAAATGCTTTTTATATTCAGACCAAGCCTGAGTTCAAGTACAGTTGTGAATGATAAACTGGTACTTTTGCATCAAGTCGAAAATATACAAAGTTTTGTTCACCCTTATATATTTTCGACTTATTCACATAAAGATAAATATCCCCATTTGGTTACCAATTACAAAATTGAACCCTAAAACAAAAAGATTTACTTCATTAAAAAAACAGCCTTTAATGAAAGTAATTCACCAGTTGAAAGAAGTGTCAAGGACAGTGAATTGTTTCTTTAAAACCTTTACTAAAAGTAAATTTGTGCTTACTTATTATACGCTTCACCGAGGTTTAAACTAACTTTTTTATAACATAATGTATCCAATTCCTTCTTCCACAATCAGGCCCTTTAGTTTAATAAGTTTTCTAAGGAACACATGAATAATCTATACAAAACTAGTTAGATTCTATCTTTTTCCATTTTTAGGTGAGAGCCTCAGAGAAATTTTAAACTCACTTGGGCACAGCTCTACAGGCTTAAAATCCCCCTTTCTAGAAGCTAATCAGCTTGAAGCTGATATCAAATCGCCTTAAGGCAATTAAGGAGATTAGATGTTTAATTCAGATCCTTGGTTAACAGTACGAAAACGTTTTTTACTTTTGGTTTGTTCTAAGGCTTGAACAATATCTATCCATATAAAAAAACATTGACTAAGTCTCAGCCAATGTTTTTTTTATTTGTTGAATCCTTTATTTTATCTATTATGTTTAATTGGAGGCATTGATCTTTCATTTTAGAAATGGTATAAAAGCGTTTTTTTCTGTCCTCGTTGTTTAGATCTGACAGTCTGCCCCTTTATGTTGCATCTGTTGGTTCAATTTCAAAAGAAATTTCTTTTGCTGCTTCTAAAGCCATTTTTTTAGCCTCTTTTTTATAATGTGATGATGTTAAAATATATCCATATCGATGACCCATTGAGGTAGGTGGCCTTAGAATCGCCCCTTTTCTTGGTTTTATATAAACTTCTTCCACCCCCGGATAATTAGAACTACGTTCTTTTCCTATAACTTTAATTAGTTTTCCTTTAGAATGGACTGTTAAATAATGAGCGTATACATATTTATAGTGATTTTTAGTCAAGGAAGGTTCATTTCCTAACATTAACTGCATAGTTTCCTTTACTAAGTTAATTCCATGTCCAATTTCAATCATACGATTCATAGCTCCGCCTGATATTCTTGGATTTATCTCAATTAATTTCCAACCATCATTTGCTCTACGTAACTCAAGATGACAAGCTCCATTTTTCATATCAAAAGCTTCTATAATAGAACTGACAGCATCGAAAAGACTATGATATAATCTATCATTTAATTGTCCTAATAAAGAATAACCTGTGACGATAAAACGTTTGAAAATTGTGATCTCCTGTTCAATCACAGCAATAATATAAATCTTTCCATTATGGACTAACACCTCAATTAAGTACTGGGGTCCATCCACATATTCCTCAAGTAAAATTTCTTCATTAGGTAATTTTTTCAAAAGAGTTTTCATAGATGAATGTAACTCAGTTTTATCCTTTGCCAATAATACATCTTTTGATCCTGTTGATTTGGGGGACTTCACGATAAGAGGAAAATTTATTTCTTCAGCTTTAAGAAAAGATGACAATGATTCTGTTGGTTTGTAAATTAAATAATTAAGTGAAATTGGTGTGTCCTTAAGTACATTACGAGTCAATATTTTGTCTTCCATATGATAGATTGCTTCAGTGGACACAGAACTTTGACAGAACTCCTTTGATAAACATGCAGCTACATAAACAAAAGGATCGATAAAACTAAAAATCCCTTGTATATTTTTCCCTTCCTTTTTTAACTTTTTTATTATTGTAACTAAATTATTATAATCGTTTGTATCAGTGAAAATCATTTGATGTACATCTGGGAATTCATTTCGTTCCTCAAGAAATTTTTTTCTGCGAGTTAACAAAACCGTAAAGAAATTAAGTTTGTTTGCTGCTTTAATTGCTTCTCTACTCGATCCAGATTTATTTGTTTCAATAAGTACAATAGTATCCATAAACATTTATCATCCTATTCTAAGATTTCATCATATGAAATACATATATTTCCTTCTCTTAATCTATGATATAAAAAAAGGACAACCAGGGTTCATCAAAAACAAATAATATATGAAATTAATGAATATACCTAAACAATTAAGAGTAAGGGAAAGGATGGTTTTTATGACTTTAATCGGCATGCTTCATCATCGTAAAGACCCAATAAATGCAAAAAAAGCTTATGCTTTTGCTGTAGTTGCCAAAGGTGAAGGAATAGACTTTTTTTATTTCACTCCAGGGAAGGTGGATTTGAAAAAAAAAGTTATTTTAGGAATGGCCTACGAAAAAGGCAAATGGGTTGAGAGAAAATATTCTTACCCTGATGTTATTTATAATGCTAGCGCCCCTGTAAACGATAAAATGGCAAAAATAACTCATGAATTAAGCAAGATTATCCCATTCACTAGTCACTCCGTTGGTGATAAATTAACCGTTTATAATAAGGTGAATCAGGCTAAGAAATTTACCCAGTATCTTATTCCTACTTCAAAACTAACTAGCTATAAGGTCTTGTTAGATATGGTTGAACGCTATAAAAAAATAATCGTAAAACCTTTATCTGGACATAAAGGGGCAGGTATCTTCTTTGTAGAGAAAACGGATAATTATTATGATATTAGTAAAAACGAACAAAAGTTAAAACTTAGTGAAAACCAACTAATAGAGTTTATCGAGAGTCAGATAAGCGAGGGTACTTACTTAGTTCAGAAGTTTATAACATGCAAAATAAAATCTGGAAATGTATATGATTTTAGACTACATGTGCAAAAAGATGGAAATGGAAATTGGGTAATTACCTCGATATATCCAAGAATAGGTAGAAAGGGAAGTATTGTATCAAATCTAGGTAACGGCGGTTATACTTGCTTTACCGACATCTTTTTAAAACAGGAATTTAGTGATAACTACTATAATATCCAAAAACATCTCGAACAATTTGCCCTACAGTTTTCTAACCATTTTGAGTCTCTATATGAAGATGTACTATTTGACGAGTTAGGACTTGATGTGGGACTTGATAAAGAAAACAAATTATGGCTTTTTGAAGTTAATTGGAGACCAGGTACTCCTATCACCAGTAATGGTGAATTGAATGTAGTAAAGAACATGATTCAATATGCTCGATATTTGGCTAATAAAAGCAAACAGGATTAGATGTCTTTTATTTATATATAGATATTAGCATTTTTAGTTTATATAATTTACATTCTGTAATCTTAAAAAAACTCTCTACTGCTAAAGGTGTTTTTCTTTTACGTAACAACATCAGTAGATCGTGGAATAGATACTCCACCAGTATAGTTACCTATTTTAATCACCTCTTTTCTTTGATTCTCATTTAATATAAAGAATCAAAGAAAAGAGGTGATTGCTTGTACAAGTGCTTATTTTTTAAAAAGGCTTTTTAGTGGCTGTACAAACCTCAAAGACCTTTCTAAGAGCAAATTAACTTAAGTTAATATAAAATTGCTTTAATGCAATAAAAAGAGATTATAAGGCTATTACATACCCAATTCAGGTCCCTGACTTCTATTTGTAGAAATCGTCCGAAGACGTTTTTTAGTTCCGGCTTGCTGTAAGGCTAGTTGTTGTTGTTCTTTCAGATTTAATCGCTTGTTCTAAGCTTGAACAATAATATGAACTCCTTTTAGGGCATTTTGATTCGTCTGAAGCTGCTTTTGCGTTTTAGGTAGATCAGTCTTTTCTACTTCTTGAAGACGTTGTTTTTGTTGTTTTAACGCCCCTGGACCTTTATATTGCAGGCTTGTAAGATTTTCACGGTAGTGTCCTGCTTCATGCTGTAACTTTTCATAATGTTGACATACTCGTTTAGATACTAAACGTACTCTTCTTCAAGCCTTTAGGCGTAGACGGGGAAATTTTTTCACGCATATCAAAGGAAGCGTACGGATCTCCTTCTCTTAGTGGTCCTATCGCAAATCCGGTTAACGTAATTTTGTGATAATGTTCTCCTCCTGCCTAGATTCTCAGTCATTGTTTATTTAGAACACAGATCTAAATAAACATAATCTATCATTGATCCATCTTCTAAGAGAAAACTCGTTTGAATATCTCAAATTTTCACTGGCAACATTCTTTTCAATACCCTCCTCTAATAATCTTTGATGATATTGATACGTTTGCAAAACTCGTAAAATTCCCTTGAGGATATAGGGTGTAGCTTATTATGATACATCCCGCGCCCTCCGTGTTTGGTTTGGATATACAAGATTTCAACGATACTTCCAATTTTCTCTTCCACACAGGCGACAGAACAAGCTGTATAGACAATCCTTTGGTCAATAAAACCTTTCCCAATTACTTGATAGTACACGCCTTCCTTCTGAGAAGAGACTTTTTCGCCACATGAGGGACAACCCCACACCCAGGAATGAAAAGGATGTTTCTTTTCCAACGTTTTTGCTTGAAGAATAATGTCCACTTGTGACAACTCCTTTAGCTAAATGTCAGGCTAGTTTGAATCGAGCCTTTCCATTCATTCTCAATAGCTTGTCTAATTGTCGAAATTAATTCACTTTGGCTTGTCTCTTTATTCGCGTAGTCCATGAAAATACCTGCATCTTGAATGTACTCAAAGTATTTATCGCTTCCTCTAATACATAAACAATCAGTCTTTCCGCTTGTTCACTTTTCACTGTTAGAAAGCCATCTGACTATACATTCAATGCGTGAATAGCATCAAGGACTTTGTGGTCTTTTGCCTCTAAACTGTCTAATAAGTTTAATAGTTTTTCAACCATGGTAGACCTCCTGTTTTGCTTCTAAGATTCATTTATATAAAGAGAGGAATAAAACCCCCTCGGCGCTTATTCCTCTAAAGTAAGTTCAAAAATAAGCTGGTAATTACGGTCGGTTAAGTCGATTTCAATGATTTGAACATCTTCCCCGTACCAATCCGTTCCAGTAATAATTAATTTGGCCGTATTAAAATAAAATTCCTCCGAAAAATGCGGACGGAACACATTTCCTCCCTCTTTCTCTACAGCCTCATACTTTTTGACTTCTCGCAAGTAGAGATCCGCATAGAACGGATGCTCTTTCCAAAAGGCTCTAGCGTTCTTTTCAACATGTGATTGGATATAGGTTTGACGCTCTTTAGTGCTCATTTTTCTTATATGGCGAGGATAGTCTAAAATGTGACTCTCGATAAATGACCCCTTTTCATCACGAAAGAAATCACCATACAGCCCTTCAATCGAAAAATCATCAATATGCGCTCTAATACCAAAATCCTCTTGTTCTTCTAGTTCACGGTTAACAAGAATAGTAATGACTTCTTCTTCGTTCTCTGCTTTCGCAACGGCAAAAAGGGACTCCCCTGCATTGATAGCGAATAGTTTTGTCACATTGTGCTCCCCCTGGATTTAATTTGATAGTCTTTCCCACAGTATTCAAATTTTCCGCTATAGGTGATTGTTTTAGGGTGTACTTTTAAAGCAAGGGAGGATAAGGTCCCCCCTTCCTATTTAGACATTTATTATTTAGGAATATATTTTAAATAAACATACTCTATTAATACTTTAGTTTCTAAGGGATTTCTGCACATTTTAATTAGGAAGCTGTGTCTTTCAACTGGTCATGTTGACGCAGTATAGCTTGCTCCTCTGGGTTTAGTGCTTTCCCTATATCCTGTTTCAACTGTGCCATTTTTAACGAACTGTACGTAGAACTGTGCTCTTGTAACAAGCTTTCTTCTTTTGGCGTTAACTCTTGCCCTAAGTCTTGCTTTAATTGAATCATTTCAAGCTGTTGATCCAGAGAAATAGTTGCTTCCTGTGTACACTCATTTTGCTTCTGTTCAGCTTTTAACCAAACAGGAACGACTTCCTTACGGATGATATGTTTAGGCGTAAATAGTGCTGATGTTTCAGCTTCAGTATGTATGTCTGACTCGGATGATTGTTCTTCGGTATTCTCTTTTAGTAGATTTGTAAATTGATTGTATGCAATTTGATAAACAAGACGGCACATCTCATCTAGTGATAGGGGAGTACCCGTATGATTAGCCTCATGGACATATTTATCTAACCCTACAATGACTGTATAGGCTACTTCATGTACTTGTTCTTTGATAATCTCAATCTCTGTATCTCGTTTCACAGCTTTTGCCGCATTTTGAATACGAGCATAAAATTCTTTTAGTTGATGCCCATATTTACCTGCATACACGTTATTTACTTTCTTAGGCACACCTTTGATATAAGCGAATGACTGTGCAACAGACATTAAATGATTATTTATATGATTTACAGGTAAATCAAGGTTAATAAAGGCATTGGACGTTTTTTGGCCCTCTAAGCTTGCTGTATCAACGTTTTCAGCATGTTCAGGAGTTGTCACAGGAGTTGTCACAGGAGTTGTCATTTCTTCTTGGTGAAGCGTTTGTACACCTGTTGTATCATGTGCAAAAAAGATCTCATCGCAAATTCGATTAAAATTCTTATGGTTTTTAAGGACAAATACATAGCTGTCAGGGTGAGCACCTGTTGTATCTTCTTTAATGTAACGTGCCACAAGTATAAAGGGTGTATCTTTTAATGATTTCACAAAACGAGAAACCGTACTTTTAGATGCGTTAAATTTTTTCATCAGTGTTTCTGAACGGATCGCTTGAATACCCGTAGCTACAAGATTATAAATTACATGATCTAACATTTCCATTCGTTTTTTAGGGAATTCTTTATGTAAGGCTAGTTGTTGTTGTTTAAAATAAGTACGGAGTGTTTCCAGAAATTCTTCTTTTGTTGTACGAAGGGTAGCTTTTTGTTGCCATAACCATTTTAATCGTCCATTGAAGGTATCTACATCTTTTAAATAGCAAGTCAATATCTTGTTCATCTGTTCATCTTCTCCTTTAAGGAACACAAAAAAGACACTGTCTCCCTGGTGAAAGGAAAACAATGTCTTGATTTAGATGAACGAAGCCCTTGAAATAGATGTCAATTTCGTATAAAATAAAAACATAAGTTTTATCTTATCGATAATGAAACTATTAACAAGAGACTTCGACAAGTGTTTTCCCTACTGTGTTTAGGGTGAACGGTTTAAGAGTGTTGTCCGCACTTCTTAAACAGTTGAAGTCTTTTTTCTATCCGCACGTTTTTGTTAGTTTTATTATAGCGTTAAGTAGTCTCATAATTCAATAAAAATCAGCAAAATATATCAAAACAAGTATATTTAGCTATGAATATTGTTATATGGCTGTAGAAATCAATTTGGCTATATATAACACTTCAAGCTAAGGAGAAGAGTTATGCATACATATACATGGAGTTTTCAGTTAAGATTCTAATAAGTCTAAACTTACTTGGCTTTTATGGTATTTTTTATAGACTTTGGCGGATTAGCTGAAGCCTATGGTTGAAAGAGGGGATAGCTATATCTTAATTCATCCGACAAGTTCCTCGACGATTTTAAGATGTTTTTTTGCTTAATCTGATAGTGTAACTTTTGAATTAAGTATAGTAAAAGACATTATTCTTTTGTAGATGCTGCTTCTTGCATTGTTTTCTTCTTCTCAGTTACCACAACATCATGATGCAAAATCTTCTCTTTATTTTTTCCTACATACGCTTGCAACGCCTTCGCAATTTTTTCTGCTTCTTCTTCACTTTGAATCTCAAAGTATTTCTCGAAAATCGCGCCGACTTGAATCAGTCGTCGTGTTCGCTCTTTTCTCTCTTTTTCTTTTTTACGCGCTTCAACCTGTTGTTTCTTCGCTTTCATCTTCTCAATTTTTTCTTCTAACTCCTGAAGAATCTCCTCATCTGTTCGCTTTTTCGGCACCCATCCTCATCTCCTTTTTCTATTCTCTAATGTTTAAATTGATTATATCAAAAATTGAGATAAATCGGTATCTTTAGCATAGATTCTCTCACCAGGATATGGTACAATCCCCTTAGATCAAAGAGATAAGGGCGCACTTATACATCGTACCGATGTGTGCGGTTCCTTCGGAACGAAAAGACAAAACCAAAGACCCATTCGCCTAGATGGCGAATTTCATAAAACCTGTTTGCCTATCGGCAAAGATGAAACCATCATCTGACACCTTTGGTGTTCATGATGCTGATTTCATCTAAAGCGTTGATTAGTGCACCTTGTGCTCTCATCAACTTATTCCCAATCCACTAACCCATTCTCAAGAAAGGAGGAAAGAATTATGGCTATCTATCATCTATCAATGCAAATCATCAGCCGTTCAAAAGGACAATCGGCCGTTGCTGCAGCTGCTTATCGCAGTGGCGAAAAACTACATGATGAACGTACGGATGAGCAAAAGTTTTATGCTCGTCACGTACAACCTGAAACCATGATTCTGACTCCTTCTAATGCGCCAGAATGGATAAAAGATCGAAACCGTTTATGGAATGAAGTTGAAAAAGTAGAGAAGCGCAAAGACTCACAGTTGGCACGCGAATTAAATATTGCTTTGCCAATTGAACTGAATCATGACCAACAAAAAGAACTCATTCAATCCTTTGCTCAAAATGAGTTTGTTCAAAAAGGAATGGTTGCTGATATTGCCATTCATCGTGATGACGCCAATAATCCTCATGCTCATATCATGTTAACTATGAGAAACCTAGATCAAGATGGATTCGGCAAAAAGAATCGTGACTGGAATGCTGATTTTGCGAATGCAAAAGAAAATAATCGTGGGTACGTAAAAAATAGCAAAGGCTGCCTATCCATCCGTGAACAATGGGCGAACTATGCTAATCAAGCACTAGAACAAGCTCAAATCAATGAACGTATTACCCATCTTTCTCATGAGAAGCGTGGACTCGAGACTTTACCAATGGTTCACTTAGGCCATGTCGCACATGACATGGAGAAGAAAGGGAAGAAAACAGATCGTGGCCAGATCAATAGAGAGCGCCAAGACTACAATAAGGCTGTAGTTGATTTACAAGCCTACCGTCACCAAAAAGAAGAACACTTAAAGAAAATGAAGGAAAAAGAGAAGCAATTCAGCTTTTCTACGGATATAGAGAAAACCTATATTCAAAAAGCTGCGTCTCTTGTAGGTCAAAAGGTTATTACCTTAGAAGATATTACAGCACGCCACGAGGAACTACGCAAAATGAGTGATCGTCATGACCCTATTGAACGACACTTTCATGTACAACAACAACAATTCCTGAATGTCAGCAATTATTATGATCGTGTGAACGATTTAGAGCGTGAAATTCAACAGAACGAAGAGAAAGTAGAAGAACTTAAGAAGTCCCTTAATCCGTTTAAACTCAAAGAGAATAACATGATGAAGCGCCGTCATCTTGATAAAATTTCTGATTTAGAAAGTAACAAAGAAAGCTATGAAAGCAGCATTCAAAAGCATAAAGAATCTCTTCGTTTTTCAACCAAAGAAGAGTTCTATCAGCGTTACCAAGAATTCTCTCAAAAGAAAGAAGATCGACTCAATCAGATTACGTATGAGAAAAAACAAATTCAAGTCGAAACTAGGGTACTATTACAAGCTGAAGAAGCTATTAAACAAGCCAAAATCCGTGAGATAAGCTCTTATTATCCAGATCTTAAAACAGCTGGCAAGTATCTTGCTTACAGCAGTGCATTAAAGCTGGAGCAGTATCACGATACTGCTCAACAAAATCAATTTAGGCTATCTAACATCAAACAAAGTCTAGAAGCTAACCAAAAGAAGCTAGACGAGTTCAAAAAACATCAGAAAATGGTTCGTATAGAGAAAGAACATGTCTCAACTATGCGTAAAGAAGTAGAGAAGCTTGCCAGCGTGGAGAATAAGCTTGATGAATTAGACAGAAATCCAGGAGAAAAAGCCAAACGACTTGTCTCGAAAAAAGCTCGTCAAGATTATGAAGAATTACAAAGTGAAGCTAAATATGGGCGTGAAAACCTAAAAGAATTGGGCTATAAAGGACAACAAGATTTACAACAACAACAAAGTCGTATAAACACAATGGAGAAAACAGTCGTTCCATGGTTAGAAAAAGAAATAAAAACACATGAGAGCAACATAAACGCTTTAGATACGGTTTTTAAGGCTATTCAACAAGCAATTCATAGTCAAGAACAAACGCAGCAAAAACATCAATTAGAGATAATGAGAAGTACAACTATAAATAGAGCAAAGAATAAAGGCCCCGATCTTAGTCGTTAAACATAAAAAATTGCCTTAAGGCAATTAGAAGCAACTTAAAGTTGTGATTGCTAATAAAGGGTGGTATTTCAATCTGTCAGATAACAGTTTCTCTACTACAGAGTAACCAATCATCCCTGGTCATTGACTTATAAGAAATAAATGAAAAAATAGTAGAAACCTTAGATAAAGTGAGCGCCTGTCCAAACCCTTTTCATTACTTTGCATACTATAAAAGTGAGCAACCTCCTTGCTCTTCCAATAGATTTCGGCTCTTACATTGCTATCAGGCGAGAGAAAAAACTACTTTTGGGGCAAACAGTAGTTTTTTCTGTTTTTAGGATGTATATGATTTACATAAAAGTAATTGTCCAAGCAAATTTACTCAACTAAGCATCTTATATAGGAGAGTTTCAAAAGAAAAGTAGGAGAATGATTAATTTGAACTTACATGATATCAAAGGATCCTATGATGCTGTGTTTAGTTTGGGAAGTGCTTGTAATCCAGCTATTCAATTTCAACGCCTTAATTTAAAAAGATTTACATCAAGTCCACTTGATTGGAATTACTCCCCATTCCTTTCCGATGTAAATAGATTGTTAAGAAATAAATTTAATGGATTTATGGAGCTTGAAAACATGCGTGTGATAAATGATAAGGGAGTTTCTATGTACGCTAATGAAGGAGTTTTTGTTTTTCCAGATAAAGGGCTTCACAAACCTATAAAATCCTATTTAGTACTAGATACTGTTTATAATATTTTTTCTGCTCATGATTTCCCTATTATTCCGAATCAAAAATGGTTTTTAGCTTATTCCCCTTTTAAGAAAACACTTAACTACCGAATAGAGAGGTTTTTAGATAAAGTAAAAAGTAGTCAATCCATTTTATTTGTTAGATGGGTAGCTAATTATCAAGAAGCAGTTGAATTAGAGTCTACCTTGTCTCAGATAACGAGGGGTAGCTTTAAAGTCCTTATCCTTAATCCAGTAGAAGGTCTGCAAGGAATTAGTGAAGTAAATTGGGGATTAAGCAGAACTTGTGTAGTTAACGTTCCCGACGATCCAAATAGTAATGTAACATGGGATTATGTCTTAACCGGAGTAACATTAACTAATTAAGGGGTTGTTTTAGATCACTAAATCGTTTAATTTATAACAAATTTTTTATTAAGAATGGAACATAAAAAAGCCATTGATATACGCAGTGGCTTTTTTCTCTTTTTAAGCTGTATATCGTCTATATCTTTAGTTAACATAATGGATTTTTGAGGTTGTGTATAAGATTAGCACTTGTCCTCACCTTTATCATTGCTTTACATATTATAGATTAGGCACTTTAATTTCAATTTCATCAGTCTTTTCCTTTTAATGTCCTACTAGGATCTTTGAATTTCTATTGGGTTCAAAAAAACTACTGTTTGAGTTCACCTCAAGAGACACAGTAGTTTTTAATTTTTATTCCTTTATATCCATATATGTGTAAATTTATTTTTAAAAATCTTTCAATTGTCTAATAAAATTAGATCTTATATATTCAAATAGCTGTATATCTAACTCATTATTTTTTTCTATCTTCTTTATTATTTCAGTTGATACTTCACTGATTCGAGGGCGGGATTTTGTAACATTCTTCTTTACATATTCAATATTATTCCAATTAAATTTATCTCTTAGCAATTGAAGTGATTCATTAAACATCTCTGTTATTCCAACTAATTCAAATGCCTCTAGATTTTCTTTTGCCTTTTCTAAACTTATTTGAGAAGTTGGCCCACAGATTTGACGGATTTGCCCATTCTTAGCTTGGGGGTCCCAATCAATGTATTCCTCAAAAGGCATATTCCTCATACTATTTTCATAATAACCTGGATATGTTTTTAAAAAGTAATATAATGATATGACGCGTTCAACAGGATTTCGCATCATAGTAAAGTAAGTATAAGGTTTAGAAAAAAGATCATGTATGCCATAGGAATGGTGACCAGATATTGCTTTGATTACTTTTTTATCCTCTTCTTTTAACTGACTAAAATGCTTACTCATTGCTTCTAGAGGAACATGATCATATATCTCATTCTCAGTATAAGATCTTTTAAAAATTTCATTTAACGTAGTTCCTCCAGTTTTAGGAATGTGCATAAAGATAATAAGCTTTTTCCCCATTCAAAAATGTACCTCCTTTTTTAAAACTCACTTTAATTCTTATGTTCCAAATACAAAAAGCAAATGTCCTGTGTAGAAACGTATTATGGAACAAGCATAGTCATAAATTATTAAAATCAAAAACCCTTAGAACCAATGATTCCAAGGGTTTTTGATTAAGTGATGAAAATAACATAAATCATTGCCATATGATTTTCTTAATTTTAATGTATTCCCCTTTCTACTTTTAGGAACTTGACAACTTAAAGAATAATTTTTAAGATCTTGCGCAAACTACACAAGATGCCATAAGGTATCCAATAATCCAACACAAATCTCTTATCCAAGAGCAGAAAAACCAACCTTTAGGACTCAGAGGTTGGTTTTTCTGTTTTTAAGCTGTATATCGTATACATCTTTAGTTAACATAATGAAAATTATAGGTAATCATAAAAGGAACCTTTAACTTCTACTTGTATACTCCCACTATATCAATCAAAGTTAATAAAATTTTTATAATATCAGCACTTGTCCAAACACTTGTAATTACTTTACATATCATAAATTATGCGACGAAACCTTCTGTCTCTTTCTATAAATAAGAGAAAAAACTACTGATTGTACACACCAGTAGTTTTTTCGATTTTTAAGCTGTATACATTATTCATCTCTAGTTAACATAATCACTCTTCCAGTACACATACAAAAAAAGAACCCTTGGCGTAAAAGGATTCTCAAAAGGTTGGTTTCTCTCCAATATGCAGCTTTTTATACATATTGAAAAACTACACATTTTTAGATAATAACAACAACCGCTCCGCTCCTGCTACGCTAAAAGAGCGGTTGCCTGTAAAACTAAAGTTAATTCGCTTGTAGGCGCTTATAGAAACCTTAGAAAGGGTAGTTCTAAAGAGGAAGTTCTTTCTTATGGCATAATAAAGAATTAAAAAAGATCTGGAGCCGCTCTCCTGGTCCTTTTTTATGCTGTAACAGCTGCATGAATCTTGTTCCATTTTTGGCGTGAAATGATTTTAGGAAAAACATCTTTTTGTCTGATGGCATTCTGCTCTTTGCTGCCATTATATGAATTAAAGCCTGTATAGCTTTCTGTATCTAACATTCTTCTAATTGTAGTAGGTGTCCAGTTCTTATTGCTTTTTGTTTTAATACCTTCCTCATTAAGCTTCTTAGCAATCCGGTAGCAAGTACGGCCCTCTATAAATTCATCAAATACACGTTTTACAATGGCCGCCTGCTCTTTATTTATCTTAACCGCTCCGTTTCCTACCTCATATCCATATGGAACCTGGCCGCCTGCATATTTATTTTTTAAAGCTGTAGAAAGTCTACCGCTCCTTGTCCGCTCGTTTATGACTTCCCTCTCGAACTCTCCAAAAGTAGAAAGAATCCCTAGCATCATACGCCCTATCATGGTACTTGTATCAAAAGATTCAGTAATACTTACAAAATCCATATTTAATTCCGAGAGCTCAACCTTAATGAATTGCAATAAGTTAAGCTGGTTTCTGTGCGCCCTATCCATTTTCAAAACGACTACACTTTCAAGTTCGCCCTTATGATCTGCAAGATATTCCATCATCTTTTTATATCTTGGTCTATTTATATTGCTTCCAGAAAAACCTTCATCTCTAAAAATCTCAACTAACTCCCACTCTTGGGAGATACAATAAGCTTCTATTCTTTTTATTTGTTCCTCAATGGATGTATTTTCAATTTGCGAATCAGATGATACACGAACATAGCCAACAACTTTTTTCATTATGTAATGTTCCTCCATGTATTAAAACCGATTTTTGATACTTTTATTATAATTTATATGTTCATTAATTCAAATTACTGTATACATAATATTGATATATCCGTTGATACATAAGCTTTTTGTTCTTTTTTTCATGAATGAAAAAGAACAAAAAGCAATTAAAAAAGAAAGGAAAAAAATTATCTTGCTCGAATTATTGAAAATAACGCTGTATGATGTTTAAGGAGCGGAAGGCGAATACATAAGATTGGAGGCCACAAATGATTATTAACGATGATTATATGAATTCAGATGAAATATCAAAGCTCCTGGAATTAAGCGGAAGCAATGTAAGGAAATATTCTGCCGCGCTTGCAAAGAGCGGTTATGATTTCAAGACTGACAATAAGAAAAAGCGCTACTATACACATAGCGACTATGAAACATTGCAAAAGCTAAAATTCCTCGTTCAGCATAAAAATCTTTCTTTAGAAGTAGCTGCAAATACTATTATTGAGGGATTGGAAAGGAACCGCTCCGCTAGCCGAGCACATAACGAGCATACAGAAAATGAAGAAAATAATCGCTCTTTAACTGATCCGCAAGCTTCTGAAAAGTCACTACCCCCGGAAGTCTTAGGAGCGCTAGCCGATCAGTTCAAACAGCAACAAGAGGTAAATAAACAGCTGTTAGGAATAATTGAAGAGTATAAGACCGCCTTAAGTGATTCTAAAAATGATTTAAGGGAATTAGAGGAACAAAGGCGAGCGGATCGCGAGCAAACAAGCAAGCAACTGGAGCAGCTGCAAGCCAGTTTCGACAAGCAGGCTGAACAGATGAAAAAACATATAGAGAGCCGCGATAAAGAAATGATGGAATATATCCGCTCATCTCAAAAACACCAGCAACAACATTTATTGGAAGCAGCGGCAGCCCAGGAAAAAGAGACAGAAAATAAAAAAGGCTTCTTTGCTCGTCTTTTTGGGAACTAAGACAAGCATAGAAGCGCCGAAAATAAACAGTCTATTTCATTACAGTACCATTGTTTTATGAAATAGAGAAGGATAACTGAGTTATTCAATATTTTACCCTGAAAACCCTGCAAAAAACAAAAATGCCTGGATTTACACCAGGCATTTTTGTTTTATCCTTTTAATTAGTTCAACATAAGTTAAACTTGTGCGAGCGATCAGAAGAGCGGAACGCGAGCGTAAGTTAAACCTAAGTAAATCTAATCCCGCTATGTTAACTAACTTTGTATATCATATACATCATTTTTGTAACTAGTTTTTTAATTCAATCGAAAAACTGATAAAAATTAGAATCAGGAACAAGAGGATTCTTTGCTTGATAACTTCGCATGACACACATTGGACATTCAGAAAGGGAGCCCACTTCTTGGCGGTCTCGCCACCGATCAAAACTATCAATCAAAAGTACATGGTCGCCAACCAGCCACCATAGAAAGGAACAGGATAGTGACAAGGTATGCGATGAAGGATGAACGAACTATGAAGAAAGCGAAGATAAGCAAGCACTCATACATTATAGCTATCTAGACGTGGCCAGAACCATTATGACAAGAGGACAAAGCGAAGGGATGCATGGGTAGAGGCGGTATGTATATATGCCCCGACTGGTGTCTGAATCAGATACACACTAACTTTCAATCTTTTCATGCATAAGCGTGTTGCTATCGAATGCTACAAGCAAATTAGAAATGCATTTACGAGCTTACTTCTTTACCAATTTCTCCACAGTAGTCCAAAAACATAAAAAACCTACTCCCTGTGCTTTGGGAATAGGCTAGATGACGTAAATTGTTTGAAACAATCTCCAATACGCTTTTTCTATTTTACAACAACTTGATAGATAAGGCACTTAAAATTTTTTCAGTTCGTTAATACCAATGTTTTGTAGTTCCTGTTTCCACGTTTCATTTCAGGAAGTGGTGCTAAAGTTGCTATCGAAATTAAAGGTGAATTTTCTAACATAAAAGAATATAAATTAAGGTGAAATGAATTAGTAATATCACTATTGGATGGGGTGGCTAAAATGTTAGTAAGAGACATGATTGAAGCTATTAGTGACAAGAAATTAAAGGTAAATGACCTTGCGAAAAAGTATGAGGTTTCAGACAGAACTATTCAGACGAAAATTAAGAAATTAGGTTTCGAGTGGGACAGTGTAGAAGGCAAGTATAACTTTGTAGGAACAGATGAATCTATATTCGATAAGGACACCGATGAAGTATTCAAGAAGAATAGTAAAACTACTAAACAATTAACGGGCACATTTCCTATTCAAAAGAGAGTGAAAAAGAATATTCAGACGGCTAATAAAGAAGTAGCAAGTTCAATTCAAAAAGTTAATAAAAATAGACCCGAAAAGGATAGCGATATTGATAGCGAATCTATTATCAGGAAGAATATGAAAAAGAATAATAAAAAGAAGATTGATAACATTGATCGTCTGTTAGCTGGGAAGAAAGCAAGGCGAGAATTTAGGGGATTTTATTTGGATAACGATGTACTACAGATCATTGACAATGTAGACAGTGGAATTAAAAGTGAACTGGTGAATGAATGTTTAAGGAAGGTGTTCAAAGAGAAAGGACTTATCTGAGGTCTATACAGCCCCGTACAGACGTTTTAGATAAGAGGATAATGAAAAATAACCAAGACAAAAGACACTCATTAGAGTGCCTTCTAGTCGGCTATTTTGACTTATTGAATCGTCTTTGTTGAAATTCCGCAATCTTAAACACCATCCTAGTGTAAAGATCAAGTGCGTAATCTACAGACACGTCAAACTTATCACTTGCCTTCACAGCAACTTCCCTATCGTGAATATCAGGGTCATATGTATCTAAAACTTTATCAAACTCGTCCCGCATATAGCGATAAACGTCTCTTTCCTCAGGGTATCGGTCAATTAGTGCTTCAACCTCAGGGTCACGATTGTTTTCATCAAATCCAGCCATAATGTCACCACCTTTCAAGCAGTAACCTTCGACGAGAAAAGACTTTTTCCCTGCTTTCCTTTCAAAGTGTGACTAATAGCAGAGATTCACAAATAGGGTTAATCAAAAAAAATTAAAAGTGTTGAAATCCCTGTGTATCAGTATTTTTGGCTTGAAAAGACTTTCACACACTCGCAGGTAATCTCTAAGTCCTGTAAATACTGATATTATTAGTATAAAAAAACGTTTTCACTACTTTTATCGTTAGCAAAATAAAAAGCAACCTCAGTATTGGCAAGGCGAGGTTGCTTCCTAAGAAATAGAATTAGAGTGTGGTTCTTGTTTAGTTTAGTTTAAAGAGGCTTAGTTGAACGTTGTTTCCAACACTATCACAAGTAATTATTGTCGTAATAGGACCCTGTGTAGTTATATTTCTTAATTCAAGTATTGAGTTATCTGGAATAGATAGAATAGTATCTCCAACAATTGGTTTGCAACCGCGGCCTTCTGCTTGAGTAATTTCAAGTCCAAAATTAGCTTGTTCGAGTGGAACTTGGACATTATTTAAGAATAATGCAACAGTAGGAAGGTGAGGAAATGCAGCTGGATTTGGACCAAAAACAACTGTGTTATCGGTTATCACAAAATTCACTCTATAATCTCCTCCGTTTTCAATAAAGATAGTGGTGGGATTTAACAGGGAGACTCCTCCAGCAATCGGTTCTTGCATATTAAAAGGAAATGCAGTTCCAGTTAGTACTGTTACAAGACTAGTATTATTGAAAAAGTTACCGTAAGCAGGGCAAGACTTAGGTGGGGATTTTGGATATGAGGATGAACAAGAACAAGGCTGAGCACAATAAGAGTCGTGCTTTCTTTTTTTAGATGAAGACATATTATAACCTCCTTTTCTCAATATACTATATTCAATGTTGAATATTTTTTTTTGCCTGTATGCTTGTCCACTAAACTATGTAAATATTCAAATATTGTAAATATTAATAAGTTTCTGTAAATCAGATTACTGTAGATGAGGATACGGCATATTTATAAAGGACAGACTTTTTATATCTTCCTTCCACCTGGATCCTGAGAGCTCGGTTATATCGAGGACGTATAAAAAACTTCTTAGTCAACAAATCTATTCTTCCTATGAACCCTTGTTGTGTTGAGCAAGGGTTTTCTTTTTGAGGTTATAAAAAGAGTTGCAAAATAAAAAGCTACCTCGCCAGTGGAAGCGAGGTAGCTCATAAATAGGGTTCATACGTTGAAATTTGTAAAAAATAGTCTGATTATTAATATATCATATTCACATGGAAGATCAATTATGTGGAGTGTTTAGCATATGTATAAAAGGTGCGATTTTTATACATTTTTCTGTTACTTAAGCCTTGGATAATCAGCGTTATATCAAGGA
>NZ_JBZVWT010000023.1:0-19696 GCF_058629175.1 Priestia sp. MDV22-iso46
GCCCGTTGGTCAAGCGGTTAAGACACCGCCCTTTCACGGCGGTAACACGGGTTCGAATCCCGTACGGGTCATCAAAAGAGCAGTTTGCATATGCAAACTGCTCTTTTATTTATGGTAGATAATTAACTGATTTTAATGGAATAAGGTATGGAGTTTTAATAGGAAAACTTTGAAATAATTGCAGATAATTTTTCTAATGTTGAACTTACTAACACTAGTAATCTAAAAATGAAACTAACATCCCGTGCTATAATAGATAAAAACTAAATACTAGGGGCAATGAATGATGGAAGAATTAAAACAAGGAGACCAAGATGCAGGTAAACTGTATGAGAAAGGGTTTAAGTGGATGCGTTTTGTAAGATTTTTTATGGTTGTGAACCTCATTTTCACCGTAGCTTTAGTAGCAGTTGCCTTAGTAGCCCCTCAAATTCAAGAAACTTTTCGATGGGTAGCATTTGGTGTATATGGGCTTACAGTACTTTATCTTATCTTTATGCGTGAGGTAGCCTTCAGAAAGACATATGGATCTTTGGTAGTTTGGATGCGAACTGTATGGAATTTTAGCTTTATTGCTAGCGCGTTTGGGGCAGTCACTATGTTCGTAGTTAATACTCACTGGACTCTATTTTAAAGGGATACCTGTTTATGTTGAAAGTAAAAATAAAGGAGGAATACATATGAACCCATACGAACAATTTCAATTAAATAAAGAGGTAGAAGAGATGGCTAAACAACGAATTGAAATCCATAAAAAGCGAATACAACTATCTGAAGAGCTGGAAAACAGCTTGGGTAACGAAGAACTCCAAGATAGAATCATCGAATTGGAAGAAGAAAGCCAAAAACTTAAGAAGAAAATTGAAGCTTTACAGGCTAACTTTTGAGCATTGGTATGCTCCCAACATAGTGGACCAGTAAAAGAAAGAAACCTATTCCCACACAAAGGAATAGGTTCAATGAAGTAAGATGATATAGGTGTATATAACTATTTAACATCAAATGCATTTCTATTATAATCTATATTGGAAAATAAAGCACTTACATTTTATAAAGAGCATAAAAAAAATCCGTAACCACGAAGGGTAACGGACTGTTGGAAGTTGATTTTAAGAACCAATATGCATCTATTAGTTTACCATATTATTCATCTAAATGAAAGCGGCTTCAAAAAACTGATACACAATACAAAAAGGCATATAAAAGACACAGACTTATCTGCATAAGATTTTCAAAGGTACATTAATACCCAAAATTGCATCACATTAAAAAATATCATTGTCTTTTAGTAGATAGTTTAAGTGTGATAAAGCTGAATATTCAAAATAAAAGGCTACATCATTTTAAAATGATGTAGCCTTTTATTTTGAATATTAGATGAAATTTGTAAAAAAATAATCAGTTCCTCTACAAGTACATCACATTCATATGAATGATAAATGAATTTTTTGGGGGATGTGTGTATGTACAAACGTACCGTTTTTTATGCATTACGTATCTTTTAGAAAAAGCTCATTTTTTAGTTATGCTTCGAAAAGAGTCTGCATCCTTTTGGTGCAAACTCTTTTTATACTCATGATATAAAGTAAGGTACATAAGGCAATAGATTTGAATATCGTAGGGAATATAGGTTCCACTTAATTTGCATAATTGTTGATATATGTAATGTTTTGTAGATAATTATGTTGTTCCCACATCTTGAATATTTATCCTATATCAAGTACAATAAGTTGAATATAAGTTCAACTTGAAAAAAGAGGTGTTTAGAAATGAAAATTTCACGCTTTAATAAAGACTGCGGTAACTCTGTCGATATGAACATTATGGATGGGTATCTATTTGATTTCCCAACGAATGTAGTCGAACTGCAAAAAGATGCTGCTGATTCGTTCTTTACAGATGCGGTGACAGCTCCAGAAGAATTTAAGAAGCGAATTTTACTTTCTACAACCATTGAGGGGGAAGAGAAAGAGCGTTATTTCTTAGTAGGTGACATTGCAGCTAGTCAATTGCTTGCAAACAATCACATTAATAAATTACATAATAAAATTACAAGTCATATTCCATACATCACTTTTTTAGCAGCGATTGCGTATTACCATGCGTTACATGCCAAAGATAAAAAAGACAATACAATTGAAATTGACTATTTTTCTACCATGTTACCAATCTGGCTCCTTAAGAAAGAGAGCACATTTGGCGCGGCTCAAAAAGCCATGGCCAATCGTTTCTTAGGTGATCATACGTTTACCGTGCATACGCCTGGTTTTGAGAAGACTTTAAAGGTAGTAGTAGAAGAAAGTGCATGCTTAAAAGAGGGAGAAAGTGCACGTTTTGCGTTAAAAAAAGACTTAACGCTTCAAGATCGTGAAGATGCCAATGAGTATGTAGAATGTGAAACAGTCATGGTGGACATAGGCGGTGGCTCCATTGATGTGGTTATTCTACCAGAAGGGTTGAAAGCTGCCAATAGTCGTGAATCGTTCCAAAGCATTGAAGGTATTCCTTATTTAGCTCATATTGATAAATTGCGTAAAGAGAAATTTCTAGAATTATTTACAGACTTACGTGCCTTTGATCAATTTATTCTCGATAACTACAACAAGCAAAAGTTTGTATTAAAAAACGAGAATACAGGTGAATCTATTGATTTAACAAGTACAATCAAATCTTCACTACGAGAATATGTGGAGATTTTATTAGCTAAATTAAATGACGTCGCACCACCACCAGCGAATAAACTACGTAAGTATGTATATTGCGGCGGAGTAGCTCCCACTTTAGAAGTAGCTATCATGAATAGTATGCGTGAGAAAATTGGAGAAGAACGTACGGAGAAGTATCATAAGGTTCCCCAAGATAGCCGCCACTTAAATTTATTTGGCTTGGAGATTCGTAGTATTGGTTATGTTCAAAAGAAGCAAGCAGCAGAGAAGAAAACCGTTAAATCCTAATAACGTAGGTGATAGGGATGTCAGAGCGCCAAAATGCCTTTACGATTAAGACAAATCGATTGAGTGATGAAGTTTATAATAAACTAGCTAAAGCTGCTAAATCGCGTAAGTTAGGAGACTATATTTCATCTTTAATTCTACGTGATCTAGATGATTCATCTAATGGAAGAAAAGCAATAGAAGACAAAAAAACCTACGAAATGCTTGAACATATCAAGAATGAATTAGCTGATTTAAAAACATTAGCCAAAACGACAAGTTTTGTAGGAAACGATTCCTTCCAAAAAGAAGAGCCTTCGAAGGTTCTACAACTAAAAGAAGGAAAGGTTGCAGATTTAGAAAATATATCTGGCTCATTAGACGATGACGACTTAGAAGAATATAACGATTTTTAAACAGTAAAACCACTAGAATCCATCCTAGTGGTTTTTTCTATTTTACATATCACTACTTATAAGGTGGTGATTCATTCATCTTAGGTAGGTTGCTCAATTAAGATATGAAACATTTATATAGCAAAAGCAGGCTTAAACCTGCTACTACTTTGGCGAGTTCCTTTATTTATCATAGGATGTAGTATTTTCGTGTGATAAAGAGAATAAATTCTTTAAGTCAATGTTTTCTATGTCAGTCACATAAGCTACAATCAAAAAAATAAAAATAATCCAGTATATGATTTTTTTCAATCCCCCCAACTCCTTCACTAAAAACAGTATTATGAGAAACACTCAGAATTGCAATAAATAGACATTTAACCGCGATATAAAGGATATTTTTTCTGGTAGCTTTTTAGTAACAACATTTCAACACTTCTGCACCAGAATCCCCTTAACTGTGTATAGTTAATTTATGATTGAGGTTGTTCAATATAGATAGTTCGAAAAGGTACATCTATTTAGATGGTTGGAGGCAATAAAATTTTACGTGACAAGCGAAAAATACAGATACAATGATAAGGCTATTACAAGGAAGTAACGCCCTTATTCCTTTTCATTTTGTTGAACATGTTAGCAAAATAAGTGATATTTTTCGATTGAAATTTATTAACTACAGTTAATAAATTAAAGGTTAAAAGCCTTCTAAAAAAGCCACTCTTTTAGAGTGGCTTAACTGAATTTTTATAGAATGTGCAGAGGTACGGTTTCTTCAATGCAACGGGCATAATTTAATGTTATGTCATGGATATAACATCTCGTGTTTTTGTTAGTTTTAAAAGATGGCGTACTGCATAGGCAAATCCATCCTCATCATTTGTTTTAGTTATTAAATCAGCTTTTTGTTGAATGTCTAGAGGAGCATTTCCCATAGCAACTGAAGTAGTTGCTACCTCGAATTGAGCAAGATCGTTGCCTCCATCTCCGAAAGCAAAAATCTCTTCAAAATTCAGATTCATCATCTGTTGGTAACGCAATATAGCCTTTCCTTTATGAGCTTTGTTTGAAGTGATTTCTACGTTATTAGGAAAAGAAGAAGCCATCGAAATATCAAATTGATCAGCTAATGCCCTTTTTACTTCTTCGACTTTTTCCAATTGCTCGTACTGTACCAAAGCAATTAGTTTATAGATTTTAAGGTTGTCTTTATTTAGAATTTCATCGTAATTGTATTCTTGAAAAAGAGTGGCGAGCTCTTCCTTGCTTTTATTATGTAATGGAGGCAAAGTTGAAGGAAAGCCACCATAATTAGTGTATACAAGAATCCCTACACCAATTTCATTTAGAATTGAAAATATTTTTTTATATGTAGAAACAGATATAGTTGCCTCATACAGCAATTCTCTTGTTTTTGAATATAAAACAGAACCATTAATACAAAAAATAGGAACTTCCATGTTTTGTACCGCCTTTAGTTTAATTACGTCTGTATAGGCTCGGCCTGTATTCAAAATAATGCTATGTCCTTGTTCGCGCAATTCTTTTAAGGTTTTCACATTTTCTTCAGATATTTCATGTTGAGAGTTTAATAACGTACCATCTAAATCAATTGAAATACATTTCATTGTTGGATCTTAATTCCTTTCTCCTCTTTAGTCTTTTGTACGAACTAAAGTTACCTTATTTTTGTTATTACCTAGGATAGCTATATTAAATCACACCTTCTCTAATTATAAAAATTCGGTATGAAACGTTTAATCCCTGCTTTGGGATCTGCTACCAATGAATCAGGAAGAGTATTTCTATAATCTATCTCATAAAAAACCTATAAATAAGAAAAAGAATTCATTTATAGAAAGCGTTTTACTTTATGATCGTGGTAATTTCAGATAGAATAAAAGAAGCTCGTCAGCTATCTTGAAGCCTGGGAAAGTATAGATTTCATACATATAACTCTATTGTAAAGAAAAAATACATTTTGACTTTCAAACTATTGGAGGAAAGAAATCATGAAATTTTTTATTGATACTGCAAACCTTGAAGACATTAAGAAAGCATACAAAGTGGGAGTTTTATCTGGCGTTACAACCAATCCATCTCTAGTAGCAAAAGAAGGCGTAAGATTTGAAGATCGTATTGAAGAAATCCTTCAGATGGTGCCAGAAGTTGAATCTGTTTCAGCAGAGGTAACACCTGATGCAATTACAGCCGAAGATATGATTGCTCAAGCTGAAGAATTAATTAAAATTAATGATGGCGATAAAAATATTACGATTAAACTTCCTATGACGTTAGCTGGATTAGAAGCTACTCGTTATCTTTCTAAAAAAGGTGTAAAAACAAATGTAACTCTTATTTTCACAGTGAATCAAGCTCTCTTAGCTGCTCGTGCTGGTGCAACCTACGTATCTCCTTTTTTAGGGCGGTTAGATGATATTTCAGAGGATGGAGTACACTTAGTATCTAGAATCGCAGAACTATTCCGTGTTCAAAACATCGATTCTCAAATCATTGCTGCATCTGTAAGACATCCAGATCATGTAACTCGTGTAGCAATGGCAGGTGCTCATATTGCAACAATTCCTTACTCCGTTATCGAGCAATTAGTAAAACATCCTTTAACTGAACAAGGAATTGAAAAATTTGCAACTGATTGGGAAAAAGCTGTTAAAAACTAAAACAATTTGAATTTTAACATCAAGTGTGAAAGCTGATTGAGTTTAATGTTGTAGATATATTTTATTTTTTGTCATATGGATGCCTGCGGGCATCCTTTTTTATTTCTCTTTTCTTTCCCAGAGTAGAAAAATAATATAAATTTTTCGATACATCTAATTAGGAATCTCTTTAAAACAACTATAGTAAAAATAGTAATAATTGATATAAATTAATTAATAAATATTTTTTATAAAGTATGAAATTAATATTATTATTAACTCAATAGATAATAGATAAATTTATATCATGAATTAAAGTATTTAATAAATCATTTTTATTAAAATTCTTTTAACTATTACTCAACTTGTAGAAAAAGACGCTATTTGTCATCAGTTAAAGTAAATGATAAAACTTTATTTTTTGTAATGTAGTTTATATATTTACTTATATATAAAAAAACAATTGTTTTATATTTTTAGCTAAATATATCTTGCTGAAAACCTAGAAATATTAAATGTTTGGAGATTTTCTTTTAGTATTCCATAAAAGAATCAATTTCTTGAAAGGGAAGTAGAAGATAGGTTAGTTATGATAAGAAGTAACAATCTCTATTTGTGGCCAATTTATTTAAATAATAAAACTAATCAATTTAACGGGATACTTAATTATTTACTTAACGTAATGTGATTTATATATAGTAACGTTTATGAAAAGTTATATCCACTGTCTCATCAATTCATCTTATTTTTTATTAAGCATATCTTTTTTTATTTGTTTCATAATAAAGAGGAATGAATGAAGAAAGGAAGCGAAATCAATATGCAAAACTTGACGGAGCTAGAAGTAGAGAATTTGCGCCATCTTATTGGAGCACATGGGACACTGATTAATAAATTAGAACAATACGCACAAGAATGCAATGACCCACAGCTTACAGCAATGCTACAAAAAGATGCACGTGACGCTAGAAATACAAAACAACAGCTCATTTCATTTTTAGGATAGGAGACAGATAAAGATGAATGAAAAGGATATCGTAAATGATTATTTAGCAGGTCTTAACGCAAGTTTAACAGGTTATGCCAATATTATTAGCCAAACAAATAACCAACAATTATATGAGACACTTATTCAAATACGTAATCAGGACGAGACACGCCAACGTAGTGTGTATGAGTATGCAAAACAAAAAAATTATTACCAACCAGCTGCTCCAGCAAATTCTACTATTGTACAACAACTTAAAAATCAATTACAACAAGGATAGAAGAGACTACCTAAGCATTAGGTAGTCTCTTCACTTTTAATCTGTATATGTCATTTCTAGTTACCATAATGGATTTTATCGGAAACAAAAAGCTTCTAAGAAGGACTTTCTTAGAAGCTTCTTATTACTTACACTTCGAATTTCTTGATAAACCCATTCTAGTAGCATACTTTGATTTTTTTGTTGTAATACTAACTAAACAAACAGCAGCTACTATTGCGAGTACAGAAAAACTTGCAATTAAAGTGACTAATCCATTCCATCCAAAGTGACTATAGACTAATCCACTGGTCGTTCCATTAATACTTGATCCACTATAGTAAAAAAATAAGTATAGCGATGAAGCTTGTGCTTTGTCATGTGTAGATACTTTACCAATCCACCCACTTGCAATAGAGTGTGATGCAAAAAAACCAAAGGTGAAAACAGCAATCCCTAAAATTTTGATCCACATAGTTGTGTTTAATGTGATACAACTACCCATTAACAAGATAAAAAGAGAAATATATAATATTTTCCCTTTTCCATGTTTATCTGAAAGTGAGCCCATCCATGTAGAACTAAAGGTACCGACGATATAAACAATAAATATAAATCCAACTAGTGTCTGACTCAAATTATAAGGTGGTTTAATAAGTTCAAAACCAATATAGTTGTACAAAGATGCAAAAATACTACTTACTAAAAAACCAATGATAAAGATGCAAATAAGGGCTGGTTTTTTAAGATGGTTAAATAGTGATTTTATAAGTTGTGTAAACACGAATTTTTTAGGTGTAAAATTGGTAGAACGCGGAAGCAATAACCAAAAGATAAGACTAGATAGTAATGTGATAACCCCAATACCAATAAGGCCTGCATGCCAATTGATGTAATCTCTTAATGCCCCAGCAATAATACGCCCTGACATCCCTCCAATTGAATTTCCACTTATATATAAACCCATTGCCATTCCTAGGCTTTTAGGTTCGATTTCTTCACCTAAATAAGCCATTGCAACAGCTGGAAGTCCTGCTAACACAATCCCTTGTAATACCCTTGTTAAAATCAACAAATGAAAATCAGGCGAAAGTGCCGTTAATATAGAAAGAATAGAAGACAATGCTAAAGATAATGTCATAATGGGTTTGCGTCCAAATACCTCTGATAAAGAACCAGAGATCAACATACTGACTGCTAAAGCAATTGTTGTCGAGGAAAGTACTAAACTTGAAGTAGCTGGTGAAACTTGAAAGTCTCTTGATATTTCAGGTAGTAAGGGTTGTGTTCCCCATAGTATAGCAAAGGTACTAAAACCACCTGCAAATAAAGCTAAATTAACTTTCTTAAAAGCAATGGTTCCACGTTCAATATAACTCATTCTTATACAAACCTCTCATTTTATATATATAAATTTCCATCATATCTTGCCTAATAACAGCAAGTAGGATAAATTAAACGTTTACTGTATTTAAATTCTCATCGCAGTGGAATTTTCAAAATAGAGAAGGCTGTAAAGCTTTTTTTCAAAATCGCTTTACAGCCCGATGAATTCCTCATTTACTTAAATAACAATTAATTTATTGTATTATTAATCAAATCCTGTTAGGTTAACAGGATTTTTATTTAAAGAATTTTTTAATATCAGGTTTTATAAAGTTACGTTGTTTGATGCTACCATGGCATCTTTAATTTTAGTTGCAAGGCCGTACATCTGTGTAGATGGAACAGAACATGCTGCTATACGAATTCCCATTGAAAGTGGTGCTACGAATATCTTTTGATCGATTAACCGATTGCTTACATCTTCTGGATTCTTGCAGGGAATTGTAATAAAAAAACCAGAATAATAAGGTAATACTTTAAGATCCACTTTCTTGGCTTCATGAAGAAAAATATCAGCCCGTTCTTTAATTAACATATTATATTTTTCTCGTTCAGAGTTAACTTTAGTTAAAAGAGAATCATCATTATAGATAGTACCTAGCAGGGACATACAACCACGGTTTACATTTGACCATCTGGCGCGACTCGTTACTAGAGTCACGTTTTCAAACTCTTCAATTACAGTTTTATCTGATGATACACCAATTAATGCACCAGTTCGTTGACCGTACGCAGTAAATCCTTTAGACATGCTAAAAGCAAATGTTACAAGTATGTTAGCAGGGAGATTACCGAACTTTTTCATAAATGAACGTGCTTGAGTAGGATTCGATGTATAATCAATGTACGCAATATCAACAACTAACGTAATAGTTTTCATAGTATTATGAGATTCCTGTACAATAATCTTAAGAATCTCATCCCATTCTTCATTGGAAATACTATACCCCGTAGGGTTGTGATTAGGTGAATTCAAAATAATGACTAAATAATCCTGTTCAAAGAGTAGATGTTTAACCGACATTAAAAACGATTCTAAATTAAACTGCATTTCATTGTTCAATAATTCAAATGTTCGTAGAAACCTTCCAGTTTCTCTACATATAGTTGTATACGGAGTCCAATACCAATCATGAGTTAATATCGTATCACCGACGTTTGAATAATTCCAAATGGCATTAGAGATGGCTCCAGCGCCTCCAGCACTAGCGACTGCGCGTATATATGCATCTGGTGTATACTCGCCAAACGTATGTTTAATGGCAGCTTCTAAAAAAGTTGGAATACCAGCAACCGGACTGTAGCTAATCATCTCTTGAATAGGCATTTTACGAAATTGTTCTTCTACAGTTGGTAGGCAAATTAATGTTCCAGTATCATCTGTAATAGCACCCATTGAAGCATCTACTACATTCTCCTTACCATATTGAATGCTTGCTTGTTTAGCAGCCATACCTGTACCAAACAGTTTATCAACATACACTTTACCTTGAGCATGAGGTGCAACTCTAGTTTCCATCACACAATCTCCTTATTTTTTTTGATTGTCGGATATTAAAAGATCTGTAACTAGTTAATCCAAGATTTCGCATCCTTTTTTATGGAGCATTTCATCTATCCACGCTCTATCCCAAGTTCCATTTTTAATATCAGCCATGACTTGTTCTTCTTTCGCTACTGTTTCAAGTCCTCTCTCTAGAACTCTCGGTGCATCCTTAGGATTAATAACTACAATTCCATCTTGGTCACCAACTAGAATATCTCCGGGATGAACAGTTACACCTCCACAAGATATGGGTGTATTAATTTCACCTGGTCCATCTTTATATGGCCCAGCTGGTGTTACGCCTGCTGCATACACAGGAATAGTCATGTTTCTAATATGATTCACATCTCGAATAGCTCCATCGATTACAAATCCTGAAATTCCTCGTTTTTGAGCCCAAGTAATCATCAATTCTCCAATTAAAGCATTACTTGTATCACCTTTTGCTTCGACCACAATGACGTCTCCTGGAGAAGCCATATCAATCGCTTTATTCAGGATCAAATTATCTCCCGGACGGGTTTTGACTGTAAAGGCCGTTCCAACAAGTGATGCTGAGTTATAGGCTCTAATCTTATCCCCTATACAAAAAGTACGATTCATCGTATCCGCAATATTAGATACGGGAATGTTGGCAAAAGAATCAATTAAATGTTTAGAAGGACGAGGGATATGTTGATAAATTCTGAATCCGACATTGCTCATGGTATCCTTTTACTCTCCTTTTGTTTGTAGGCTGTGATAATTGAAATAAGAGCGTGCTTCTTTTAAGCTCATCCCTTTTTCTGTTGCTAAACGAATTTGATGTTCTGCTCCCTCAATTTCAATTGCAACTGTAAGCACTTTTTCTTCTATCTCTTGAGGTATAACTACAACACCATCAGCATCGCCAACTATAATGTCGCCAGGACGAACACGAATATTAGCAATAGATACTGCTTCTCCTATAGAATCTACTTGTACTCGATCTTTACCCGTTCGCATATAACGGCTAGAACTAAACACTGGATAATTTAATTCAAGAATGAGGTTAGTGTCTCGGCAAACGCCATCTATGACGGTACCCGTAATTCCTTTACATTTTGCTACTCCTGTCATAATATCTCCCCAAACTGTACAGTCGAGGCGACCTTGATTATCAATAACAACTATTTCGCCAGGTTTTACATCATCGATAAAGTCTCCTACAGTTCCTTTTTCAATAGATACTGGCCCATATTTTACTGTAAAAGCTCGTCCAGCAATTTTCCATGAAACAGAATTAGACTTAATACCAAAACATTGGCCGTCAATCCCTAACTTGTCTAATGCATCAGAAATCGTTGAAGTATCTATTTTGGTGAGAGATTCAATAATAGGTTCCATAAAATTAATTCTCCTCTTTTATTAGTATCTAACATGTTTTTTATGTGGGGTGAAATTTCATTTTTCTCGTTTTATATTAGAATATAAGGGGAATTCTTCTTAAAAATTATTATTTAAGCATTTTTTCATAGTTATATTTTGTATCTACCTCTAGCATAGACGCACCATTTCTAATTTCTTTTATCATGTCTTCTTCTTTTTGAAATAGTACTTCTGCTCTTTGTAAAACCTCTTCTGCTTTCTCTTGAGGGACCACTACAACGCCACTTCTATCAGCCATTACAATATCTTTTGGGCGAACTTGAACTCCTCCAAATTGGACCATTATATTTGTTGCTTCTTCCATCACTCTTCCTCGAGCTGTTGCGACAACAGGACCTCTTGCATACACACTGAAGTCAGCTTCAACATAATCATCTACGTCACGGCAGGCTCCATCGATGACAACCCCAGAAACTCCTTTTGCTTTAGCTCCGTTTGCCAAAATGCCTCCCCAACATGAAACATCCAATCGTCCACTGTTATCAACGAGAATAATATCTCCTTCTTTTGCAGCTTCAATAGCATGTACACCTAAATGGTTAGGACTTTTAGTAAGACCTGCAGAAACCAATTTTACGGTGACTGCTTCTCCAATAATTTTCTTACAGCCTTCCCACGTCGGGCTAATTCCATAAGTAGATCCCTTTAGCCCAAGAGCATCTAGTGCATCGGATACATTAGTAGTCGATAATTTTCCAAACCTTGCACGGTACTCTGCATTCATGTTTTCACCTTCCAACTAATTTTTATAATTTATTTAACAAGCAAAAGTACTCTACGAATAAGAAAGTAATTTTGCTTATATAAATAGCTCTTTTGTACAGTTACTGTTGAATTCATCATATTAGGTTATTTATTTTCATCCTCTAATTGAACATGTTTTTCTGATAACGTTGAATGCTTTTTCTCTGCATTCTCTTGAAAGTCAGCAATTGCTTTCCACATTAATGGAGGATTGGAATACATAGGGAAATGACCGCAGTTAGGGATTTCTTCTAAACGAACACCTTCTGATTGAATATGATTAAGGTATGTTAAATTATTGTTTTGGTCACCGTACATAAACATTTTAGGAAAAGGGAGACCTAGGAACTTGCTCATTAAATCAGCATGATCAGATAGATGAACCATTGATTCAAAAATTCCTCTTACAGCTCCTGCTCGAACTTTATGTCGTAGGCTTGAAGCATATAAAGCACTTGAATATGCTGGCGTATGGCGTGTGCGTTCAATAAAATGTTCAAAGAATTCTTCTGCATCATCATAAGGGTATTGAATAATTTGTCTGCTAAGAAAACAGTCCTCCGGTGCAATGTTACCTTCTATATTTGTAAAGCTTACTACTCTGTCTGGATATTTGTGAGCAATCATTAGTGCTGTGAGTCCACCCATCGAATGGCCAACAAGGTGAAAACGTTTGAAGTTAACGCGTTTGATTACCTCCAATGCAACCTTTTCTAGAAAAGGTATAGATATTTGAGACAAATCTGAACAGTAGCTTTCTCCACATCCTGGTGCATCGTATGCGAGAAATGGATGATTAGAAAAAGCCGAATGTCGAACAATGTCAGCATAATCTTCTTTAGTTGACCCAAAACCATGTAGAAAAACAATCGGACAAAGTTCACCACTGCGATGAATAGCTGAAATCCCTAAATCAGTGCCATCTAAATCAAATGAAAATTGAGAATGACTAAATTCTTGTTGCATAGAGATACTCCTTTACTTCTAAATTCAAACTTTCAAAACGTAAATATTTTATTTATTAAATTGTTATAAGAAAGGGGGATAAAAAGGGTCATAAAAGTAATCTCCCCCTTTGAAAATAAGTTTATCAGGGTATAATATATATGAAAAATACTTATTTCATGTAATATATATACGATTTCTATATAAATGAACGGAAGTGTCTTGTATGGATATAAAACAATTGATTTACTTTTTGACGATAGCTGAGGAAGGTAATATTAGTAAAGCAGCAGAGAGACTTCACATGGCTCAGCCGCCTTTAAGCCAACAACTGAAACTATTAGAAGAAGAGCTTGGAGTTATACTATTCCAAAGAAATACTCGCAGGATGCAAATTACAGATGCAGGACAACTCCTGCAGAGTAGAGCTCAGCAAATTATTGAACTTATGGAAAAAACATCAAAGGAATTGAATGATTTAAAAGAGGGATCCCAAGGAGTACTTTCTATAGGCACAATTTCTTCAGCTGGTGAAACCTTAGTTCCTATAGTAGTGCAAGACTTTCATAAAGCCTATCCTGGTGTTGATTTTCGTATTAAGGAAAGTAGTACATTTGAAATTCTTGAATTAGTTAAACGGGGAGTAGTGGAAGTTGGGGTTATTCGAACACCATTTAATTTAGAAACATTTGATCATATTAGTCTTCCAGAGGAACCGATGATGGCAGCTGCCATGGATTCATTGTTGGATATGAACAAAACATCTATGAATTTAGATGAACTAAAAGATAAACCATTACTTTTTCACAATAGATATGCAAATAATATAGAAGAAGCATGCAGAAAATCTGGATTTGAACCCAAAGTGAAGTGCAGAATAGATGACACAAGAACAATGCTCAATTGGGCAAGTAGTGGAATGGGAATAGCTTTAATTCCTCGAGATATGATGACCTTGATACCAGATAGTAACCTTCGCTTTATTGAAATTAAAGACCAAACTCTTGCAACAAAGATAATTATAATATGGAAAAAAAATCATTACCTCTCTACACCAGCTAGGCATTTTTTAGAGTTCTTCAAGTCAAAAAAACTTATTTAGATAATTAGTTCTTTATTAATTAATTTACTTCTATATTCATAAACAGACCTTTCTTTATCAAGCAAAGAGTGAGTGCACAGCACATAAGTATGAAATTGAAAGGTGAAAAATTTGATATGAAATACCTAACGTTTTTACCTTTCAATTTCCTCATCTCGATCCATCTATTTTGTGTTAACTAAACAGAATACAAAATACGATGTTTTAGATGTAATCCAATACATGTTTACATAAAACGTGTTCTAGGAAGGGGATTTCGTATAGAAATTAATTTTGGTTATTTTCCCTTATTACAACATCAGACCAAATGCTTTATAAATAGAACACGATCCTGATTAATTCCATCATAGTTAGTATGTAAAGCTACATTATCTAAATTCTTATCGCCTTGTTCAATTCTAAATCCCATTTTTGTATGATAAGCAATTGAGGCTTTATTAACAGGGGACGTTACACATCGAACAGTATTTCGCCCATTTTGTTTAATAACATCAAAGAAACGACTATATAACTGTTTTCCAATCTTCTTTCCTCTATGTTCTGGATGAACTCCAACAAAATGAATATATGCTTCATCCATATGGGATTGAGATAAGAAACCAATTAGAAACCCTATAATTTCACCTTTTTCTTCGGCAATAAAACTTGTGTTTTGAAAATGATCAAAAAATAGCTTTGGCAGCATATCAGACATTTGTCTACCGTTCCACCACTCGTTAATTAATGGAGATATTACGTAATAATCTGTTCCCTCTACTGAACGAATTTTCATTCTAACCTCTCCTTATTTATTTATAAATTCACTCAATTTAATGCTATCACTCCAATAGTTTAACCACTAGTACAAAAGTGCATAGGATATACAATTGTAGTCAACATAATGTAACTTATAGGAATTAAATGCTAAAAGAGAGACCAAATATGCTGTCTCCCCATTGTTAATATGTATTTTGCTTAATATATCGTATCGCTTATTAGTATGTAGCTCCTAACCCTTAACTAGAATAACGCGCTGCAAGTTTATCCTTATGGGATTGAAAGATCTCTTCTAGAGGAATATCATACTTATTGGCAATTACAATTAAGTTGCCTAACACATCTCCTAGCTCTTCCGTCAATTCTCTCTTATTTTCTTCTAAAGTACTAGCTACTTCATCTGGTCTATCTCTCCCAATTTCTAAAGCTCTAATAGCTCGTGCAACTTCACCTGTTTCTTCAGCAAGAAAGCCAATTCGAACAAAAATATCTAAGTCCGACCAACCTCTCATCTTATAGTAGTCCTTCACCCATCGTTGAAATTCTGTTACATCCATTGATTGGTTCCACCTTTCATTTTTAAAGATCCACCTAAGTTTAACAAATGATCTATTATTATGTATAATCATTAACGGTGATTTACTTAGGAGGGGATACTTTTGAAAAGACTAGCTGTATTTTGTGGCTCAAGTAAAGGGGCATCTGATCTTTATATTGAAGGAGCAAAAGCTTTAGGAAGAGAGCTTGCTAAGCGTAATATTGCTCTTGTATACGGAGGCGCAAGTGTCGGTGTAATGGTGCTGTTGCCGATGCCGTTTTAGAAGAAGGTGGCCATGTAATTGGGGTCATGCCGAGTTTTCTTGAAGAAAGAGAAATTTCTCATAAAAACTTATCAGAACTTATTGTTGTCGAATCTATGCATGAAAGAAAAGCCAAGATGGCAGAACTAGTGGATGGGTTTATTGCATTACCAGGTGGCCCAGGTACATTAGAGGAATTCTTTGAAATTTTCACATGGGCTCAGTTAGGCTTACATCAGAAGCCATGCGGACTTTTAAACATTAATAACTATTACACACCACTTGTATCATTATTTAATCACATGACGGAAGAACAGTTTTTACAGGAAAAGTATCGTTCTATGGCTCTTGTAGATACAAAGCCACAAGGGTTACTTGATCAATTTAATACATACCAACCACCTTCAGTAAAAACATATATTACAAAAGCTCAAAGTTAACATAATCAATGTTTTAGGTGCCAAAGACAAACTTCAATCGTATATTCTGATTTTTATGGATAATATTTCATATGACGAGCAAACTACTCAAGATACGTGAAGTATCACTTTTAATACCTTGATACGTTACTGAAAAACTCCTGACCAACGACAGGAGTTTTTTCTCTTTTTATGATGTATATGATATACAAAGTTAGTTAACATAATCAACGTTCTAGGTACAAAAATAAGTAATGCCTATTAATTAAGGCATTACTTATTTAATGAATATTGTTAATGAGTAATTGGCAAAGAAATCTTTACCGGTGATGGGTACTATCCTTTTTATTACTATATCGGAGAGATTTAATCGAAAATGTGTTTGCCCAGGATAAGTAGGTGTACGCTAGGGCAGAGATGATTATTGTACATAGTATGAAATACTGTATAACGATTTCCTTTGGAAGGAGATCTAACATGATAGAAACAATCATCACACTTAAAACACTGCCCATTTGACGTGCAAGATTTACTAAAGAGGATATTTCATTATGGTACATTTCATCAGTTGCCAAGAAGGCTGCATTCATTAATACAGGAGCAATTGCTCCAGAAAAACCTAGAAGGATAAAGCTGGCTGGAATAAGAGGAGGTACTTTTGTTATCGAAAAGTAAACGAATAAAATTATACTTCCACTTATAATTGCAAATAAACAAAGTTGTTGTGTTAAAGTTTTCCCGAACTTATTAACTAATATGGGTGATAAAAACGATGATAACAACATCGCAGATAATGTTAATGGCAGAAATTTAATACCGGTTTCAAGGGATGATAGATGCAAATTTTCTTGGTAGTAAATGGAGATGAAATATATAATTCCATATATTGAAAAGTTATAAGTGAAACCATTTATCAAACTTGAAATATTTAATCTTGAAAACATTTGTCGTTGTACAACGTGAGTAAGATTCTGTTTGAACTTTTTACCATAGTTCCACCCCAAAAACAGTAGCGTTAGGAATCCTGTCATAAACAGAAATGGAAATTGGATCATCATTTTATATTCATGAGTTATATATACAAATGTAAAAATAAGTAGTACTACTGTCATTTGCTCCTTTATAAACATTGAAATATCTTCTTTTTTAATATCTTTAATAGCTGTAAATGCTGTTACAATAACAATCAAAGTAAAAGGTATATTGATAAAAAAAATGCTTCTCCATCCCCATAATTCATTGAAAAATCCTCCAATCATAGGGGAAAATGCAAAACCTATGCCTGATGTACCTGACCAAATACCGAATGCAAGGGCACGTTTTTGTGGTTCTATTACAGTTGAAGATAGCAGTGTGGTAGCAACAGGAGCAAACAAAGCTGCCCCAATTCCTTGGAGAACCCGAGAAATAAGTAAATTATTATAAGTTACTGATAAACCACAAAATAATGAACCTATCATAAAAATGCTAATCCCTGCAATAAATGCATTTTTTGCTCCAATCCGTTTACTCAATCTAGCAAAGAATAATATTAGTGAAGCGAACGCCAAGACATAACTATTCACGATCCATGACGTTTGTGAAATGGTTAAATTGAGTTGTTGGCGTAAGGGTGGAATGATGATGTTTACAATATTTGTATCTAAAATAATTAAAAAACTACCAATACAAATGCTTACTAGGCTAATAATTTCTTGTCGTGTGAACCTCATACAGAAAATCCCCTCATTTCAAATAAATTTGAATTATTATTATTATGATTCAAATTTATTTGAAATGTCAATAACCTAACGATTATAATAAATTTATGATAAAACATAATCATGTAACCGATACATTTAGAGTACTTCAGGATCCAATACGTATAAGAATTATTGAGATGCTACAATTTGAGCGTGAAAGGAGAGAATTTTTACCTGATACATTTGAGGCAAAGGATGGATTTTGTCCAATGGATATTTTAACGATTTTAAATGAAGAAGGTATCAATATTTCAAATACTAAATTGTCTTATCATCTCAAAGAATTAAAGAAAAATCACCTTATTAATTTGGTGAAAGAAGGCAAACGCTATTTTTATCTGTTTAACAAAGATGGTTTAGAAGTGATTTTAAGCTGGATTAAAAATGTAATGGAAGAATAACAAACAGTAAATGGAGCAAACTACTCAAGATGCCGTGAGGCATCCAGCAATCCAACACGAATCTCTTCTCCAAGAGCAGAAAACCAACCTTTAGGACTCAGAGGTTGGTTTTCTATTTTTTAAGATGACAATGATATGCAACATTAGTTAACATAAAACGGCTTCTAGGAAATAAAAAAGGTATCTCTATTTGCTAAGAGACACCTTTTTTTCTATAGAAAGCTAATCGTTAACAATCCGTATTTTTAGACTTATGAAGAGGAGGAGGAACTAACCAGCCTTTTTCTTTATTAAGTCGTAGAAACTTTCCACCAAGAGCTATTTTTTGCATATGAATTTGTGCAAACATGGCTGCGATATCTTCACGAATAGATTGTCCAATCAGTTGACTACAAGCAACTAGACCAGCAGCTATATCCATTGAAATAGCTGTAGCAATTTCGGGATCTTGAACACGTGCACCTACTGGAATATCGTCTAAACATGCCTCTGGACGTTCAGGTGGAGTCGGTGGTAAAGCCACTCCATTTGCTTTTAATAACGTTTCTATACCTTTCATTTCCTGCTGGCATTGTTCGATTGTTTCTTGGACTAACTTATGTAGATCCTTGTCTCCTACATGATTTAGAAAAGTTTGATAGCCAGCTACTAACCCTTTTGAAGTAGAAAGATATGACCATGTTCCAAATACCTCACCATAATGCATCGGTTCATCTGTAGGATTTCCACTTAAAATACCCATTGTTATCCTCCTTACGAAATTCATGATAGTGTGCCACCTTTCTTGCTATGCACATGTATAACGTCTCCAAATCTTGTTTTATTATTCTCCCACTGATATCAAAAAATGAGTTCATTAAAGAATATAATTTCATATTTCAAGCAAACTAACCGAGATGTTTAGAAGAACATCATCTACTATACCCTTGTTATAAAAGAAACAACTACCTTTCAAAATTGGGGTAGTTGTTTTTTTATACATAATTTCTCCATACTTTGAACAAACTACTTAAGATGTATAAAATCATCACGACTAACTTCTAATTACGTCACGAAAAAAGCTATTGGCTCCTGATGAGCCAGTAGTTTTTTTCGTTTTTTAAGCTGTATATCATATGCAAAGGTAGTTAACATAATCAACATTATAGGTACCCATTTAATTTAACCTTATAAAGCAAATGGTCCTTTATTTTATTATTGGATACTTCAAGAGAAC
>NZ_JBZVWT010000024.1:0-18893 GCF_058629175.1 Priestia sp. MDV22-iso46
CCGTGGTGTAGCGGTTAACATGCCTGCCTGTCACGCAGGAGATCGCGGGTTCGATTCCCGTCGGGACCGCCATTTTTTAGAAACGAAACAATGTGTTTCGTCTTTTTTATTGTTTGAACCATTTTTATATAAAACTTTACCGTCCTTAGGAGCAATCCTAAGGAATTTTTTATATACAAAGAAATTTCTTTATAGAATTGCGATGTTAAAGATTGTTGGATTTCTTACTGGATATGTATAGTCCACAACGTTTACAATATATATATACAGATTGAAATGAGGTTCTGAATGAATGACAGAGATTAACGAATTTACGTTTATGTCTACGTCTCCTGATGAAACTAATCAGCTGGCTGCTCGTCTAGCAACTTTATTAGAAGCTGGTGACGTGCTGCTGCTCGAAGGCGATTTGGGGGCTGGAAAGACAACATTCACAAAAAGTTTAGCTAAAGGATTAGGAATTGAACGCAATGTGAATAGCCCGACATTTACTATCATTAAAGAATACAAAAGCGGTCGCCTTCCTCTTTATCATATGGATGTGTACCGTCTAGGGGATGAATTTGAAGACCTAGGGTTCGATGAGTATTTTGAAGGAGATGGCGTGACGGTCGTGGAGTGGGCTCATCTGATTGAAGAGCAGCTTCCTAATGAATATATTCAAATCAATATTTACCATGAAAACGAAACGACTCGTAAAATTCTTGTAAAAGCGATGGGGAGTCGGTACGTTGAAATATGTAAGGAGCTTTTTAAAAGATGAAAATGTTAGCCATTGATACATCCAATTTTGTCATGGGTGTTGCTGTCGTTGAAGAAAACAAAGTGATTGGAGAAATTATTACGAATCTAAAAAAGAATCACTCCGTTCGTGTGATGAACGCTGTGGAATCTCTGTTAAAAGATTGTGATATTGCGCCAAGCGAGCTAGACCGCATTGTAGTGGCGCACGGTCCTGGGTCTTATACAGGTGTACGCATTGGCGTTACCATTGCCAAGACACTTGCTTGGACTTTAAATATTCCTTTAATAGGTGTATCTAGCCTTGAGGCACTAGCAGCAAACGGTCGCTATTTTGATGGATATATTGCTCCGTTATTTGATGCGCGCCGTCAACAGCTTTATACAGGACTATATGAATGGAATAACGAACGAGGTCTTCTAGAAGTTGAAAGTGATCGACTTGTTATTAATAAGGACTGGGCGGAACATTTAAAGTTATACAACAAACCTATTTTATTCATAGGCAATGATCTTCCCATGCATGAAGAGGCGTTAAAAGAAGTGTTGGGTGAACAAGCTGTATTTGCCCATGTTCAGCAGTTTAATCCAAGACCAAGTGAATTGGCTTTCTTAGGAATGAAGAAAGAGCCGCAGTCTGTGCATACTTTTGTTCCGAACTACATTCGTTTAGCTGAAGCCGAAGCCAACTGGCTTGCTTCACAGCAAAAAGGATAAAAGAAGGTATAAACATGAAACTAACAATTAAGTTTCGTTTAATGGAAGTTAAAGATATTGATCAAGTAGTGAAAATCGAAGAGAAGTCTTTTACGACACCTTGGAGTTCAGAAGCGTTTCAAAATGAGTTAACCAATAATCAATTTTCAACTTACATTGTGATGGAAGAAGGAGAAAATATTATTGGGTATTGCGGAACGTGGATTGTTATTGACGAAGCACATGTAACCAACATTGCGCTATTGCCAGACTACCGAGGTAAGGGACTCGGTGAATTGCTGCTGCGCAACGTGATGGATGTTCTTCGAAAACTAGGTGCTACGTCAATGACATTAGAAGTTAGGGTATCTAATCATATTGCACAATCATTGTATCAAAAGCTAGGTTTTAAACCTGGAGGTATTCGTAAGAATTATTATTCTGATAACAATGAGGATGCATTAGTTATGTGGGTGAATTTATGAGTGAAAATCAATTAATTTTAGCATTAGAAACAAGCTGTGATGAGACAGCAGCAGCCGTGATTCGAAACGGTCATGAAATTGTAGCCAATGTGGTGGCATCACAAATAGAAAGCCATAAACGATTTGGCGGTGTCGTACCGGAGATTGCATCTCGTCATCATGTGGAACAAATTACGGTAGTAGTTGAAGAAACTTTAAATCAAGCGAACTTGACGTTTGCAGATATTGATGCAATAGCTGTAACGGAAGGACCTGGGCTTGTGGGAGCACTTCTTATTGGCGTAAATGCAGCCAAAGCGCTAGCATTTGCACATCAGAAGCCATTAATTGGTGTTCATCATATTGCAGGACATATTTATGCAAATCAGTTAATCAAAAAATTAGAATTCCCGCTTTTATCACTAGTTGTATCTGGAGGGCATACGGAGCTTGTATACATGGAAAGTCACGGTCAGTTTAAAGTGATTGGTGAAACGAGAGATGATGCAGCAGGAGAAGCCTACGATAAAGTAGCCCGCACGTTAAACCTTCCATATCCAGGCGGACCGCATATTGACCGCCTTGCACATGAAGGAGAGCCATTAATTGATTTGCCGCGTGCTTGGCTAGAAGAAGGATCCTATGATTTTAGTTTCAGTGGGTTAAAATCCGCAGTTATTAACACTGTCCACAACGCGAAGCAAAAAGGTGAAGAAATTCTTCCCCAAACGCTTGCTGCTAGCTTTCAAGCGAGTGTTATTGATGTGTTAGTAACTAAAACCGTTAAAGCTGCAAAGGAATATAACGTTAAGCAAGTGTTAGTAGCAGGAGGGGTTGCTGCTAATAAAGGACTTAGAGCAGCGCTAGAAGAGGCATTTGCACCATTATCAAACATTGAGCTTATTATCCCGCCGCTGTCTCTATGCACGGATAATGCCGCAATGATTGGAGCAGCAGCAAGTGTACGATTTGCTCAAGGAAAACGTTCAGATATGTCATTAAACGCAAACCCCGGTTTGGACTTGGAAGAGTAAGAGACGAATGAGATTCATTTCTCATTCGTCTTTTTTGTGGATAAAAATGATTTATCAACAATATTCAATAAATTTAGAATTAACTGTGGATAATTATGTGGAAAAGTCCGTGCACTCAGTACACGGACCTGTTATCAACAAGTTTTAATTATAAAAATCAGACAGATATCCACTATTTATTCACAGAGTGGATAAAGCTTGTTCTAAAGCGCATGAACAAGTAAATAGGATCAATAAATACGAAAAAATATAGGCTATTCTTCTAGAAGAAGCTGTAATTCTTCCCACTCTTCCATTAATGTGGATAACTGTGAAGAAATTTTTTCATTTTCACCGTTTAATCTTGATACTTCTTCGTGGTTTTGATAAATTTCGGGATCACAAAGAAGTTCTTCATTCTCCGCTTGTGCGGCTTCTAATTTGTTTACTTCAGTTTCAATTTCTTCAATGCGGCGCGTTCGCTGCCTCATCAATTTCTTTTGTTCTTTATCTTGTTTATAGGACTGTTTATCTACTTTTACAGTACGCTCTTCGTTTGCTTTTATATTTTCTAATTCTTTGATTTCCTCTATTTCTGCTTTCTTTTCTACATAATAGTCATAATCTCCAAGAAATTCTTCTACTCCTTCAGGAGATAGCTCTGCTATTTTGTTTGCAATACGGTTAATAAAATAACGGTCATGTGAAACAAATAACAGAGTTCCTGGGTAATCGATTAACGCATTCTCGAGTACTTGTTTGCTATCTAAATCAAGATGGTTAGTAGGTTCATCTAAAATTAAGAAATTAGCTTTTTGAAGCATAAGCTTCGCAAGAGCCAAACGTGCTTTTTCACCACCGCTAAGCGTGGAAACGATTTTCAGTACATCATCACCTGAAAACAGAAAATTTCCAAGCGCTGTACGAATTTCTTTTTCAGGTTTGGATGGGTAGTCATCCCAAAGCTCATTTAAAACGGTCTTATTAGACGTTAAATTAGCTTGCTCTTGGTCGTAATAACCAACCATTACGTTTGAGCCAAAAGAAATGGTTCCAGTCTTGAAGCTTAGTTTATCCACAATACCTTTTAATAACGTAGATTTCCCAACTCCATTAGGGCCAACCAACGCAAGGCTTTCACCTTTTTTAATCCGAAGGTTTGCCTGCTGAACAATATATTTGTGTTCATCATATCCAATAGACACGTTTTCGAGATTTAAGACTTCATTTCCGCTTTGACGCTCAATTTCAAACGAAAAACTAGCTGATTTTTCGCCTTCGTTAGGTCGATTTATTAACTCCATTCGATCGAGCTGTTTACGTCTGCTTTGCGCACGTTTTGTAGTCGATGCGCGGGCGATGTTTCGCTGAATAAAATCATTCAGTTTTGCGACTTCATCTTGCTGCTTTTCGTACTGACGCAACTCTTTTTCATATCGCTCTGCTTTTTGTACAAGGTATTTAGAGTAGTTGCCCGTGTACTTCACCGTTGTTTTTTGTGTGACTTCATACACTTGATTTACGACTTTATCAAGGAAGTAACGATCGTGTGAAACAATTAAAATAGCTCCTTCATACCCTTGCAGAAACTGTTCCAGCCATGCTAAAGTTTCAATATCTAAGTGGTTGGTAGGCTCATCGAGAATAAGCAAGTCCGGCTTTGTTAAAAGCAGTTTTGCAAGCGCCAAGCGTGTTTTTTGTCCACCGCTCAAGGAGGAAATAGGGGTGCTATAGTCAAAGTTTGAAAAACGGAAACCGTGAAGAATAGATCGTGTATCCGCTTCATATTGATAGCCGCCTAAATCTTTGAACGTTACTTGAAGCTGATCGTACTCTTTGGTTAGTTTTTCGTATTGAACTGAATCATTAAAAATGTCTGGATCGCCCATCTTCGTTTCAAGCGTACGTAATTCTTTTTCCATCTTCTTTAACGGAGCAAAGACAGTCATCATTTCTTCCCATATGGAGAGTGTTGACTCAAGAACTGTATCTTGTCCCATATAATCAATGGAAACACCTTTAGGTTTAATAATTTCTCCGCTGTCATAAGAAAGCTGCTCAGCAATAATTTTTAATAAAGTTGATTTACCAGCACCGTTTCGTCCCACTAGGGCAATGCGGTCTTTTGATTGTACTTCTAACTTTATATTCGATAAAATGGGTTCTGCCCCATAGTATTTTGTAATACCGTTCAATTGTAGAATAATCATTTTTTCACCTCTAGTAGTATATCCATAGTGTATTTTAACATATTTTCAACTACAAGTTCTTCCTACAAGCGTTTGTAATTTGTACAGGGACAAGGACAAATGGTGAAGCGAATGTTTTGATTCATGAAATAAAATGATTTTACGTGCACATTTTATACAGGATACTATGTTAAAATAAGAGATAAGTGCATCTCTGAACTTATATATGATGGATGTAGAAAATCCGTCATGACTAACAAACGAATCCTTTGAAGGGCTAATTGCTTCGTTCTAGCTAACGACTTTAAGTAGTGCTGGATAGACAAAAGCCGTCGGGGTGTGAAGCGGAGTATATATAAAACAAGAGAAAAGAGAGAGAATTGGAAGCGCTACCTCAAAGCGGTTGATGCTTTGTGAAAGGTAATGCAATATGACTTGAAAATGTTAGTAATGACATACATGAACTGAGGGGGTACAACGTGAACACTGAACAATTAAAAATACCACAAGCAACGGCTAAACGATTGCCGCTTTATTATCGTTTTTTAAAAAACTTGCATGCTTCTGGTAAACAGCGTGTTTCGTCAGCAGAGTTAAGTGAGGCAGTGAAAGTTGATTCTGCTACTATTCGTCGGGACTTTTCTTACTTTGGAGCATTAGGGAAAAAGGGATACGGCTACAATGTGAATTATTTACTTACATTTTTCCGTAAAACGTTAGACCAAGATGAAGTAACGAAAGTAGCACTGATTGGCGTGGGGAATCTGGGAACGGCCTTTTTAAATTATAATTTTATTAAAAATAATAACACCAAAATTGAGTGCGCTTTTGATGTGATAGAAGATAAAGTCGGTACAAAAGTAGGTGACGTGCCGGTTTATCACCTTGACCAATTGGAAGATTATATGAGTGATGATATCTCAGTGGCGATTTTAACCGTTCCTGCCACTGTTGCTCAGCAAATTACCGATCGTTTAGTGAACTGCGGAATTAAAGGGATTCTAAACTTCACTCCTGCACGCTTAAACGTACCGGATGAGATTCGACTACATCATATTGATCTTGCTGTAGAATTACAGTCGCTTGTCTATTTTTTGAAAAATTATCCTGTTGAATAAGGTGGACTGTGTTACGATTTCCTTAAGTCTAAATTAATAAGGAGAGTGGGAATATGGGGATTGGAGCAGGCAGTTGGATTATTATTGCGATTGTAGCACTGCTTATTTTTGGACCGAAACGGTTACCGGAGCTAGGAAGGTCAGTCGGGCAAACGCTTAGAGAGTTTAAGCATGCCGCTAGCGGTGCATCAGAAGATCGTGAAAAAGATAAACAGCGTCAAGTAGATGACAAAGAGTAAAAGGGTGATCATAGTATGACTGAACAAGAAATGTCAATATATGATCATATAGGAGAGCTGCGAAAACGCATTTTAATTGTTTTATTTTTCTTTGTCATTGCCACAATTGGCGGCTTTTTTATAGCGGATAAGGTTATTGTCTATTTACAGCATGCTGATGAGGCAAAAAATTTAACGATGAATGCATTTAGGCTAACAGATCCAGTTAAGATTTATATGCAGTTTGCTGTTATTATCGGCTGTGTACTTGCAGCTCCTGTTGCACTGTATCAACTTTGGGCATTTATTAGTCCTGGTTTATATGAAAAAGAGCGTAAGGTAACGCTTGGATATATTCCTGTTTCCATTTTTCTCTTTATCGGCGGTGTCTCTTTTTCTTATTTTGTGTTGTTTCCATTTGTCGTCGATTTTATGACGCGCGTTTCTGATGAGCTGAATGTAAACCAAGTGATTGGCATTAATGAATACTTTTCTTTTTTAATGCAGCTCACACTGCCTTTTGGCCTGTTGTTTCAGCTTCCTGTCGTCGTCATGTTTTTGACGCGATTAGGAATTATAACGCCTATGTTTTTATCTCAAATTCGAAAGTATGCCTATTTCGTACTGCTAGTTATTGCCGCACTTATTACACCACCGGAATTGCTCTCGCACATGATGGTGACAGTGCCGCTCTTAATTTTGTATGAAATCAGCATCATTATTTCCCGCATTTCGTATCGCAAAGTGTTAAAGGCAAGGGCAGAGCAAGAAAGAGAAGATGTTAGTATGTAAAAAAACCACTGAAACAGTGGTTTTTTTTATTTAGATGAATCATCTTGATTTTTATATTGCTGCTGCAACTTTTTAATTTTATAGTGCAAGATAAAAATGCGAACCGCAAATCTGAAATCGAATGCGGCTACGAGTGCAAATAAGATCGTAGGGAAGTTCCACACGGTTTCCTGAGCATTTTGAATGGCCAGGTAGGTGAATAAAATCCCCATAATAATATAAATAAACCCTCGTGTTAAAGGGATATTCTTCATAAAAACATGCCTCCAAAAATAAACTGCATTTGTTCTGCTTGCTTTTGCATTTCTATAATTTTATCTGCAAAAATAGTTTGAGATAAAATAACGATTGTATTCATCAACACGTGAGCAATAATGGGTACAATAATTAGTTTTGTTCTTGCATAAAGGAATGCAAATACAAATCCCATGGCTGTATACACGAGCAAATGTTTAAAATCCCAGTGTACGGCAGCGAAAATAAGGGAACTAATAAATGCAGAGATAAAAAAATTATATCGTTTGTGAAGAGAGCCGAAAATAATCTTTCGAAAAATAATCTCTTCTAGAATTGGTCCAATAACAGACGTAACGACAATGAGGAACGGCGTTGCTTTAACAAGATTAACAATATTTTGTGTGTTTTCAGATACTTGGGTAATGCCAAGAGCGTGCTCAATCATACCTGCTACAGCTTGACCAGCCATAGCCAAGAACACCCCAAGGACTGACCAGACAACAGTTACCGTTGTTCCCGCATGTTCTATACGCATGGACATGTCACGGCGCAGCAGCAGTAAGACAATAAGTAAACCAAGGATAAAGCTAATGATGGTCCAATAAGTCAAAAGCATGACATTCGCTGTTCGAACTGGATATTGATCAAACATTCCTGTTAATTTTAACAGCGGTATACCAACAACTCCTGAAAACTGCATAAGGATGTAGGTGAGGATAACATACCAATAACGTTTTTCCAATCTTCTATACTCCTTTAAAAGGTTTTTATGTATATATGTCGAAGAAGTACTGTGAAGTTAGTAATTTCTTCTTGCTCGTATTGTAACATACATATTATTGAACAGAGAAAAGAATGCTTTATTTCTCAAAATCGTCGAAATCTAAGACTATTATATGTAGTTGTCGTAAATTTTAAATTTTTTTTGTTTAATACTTGCAAAAAAAACCCACTTTGTTTTAATATAATAATTGTGTTAGCACTCGTTGAGGTTGAGTGCTAATAAAAATGCAAACATATTATTTGAGGAGGTTGTTTCACTTGTTAAAGCCATTAGGTGATCGCGTAGTGATTGAACTTGTAAAATCTGAGGAAAAAACAGCAAGCGGTATCGTGTTACCGGACAGTGCAAAAGAAAAACCACAAGAGGGTAAAATTGTGGCTGTTGGTACAGGCCGAGTATTAGAAAGCGGTGAGCGTGTAGCTTTAGAAGTAGCTGCAGGCGATCGTATCATCTTCTCAAAATATGCAGGTACTGAAGTGAAATATGAAGGTACTGAATACTTAATTTTACGCGAAAGCGATATTTTAGCTGTAATCGGCTAATTTTAACCACAAACTTATCATACGTAAAAAATAGATTATTAAGAATATCTTGAGGAGGTCAAAGAACATGGCAAAAGACATTAAATTTAGCGAAGAAGCACGTCGCGCAATGCTACGTGGTGTAGATACATTAGCAAATGCGGTAAAAGTAACGCTTGGACCAAAAGGTCGTAACGTTGTATTAGAAAAGAAATTCGGTTCACCGCTTATTACAAATGACGGTGTAACAATTGCAAAAGAAATTGAATTAGAAGACGCATTTGAAAATATGGGTGCTAAATTAGTAGCTGAAGTTGCTAGCAAAACAAACGACGTTGCTGGTGACGGTACAACTACTGCAACAGTTTTAGCGCAAGCAATGATCAGAGAAGGCCTTAAAAACGTAACGGCTGGTGCTAACCCAATGGGTATCCGTAAAGGTATGGAAAAAGCTGTAGCTGTAGCGGTTGAAGAACTAAAAGCAATCTCTAAACCAATTCAAGGTAAAGATTCAATTGCTCAAGTAGCGGCTATCTCAGCGGCTGACGAAGAAGTAGGTCAACTAATCGCTGAAGCAATGGAGCGCGTTGGTAACGACGGCGTTATCACACTTGAAGAGTCAAAAGGTTTCACAACTGAATTAGAAGTGGTAGAAGGTATGCAGTTTGACCGTGGATATGCATCTCCTTACATGGTAACTGATTCAGATAAAATGGAAGCTGTATTAGATGACCCGTACATCTTAATTACAGACAAAAAAATCGGTAACATTCAAGAAATCTTACCGGTATTAGAGCAAGTTGTTCAACAAGGCAAGCCTCTATTAATCATCGCTGAAGACGTAGAAGGCGAAGCTTTAGCAACATTAGTTGTGAACAAACTTCGCGGTACATTTACAGCTGTAGCTGTTAAAGCTCCTGGTTTCGGTGATCGTCGTAAAGCAATGCTACAAGACGTTGCGATCTTAACAGGCGGAGAAGTAATCACTGAAGAGCTTGGTCTTGACCTGAAAACAGCAAGCATCGACCAATTAGGTCGCGCTTCTAAAATTGTTGTAACAAAAGAAAATACAACAGTTGTAAACGGTGCAGGAAACGCAGAAGATATCCTAGCACGCGTAAACCAAATCAAAGCTCAGCTTGAAGAAACAACTTCAGAGTTTGACCGCGAAAAATTACAAGAGCGCTTAGCAAAACTTGCTGGTGGCGTAGCTGTAATTAAAGTTGGTGCGGCAACTGAAACTGAGTTAAAAGAACGTAAATTACGTATTGAAGATGCATTAAACTCTACGCGCGCTGCGGTTGAAGAAGGTATCGTAGCTGGTGGTGGTACTGCATTAGTAAATATCTATAATAAAGTAGCAAGCATCGAAGCTGACGGTGACACTGCTACAGGTATCAACATCGTATTACGTGCGATTGAAGAGCCTGTACGTCAAATCGCTCACAACGCTGGTTTAGAAGGATCCGTAATCGTTGAGCGTCTAAAAGGCGAAGCAGTTGGAACTGGATTTAACGCTGCAACTGGCGAGTGGGTAAATATGCTAGACACTGGTATCGTTGACCCAACAAAAGTAACGCGTTCAGCTCTTCAAAATGCTTCTTCTGTAGCGGCTATGTTCTTAACAACTGAAGCAGTTGTTGCTGACAAGCCAGAAGAAAACGCAGCTCCTGCAATGCCTGACATGGGCGGCATGGGTGGAATGGGCGGCATGATGTAATCACTGCCCTCTCTGAAAAAGCGATCAAGTACTCACTTGGTCGCTTTTTTGCGTGCATTAATATTTTCAGATTTTTTTAAAATTTGTTAAGATAGTACTATGTTTATTGAAAAACATACTAAACTCAAGGCTTAACTGAGTTTTAAGGGGGAGCTTCGTTGATTCAGCTCGATCATATTAATAGTAAATTAAATCAAGTATTAGAAAACATCGATCAAATTGTAATTGGAAAGCGTCATGTATCTACGTTGAGTTTAGTTGCTTTGCTTGCAAAGGGGCATATTTTGCTTGAAGATGTGCCGGGTGTGGGGAAAACGATGCTCGTGAAGGCACTGGCCAAATCGATTGATGCCGAGTTTAAACGAATTCAATTCACGCCTGATTTGCTGCCGTCCGATGTAACAGGTGTTTCTATCTACAGTCCGAAAGACATGGAATTTCATTTTCGTCCAGGTCCTATCATGAGCCACATTGTACTCGCTGATGAGATTAACAGGACTTCTCCTAAAACCCAATCGGCGCTTTTAGAAGCAATGGCTGAGCATCATGTAACAACCGATGGTATCACCCGGGAAATTCCAGCACCTTTTTTTGTGATGGCTACTCAAAATCCTGTTAATTTTGATGGGACCTATCATTTGCCGGAAGCGCAGCTGGATCGTTTTTTATTCAAATTAAGCATGGGGTATCCTACGCAAGAAGAGGAGCTTCAAATTTTAAATGGCGTATCCACCCAGATCAATCTTGAAGATGTCAAACCCGTCATGAGCATTCCAGAATTAGTACAGGCTCAAAAAGCTGTAAGCAGTATTTATGTAGACGATGCGATCAAGCACTATATCATTGAAATCATTCGTAAAACGCGCTCTCATCCACATGTTTCGTTAGGTATTAGTCCTCGTGGAACGGTTTCATTTATGAAGGCCGTTCAAGCATATGCTTTAGTGAAGGGAAGAGATTACTGTCTTCCTGATGATGTTCAAGAGCTTGCTTCGTATGTGTGTGCACATCGATTAACGCTAAGACCTGATACCCAGTACAGCGGCTTAACAGCGAGTGATGTGATGAAGCAAATTATGGCTGATACGAAAGTACCTGTTAAAAGGTAAGAGGGTACTTTATGAAACAGTATATAAAAGTGATATGGAATAAATGTAGAGACTGGTTCGTTTTATTTTGCATCTTTGCTGCTACGTTTTCTTACGCCATGTTTCAAGGGGGATTTGTCAGCTGGTTTTTATTTTATAGCTTCTTACCTTTTGGGTTATATGCGGTAGCCGTTTTGCTTTATCCGTTAAAGAAATGGAATGTTACTCGTGATGTGAAGCTACAGCCTCGATTCGCTGGAGATCATCTTTCGTATGACATTCACATTACACGCTCCTCGGCTTTTCCTGTTTATATGGCAGCAGTGAAAGAGGAGATTAACTTTTTAGATCAAGAAGAAAGAACAATTTATCCGCTTTTTCAACGAAACGCCGTTATTCCGTATAAAAGATCGTTTGTAGAAAGAGGAGAATATGAATTTTTTACGATTTCGATTGAACTGAGTGATTTATTAGGAATTGTAAAAAAGAAGGCATATTATCCGCTGCAGCAGCGATTTATCGTTTATCCTCAGATTCATGAGATAGATATTCCGTTTCTTTTAGCAGGAATAGAAGAAGGGAAAAATGAAGTTTCGACGGGGAATCAATCTACTACGTTAGTGACAGGCATTAGAGAATATCAGCCGGGTGACCGATTAGGGTCTATTGATTGGAAGGCCACGGCTCGTAAAGCTACGCTGATTTCTAAAGAGTTCGGTCATTATCATGAACGGAGTATGATTATCATTGCAGATGTTATAAGCTCTCTATACTTTGAAGAACGAATGAGCTTTCTGGCATCCATGCTCATTCACGAAGAAACCAAGCGTAAAAAAGTCGATTTTCTTTTAGCTGGAGATGCAATTTTTTCACCAAAAACCTCTGAACAAAGTGAGTCTGATAACCTGTTGTATCACTTAGCACGTGCCCAGCCTGTTAACAATCGAGCATTCGAAACAGAATTTAAGATTATTGCCATTCAAAAACAGCATTCTTTTATGGTCATTGTCAGCCAAGTTACAGGGACTCTTATTGGGCAGGTTCAATCTAAGCTGAGTCTCCATGCTAAGGCATCAATAATTGTCGTTAAAGATGAAGGAGCAGGGCTTAGTGACGAAGAGACGGTTATTGTAAATGGAATACAATCTTCTGCTTTAACGATTGAAGTCGTTAATATTCCTCTTCCTCTATCATCTAAAGGAAGTGAGGGCGGAAATAAGTGAATAAATCAGCTTTGTATGTAAAAAACATCTTATTGTACGCGGGAGCATTCTTTTTATTAGTGGAATGGCTTCTTCCTTTAAATGAAGTGACGGATACCAATCAAATTCAGTACTTTATCTTGTTTGTTGCTTACTGTTTTTTGTGTTTAACGTTTCGCTTGCCGTTTATCGTGATGACGTTAGGGAGTATATTGTTTATTTTGTTTTCGCTTCACAATCTTTATTTTCAAGGAGCCTTCTTTTCTTCAGACTGGCTTCCGAGACTGTTGGGAATTCTTCAGTCAGATGCACAAAGTATCATGGAGTGGAATATAGCGAATTTATCATTTGAAATGAGGAGCACTTTATTTTTTGTGCTGCTTTGGATTATGGCTTATTTAATTCGATATTGGATCTTTTATCAAAAAAGAATTTTCTTCTTTTTCTTCTTAACCATTTTGTATATTACCGTGTTGGATACCTTTTCTACTTACGATGCGGGAGCTGCTATTATTCGTGTGACGATTATCGGATTTTTATTAGTAGCCATGCTTCGCATAAATCCTGAACGTATAAAAGCTGCGAGCACTGAGCGTTTAGAAAATAGAAGACGATCGTTTCTTTTTCTGGGCAGCTTTTTAGCTTTCGTCATTGTGCTGGCTTATCTCGCCCCTAAACCAGGGCCGCAGTGGCCAGATCCCGTACCTTTTATCACAGCGCATACAACAAATCAAGGACAGGGAGAATCTCCAAACGGCCAACGAATTGGCTATGATATGGACGATTCTAAATTGGGGGGATCGTTTGTCAATGATGATACGGTTGTGTTTACAGCCAAAGTAGAGGATGAGCACTATTGGCGTATTGAAACGAAGGATGTTTATACAGGTAAGGGGTGGGAGCTGTCTAAAGAGGAAGAAAAAGTGCCCTTTAAAGGAAATGAAAACTTACTCCCTCAATATGACTCAAGTGTAGCAGGACAAGTAAGAAAAGCAGAAGTTACCTATTCGCAGCCTTCTGTTCATCTTATGCATGTTCCTCAACTGCTGTCGCTAACTTTAAAAAATGGCATTCAAACCGATGTTACACCGACAAATGAAAAATTATATCCTTATCAAAATGACAAGCTTGTTACTGTTCAGTCGTATGAGCTGACGTATAAATATCCTGTATTTGATATTGGACTTCTTCAGCAAGCAGAGGAAAAAAAGGCAGAGAGTCTAGAGAATAATAACGAATTTATAGCAAGGTATACACAACTTCCTGCTAACTTGCCGAAACGAGTAAAGGATTTAGCTCGTGAGGTAACAAAAAATAAGAAAAATCGTTATGAAAAAGCGAAAGCCATTGAAGAATACTTCCGATCAAATCCATATGTATATGATACTGAAAATGTTCCAATTCCTACGAAAAATAAAGATTATGTGGATCAATTTTTATTTGATACAAAAAGAGGGTACTGTGATAACTTCTCTACTTCTATGGCCGTGCTGCTTCGTTCATTAGATGTTCCTGCTCGGTGGGTAAAGGGCTATACAGAAGGTGATGCCACCGTCATTTCAGGAAGTAGTAAGTGGACAACCTATGAAATTACACAAAATAATGCTCATTCTTGGGTCGAAGTCTATTTTCCAGGAGCGGGTTGGGTACCTTTTGAACCAACAAAAAGTTTTTCTAATCCTTATGATTTTGTAGATAGCCAATCTAACAACTCTAGTGAAAATAGTCAGAGGGAAGAAGAGAAACAAGAAACGCAAGTGAAGGAGCAGCCTAAGGAAAAAGAGCTTCCGGCACAAGAAGAAAAAGCGAAAGAAAAAACAGCTTCTCTTCAAAATGCTAAGTTGTCTATGAAGTGGAAAGTGCTTTTTTACGGACTGATTGTAGTTATGTTAATAGTAATATATCTCAATCGATTTAAATGGTTTTTACCTTTTTATATCTCTTTTTATAAAAAGAAAGAGAGAGTGGAAACCTTTGAATCAGCGTATGCTTTTTTACTTAAAAGACTCGCTGCAAATGGACTAAAGCGGCAAGAAAGTCAAACGCTGCGCGACTTTGCAGGAGAAGTAGACGAAAAATTAAATACGGTAAATATGCTAAAATTAACGGAAAAATATGAGCGGGTTTTGTATCGAAATGCAGATTCCATAAAAGAATGGAAAGAGTCGATTGAATTGTGGGAAAATTTAATCAAAAAAACGAGTTCTTGACCATTGTTTCGCGGATTGATAGAATATTCTCGAACTTACTATAAATGTTTCGTATACCTTCATATATCCTCGATAATATGGTTCGAGAGTCTCTACCGGGTCACCTTAAACGATCTGACTATGAAGGCAGAACAGTCTATTTGACGATAAACGTCGTGCTCAACTAGACTTCTGCCTTTGTTTTTTGAGGGAGAAGTCTAGTTTTTTTTATATTTTAGGGCATAATAACAAGTGATTATTTACACATTCGGAGAGGTGAACAAGATGGAAGGCATGATTGTTGTATTAGATTTTGGTAGTCAATATAACCAACTGATTACGCGTCGCATTCGCGAGTTCGGAGTATATAGTGAATTGCATCCGCACACAATTACAGCAGAAGAGATTAAAGCATTAAATCCAAAGGGAATTATTTTCTCTGGAGGCCCAAACAGTGTGTATGGTGAAAACGCATTTCACTGCGATGAAAACATTTTTGAATTAGGTATTCCTGTTTTAGGTATTTGTTATGGAATGCAATTAATGACTCATCATTTTGGCGGGAAGGTAGAAGGTGCTAGCCATCGTGAATATGGTAAAGCAGCGATTAACGTACAAAACGATTCATTAATGTACCATGAGTTGCCAAAAGAACAAGTTGTTTGGATGAGTCACGGTGATTTAGTTGTAGAAACACCAGCTGGTTTTGAAGTGGACGCAACTAGCCCATCTTGTCCAATTGCCGCAATGAGTAACAAAGAAAAGAATATGTACGGAGTGCAGTTCCATCCAGAAGTTCGCCATTCAGTGCACGGTAACCATATCTTAAAGAACTTCGTGTTTGAAGTATGTCATGCTGAAGCAAACTGGTCAATCGAGAACTTCATTGAAGTTGAAATGGATAAAATCCGTGAAACAGTTGGAGATAGAAAAGTACTTTGCGCACTTAGCGGTGGAGTAGACTCTTCAGTAGTAGCTGTATTAATTCACAAAGCAATTGGTGATCAGTTAACATGTATGTTCGTAGATCACGGTTTATTACGTAAAGGTGAAGCGGAAAGCGTAATGGAAACATTCAGCGAAGGCTTTAATATGAACGTAATTAAAATCGATGCAAAAGATCGCTTCTTAGAAAAATTAAACGGCGTATCAGATCCTGAACAAAAGCGTAAAATCATCGGTAATGAATTTATCTATGTATTCGATGACGAAGCTGCTAAATTAAAAGGGTTTGATTTCCTAGCTCAAGGTACGCTATACACAGATATTATCGAGAGTGGGACAGCTACAGCTCAAACGATCAAATCTCACCACAACGTAGGTGGATTACCGGAAGATATGCAGTTCAAACTAATCGAACCGTTAAACACGCTATTCAAAGATGAAGTCCGTGCATTAGGTTCTGAATTAGGTATCCCTGATAACATCGTTTGGCGTCAACCTTTCCCAGGACCAGGTCTAGGTATTCGTGTACTTGGTGCAATTACGGAAGAGAAGTTAGAAATTGTACGTGAGTCGGATGCTATTTTACGTGAAGAGATTGCAAAAGCTGACTTAGAGCGCGATATCTGGCAATACTTTACGGTTCTTCCTGACATCCGCAGTGTAGGTGTAATGGGAGATGCTCGTACGTATGATTACACAATCGGTATTCGTGCTGTTACATCGATTGATGGTATGACTTCTGACTGGGCGCGTATTCCTTGGGATGTGCTTGAAGTTATCTCAACGCGTATTGTAAACGAAGTTAAGCATATTAACCGCGTAGTGTACGATATTACAAGTAAGCCCCCTGCAACAATTGAATGGGAATAATATGTAAGAAAACCGAACAAACGAACATTCTTTTATAAGAATGTTCGTTTTTTGTTGACTTTTTTAAAAAGTTAATGGTAGGATAGTAACATAAAATAGCGAGATATAGCTTTAATGTCGTATAATCTTGGGGATAAGGCCCAAAAGTTTCTACCGAGCTACCGTAAATGGCTTGACTACGAGAAAGTAATACATGTATGTATAAAAATCTTTTGTTTTTTTGGCTCATACATTTCTCTTTTAGTCGATTTTATGCCTTTACGCGCCATAGTGTAGAGGCATTTTTTATGGCTTGCCTAAGTGCATGCGGCTTCTATAAAGGGAGGAAAAAACGTGAAGAAGTATTTTCGTTTTGAAGAGCTGGGTACTAGCTATCGAAAAGAGTTTATAGCTGGCCTTACAACTTTTCTATCTATGGCTTACATTTTATTTGTTAATCCATCTGTGCTATCACTAAGTGATGTAAAGGATCTACCTGACAGTATGAGAATGGACCAAGGGGCTGTATTTACAGCTACTGCTTTAGCTGCAGCTTTGGGATCAATTGTTATGGGAGTGCTTGGTAGATATCCAATTTCATTAGCTCCAGGTATGGGATTAAACGCATTTTTTGCTTATACAGTTGTTCTGACAATGGGAATTCCATGGCAGACGGCTTTAACAGGTGTTATGATATCAGGTGTTATTTTTATTCTTTTAACATTAACAAGCCTGCGAGAAAAAATTATTAATTCTATTCCTATTGAATTAAAAATGGCTGTTGGAGCAGGTATTGGTTTATTTATTAGTTTTATTGGTATGAAAGGTGCCGGAATCATCGTCAAAGATGATGCCACATTTGTTGGACTGGGTGATTTAACTAACCCAACAACGTTACTTGCGGTTTTTGGGATTGTAATTACTATTGTATTAATGGTGCTTCGAGTAAATGCAGCTGTATTTATCGGTATGATTGTAACGGCTGTAGCAGGTATGGCTTTTGGTTTAATTGATACACCTAAAGCAGTTGTTTCATCAGTTCCTAGTCTTGATCCGACGTTTGGGGCAGCTTTTCAAAATATCGGTGATATCTTTACTGTAAAGATGCTAGTCGTCATTTTAACTTTCTTATTTGTTGATTTCTTCGATACAGCAGGTACGATGGTTGCTGTAGCGAGTCAAGCTGGGCTTATGAAAGATAATAAACTTCCGCGAGCGGGCAGAGCGTTATTGGCAGATTCTAGTGCGATTGTAGTTGGTGCTGTTCTTGGTACCTCGTCAACAACAGCTTATGTAGAGTCTACGGCTGGAGTAGCAGCGGGCGGACGTTCAGGATTTACTGCAATCGTAACGGCGGCGTTTTTCTTAGTTGCACTGTTCTTTTCTCCATTGTTAGCGGTCGTAACACCAGCTGTTACTGCGCCAGCTTTAATTACGGTAGGAGCTCTGATGGTGTCAAATTTAGGAGAGATTAATTGGAAAGAGTTCGAAGTAGCAGTTCCCGCATTTTTCACGGTAATTATGATGCCATTAACATACAGTATTGCAACAGGTATTGCGGTTGGTTTTATCTTTTATCCTATTACAATGTTATGTAGCAAGCGTGGAAAAGAAGTTCATCCAATTATGTATGCTCTCTGTATCATCTTCATACTCTATTTTGCATTCTTAGCAGAATAGTTTAAATAAAAAAGCTCAGTTTAATGACTGGGCTTTTTTTTTATGGTAAGATAAGAAAACTGCATAGCGGCTAGATTGCTATTGTAATAGAGAGTATTCAATCGTTTTACTGAAGGTTTACTTCATTAACTTTTTTATTTATAAAGTTTTTTAGAAAAACGATTGACTCTATATGTTATATATGGTAAATTATTAAATGTCGCTGATGAACAGCGCAGTTGAGAGAAACATCTTAAAAAAGATGTTGACATCAAAATGATAGAATGTTATACTAATAAAGTTGCTTCAGAGCAACGGTTGAACTTTGAAAACTGAACAAAGCGACAAACGTCAACGTTAATTTTTTTATTTTATATGAGCAAGTCAAACGTTTCTTCGGAGAGTTTGATCCTGGCTCAGGATGAACGCTGGCGGCGTGCCTAATACATGCAAGTCGAGCGAACTGAT
>NZ_JBZVWT010000025.1:0-15725 GCF_058629175.1 Priestia sp. MDV22-iso46
TTGACTTGCTCAATTTAAAAAATAAAAATTAACGTTGACGTTTACTATTTCGTTCAGTTTTCAAAGAACTCTTGTCTCAAGGCGACTTTCTTATCTTACCACCTTAAGAATAACTTGTCAACAACTTTTTTCATTAAGTTATTTTCGAGTTATTTTTTTGTTGTTGTCTTAGCGACGTATATAAATATAACATCTGTTAACTTGTTGGTCAACAACTTTTCCAAAAAAAATAAAAGTTTTCTCGAAAAGATTCCAGAAAACTTTTATTTTGGATATTCCTCCAAATTATAATATGAAATTATTAATAACAAGTAAGGCAGCTATTCCTGGAATACCTAAAATAGCTGAAACAATGGCTGTGGGGAAATTAATAGGGATATGAATACCAAACTGTACGCCAAAAATGTTAATAAAGAAAAGCAGCAGAACGCCAATAATAAGCTTAATCGATAAATTTCCAATGAATCGAAGCATTTTTTCAACACCACCTGTTACTAAGAGTAGAATGATTAGTCCTATTAAAAAAGACACAACTACAATGGGATGATTTAGCATGTTGCCTCCTTCTTAAAGCAGATAAGTTATCTTATATGTATGTCCAAGCATTCAAAAAAAGCACTATTTCACGGAGGGAAATCCTTATTTTATAAAGACAACAAAACAGGATGCCTCTATGACATCCTGTTAATTGAAATATTTCGATGCTTGGCTTCTTTTAATAGAAAAAGATACTTCATTTTGGCTAATCGAATATCTACCATTACCTCTTCTGAAGGATCTACACTTCTTTCTACCATTGAAGTTTTGTGACTCCATTCCTGCTTTACTTGCATAAAAGTCTTCACAAATTCATCATCGTACTCTTTGCGTAACCAACCTTTTCTTTTAAAAAACATATGCAAGTACCTCGTTATACTTCTCTTCTACCTTCTAGGGCTTTAGATAATGTTACTTCATCTGCGTACTCAAGATCTCCTCCAACGGGTAACCCATGAGCAATTCTAGTAATTTTAATTCCTGTCGGCTTTAAGAGCCTAGAGATATACATAGCCGTAGCTTCGCCCTCTATATTCGGGTTAGTAGCTAAAATCACTTCTTGAATCTCGTCATCTTGAAGTCTTTTTAATAACTCTGGTACTTTGATATCTTCAGGCCCTATTCCTTCCATAGGTGAAATTGCGCCATGCAGGACATGATACAAGCCGTTATATTCTTTCATTTTCTCCATTGCAATGACATCCTTAGGGTCTTGCACGACACATACCACATTTCGCTCTCTGCGCTGATCTTGACAAATGTAGCAAGGATCTTGATCTGTGATATGCCCGCAAACTGAACAATAGGTTAAATTTCGCTTCGCATTGACTAATGCTTTTGCAAAATCTAATACTGTATCTTCTTTCATAGATAAAACAAAGAACGCTAAGCGAACAGCTGTTTTTGGACCAATGCCGGGTAACTTCATAAAACTATCTATAAGCTTTGATATTGGTTCTGGATAATGCACGTGGCAACCACCTTATTAAAGTCCTGGAATATTTAAACCTTTTGTAAATTGACCCATTGTGTTATTTGTTAAATCGTCCATTTGTTTTAATGCGTCATTTGTTGCTGCTAGTACTAAATCTTGTAGCATTTCAATATCTTCAGGATCTACTACATCCTCTTTAATATTTACATCAATTACTTGTTTCTGACCGTTAACCACAACTGTTACCATTCCACCGCCAGCTGTACCTTCAACAGTTTTTTCAGCTAACTCTTCCTGCGCTTTTTGCATATCTTTTTGCATTTTTTGCATTTGTTTCATCATTTTTTGCATATTGCCCATGCCTTTCATCATATGAACATTCCTCCTAAATTTACTCTTGAATTTCGATTAAGTCTTCTCCAAATAGCTTTTTCGCTTCTGCAACCACAGGGTCTTCCTCCTGTGGTTGACCTGATGACCCATCACTTTGCTGTCCTTGAAGAAACTCTTCTCTTACTTTATCCCATTCGCTTTCTGGAATTGCAACCATTTCACGCTTGCTGCCAATTAAAGTATATAAGATATTCTCTAAATTATCACGTACATTGTTGTTATTTTCAGAAGCCATTTTGCAATGAATTTCATATTTAAATTTAAGTATAAATGATTGATCTGAAGACGCAACTGGTTCACTGTTAGATAACAACGCTGCATGTGAAGCTTTATTTTGTTGTTTCAATGTGTCCAACACCTGCGCCCAAGATCGCTTAATCGTTTCTAAATTCTGCCGAGTGGCATTTTTTAGAACTTCATTTACCTTCCCAACAGGCGTTTTGTACTGACTTCTGGACTGTCTTGTCTGTTTTTTCTCTGTTTGCGCTGCCTGAGCTGTATGATCAACTTGAATACCTTTTTCTTTTAACTGCTGCAGTTCTGCTTCCATTTGATTCATTTTTTGCAAAATGTCTTGATATGGAAGAGTATCCTCTTGATTTGTAGAACTTTGAGCTAATTTTACTAAAGCTACTTCAAGTAGCACTCGAGGATGATTGCTCCATTTCATCTCTTGCTGAGTTTGGTTCAATTCAGCAATGACTTTATAAATAAAGGCACTATCCATTTTTGAACTGAGTTCTTTAAACTCTTCGTTAACCGCTGCTTTTTCAAGTAAATATGCATTTTCTTCAGAAGCTTGATAAAGCAGAACATCACGATAATAGAAGATGAGGTCCTCTACAAACCTCGCTGGATCTTTTCCGTTTTTGATCAAACTTTCAACAGAGTCTAGCGCTTCTACGATGTTTTCATTAAAGATAGCTTGGACGATCTTCACAATAAAAGCCTGTGATACTGCTCCTGTTATGGATAGAACATCCTCTAAGCTCACCTTCTCCGTACTATACGAGATGGCTTGGTCTAAAAGACTAAGTGCATCACGCATGCCGCCTTCTGAAGCTTTCGCAATTTCGTAAAGAGCATCCTCGCTTACTTCTAGCTCTTCAGAACCCAATACTTCCTTCATTCGATATACGATATCTTCTGGCGAAATGCGTTTGAAATCAAAGCGCTGACATCTAGAGATAATCGTTAATGGAATTTTATGCGGCTCTGTTGTAGCTAAAATAAAGATAACATGTGCAGGAGGTTCTTCTAACGTTTTTAATAAAGCGTTAAAAGCTCCAATTGAAAGCATATGAACTTCATCAATAATGTACACTTTGTATCGAACAGCACTAGGTGCATATTTTACTTTATCACGGATATCTCGAATTTCATCGACTCCATTATTAGAGGCTGCATCAATTTCAATTACATCCGAAATGGAACCATCAGTAATTCCCCGACAAGTTGCACATTCATTACAGGGTTCAGCAATGGGTGCTTTTTCACAGTTAACGGCTTTCGCTAAAATTTTAGCAGCTGTTGTCTTTCCTGTCCCTCGAGGTCCAGAAAATAAATACGCATGCGAAAATTTCTCTTGGACAAGGGCATTTTGAAGTGTTTTGATAATATGTTGTTGACCGACTACGTCGTTAAAGCTTTGAGGACGGTATACACGGTACAGAGCCTGATATGCCACTACATCCTCTCCTTTTAATATAATTCATTAGTTATCATTATAGCGTATTATGAGGTTTTTTTTCAAAATAGTGAGAGATAAAATAAAAAGCCTACTCCAACAGAGTAGACTAAACTTATGTATATAACTGCCGTGCACCTTCCGTCGATTAACCACCCCAGGCGTTACTTAAGCAGTTAGCTCGGTTCAGGCGACCCCATGGCACATGAGAGGTTCTGCTTACTGCTGCTTCCTTCCGGACCTGACAGGGTTCACAGATTCCCATTGCATAGGACCCAAACGTCAACACCACTTACTTAAGGCAGGCCCTAAGATGAGCTAACCTCAAGAAGGAATTCGGCCTCGCTAGAGCGGATTGCGAGTACAGGGCACCGCTACCTCCCCGCTTAGCACGGCAAAGTTGAAACCAATAGTTTGGGCATCAAGTTGATGCATTTACAAGTATACGTCTTTTCATTCAAAAATGCAACCGCTATAGAAAACTTACTTTTTTAGCGCTATTTTCCAGCCTTTTTTCGTTGACGCAACTCACGAAAAAAGGTCGTTAAGAGGCTCCCGCATTCTTCTTCTAGCATACCTCCTACTACTTGTGCTTGATGATTAAACTTTTCAAACTCTAATAAGTTTAACAATGTTCCCGCGCAGCCACCTTTAGGATCATAAGCGCCAAACACAACTCTTTTCACTCTTGATAATACAATAGCACCTGCACACATCGGACATGGTTCTAAGGTGACATATAACGTAGCGTCTTCTAATCTCCATGTTCCTAGTTTCTTACATGCTTCATCAATTGCTAAAAGTTCCGCATGAGCAACTGATCGCTGTTCTGTTTCTCGTAAGTTATAAGCTGAAGCAACTACCTCGTCATTTTGAACAATAACTGCTCCAATGGGAACCTCTAATTTATCTTTGGCTTTTAATGCTTCATCAATTGCCAACCTCATATACTTTTCATCATTTAACACTTTTTATCCAACCTTACATATTATATTTTTTCTGAGTCAAACTATTTACTATGTACATCAGGAAAAGGAGAGAACTTATGTGAAGAACGCTAAAACTGCTTTAATTATTATTGATATGCTAAACGATTTTCAATTTAAAAACGGCAAAATACTTGCTGAAAAATCTTTAACAATTGCTCAAAACATTTCCAAATTAAAACAATATGCCTCGTCTCAACATATCCCTATCATTTATGTCAATGACCACTATAAGCTATGGCAAGCAAACTTAGAAACCATTTTAACACACTGCACAAATGAGATAAGCTCACCCATTCTACATCACATTTCACCACAAAACGCTGATTACTTTTTAATTAAACCAAAGCATTCTATCTTCTATGGGACAGCTTTAAATATTTTGCTATCACAGCTCGATGTGCATACACTTATTTTAACAGGAATTGCGGGAAATATATGCGTGCTTTTTTCAGCCAACGATGCTTATATGCGTGAGTATAACTTAATTGTGCCTGAAGATTGTATTGCTTCAAACGCAGATGAAGACAATACCTTTGCTTTGAGAATGATGCATAACGTATTAAATGCTCGTATTTGCAAACATACCGAGTTGATGAATTAAGTAAAAAGCCTTCTCATATGATGGAAGTAAGTCATATGAAATGGAGGCTTTTTATTATGCAAATTTACACTGTTAAAGCAGGTGACAGTATATATAGTATTGCAAAACAGTTCCGCATTGACGCAGGGAAAATTATAAGAGCAAATGAATTACCTAATCCAAATCAACTCGTCATCGGGCAATCTATGGTTATTCCAATCAACGGTACTTACTACACAGTAAAAGCTGGGGACACTATATGGAAGGTAGGAAGAAAATTAGGCGTTAGCTATCAGGCTATTGCCAATGCGAACAATGTTTCAGTTACAGCACCCTTAACACCTGGCCGCCGCATCTTAATTCCCCCTTCCCCCAACAAAAGAAACGGTGAGTTTTTAGGGTATGTTGAAACAAGCAATCGAAAAATCACTCCTCAAACAGAGAAAATGATTAATCAAAATGCAAAATACCTTACTTATCTCGGGCCAGCGAACTTCGAAGTGCAAAAAGACGGTTCTCTAAAGGCACCTCCACTTAACAATTTAGGTTCTATTGCTAAAGAAAATGACGTCATTTTCTTAATGGTATTGGCTAATATTGAAAACGGCGCATTCAGTGACGAAGTCGGCCGAGCAATTTTAAATAATAAAGACGTTCAAGATACGCTCTTAAATAATATTGTAAAAACAGCGAAAGAACAAAATTTCAGAGACATTCACTTTGACTTCGAATTTTTGCGTCCGGCAGATAAAGAAGCCTATATTGCATTTTTACAGAAAGCAAAAAAGCGTCTTCAAGATGAGCAACTTCTTATGTCTGTCGCTTTAGCTCCGAAGACAAGTCGAGATCAAAAAGGCAAATGGTATGAAGCACATGATTATAAAGCCATTGGAGAGATTGCTAACTTCGTTGTTCCGATGACATACGAATGGGGATATAGCGGTGGGCCTCCTATGGCCGTCTCTCCTATTGGTCCCGTACGTGATGTTTTAGAATATGCAGTATCTGAAATACCTAGTTCAAAAATTATCATGGGCCAAAACCTATACGGTTACGATTGGACACTTCCTTACAAACCAGGAGGGGAATATGCCAAAGCCATTAGTCCTCAACGAGCTATTGAGTTGGCAGCTCGCTATAAAGTAGCTATTCAATACGACAATAAAGCACAAGCTCCTTTCTTCCGGTATAAAGATGAACAGCAGCGCACCCACGAAGTATGGTTTGAAGACGCTAGGTCTATTCAGGCCAAGTTTGATTTAATCAAAGAATTAAAACTTAGAGGAATGGCTTACTGGAAACTAGGCTTAGATTTCCCGCAAAACTGGCTCTTGATTGAAGACAACTTCAAAATTACAAAAAGAGTGACACAGCCATAAATAGGGAAAGCTTACTGTTAACAGTAGGCTTTTTGTTATTCTTCTTACTGAAAGAAATTTCTTTCCCCCTTATTCTCCTTCTCTATGTTAAAATATTTTTTGTCTGTTTTTTTTGAACGAGTGGTCATGAAGGAGGCAAATGAATGCAAGGCACACCTTTTATTTCAGTAGAAGGACCCATCGGTGTCGGAAAAACCTCTCTAGCTAAAGAGATTGCACAAGCATTTCAATTCGAAATTTTAAAAGAAATCGTAGATGAAAATCCATTTCTCGGGAAATTTTATGAAAATATCAACGAGTGGAGTTTTCAAACCGAAATGTTTTTTCTATGTAATCGATATAAGCAGTTGGAGGATATTCAAAAAGGGTTCTTATCTTATAAAAAACCTGTTGTAGCAGATTATCATATTATGAAAAACATGATTTTTGCTGAGCAAACGTTAAAAGATGAACAGTATAAAAAATATGTACAAATCTTCCACATCTTAACGGCTGATATGCCAGCTCCGAACATTATTATTTATTTAAATGCCAGTTTAGATACCTTGTTAAAGCGTATTAAAATGCGCGGAAGAGAAATTGAACGAAACATCGATCCTCACTACCTTGCGAGGCTAAGTGATGATTATGAAAAAGCTATGACGGCGTTTGAACAAAATAACCCTGATGTAACCATTTTACGTTATGACGGTGATGAAATAGATTTTGTACAAAATAAACAACACTTAAATAGAATCTTATCAGAGGTTCAAGAGAGTATGTTAAAAAGGAGTATGTAATGGTAAACTTACGATCGAAATACAACATTCCTAATGATGCTGTGTTGACGATAGCGGGCACAGTTGGAGTTGGGAAATCTACAATGACTCAATCATTGGCTGATGCTCTCCAATTTCGCACATCGTTTGAAAAAGTAGATTCCAACCCTTACCTGGACAAATTTTATGGGGATTTTGAACGTTGGAGCTTCCACCTACAAGTATATTTTCTAGCGGAACGCTTTAAAGAACAAAAGAAAATTTTCGAGTATGGCGGCGGCTTCATCCAAGACAGATCCATTTACGAAGATACCGGTATTTTTGCTAAGATGCATTTTGAAAAAGGAACGATGTCTAAAGTAGACTATGAAACATATACAAGCTTGTTCGATGCAATGGTTATGACTCCATATTTCCCTCATCCGGATCTGCTCATTTATTTGGAAGGCAGCTTCGAAGATATTGTAGATCGCATTCAAGAAAGAGGGCGACCAATGGAACAACAAACGCCTCTTGATTATTGGAAAGAGATGCACGCCCGATACGAAGACTGGATTAATAACTTTACGGCTTGTCCTATTCTTCGTTTAGATATTAGAGAATACGACCTTATCAAGAATCCTGATTCAATTGAATCAATTGTTGAAAAAGTGGCTCGCTTTTTACAACATAACGAAAAGCTAAAACGTCGTCATCTATAAAAAAATGCCGCTTTATCTATTAAAGCGGCATTTTTAACAAATAAAAAACCGTTACTTATAAGTAACGGTTTTCCAATCTCCAATTTATCGCGCTATGTTAATTGCATTATAAGTCAAATATGGCGGAGGAAGAGGGATTCGAACCCCCGCGGGCTTTAACACCCCTGTCGGTTTTCAAGACCGATCCCTTCAGCCGGACTTGGGTATTCCTCCGTATCGACAAGTATTAATTTATCATATACAAATAATGAAGTCAACTCTTTTATTGATTTTTTTAAAAAAGATGTTCATTAAGAATTAATTCTTAATGAACATCTTCTACTTTTATTTAGAAATAAATTCTTTATTTCCCATATATGGACGCAGCACTTCTGGAATTTGAATTGATCCATCTTCCTGCTGGTAGTTTTCTAAAATTGCAGCTACCGTACGGCCAATTGCTAAGCCAGAACCGTTTAGTGTATGAACATGCTCTGGTTTTGCTTTTGTATCACGGCGGAAGCGAATATTAGCACGGCGAGCTTGGAAGCTCTCAAAGTTTGAACAAGAAGAAATTTCACGATACGTTTCATAACTTGGAATCCAAACTTCAATATCATACTTTTTGGCTGCTGTGAAACCTAAGTCAGCTGTACACATGCTTAGAACTCGGTAAGGTAAACCTAATAGTTGAAGAACCTTTTCAGCATGGCCCGTTAATTTTTCTAATTCATCATAAGAATCTTCTGGCTTAACAAAGCGAACAAGTTCTACTTTATTAAACTGATGCTGACGAATAAGACCACGTGTATCTCTTCCTGCAGAGCCTGCTTCTGAGCGGAAGCAAGCACTATACGCTGTATAAGCAATTGGAAGCTGATCTCCGCTTAAAATTTCATCACGATGTAAATTTGTAACTGGTACTTCAGCTGTAGGAATTAAGAAATAATCTTCTTCTTTAATCTTGAATGCATCTTCTTCAAATTTAGGAAGCTGCCCTGTTCCTGTCATGCTTGTGCGATTCACCATATATGGAGGAAGGATTTCTTCATAACCATGCTCATCCATATGTAAATCCATCATAAAGTTAATAAGAGCACGTTCTAATCTTGCACCTAACCCTTTATAAAATACAAAGCGGCTTCCCGTTACTTTCGAAGCTCTTTCAAAATCTAAAATATTTAAATCTGTTCCTAAATCCCAATGCGGTTTTGGTTCAAAATCAAATTGTTTAATTTCTCCCCATTTGCGAACTTCTACGTTATCATCTTCAGTTTCACCTACAGGCGTACTTTCATGTGGAACGTTAGGAATTGAAAGCAGCAATAGTTCTAATTCTTCTTCAACGCTGCGAAGCTCTTCATCCAATTGCTTTACGCGATCTCCTACTTCACGCATTTCAACGATTAAATGATCAGCATCTTGTTTTTCACGCTTCAATTGTGCAATTTGCTGTGATACTTCATTTCGCTTGCTTTTTAACTCTTCTGTTTGAGCAATTAGCTCACGGCGTTTTGCATCTAACTCTTCAAAGCGACCTAAGTCCGTTAAGTCCTCACCACGAAACTTGAGCTTTTCTTTTACTTCATTAAAATTAGCACGTAAAAATTTTAAATCTAACATACTTAGTACCTCCTTTAGTATAAAAGGGCAAAATAAAAACTCTCATCCCCATGAAAGGGACGAGAGTTTACCCGCGTTGCCACCCTAATTGAAAGCTAAAATAAGCCTTCCTCTTAAACCAGATAACGGATGAACCGAAACTGCCTACTACTTTTTCGACAGCTTGCTCTAGGACGGATTCATAAGAATTGATTATCGATTCACACCAGCCATCGACTCTCTTGAAATCAAAAATCTTATTACTATTTCCTATCAACGCTTTATACCAATATCATTTTTATTAATCATAATGTACTACAAGTCTTTACAAGATGCAATTCATTTATACAGGTTTTTTTGAAGCTTCTTCAACCATTGCTACAAAATACTGTGCCATGCGAGCATCATCTGTCAATTCTGGATGAAACGAACATCCCAAGAATTGACCTTGTCTTGCCGCAACAATTCGGTCGTTATGCATTGCTAAAACTTCAACGTTTTCTCCTACTTCTACAATATGCGGAGCACGGATAAATACGCCTATAAAATCTTCACCGATATCTTTAATATTTAGGGCCGCTTCAAAGCTATCCCGTTGACGCCCAAACGAGTTGCGAGCTACCGTAATATCCATAACACCTAAATGGGGCTCTTCACGGTCAACGACTTGTCCTGCGAGTAAAATTAAACCCGCACACGTACCAAATACCGGTTTACCTGCTTGTGCAAACTGGCGAAGAGGTTCCATAAAGTCATATTTGTCGATCAGACGACGCATTGCTGTGCTTTCGCCGCCCGGTAGGATTAAACCATCTATTTCGTTTAGCTGTTCAACTTTTTTTATGATAATGGCTTCAGCGCCTGCTGCTTCTAATGCTTGTGCATGCTCGCGAAAGGCACCTTGTAATCCTAACACGCCTACTTTTACCATTTTGTCAAAACTCCCTTTAAATTACCATCCACGCTCTTGCATGCGGTTTTCTGGTAATAATGATGAAATTTCAATCCCTTTCATTGCACTTCCTAACCCTTTTGATAAGTTTGCAATAAGCTCATAGTCTTGATAATGTGTTGTTGCTTCCACGATTGCACGTGCAAACTTTTCAGGGTTGTCTGATTTGAAGATTCCTGATCCAACGAACACGCCGTCTGCTCCAAGCTGCATCATTAACGCTGCATCTGCTGGTGTTGCTACACCGCCTGCTGCAAAGTTTACAACTGGTAAACGACCTTCACGTTTAATTTGCAGTAATAACTCATAAGGTGCGCCTAATAGTTTAGCTTCTGTCATTAACTCATCTTCGTCCATGCCCACAACTTTACGTACTTGAGCGTTTACTTGACGCATATGACGTACTGCTTCCACGATGTTTCCTGTCCCTGGTTCGCCCTTTGTACGAAGCATTGCAGCTCCTTCAGCAATACGACGAGATGCTTCGCCAAGATCACGGCAACCGCACACAAATGGAACCGTAAATGTATTTTTATTCAAATGAAACTCCTCATCAGCTGGAGTCAACACTTCACTTTCATCGATGTAGTCTACACCCATCGCTTCTAGCACGCGTGCTTCAACAATATGGCCAATACGAGCTTTTGCCATAACTGGAATGGACACAGCATTCATCACTTCTTCAACAATTGTTGGGTCTGCCATACGAGACACGCCGCCTGCTGCACGGATATCAGCTGGAACACGCTCTAATGCCATAACGGCAACAGCGCCGGCTGCTTCTGCAATTTTTGCTTGCTCTGCATTGATAACGTCCATGATAACGCCACCTTTTTGCATTTCCGCCATTCCTCGTTTTACACGATCAGTACCTGTAATGTTATTCATGTTTGTCTTCCTCCTGTATCAAGTGTTTCACAATAATTTTTAGTGTATATACAAAATTCAAAACTTAGTGTCTATTTTACCGCATTTTTCGGAAAATTCCTATCTAATTTATAGATTATATACAAACAAATCTAAAAATAAAAAGAAGAGATACTCTCTTGTAGTATCTCTTCTTTCTCTTGAGTTATCATTAAAACCAGTTATTCACTGTATTTGCAGCATTCATCCAAATATCGCTGAAGAAGTTGCCAATACTGCGGATAGCGAGAGAGAACCATCCAGCTTTTTCAACAGATTCGTTTGTCACAACCGGCGTCATGCTATCTGTAGTTTGACCTCCTACATAGCCTAAATCTTTAAGATTGCTGTTTGTTGCACTCACATAAGCAACTGTTTCTCCTTTTTTAATAGGAGCAACAACTTTTTGATCGTTCATAACTTTATCGTTTAACTTAAAGTTGATTTTAGTATGATCTTTTTGACCTTTTTCGGTAATAATCTTTACCGAATTCTTTGGAGAAACGGAAGCTTCTTTTGATTTTCCTTTAGCAACACCAATTGTTTCATGCCCTTTAATCTCGCCGTTAGCAGGCACTACTTCTTTTAACTGAAAATGACTAAAAGCATAATCCAATATCTTTTTCGTTTGGGAAAAACGAGCAGCTTCCGTAGACTTGCCGTTTTCCTTAGCATTCATTACAACTGTTATGTATCTTACCCCATTACGCTCTGCAGTCCCAGTGAAACATTGACCTGCAAAATCTGTATGGCCAGTTTTTAAACCGTCTACGCCGCTGTAGGCAGCTGAAAAACCTGGGAGCATCTTATTCCAATTGTTCATTTTTGTTTCGCCTTGTTGCCCTTGTCTAAACATCTTAGAAGGAGTTTTAGCTACTTCCAAAGATTCTGGATAATCATGAATTAAGTGATAAGCAAGGGTAGCAACTGCCCGAGCCGATAGAAGGTTCTCATCTTCTTCCTTCGTTCCTTTTGGATACATTCCTTTTAGCAAAGAATTAGAAAGACCTGTGGAATTGACAAATTTTGATTCACCCATATTTAATCTTTTTGCCGTTTCGTTCATTAACTTAATAAAGTTTTCTTCGGAACCGCTGACAGCTTCAGCTAAAGCAATCGCAGCTCCATTAGCTGAGTAAATAGCCATGGCATCATATAATTCTTTCACCGTGTATTTTTGGTTTTCAATTAACGGTACATTCGATAATCCATAATCCTGAGAAATTTTAGCTGCATATTTACTAACTGGCACACGTTGATCCCAAGATAATTTCTTATCTTTTATGGATTCTAATACTAGGTATTCCGTCATCATTTTTGTCATGCTTGCAATACCTAATAAAGCATCCGTATTTTTCCCGTATAATACTTTCCCCGTACTTGCCTCTACTAAGATCGCTGCATCTGCTTCAACGCCAATATCATCTGTTTTAGGAGCAGCTGATGCTTGTGTAGAGACAAAAAATACGCTGGCCATTAACATAACAGCAATGACACAAATTAATTGTTTCTGTACTGCGTTTCTCACTCTATACCCTCCAAACGTAAACTCACATAAATGTAATTTTATCATACTAAAATTTAAAAAAATAGATAAAGAAGTACTGTTACATTCGTGATCAATGACATAAAAAACACGTTTCCCTAATAGGGAAACGTGTTTTTTAAACATTCATGATTATCTCATAGAATAGTTAGGAGATTCTTTTGTGATTTGTACATCATGTGGGTGGCTTTCTCTTAAACCTGCTCCAGTCATACGAATGAATTGTGCCTGTTCACGTAACGCTTCTAAGTTAGCTGAACCACAGTAACCCATTCCTGCGCGTAAACCGCCAATCATTTGATATAAAGTATCTGCTACAGGTCCTTTGTAAGGCAAACGGCCTTCGATACCTTCTGGAACTAATTTTTTATTATCTTCTTGGAAGTATCGATCTTTACTTCCTTTTTCCATGGCTCCTACAGAGCCCATTCCACGGTACACTTTAAAGCGTCTACCTTGGTAGATTTCTGTTTCTCCAGGACTTTCGGTCGTTCCTGCTAGAAGGCTTCCTAGCATTACTGTATGTCCACCAGCTGCAAGTGCTTTTACGATATCTCCAGAGTATTTAATACCGCCATCTGCGATGATAGCTACACCGTGCTTACGAGCTTCAGTTGCACAGTCATATACTGCTGTAATTTGTGGAACGCCTACACCGGCTACAACACGAGTTGTACAAATTGAACCAGGTCCAATTCCTACTTTTACTACGTTTGCTCCCGCTTCAATTAATGCTTTTGTACCTTCAGCAGTTGCTACGTTACCAGCAATAATATTTAACTCTGGATATGCCTCGCGAATGCTGCGTACCGTATCTAAAACGCCTTGTGAATGTCCATGCGCTGTATCAATAACGATAACATCAACGCCAGCTTGTACTAATTTTTCGATACGAACATTTGAATCAGCTGTTACGCCAACAGCTGCTCCAACTAATAATCGACCTTGTTGATCTTTAGCTGCATTTGGAAACTCAATTACTTTTTCAATGTCTTTAATTGTGATAAGACCTTTTAATACGCCATTGTCATCTACAAGAGGTAACTTTTCAATTTTGTATTGCTGTAGAATTTTCTCTGCTTCTTCTAAAGTCGTTCCTACTGGAGCAGTAACTAATTCTTCTTTTGTCATTACATCAGCAATTTGCATTGAATAATCTTGGATGAAACGCAAGTCGCGGTTTGTAAGGATTCCAACTAGTTTTTGTTCTTCTTCGTTGTTGACAATCGGAACACCTGAGATACGATATTTGCCCATTAAATGTTCAGCAGCAAATACTTGGTTTTCAGGAGTTAAAAAGAAAGGATCCGTGATAACACCACTTTCAGAACGTTTTACTTTATCAACTTGTTCTGCTTGCTGTTCAATCGACATGTTTTTGTGAATGATACCTAAACCACCTTGTCTAGCCATCGCAATAGCCATTTCAGCTTCTGTAACTGTATCCATTCCTGCACTGATGAACGGCACCTTTAATTTTAATGTTTTTGTTAGTTCAACACTCATATCAACGTCTTTAGGTAGTACCTCAGATTTTGCTGGCACCAGTAAAACGTCATCAAATGTTAAGCCTTCTTTAGAAAATTTGCTTTCCCACATTATAGAATCCTCCTTTAAACGACAGAATATTATTAGTAGATTAACAAGCAGATATGTACCTGTCAATAACTTCACTAGATATCAGATAATTCTAATAAAAAGAAAAGGTGATTTAGTTGCATAAATTTAATGATGTTTGGACGTCCTACAATTTATTTTTCTCTGTTCCTTTTGTACAAGACTTTTTAAAAAAGCGCTATCAAAAATTGAATTATAGCGATGCAGAGCAACATAGCTTTAAAAACAGTTACCCATTTATTTATTATTTGGAACACAGTAAAAATTATTATCAAGTTGCGGCACAATCTCCTGTATCAGTTCAACCAGTTTTATTATTTTATGGAATGTCACAGCTGTTAAAAGCCTGTTTGTTAACGCAAAACCCAGTATATCCAGAAAATACGGCGGTGTTAGCACATGGAGTATCAACACGAAAAAGAAAAAAACAAAGTTATGATTTTTTAGATGATGAAGTTAAGATCCAAAAAAGCGGTTTGTTTTCACAAGTAGGAGAAGAATTGTTTCATGTGAAACAAATGGAAGGTAGTAAATATACAATGAATTATCTGTTGTCGTGCGTACCGGAATTAGATACATTATTTTTAAATTTGGGTACTAGGTCATTTTCCCATTTAACAACTATTGGATCGCTTCCAGCTACCTCTTTGTCTATTCCTGAACAAGTTACACGGTGTTATCATATGAATCACGAAAGGCTCTACTCTTTTTTAAAAGAGCGTTCCCGCCTATCATTGTCTCTGTCAGAAGATCAGGTATGTATTCTTGATCCTTCAAGCTGTTTATATAATTGTTCACCTTTTATGTACAATTTCCAAAATAACACGCTGCATGCACCTTTGGAAAAAGATAGCTGCTTATATTTCCCTGAGATGTTGGCACATTACTTATTACTTTATAATTTAAGTATGATTTCACGTTATGAAACAGAGTGGTGGTATGAATTATTGCATACATACTCTTCGAAAGATTACCCATTTATCTTGAGGTTCCTTGAAGTTACAGCTCAAAAGATTCCTTACTTAATTTCTTGTTACTTAAATGAACCTACAAAAAAAGACTAGCTAAAATAGCTAGTCTTTTTTCAAGTGCCTGGCAACGTCCTACTCTCACAGGGACAAAGTCCCAACTACCATTGGCGCTAAAGAGCTTAACTTCCGTGTTC
>NZ_JBZVWT010000026.1:0-8659 GCF_058629175.1 Priestia sp. MDV22-iso46
CCTTGTATTTTAAATAGCTATTTTAATTTTATAGTTTTAACGAAAAAAGTATAAAAAGACCCTTGCAATTCTCTCAGCGAATTGCTATTTAAATAGAGTGAGAAGGGACAAGTGCAAGAATGTTATTATATCAAGGTTTATGAGACATGAGGTGTTGCCAAAAAGCAACACCTGTGTTGCCAAAAAGCAACACCTAAAAAATGTAAAAATAGATAAAAAAATAAAAGCAAGGGGGAAATCCTCCTTACTTTTAAAACAAATATATAGGTAACTGGTGCTTTTTAGAGGATCCTTCAACTCTAAAATTCTTTAAAGAACGTTTAAATATCTTTTGAGTAACTTTATCAACATCATCTTTTGCCGAACAACATAAAAGATTGGGATTAACAAACCATGTACGACTTGTACAGATACGGCCATCCTCAGTAGTACTTCCTGTCTCCGCAACAGCTAAGATACCTTTTTTCATTAGACTATTCATCATAGAAGATACTTTAGATCTATCTCGTTTTAACTTTCTAGCTAAATAGCTTGGTGAGGCTGAATTAGAATTTACTTCTTCTTCATCAGACGATCGTTCTATAATAATATTTGTCTTAAATTCTACATAAGGAATTAAATCCATTAAAAACGCTTTTTCAGCATTAGTAAGATATTCTATTTCACTTAAATAATTATAATTATCCATAATTATTTGCACAAATCTCACCCCATCAGTTTTTTTCTTTCGCTTACCGATGAAATAATTATCTCCAGTAGTTCTATGCAATATTTCTAATAAGGTTTTTTGCTGATCTGCTGAAAGACCCACTTCTGCCTGGTTGATTAACTCTTCCAGCTTAGAATCTCTTATTCTGGCTTTCTTTTCGGCTTCATCTAATGCTTTTTTCATTTTAAAATTCCTCCATTTAGTAGTGGAAGGAACTAACCTTATTGTGTTAGAATACATTTATAAAGTTATGTAGTTGAAGGTTAATCCCTTCTTAATATTTTTTAGAGAAAGTCCTCGGAGTCGTCGAAAACTTGAGGGCTTTTTCTTATACCTAATTTTCTACCAAATCCTACATTTTTGCAAACCCTATTTGTAAAACAAACAAGAAAACTCACCTTATATGTAGGTGAGTTTTTTAATCTAATAATCCTTTTTCTTTAAAGACTTTTCTCAAAGCTTCGTTTAACAATTCAGATTTATAGCTCTTAGGAACTCGATCAATAATACTTAAAACGTCGTCATCGAAATAGAACCCTCGATATACTCTTTTAGACCGGTCTTTTGGATTTTGCAACAAGATATCAATTGCATCTACTTTGCTAGTAGTTGTACTAGCTTTTGAAACGCTATCGCTAGTACTTTCACTTTCATTCAGATAGCTAACACTAGCTGCTATCTCACTGTTAGTTTGCTTTTGTTCTGCTGGTATTTTATTAGTTTTAGAAATAAGAGTATTAAAATCAACTTCTAAAGGTTCTGGCTCTTCTCCAACATAACGATAAATACTTTGCTTACTGTCCCATTCATATCCTAGTTTCTTAATTCTTAATTGGATGGTACGAGTACTTACATCATACTGATCAGCTAACTCTTTAATTGTGATTTCTTTCATCATAATTCCATTTAACATCTTTTTTACCAGCATCATACTAGCCTCCACTTCCGTTTTAAAAGTATAGTACTAGTATTCAAACGCAAAATGATATTTCCTGCTATTACTTCTCTTTTTAGTTAACATAAAACGTATTACAGGAACAAGAAAGCTATTAGAATTATGATTCTAATAGCTTTCTTGTTTGAAAAGTTAAGCTTTATTATTTGGAACATTGACTAGAGTTTTTCTTTTTTTGCTAAAAACTCATTTCTCATGTCTAATTTCCTCACTGTTTAAATCGTACACTGTCTTAAATATAAAATCATGTTCATACATCTAATTCCCTCCCGTCATCTTCTAGCGAAAAATCCTTTGAAAATATATGATAAGTAGTTTGTACATATGTAATAAATAGTTTTTCTTGTTTTATTTTTAAAGAACTGTATTTTTACTGATTTTAGGAGTCACATATGCGACTCCTTTTAATTACTATGAATGAGATTCTTTTCAATAGCCTCCGCCATATCCGTACCAAGGGTAATATGGATATGGATAATAATATGGTGGATAATACGGATAATATGGCCGTGGACGTGGATAGTAATATGGTGGGTAATAGTATGGATAATATGGTCGTGGTCTCGGCCTTGGATATGGGTAATGGCTATATGGTTGTCTTTCATCTCCAAGATTTACAAAGTCAACATCGCCACAATCATTTTGCAACAAAAGTTGTTCTTCAGAATTAAAGTCTTGATGTTCCAAAACATAACCTCCTAGACATATTTTCTACCTTCTACTTTATTCAACTGTTTAAGTTTTGGAGTAAGTACAAGAAAAGTGATTAAAAATATAAATAGAAATACCAGTTACTGGATTTATCGCCCATCAAAAAAACAGAAAAAACAACCTACCACAACAGGAAGTTTTTCTGTTTTTAGTCTGTATACGATATTCAAAATTAGTTTGCATAATGGATTTTATAGGTAGTCATAACACAAAACGAGAAACATAAAATACAACAAGGAACTATCAGCCTGATCTTTCCTTAAGAAAAAACAATCCAACTCCCACGGATTGTTTTTTCTCTTTTTATATAATGATTATTTTTTTACATATTGAGCAAACTACACAAGATGCTATGAAGCATCACTTTGGAAATCCTCATCTTTTTGAGTTGACAACATGTATCAAGAAAAAACCACTGAACAGGGATCAGTGGTTTTTTCTTGATACATAAGTTATTGATAATTTGAGCAAACTACTCAAGACGCCGTGAGGCATCCAATATCCAACACGAATCTCTTCTCCAAGAGCAGAAAAACCAACCTTTAGGACTCAGGGTTGGTTTTTCGGTTTTTTAAGCTGTATATCGTATTCAATCTTAGTTAACATAATGTCTCTTTCCGGAACACATCACCAAAAAGAACCCTTGTCGCAGAACGGTTCCGCCGAGGGTTCTTTTTCCGGAGTATGCAGCTTTTTATACATCCTTGATGTAGCAACGTTTTTCAGAAAGGTGATTAATGAAAAGGTGTATAAAAAGCGCACCTTTTATACATATGCAAAACGGTTCAAATAATTGATTTTGTATACAAATATGATATATTAAAAGTCAGACTATTTTTTACAAATTTCAACATAACCCTATTTTTGAGCAACCTCCCGTCCACTGCAGAGGTTGCTCTTTTATTTTGTATATGTAGCAACACATTAAAAATATCCTCTAATTACAGAACGTGGTAAACTATGAATGTTTCATACTTCGGATACGTATGAACAAACCCTTACAAAAAAAGCAACCTCGTTCATTGGCCAATGCCGAGGTTGCTTTTTTTGCTTTTAATAGCTCTATTTAATCTTTTCTAATTCATTTAACATCTCATCAATAAATTGACTAATCTCTACCGTATTGTTACTTGTAAAACCCTCTTTAAATGCCGTTTCTATCAAAGATTTTCTCTCTTTTTCAATCTCAACGGTTAAAGCTTCTTTTAAAATCACTTTATGAGACTCCAATATTCCCCTCACCCATTTGCTTTTAATAGCAAAACAAATACAAGGTTGAACATTCTAAAAGCGATCAACCTTGTATTTGTTTTATCTTTTTATGTTCATACAAATATTTTACAGTATACAAATGTCCTTATACAACGGAATTTTATCTTAAAATCAAAATTTGTATGACAAATTTTGATTTTAATCTTCACAGCCAAGAAAGTTTGTGATAAACTTCACATATAAAGATATTAATGACTAACCAGAACACTCTTGAATGTAATATAGAAAAAGCTATTTCACTCCGATGCCAATACGATTGAAATAGCTTTTTTTATAGGGCTTTAATTATATTTACTGACCAGAAAAACCGTAGTGATAAGCATTCAACAATAAATAAATATCATAACCAGCTACCACTGCAAAAGCAATAAGTAATAGTGTTGTTTTAAGTTTTCTCAACTTCATTTCTCCTTTTTACCGTTCTAAGTCCTGTTCCTGGCGTTTTGATTGCTTCCGGATCCCACCGACATATTGAAAAAATGATATCTGCTTCATCTTCTCCACATTTTTATCAATCCAATTCAAGGCTTTTTCCTTCCAGGCTTTTAAGGTCTTATTCTCTTCTCTTAATTCATGAACCTCCTCATTCGCTTTATCTAACTCTTCTTTTGGCACATAATCCTTTATATAACCAAGATTCATCTCCGTTAAGCTCTCATTCACTTCATTTGCCTGTACAAGCTCTTTTTTTGTTTTCTCATGTTTCTGCTTCTCAATCGTCAAATCATCGCTGAGAGAGCTTATATGGGCTTTATATTCTGTATCTAGTTCTCTTTTAACCTCATCTTTGACGTTTTCCTTTTGTTCAGCTGAAAAATCACGCACGAGCTTCTGACGCATTTGTTTCTTAGCCTTCTCCACTTGGCCATCTTGAACCGCCACGTATATCTCTAATTCTTGCCTTGTCTCACTCAAATCATGCTTTAATGCCTTATTCTCTTTCTCATAGCGATCTACCTCGTGACTCAATGCATGGGTACGCTCATGCTCGGCCGCCAATGTTTGCTGCAGCTCTTTTGTAAGACTCATAAGCTCATGAAAATCTGCTTCTTCCACTTTCACTTTGGAACCTATGGCACTCTTGGCCGCCGCTACTTCAACAGGTTGGCTACATAACTCTTCGATCCGTCTCTCGCTACGTATCTCAACGGGTGGTGCTGCTTTTAACTCCACTAAGTTGTCCATCTGTTGAAGCTCTTTTTCCTTGTGAGCCACTAGTTGTTGCAAGTGCTTTAGCTCTTTTTCACGTTCTTGTTTCTTAAACTCATGCACACTCTTATGCTGCAGCTCGCTCGGCTCGCCACGCTCAATGTCATAACCACGTTTGTTCATGTAGTTGTGAAAATCATCTTGGATTCTACGTATCTTCGTTTTCCCATGGAAGTACTCTTTCGCCGCCAAGCGCCGATCATCCGTAATTGGCACAAAACCCACGTGCATGTGTGGCGTTGACTCATCGTTATGTACGACGGCATATAAAATGTTCTGTTGGCCATACTTGCCGGCAATATGATCAAGTGATGCTTCAAAATATTTGCGCTGCTCGTCTGACGACATCGCATGCATATACTCCGGACTGGCCGACACAAAGAATTCTGCCACTAGGACGGCATCATTCCGAATTTTTCGTTTCACACGGGTGGCCGTCATCTTCTTAATTTCTTCATGGTACCTAATTTTGTCCTCGTTCACGAAGTCATAGTTAAGCATCGTTCTGTTTGAATCGATGTCTTTATTTTTACTGTTCTCGCCTTCTCGTTGGTTGTGTTTCTGTATCCCTAATATTGCATCTTTGTGGAACTTTTGCATGCGGATAATCCCATATTTGGCCATCCCTCAATCCCCCATTTCGACCACTATACTTGGGTCTAGCATACCACAACTTTAGAATTGGTGTAACGCACTACACCAATTTTTCATCTTCGATAAAATTGGGAGCGCGCTCTACGAGGTGGCGGTCGGCGTTCCTCCCTGTGTTTGGCTCCGCCAAAATGAAAAAAGACATCCTAAACGGATGCCCTTTTTCATTAAGACCGTGGACGCCGTCCACCACCTGCCAAAGGGAAGCCCCTTTGGAATGGCTTCTACAAACACCCCCAACCCCCTCAATCTTTGAGGGGGCTCCCTCGCCGGTTGGCGTCAAACAAACGGGGTTGTTTGAGTGCCAAGAGGGTCTTTGGGGTAGAGACATTGTCAATTCCTTAATGCTCCCTACGGTCCGCTTACCATTGACAATGGCGTAGTTCCTACTCTGAAGCTAAATCTTCTCTATCCGCAGCTTCAGGTGGAGTTTCCATCCATCCATTTTCTATCATGATATCCGCTGCATCATTAACAAAATCTGATATATCCTTTAAAGACTTTGCATATAGTAGCGCTAAGTCGCGTCTTCCGTTTACAGCCATTGAGTTTCCAAAGTTTCGTACTCTCATCGAAAACATGTCCATTTTATGAAATACCATTAATTTATCGGAAAAAGGAGAAGTTGTTGAAGTTGTTACTAAATGATCAATTAATGAGGGAGAAGGCAAATTATCATGATGAAGTTTTTGTATAAAACCTTCAATTATTTTATCAGTGAGTTCTTCTCCTTTTACAAATAATTCTCTAACCTTCTTCGTTTTTGTAACTTGACTAAACGCCATTACTAAAGCCTTACTTGCCAGGTTAGTCTCTAAATTATCGTATAAATGAGCAATTTCCAATGCATGTAAGGGCCTAACATCTCCAATAAAACCTTTTAGATAATTTTTGTGTGCTATATTTACTTTTTGTGGTGTTGGAATAATAGGCGATTTAATAGCTAACCCTTTATTCATTGAAATATCTTTGATATGTTCCCCCAATTTTACAGTTGATTCTATACAATAAAGGGAAAAATCTCTTACATCTTCTCTATATATTAAGGGAAGTCCTACACTATAAAGACTAAGGCCTACTTTAGATACATACTTTAAATAATGTACATAGAATTCATCTTCAAATAATCTTGGAGCGTCAAGATTAACATCTTCTTTTGTAAAACCATGAGGGATAGGAAAGTTCTCTTTTATGAAAATACCTTTTATGATTTTCTGAAATTCTTTACTTAAGTTTAGAGCATTTTCCAATAATTTTTTTATATCTTGGTCTTCAACATGTTTAAGAAAGTAGCTTAGAATACATGTAGACATGCTATTGCCCATATAGGTTGCCCAAAGCTTCCCTAATTCTGCAGATATCAACTTTTCATTGAGATTTGATTTTCTTGGTTCCATTTATAATCTCCTAAGCCTATTTTTCCTTAGGTTTATCATTTAAATAATATATATTCTTTAAATCCCAAACTTTCGTATTTATGTATATAGATAACCATCATATGAATAACAAAAGCCGTCCACTATATATCAGTTTATAGGACGGCCTCCATTGTTAATCTGGCATTTATTTGATTGAGGTTTTAATAATATAAGAATCAATCAATCGTATATTACATTTTTTCCTTCTTCACTTAACTTTTTTAAAGATGTAAGCATATGATCTATTTCTTCATCGGAATGTCTTTCCCATGAACCTAATTCAGCTACTATTTTCAAAGGAGATTTAGATCTATAAGAACGTGTTGGGTTTCCAGGAAACTTCTTGTCAGTTAAATTCGGATCATTTTCAAAATCGCCTAATGGTTCTACAATATAAATTCTCTCTTTTGAATTAGATCTTGCTAATTCAGCACCCCATTTAGCAGCATTTAATGTTCCAGTAAAATAGATATGGTTAGATTTTTTATCCTGATAATTGGATAAGTACAATGGTTCAAGCAGGTCTCCGATTTTCAGTTCTGCTTTAGTACCATGAAAAAACGGACCAGGATCTAAGACATTCTTTTTGTCATTCATATAGCCACACCCCTTATACTTTTTGACTTCCGTATAACAGTATAAGGCCGGACATGAGTGGAAAAACAGTCTATAAATAATTTTCAAATAGGGTTATAATTAAAGTAGAGATTAAGATGTTATCGGAAATAACTCATTTAAATAAAAAAACTGCCAGCTAGCTGGCAGTTTTTTTATTTCCAAAATTCCCACCACTTCTTTTTCTTTTCTTCACTGGCAGCAATAAGTTTTTGAGTTTCTTGAATTCCTTTAACAGCATCTAAAAGTTCACGATCTCTATTCTCTAATTTCTTCGAAATATACTCATCTCTTTGCTGGATCTGTTTCAGTAGTTCTTGGTTAAATTTCATTTGTTCTTCTTTAAAATCTTCAAATTGTTTTAGCAATTGCTCATACTGTTGTGTCCCCTGATATGTCACTAATTCCTCTGTGTCACGGTCTGACACATCGTCTTCGCCAACCGTTGATATCACTGCATTTATAGCCTGATCCAGTGACATATCAGGGTGCTTTATCAACTCTCTAATCTTACGTAAAACAATTACATCCTTATCAAAGAAACCTCTGTGGCCCAACTCATTTTTATGGATATGGTACCCTGCTTTTTCAAGCAGCTGAGAATACTTACGAACAGTAGTGTTCTGTATCGCTAAAAGGGTAGCGACTTCCCTTGCTGTATAAACCTTTTGCTGCTTCTTTGTGTCACCTGACATATCGCACAACCTCCTGCTATGTCCTATGATATGTCATTCGATATATAAAAGAAAAGTTCCTTTTAAAAGATGATTTAGACTTATATTTTAGAATCACGTGGCCGCCTTCGTTTTGGGGTGTGAGGCTGGCTTTGAAAATAGTGTAGATACATTATGAAAAAGAGTAGAATTTTGGACATTTGCTCTGGCGGTTCGGCAGGTATAATGGCCGTCGTAAGCCGAGCATCTTTGACTTCGTTTTGGGTATGTTTCGGCTTGGCGATATAACCACTCCTGCCGAAATTTAAAATACAAGGAGAAAAGAGTGGAGATTTTTTAAGTGATTTTCTTAAAAAATACTACTCGAACCTTGTATTTTAAATAGCTATTTTAATTTTATAGTTTTAACGAAAAAAGTATAAAAAGACCCTTGCAATTCTCTCAG
>NZ_JBZVWT010000027.1:0-7588 GCF_058629175.1 Priestia sp. MDV22-iso46
TTTTCTATTCATAATCCCTTATTATTTTAATTTTAATAATTGTTTTGAGTGATATTGATTATAATTTTTTTAAAGTTTCAACGGTTAAGCTACTTTTAAAGCAGGTTTAGAATACAATTGTTACATAATTATTTGCAGGATAGAGGAGGAATAAAAATGCCATCTGTTGTAGGAGCAGTTAACATTTCTAGTTTATTTGGATCATCACCTACTGTTGAATTTGGTGATTGTTTTAAGATTGCACCAAAAAGCACAGACATGACAAAAGTAGGTGCTGGTTCTGCTAATACAGGGAACTTCATGAATATTATAAATAAAAAAAATACAACTAATACTAAGAATGGTAGTGTATTTAGTCAAAACATAGCTGGTAATTTATAGACAGAATGTGTACTGTTTTATTTTGTAAGAAATTCCTTCTTTTATTTATTAAGGTGTTCCGAAAATATGTTTTATGTTAACTCAAAGTGAACATATATGTGCAGTTGTAGAAAACATCGTGTTCATTCTTTTGAACACGATGTTTTAATGATTTTTTCAATTTGTATCTTTTAATCTCATAACTTTTCCGTCTGCACTTAGTTCTACTTCGTATCTAATTTTAGATATGTCTTTCCATTCACCTCTTCCAAAGAATTGAGGGTTTAATAAGAAAACGCCTGTTTCTTTTTTTATTAGAATATTCTTTTTGGTTAACTGATTAACTGCATTAGTTACTGATTGTTGTTTAATCCCTAAATTCTCAGCTACAATTCGTTTATATCCTGAGTTAATGATGATAAATTGTCCTTTATTTGCATAAGTTACGCCTTTTATAAGCTCGTATAATACCTTGCTTATCCATCCTTGTATTTCTGCTAACACAACAATATTGTCGAGATATACTTTTATGTAGTCTGGTTCTTTTCCATAGTTAAAAGAAACACTTGTCGTTTCTTCCGTTATTTCTCCGTTCATATCAACGACTTTTGTTGTTTCCACTTTTGATATTTTAGCCACATTGTCCACCTCTATCATTTTTTACCATTTATTATATTTTTATCTTAACTTATATTTCAGTTAATATCAACTCTTTATTAGAGTTAATTTAAACTCTATAATAGTGTTGTTTTTAACCCTTGTTTTTTTACAAAAAACAACTCTTTATAAAAGTTATTTTTAACTCCTATGTGAGTTAAAAATAACCCTCATAGGAGTTAAAATCAACTTGGATATGAGTTATTTTTCACTTTCAAAAAAGTCCTATAAATCTTGATATATCAAGGTTTATAGCAATATATGAAAATCTTTTCTCTTCTTTTATTTTTATTATGTACTTTGTTTTACAAAAAGAAGATCTCTATGCAAAAAGCCTTAAAACTAATTGTTTTAAGGCTTTTTGCTTCTTATAAGAGACATTATGTTAACTAAAGATGTATACCATATACAGCGAAAAACCTGAAAAAACCTACCTTAGAGTTAGGGAGAAGGTAGGCTTTTCTGTTAAAAGAATAAGGATTTTAAAGTTGCTGATGCCTCACGGCGTCTTTGGTAGTTTGCTCAAGTTATCAATAACTTATGTATTAAAAGAAAAACCCACCTGATTTGTCAGAGGTGGGTTTTTCTTTTAGAAAATCTACATATGATTAGTTTACTCTAACTATTGTCTTTTATTCCTAATAGGCAAGTTACCTAAAGGAAAATAAGGGCATATGATGTATTTCGAATAATTTTCGTCTCACACTTAGAATCCTTTTAGTTTCATTTTTCACCTTCATAATTTACAAAGTCAAAAAAAAGAAAAAACAATCTGTATTGGAAGACAGATTGTTTTTTCTTTTAAATGAGAGATGGCTTTATCGAAGTGGCATTCCTAGAGCCTTCTCTAATAATATTCAAAATCTTTTCAGATAATGAATTCCAATAAAATCCATTATACTAACTAAACATATATATAATATACATCTAAAGAAACAGAAAAACTCCCAGGCGGCAGGGAGTTTTTCTGTTTTTTAACAACTGCAAATCCGTTCGGGAGGATAACTGATCTACTGGGATTCAATGTTATGGTTCATTCATTCTATGTAAAATAATCTAAATGGTTTATATATATCTACAAAAATCCTATTATTTTTACCAGTCCAGAGTATAGGCGAGCATTTTAATTTTTTATGCATATCTTAGAAGTATTAAGCATATACGGGGGTGAAAATATGGGCTTTGGCGGTTGCGGTTATGGCGGATATGGTTACGGCGGAGGCGGCTGTGGTTTTGGCAGTGGTTTTGCTTTAATTATTGTCCTCTTTATTCTATTAATTATTATCGGGGCTTCTTGTTTCGGCGGCTTTGGTGGAGGATGCTAATCATTAAATCTAATTTGTTTAAAAAAAGTTAGCTAGATGCTAGCTTTTTTTATTTTTGGATGAAAATTCATTTTCAATCAATGGGGGCTAGCCTTTATACAAGGTACGAGTCGTATTTTTCAAGAAACCCACTTAAAAAATCTCCACTCTTTTCTCCTTGTATAAAGACTTTCGGCAGGTTTGGATCTCTCGCCAAGCCGACATACCCAAAACGAAGGATATGGGAATCGGCTTGTTTAAGCAAGTATACCTGCCGAACCGCCAGCTCGGCCGTACAAAAGTGCTCATCTTACTCCAAGGTAAACAACGCACTTAAAAACATAAACAGCCAGCCTCTACCCCAAAACAAAGGGGGAGATAAGCTGCGTTGTCAATGGTAAGCGGACCGTAGGGAGCATTAAGGAATTGACAATGTCACTACACCAAAGACCCTCTTGGCACTCAAACAAACGAGTTTGTTTGACGCCAACCGGCGAGGGAGCCCCCTCAAAGTTTTGAGGGGGTTGGGGGTGTTTGTAAAAGCCATTCCAAAGGAGCTTTCCTTTGGCAGGTGTGGACAGCGTCCGCGGTTTGGCTCCCCCTTGAAAAGGGGGCTGGGGGGATTGTTATGCTAGGCATAACCAAGCTCAATTGGGTACCAATTGTAGAGCTTACCTTATTCCGAATGTTTGGTGTATTATGGAAGCATACAGCTGGAATTTTACACCAAGTTCACCACGTTCAGTAGGTGAACATAAGGAGGAATAAAGGTATGAGCGAGACGAAAGGCGAGCGTAGGAACGAGCCTAAACAGGTGAAGTTCCGTGTCACTGAAGAGGAATTCGAACGGCTATCGCTGATGGCGGATAACGTAGGAATGACGGTGCCTGCCTTTGTGAAAGCAAAGGCACAGGGTACCCGCATACGACAGCCGAAGATCAATCGTGAGGGTGCTCTAGCAATTGCGAAGGAATTGCGTGCAGTGGGTACCAATGTGAACCAGATTGCGAGATGGTGCAATGCACGAGACATTGAACATTTAAGTGAACAGGAGCTTGAGAGATTGGTATACAATCTCGACGAAATTAAAAAGGGATTGGCTGCAGCATGGCAACAATTAAGCTGAGTACCACGAAAAATGCCAACGCGTTACTGAAGTACGCTGAGAAGCGCGCTGAGGTGTCAAATTCACTTGATTGCGATGTGGACTATGTAAGGAACCAATTTAAGGCTACAAGGGAAATATGGGGCAAAAATGGCGGTATACAAGCGCACCATGTCATTCAGTCGTTTAAGCCAGATGAAGTGGATCCCCAGCAAGCTAATGAAATTGGGTTACAACTGGCTGAGAAGTTGGCAAAAGGTCACGAGGTGGCCGTCTATACGCACACAGATAAAGATCACATTCATAACCACATTGTCATTAATGCCGTGAACTATGAGGATGGGAGAAAGTTTCATGCCCATGGCCAAGATGCCATTGACCGTTTTCGTAAAGCAAGTGATGAGCTGTGCAAGGAACATGGACTTTCCGTTGTAGAAGAGCGCACGGCCGATGTTCGTTATACATTAGCTGAACAGTCATTACTTGAGAAAGGTGAGTCTAGTTGGAAGGATGAAATTCGAACGGCCATTGATCAAGCCAAGGAGCAGACAGCTAGTTTTGAAGAGTTCCAGGAACGTTTAAAAGAGCAGGGTGTCCAAGCCACTTTAAGAGGCAAAAACATCACGTATGAGCATCTAGAATCGAATAAAAAGGTACGTGGCACTAAATTAGGGTTGGCGTACGAAAAGGAGACGATTTTACATGGCTTTGAAAGACAAGTTACAAGAGAAAGAAAGACAACAAGTGCAGGAAGCACAGCCGAGAGAGGACATGCAGGAGTTATATCAGTTATACCAGGAGATGATTTTGCGTCTCAGAGCGACAGAGGGCTATCTCTCGACGTTTCTGAAAGAAAACATGAACAAAGAGATGATGATGCAGCAAGAGCTCGAACAGATCAAACAGACGAGCCAAGACGTACAAGCGGAAATGAGATTGACTTCGCTGACATCGATCAACAAATTAGAGACCGCCATCTTAGAGCACAAGCAATATACGAACGAAACTTTGGCCGAGATGAAGACGGCCATCAGGGTATTGCACAGCGAGATGAAAAAGAATCAGGAGTTTCTAAACAACGAGTTCCAAACAAACAATCAAGTGATCAAAGACGAACTCGAGAAGATCAACAACAATCTGGGGAGCAAGTTCGACATGTTGAGCGAGAAAGCGAAGTCAGAACTCAGCGAAATCGAAAAAAACAGCAAGACTATGATATCGAACGCTAAGTTAGGTGTAGCGTTTAATGGCTGGTTAGATTGGGTGAAATATGGAGCTGGTGCAGCTGTCTTTATGGTACCTATGTTTTTCTTGTTTAAATGGTTCTTTGGATTGTTTGGTATTAATCTAGGATAATGGTTTAGGCTTTTACAAAATTAGTTGAAAAACTGCGAAAAGAGTAGAAAAAGAGGGAAATTATTGATAGTGTTGAATGTAGTATAAATGAGAAAAACCGCCCTTGCTTTGGTCGGCTTGGCGGTTTCTCGAAAAACAGAAAGGGAATGGGTCCCTTATATACATATTTATGTACATATTCTATCATAAGGGGCTGATTCCTGCCACATAAGGAGAGGAATTAGTTTGGAAAACGGCAAAAATAATATTGTGAATTTGGAAAAAAAACTTGTTGAAGCGGAAAAAAAGGCAAGGTCAAGAGATCTAGAAGCTGAAAAAGAGAGAGCTAAAGCAGATTATCATGGTGTAGATCAAGATGAAGTTAATCAAGCAATGGAAACGTTAAGTCAAGCTACTGGTAAAGATATTTTTATAGGGACAAAAAGAACTCCACAATCGAGAGTGAGGTTTGTACAAACTTTGCAGGAGAATCAGGGATACCTAAACAAACTGAAATATTTTACTGGGAGAGAAAAAGTGTTTTTGCATGATATTGTCCCATATATAGCTTTTTCAACTAATTGTATTGTTTTAGATATTAAAGCTAAAAATCCAGTACCTGCTAACATTTCAGAAATCGCAAAATTAATTAATAGCAACAGAACAAATACAAGTACTGTTATCAATTCATTAGTTAAAAAAGGCATCTTATTTAAGGGCGAATCAGGAGTTGAAGATAATAACGCGAAAGCTTATGCTATTTTTGTAAATCCACATGTTATTTATGCAGGTGATAAAGATAACGTAAATCAAGCTTTGCAAGTTATGTTTCATAAAGCTATGAAAATGAAAATATTAAAAGATTTACCAGATAAATTATTTTAATTAAAAAAGAGCCTATAATAGGCTCTTTTTTTACTTTTCGTGTGTTGCAAAAATGCAACGCAACTGTTGCATTTTTGCAACACACGAAAAGTATTACAAACGCTGATATAACAACGTTTATAATACTTTAAAAAGTTTCTCTCTTCTCACTCTCTATTTAAATAGCAATTCGCTAATAGAATTGCAAGGGTCTTTTTATAATTTTTTCGTTAGAAAAATAATAGCCTAAAGGCTAAAAAAACCGTCTCAAGACGGCCATCTTTTAATTAAAAAAACTACCCAATCAATTTGAGTAGTCTAACGTAACCATAATTGCCACCATTTCTTTTTAGCCTGTTCTTTTGACAAGCTAGTAGCTATTTCTTTTTGTGATTCTTGCATTTCCCTTAATGTTGTAATCAATGTCTTATCTCGTTGTTCTAAACTATCTTTTATGTATGCTTCTTGTTTTAAAAATTGCTTCTTAAAGTCCTCTTGCTGTTTTTCTATAATTTCATTTTGGTTTTTTACTAATTGTTTTAACTCATCTAGTTCGGTCATAACGGTTGTGACTTGTTTGGTTATAACCGTTATATCTTCTGTTGTAACAGTTATGTCGGTTATATCAGTTGTGTCAGTTATAACTTTATCTTTTACAATTTCCTTTACAGCCTTCGGAACAGTCATGCCTTTTTCATTTTTTAAAAGCATTAATTCTTTAAATAAATTTATATCATCTTGTGAAAACAAGAGTTGTCCTTGCTGATTACGTTTAAAGTTATAACCATGCTCTTCAAAAAGTAAATAATATTTCTTAGCAGTTGAAGTAGTGACTCCAATAGCTCTTGCTAATCCATCTACTTTTTCATAGAATTCCATGTACATATTAGTTATAACCTCCGATTTATTTAGGGTTATAACCAGTATAACACCATCTTGATTTAAAAATCTTTAGAATTCATTAGGGAGAAATGATAAGAACAATTTTAATACTTGTTTCGTACTTATCAAATTTAATAAGTACGAAACAAGTATTAAAGACTTTTTTTAAATTGGAAGGGATGCTGTACTAGATCTCTATAAATAATTAAAACTGAAATATCAAGACCAACATTACAAATTTTAATATCTATAATCTCAAAATTATTATTTTGAAGAAATTCACTCAATCGTTCTTCATATTTATCCAATGTGCTCGTTAAAACATGAATCTTTAATGTCCTAGAATTACCTAACATAAGATCATACACTTCTTTCTATATTTGTCGTATATTACAGTGTATGAAGCTTGTACAGAATGGAAACTCCAGTTTATACCTTTTTCTTTTATAAAAAGGATATACCTAAAGATGATTAATGTTTTTAACAAACTAAAAAGCCACCTCTTGAGTGTGTGGTAAGAGAGGTGGCCTTTTAGTTACATTTACAAATATGGGGTTAAATGAAATCCAACTTGGAAAATCAGCCGGACTGTCACTATAACATATTCAGATAAAAAATCAATTATTTAGGGGTTGAAGCATATGCATAAAAGGTGCGCTTTTTATGCATCATCTCTTCAACTACCTGTAAGGAGAACTCCGTCAGATCAAGGATGTATAAAAAGCTGCATATCACGGAAATATGGAACTCAACAAACCCCTTATGGCTCAAGGGGTTTCCTTTTCCGTGTGTTCCGGAAAGAGACATTATGTTAACTAAAGATGTATAGAGTATACACCTTGAAAATAGAAAAAAACCTATCTCTTTCCAATCCAAAGAGGTAGGTTTTTTCTGCTCTATTGCAAGGGTATTGGTTGATGCCTCACGGCGTCTTGTGTAGTTTGCTCATGTCGGCCAAAACTTATGAATAGAAAAGAGAAAAGCTTATTATAGGTTCCAGTTCTTTTTCTATTCATAATCCCTTATTATTTTAATTTTAATAATTGTTTTGAGTGATATTGATTATAATTTTTTTAAAGTT
>NZ_JBZVWT010000028.1:0-5261 GCF_058629175.1 Priestia sp. MDV22-iso46
GAAATGTTTGACTTGCTCATTTAAAAAATAAAAATTAACGTTGACGTTTGTCGCTTTGTTCAGTTTTCAAAGTTCAATATTCCGTAAAACAAGTTGTCGTTTCAACGACGCTTTATAATAATAAAACATATCAAATGAAACGTCAATAGTTTTCCTAAAAAACATTATTTTTTATTCTCATTGTATTTTACACATCACCGTAACAAGTATTCTCCAAACATGAATTGCTATACTTTACTATTCATGTTCCACCTGTTTACTCTTATTTTCAACTATGAGATTGATTCTAGTAAAATATGAACGGCATAAAAGATATAAAGTATTTATGCTCTCTTTATAAGGCATACTTATAAAGAGAGGAGTAGTGATGAGTATGTATTATAACAAAAGAAATCAAGAACCTCCGGTTCAAGAAGAAACAGAAATTTGGGAATGTACAGTAGAAGAGTGTAAAGGGTGGATGAGGAAAGACTTTTCTTACGATAGTCACCAGAAATGTCCTTTGTGTAAAAGTCAGATGGAGGCTAAAAAACGCCTTATTGATAAAATCCCCCGTAACCCCCATAGAAGATAATATAAACCTATGCTTTTAGAAAGATTAAACACTACCTATACATAAAAAAGTCTTTGTTCATATTTGCTTTCTAATTCTATTGTATGTTATAACTAGTTAACCTTGTATCGATCGTCTTGACTAAACCCCAGGCTTTTTTAAAGCCTGGGGTTTCTATTTAACTGATAGTAGATAAATCACGGTATTCTAACTATAAAACCATAAAAAAAGACTCCTTTACAGGAGTCTTTTTTGTGATTACTTTTAATTATGCTTTGTGAACGTTAGCAGCTTGTGCTCCGCGTTGACCTTGCTCGATATCAAAAGTAACTTTTTGACCTTCTTCTAATGATTTGAAACCTTCACCTTGAATAGCACTGAAATGAACAAATACATCGTCTCCGCCTTCGATTTCAATGAAACCGAAACCTTTGTCTGCATTAAACCATTTTACTGTACCTTGTGTCATAATGTTGCCTCCTGCTGTGGAATACTCCACAAATGTATTACCAATCTTGCCCAAACATACTATTTCAAGATAAAAACTTCTAATTAGGGTTTTTTCTTTTCTCAATATACCGAACAAAAATAAGTTAATTGGAGTATAACACATAGGTATACCGATAGCAAATAACGGAAATAGAACCCTAATACAAAAGGTATGTACTATTGTAGCTACCTTACTCTTCTTAAGTTGACTATTATAAGAATAAGGATTCCACTCTTCATTTTATGATAGCAAATAATTGCTTTATTTCATTTAATGGTTATAATCATACTTGTCTACGGACTAAACTTAACAGTAAGAAAGAAGTGCCCTTATGAGAAAGTTAAAACCCTCTTTTCAAAACCTAGTCAATGAAAACAGACATAAAATACTAGAAGATAAAAAGGTCATGGAAAAGATTGAAGAAAAAATTGAAGCTCGACAGGAGCAGGCTATAAAGATGAAAACGAAATAAGAGTAGAATAAAAACATCCTATCTAAACGGATGTTTTTTTGTATTTTACTGCTGTCGCATTTCTAGATAAGTGTCTTTTTACAGGATATTTCATCTGCCATGTCGAATCTAGCAAATCACAAGGAAGGGGCTGTTAATATGGATTCAAAAGAACAAAAGCGGTTGGCAACTACTAGAAAACTAAGGGGAAATGCTAAAGAACGAACTGACTTATTTTCTGAGTTAGAACAAGACTTAGAGAATTTAGGATTACAACGACGAATGAAACAATTAGAGTTAGAAAGTAAGTTCCTAAAAAACCAGAACGATGAACTAGCTTAATTCACAGCACCCGTTCAGAGGTGCTTTTTCAACATTTTAAAACTGCACATCAGAATATCCTAGCTATGATCAATGCGTATTTGTCTACGTTTCACACTTTGGTTATGACAAAATCCCCCTACCTTTTTGGAGCAAAACATGTTATAATACGTTTAACCAATACTTTAATTTCGAAAAAAGGTGCTTTCCCTAAGGGAAAGCACCTTTTTTTATTTTAATTAGTCCGGACTTTCTATTAAATACGGAGATTTTCAGCCTATCCTTCTACGGACAACTGGAATATGCTATAATCCAAATATCTTTCGATTTCAATGCACATGTTATCTTAAGAGGCCAGACTGGTTTTAACTAGTCTGGCTTTCTCTTTTATTCACCTATATTTTTTATCCAACTGACCCTTTACATATGTACAACTTGCCGAATGTTCACGTAAAAAGAAGTGGTCTTTTTTATAATGTACTCTTACCAGACAAGAAGGACAAACAAAAAATCCCATGTTCTCTTTTTCACCTGTAACTTCATGAGCATAAAATTCTCCCGTTGTTTTAACTTGATCAACGATTTCCATATAACCATTATGAAAATAAGCTAGCTTGTTATAGTACTTGTTAACAATAATCAAATCTTAATTCGCTGGTTATCTTGCTTCTTCTTCTCTTCTTCTTCTCTCCTTCTCCCTTCCTAATATAAAAAAAGAAGACTCTTCTGCCTTCATTTCGCTTTCAAACTTTTGCTTTTTTTAACGTTCCATTTCTTGTGCTACAATTCTTTTTTTGTAGATTGTGCTCCATTATTCCGTGCAAAAGATTTTGTAAATCCATTTTATAATTTCTCTTTTTCCTTTTGTCCTAATACTTTTTCTCTCTCAATACCTCCACCTTTTTAAGTCGACTTTTAAAGAAATCTTAGCGAGAAATCTTTTTTATTTTTCAATTCCATTTATTTTTTAATGTCAATTGGATCTATATTTCGTAAAAACCTATCCATCATATTCGTTCCTTTCCTGTAAATTGTGAGTCCCCACTTCAAAAGAGAGAAGAGCATAAGGGGTTTTTGCCCCCACCATAGGTGTGGGGCTAGGCAGAGCCTAGCAAAACCGTGGGGACAAGAAAACCTATTGAATGTGAACCTACTGTTGACCTAAACCCTGCCCTGTTAACCTACTGTGAACATGAAAAACTAATGATGTGAACCTGCTGTGAACCTCAAAAAAACACATGTTGACCTACTGTGAACATGTGTTTTTTCACTTCATAGCAAAATCCTGTTGCTTTTCACTTAATTTTTGGATCTTTTCTTGTAGAATTTTTTGGTCACCTTCATAGAATTGAATGCTTTCATCATTAGATTGAATCGCATCTTTTTTTCCACAATTTTGGATTCTGTCTCGGCTTTTCCATAACCTTTCATTTTCTTTTTTATAAATTTTTTTCTACATAAAAAAAATAAATATCGACGCTTGTGAACGTGTATTTTTTCAGAATGGTAATCGTTTATAGAATAAAAATTGATTCATGAATGATAAAAAAGCACGCGTAAATTACTTGTATTATAAGCAAAAAGAAATTGCCGTTTTGATTATGAAAATGCAAAAGAAATAAAAAAGATTGTTTGCTTCTGTCTTATTTTCCCAAAAAACAATTCAAAATGAAGTGACCCTCGAGGAGACATTTATCAACTATGAAGGGTCGTTGAAGGGGTTCCTGGAACAAATGTTGTAATCACTGAAGGGTCGTTGAAGGGACTGTCCTTTAATTTGAGGGTGCGCTGAGGGGGTTCTTGCAAGCATTTCTTTGTACCCAAGGTTTTGTTAGGCTCTGCCTAACCTCACACAGCCTGTGGGGGCAAAAACCCCTTATGCTCTTCTCTCTATTTTTTAAAGGGCACCACTATTTTGGGGATTTTAAATAAAATATAGAAAGTAAAATAAGAACTGTTGATCTTACTACTGTTAAAAAAATTGATGAGGAAGCAAAGAAATTCGAACAATCATGACAGTAATTTTGAAAAAACAGGTTTGTAAATTAGCTATTTTTAATGAATAATTCGACTGGGAAGGACACCTTGAAATTTTAATTAGAATCAACATTAAAATGGTGGAGCGCTGTGAAATTTCTAGGAAAATCTCCAACCTCAGACTTCAACAAAAGAGCAGCTTCTACATGAGGTGGAATCTGTCCCTATCATATGTTTAACATGCTGCATAGGGTGATTTTTTCTCACCCTCTTTCCAAAAAAGGACTACAAAAAATCACCCTACCCAGAATAACCATTTGCGATTATCATTGAAAGTGTAAGAACCAATAAATCTTCAAAGTTATTAAAAATCTAGCATTATAACACACTTTTAAATATCTGGGGAGGGGTAAAAAAATACCCCTCCCCAGATTCCACAAATTCAGCTATGATGAAGTCGATTCCTAAAGAAATAACAAAAGGATCGTAGCCAAAAATACTTGTTTTGATATATTTTGCTAATTTTTTATTGAATTATAAGACTACTTAACGCTATAATTAAACTAACAAAAATGACCGGAATAGAAAAAAGACTTCAACTGTTTAAGAGGTGTTGGAAGCACCCTTAAACCGTTCCCCCTAATGCGACTAGGGAAAACACTTGTCGAAGTCTCTTGTTAATAGAGTTAGTTTTGTACAAAATAAAACTTATGGTTTTATTTTATACGAAATTGACATCTATTTCAAGGGCTTAGTTTATCTTAATTAAGACATTGTTTTCCTTTCTTCAGGGAAACAGTGTCTTTTTTGTGTTCCTTAAAGGAGAAGATGAACAAATGACAAAGATATTGACTTGCTATTTACAAGATGTAAATACCTTCAACGGACGATTCAAATGGTTATGGAAAGAGAAACCTACCCTTCGCAAAAAGAAAGAAGCGTTTTTAGAAACACTTCGTACTCATTTCAAAAAACAACAATTGGCCTTACATAAAGTATTCCCTAAAAAACGTATGGAAATGTTAGATTACGTGATTTATAACCTTGTTGCTACGGGCATTCAAGCAATCCAATCAAAAACACTTATGCAAAAATTTGATGTATCTCAAAGTACCGTTTCTCGCTTTGTGAAGTCGTTAAAGGCAACACCGTTTATGATCGTGGCACGTTATATCAAAGAAGATACAACAGGTGCTCATCCTGATAGCTATGTGTTTATCCTTAAAAGCCATAAGAATTTTGATCAAATTTGTGAGGAAATCTTTTTTGCACACGATACAACAGGTATTCAAACGCTTCAACAAGAAGAAATGACAACTCCTGTGACAACTCCTGTGACAAGTCCAGAACGTGCTGAAAACGTTGATACACCAAGCTTTGAGGACGAAAAAACATCGTCCCCCTTTATTAACCTTGATTTACCTAAAAATCATTTAAATAATCATTTAATATCTGTTTCTCAGTCATTT
>NZ_JBZVWT010000029.1:0-4559 GCF_058629175.1 Priestia sp. MDV22-iso46
CGCGGGGTGGAGCAGTTCGGTAGCTCGTCGGGCTCATAACCCGAAGGTCGCAGGTTCAAATCCTGTCCCCGCAACCAAATTATCTTTTATACATACTTGAATATATCATTATTATCCTTAGGCTATGCCTAAGGATTTTTTGTTTGGTTATATTTATAAACACTTGTTTAGGTTATGATATAAGATAGTGATGCAGATTAATCAGGAGGTTTTTTCATGTTACAAAGTAATATTCAAACTTATATTGAAAAAGAAATGAACGTTCAAGGTCAATCTTTATCTCTATACCAGGAAGAAAAGGAATATGCGTTGCAAAAAGAGTTGGTACCGCAAAACCTGATGATAGAAGAAAAAGAGGCATCTTTACGTTTTAAAGATTCTTATATCGAAAGAGTAGAGAAAGAAACGGACGAGCTGATCACAGAAGAATCTCCTCTTTCATTTTTAGATACTCCTATTTCTTATTTGAAAGAACACAGAAGTGAATTTCTATATGTAGAATCAAAATGGTTCGAATTTATTAAGCTTGATGGATGTTCTTTTGAAGTGGATGATGTGTTTGGCACATATAAAGTATTAACGGGGTTACATATGCAAAAAAAATTCGGTTCTTTACTAAAACAATTTTTTGCTAAAGAACTTAATGAAAGCCTAACAAGCGTCCAGCTTTTATTTAATGATAAAGATGGATTATGGGATGTGAATATTGAGTTAGATGCTATAAAAGAGTTTAATGAAAAAATGTCGATAGGTGAAGCTCTTGTTCTTACATATCGTTTTTTCTTTCATCTAGTGGAGTATGTAGAGAACGAAAAAGCTTAAGAAATGATGAGTACTTTCACTGTAAAGCATAGAACGTAGTTTCTATGCTTTTTTTGATGAGTAATACGTAATGAATGCTAAATGAAGCTGGAAATACATTTACATCTCTATGCTTTTATGGAATGATAAAGAGTATCTTTACATATATGACTGCTATGGGTAAGGAACAACTATCAGGAATCTTTCTAGTTTTTTGAGAAAGTAGCTCACTATTAGCTGTTAATAGCACTCAGAGCAAGAAAGCTTCCGTAGGATGAAGTATAATATATACATACAGGAACTATTTTTAACTTTATAAAAAATGTCTGCTGACGTATGGGATTATAAATAAAGAGGGGATGTTCATGTTATTAAGAAAAATAAAGTCTGAAGAATTGGCAGAAGTCTATCAAATGGGATATGCCGCATGGCCTAAAGGCAGGACGTACAAAGAGTATGTGAGAGATAATCAAAAAGAAGAAACATATGGAATTCGGTATGTATACGTAAATGAAGAGAATCAAATTATTGGTTCATTTATTTTGCTTCTTTTACAAACTCCTCGATTAAAGTTTGCTTTGCATGGTATTGGATCCGTTGTTGTACACCAGCTTTATCAACGAATGGGGTATGGCCGTGATATGCTTGAAGACTTTTTTAAAAAGATGAAGATAGAGAAGCGCAGCGCTATTTTTATGCTGTATAGCGATATTCTTCCTGAATATTATCATCAGTTTGGGTTTAAGGAGCTCCCTTCTCATTTACAACGTTATCCTCAATCCATTGCTATGGTAAATTGCAGCGAGTCACAATATGAATACTTAAGTAAGCAATCCATAGAAGACATACCGGCCTATTTTTAAAAGGTATGTCTTTTTTATAGTATTTATCGGCACAATCGTTTACAATTTTATGTAAGCGTTTTCTTTATTTGGAAGATGAATGATTTTATTCGTCCTCATAAGCGTAGGCAAATCGTGCAGTTAATATAAATTTTATTACATAAAACCTTGCTATCATCTTACTAGTAACTCTTATTCATTTCCCTACCATACCGATATGTACGTTTGCTGCCAAGTATAACCATATCAATATAAGGAGGAAGCAGGAAGATGAAACGATTATTTATAGCAGGGATGATTTTTATACTTTTTTTATCTTTAGGTGCTGTATCTTCTTCAGCCGCAGGAAGTTTTACCTCTAAAACATATAATGGAAGGACATACAAACTGTACGTACCTAGCAGTTATCAGAGAGGTGCTGCCTTACCTCTAGTAGTTATGCTACATGGCTGTACTCAAGACCCTGATCAATTTGCAGCAGGAACACAAATGAATGAACTGGCGGAGACAGAGAAGTTTCTTGTTCTTTATCCAGAACAACCTTCTTCTGCTAATTCAAATAAGTGTTGGAACTGGTTTGATACGGCTCATCAATCCAGGGGAAGCGGTGAACCAGCGTTAATTGCTGGAATGGTCAATCAAATAAAAAGCAGTTATTCAATAGATGCCGACCAAGTCTTTGTTGGAGGGCTATCTGCTGGTGCAGCTATGAGTGTTATTATGGGAGCTACTTATCCAGACATATTTGCAGCTATTAGCGTTGGAGCTGGCTTAGAATATAAAGCAGCGACTAATGTGACAGGTGCTTATACAGCAATGAGCAGTGGAGGTCCTAATCCTATCCAACAAGGAGATTTAGCCTATTCAGCCATGGGAGATCATAAACGAGTGGTTCCAGTTATTTTGTTTCATGGGACGGCCGACTACACTGTTGCGCCTATAAATGCGCATCAAATATTATCGCAATGGGCTCAAACAAATGATAGAGCGTCTGATGGGCTGGATAATAACAATATTGATGATACGGCAGATCAAACTGCAACAGGTACAGTATCTGGTGGAAGAAGCTATACGCAATATATTTACAAGGATACAGCTGGAAAAACAGTAATGGAAAAGTACATGATAGAAGGAATGGGACACGCTTGGTCAGGGGGAAGTACATCCGGTTCTTATACAGATCCTAAAGGACCAAATGCAACTAAATTAAGCTGGAACTTTTTTAAAAGCCATCCGAAAAATGGTGATGCTCCTAATTCAGGAGATATATCCCCACCGGTTACAGCTGCTTCACCAGCGGGAGGAACGTATGGAAGTTCTGTTTCTGTTTCATTATCAACCAATGAACCTGCCATCACTTACTATACATTAGATGGAAGCATACCAACTGTTAATTCTCTAAAGTACTCTGAGCCTATTACCATCAACTCTAGCAAAACAGTAAAGTTTTTTAGTGTAGACGCAGCAGGCAACCAAGAGGAAGTAAAGACGGAAGTTTATCAAATTTCTGGAACTTCAGAGAAACCTTCAGTATTTTCTTCGCTTGCTGCTGAAGATGGATTTATCGGAAACTTATCAGCTGACGGTATGAGTAGTTCTATTCATAAAATTGGGGATAAAGGAATGTACAATACCGACACATACCGAACCATTTTATCTTTTGACACAAGTTCTTTACCTGATGATGCAATCATTACGGATGTATCTTTAAAAATTTATCGCAAATCTTCAACTGGTAATATTTCATCTTTGAAAGGCGATATTAAAAGCGGTGTATTTGGAGCTAGCAGTGCTTTAGAACAAATAGATTATCAGGCTTCACCATCTATTTCAGCGGGCTTCCAAATGTCAGTGCCTTCACTCAATAATGGATATACAACTATTCAACTTCCTTCCTCACTTTGGGGATATATGAATAGGACCGGCAAAACTCAATTTCGCTTGTCAAGCTCAGGTCCAGCGGACTTTTTAAGTGACGTAGTTGAAATTTATGGGGGCGACAGTCCTGCATATGCTCCAACTTTAACTGTTTCATATCAGTAAAAAAACCTTCTAAAAGCTAACTGCTTTTAGAAGGTTTTTTTTGCTGATAAGTTACTTTTATCACCGAATACAACTCAAACTTTTTATAGAGTTTTCTTCAAATTTTGACATGATTTTGATGAAATTTAATCATTATTCAAAAATGAATTGTCAGAAATATTACAAGAAAATGTTTAAAATTAATTAAATCCGTAATAAAAGTAAAATATTCCTGTAATGGAAGTGAAATGAACAGGTGGTATCATTCAGTCATTGAGTAAATAAGGAGGTATTCGGAAAATGAAGAAATTTGTATTTACTCTAGGGACAACGGCAATTCTTTCAGCAGGATTTGTAGGTGCAGCATCTGCCTCTACAAGCGGAACGTATGAAGTACAAAAAGGTGACACTTTATGGAAAATCGCTCAAAATCATAATGTGAGCGTAGACGAGCTAAAAGATGCTAATAACTTAACATCAACACTAATTTATCCAAATCAGACACTAAACTTATCTAGCATAAAAGAAATCGTACATACTGTAAAACGTGGTGACACTTTGTGGTCAATCGGTCAACATTATGGCGTAACAGTAGAAGAAATTAAAGAATGGAACGGTTTAACATCAGACTTAGTTTTCCCTGGAGAACAATTTAAAATTAAAACGGCACAAGCAGCTCAATCTCAAACAGCTAGTGCGCCAGTAGCAAAGGCAGCTCCACAAGCGCAGCAGCCTCAAACGGCACAAGCTCAGCAAGAACAAGCAGCACAAGAACAAACACAAAAAGAACAAGAGCAAGCTCAAGTAGCAGCACAAGAGCAAGTGATTCAAAAACAGCACAATTTTTACAGGTATTTGCACAAGTTGCTGCTTTCGAGCAGGATCAGTCGAAAG
>NZ_JBZVWT010000030.1:0-3323 GCF_058629175.1 Priestia sp. MDV22-iso46
CATGTATTAGGCACGCCGCCAGCGTTCATCCTGAGCCAGGATCAAACTCTCCGAAGAAATGTTTGACTTGCTCATTTAAAAAATAAAAATTAACGTTGACGTTTGTCGCTTTGTTCAGTTTTCAAAGTTCAACCGCCGCTCTTAAGCGACTTTAATATCTTATCAAGTTATCAATATAATGTCAACAACTTTTTTGAAAATCTTTTTTTCGCTTCGTTGTTACTGGTGTTTCTCAACGACGCTTTATAATAATAAAATATACTTACTAAAAAGTCAACATATTTTCTAAAAAATATTCTATTTATTTCATTATCCTTTTAGCATACATTTTATTAGTTGTTAATCAATAAAACTAATTTCTATATATAAGACTTCATTAGTTAAACTACCTTGTAAATAAAGCGTGCGTGTAACCCAAAAAATCCCTATTAGCTTACTGGATTATAAATAGGCTATTGAGACATTCTATATAAGGAAGAAGGAAAACAAGTAATTGATTAAACTAATTATTACAAAGCTTCTTACATTTGGGATGAGGTGTCTACAGCAGGCATATTTCAGAAAACCTTATTGTAAACCGATGTATGTTTGATTCATAAGGGGATGGTAGTCATGAACGTAGTAAGAATGTATATAATGGGTAGACAATAATGTTCATTTATTACTGTGCAAATGAGGTGTTTGTCGCAGACCAAGAACGACTTCGTTCACATTGTATATTTTTTAGTTCAATGCTTAAATGAGGTGTTTGTTAAAGAGAAGATACTTTTTCAAGTTACTGTTTCATTAGGCAATGGAATTACGTAAATGAAGTGTTCCTTAAAGATCATTAACTGCATTAAAAGCTACTTTTTCCTTCTTCACATGACGGGATGTATAATCGTTTGCATCCCGTTTGTGTTACATAAGCTATCTCGACCAATCATTAAAAAGAGGAATCGTAGGAACAGCTTTTAGTTGCTCGCTGCTTCCTCCTTCTAGCTTTCAAATATAAAAAAGTAGACTTTTCATCCTTCACTTCGCCTTCAAACTTTTGCTTTTTTTAACGTTCCGTTTCTTGTGCTGTACTCCGTTCTTTTAAGATTATGCTCCCCTATTCCGTGCAAAAAATTTCGTAAATCCATTTTATGATTTCTCTTTTCTCCCTTTGTCACAATCCTTTATCTCTCTCAGTACCTCTCTCTTTTCTAAGCCGCCTTTCAAAAAAATCCTGATAACAAATCTTCTTTTTTTTATTTCATCTATTTTTTTAACGGCTATTGGATTAATATTTCTTAAAAACATATCCATGACATTCGTTCCTTTCCTGTACATTGTGGTTCCCCACTACAAAAGAGAGAAGAGCATAAGGGGTTTTTGCCCCCACAGGACGTGTGGGGCTAGGCAGAGCCTAGCAAAACCGTGGGGACAAGAAAACCTGTTGAATGTGAACCTACTGTTGACCTAAACTCCTCCATGTGAACCTACTCTGAACATAAAAAAGCAATAATGTGAACCTGCTGCGAACCTCAAAAAAACACATGTTGACCTACTGTTAACATGTGTTTTTTCATCTCCTGGTTAAATCCTGTTGCTTTTCACTTAATTTTTGGATCTTTTCTTGTAGACTTTTTTGATCGCCTTCATAGAGCTGAATGCTTCATCATTAGATTGAATCACATCTTTTTTTACCACAATTTTTGATTCTCTCTCGGCTTTTCCATAGCTTTTCATTTTCTTTTTTATAAAATCTTTTTCTAACTTATGTGAACATGAAAAAAATAAATATCGACATCTTGTGAACGTATATTTTTCTAGAACGGTAATCGTTTATAGAATAAAAATTGATTCGTAAATGGTAAAAAAGCATGCGTAAATCACTTGTATTGTAGGCAAAAAGAAATGGCCGTTTTGACCATAAACGTGCGAAAGAAATAAAAAAGATCGTTTGCTTCTGTCTTATTTTTTTCAAAAAACACTTCAAAATGAAGTGACCCTTGAGGGGACATTTATCAACTATGAAGGGTCGGTGAAGGGGCTTCTGGCACAAATGTTGCAATCACTGAAGGTGCGGTGAAGGGACTGTCCTTTAATTCGAGGGTACGCTGAGGGGGTTCTTGCAAACATTTCCTTGTACCCAAGGTTTTGTTAGGCTCTGCCTAATCCCACACAGTCTGTGGGGGCAAAAACCCCTTATGCTCTTCTCTCTATTTTTTGAGAGGCACCACTATTTTAGAGAATTAACATGAAGTATGGGAAATTAAAATAAGAAATGTTGATCCTATTGCTGTTGAAAAAAATTGATGAGTTAGCAAAGAAATCTAATCAGTCTCGACAGCAATTTTAAAAAAAACTGGTTTACGCATTAGCTATTTTCAGTCAACAATCTGGTCGAGGAGAACATCTTAAAAATTTAATTAGGGCTAACATTAGGATGATGGAGCTTTGTGCAATCTCAATGGAAAACCCGCATGATATGTTAAAAGAAATAATCAGAGAGTATGATGATGATGAATAAAAAAAAGACAGATGATTTTATTCGATGAAGACATCTATCAATCCATTCCAAGATGACATAGTTGAACACAAAATGAGATGTCGTGGTGATATTTGTAGCAGACATTTGTAACAGATTTAGATACGAGCAAAAGAAAGAATGGAATGTAACAACCATTACAGAAGCTGCTTCCACTGAGTTGAAAAATAATTTAAAAAGGGAACTCACTAAACGGTAACTTAGCGTTAACAATGCCAATAAACATGTACAAATAGCCAGGGATACAGGACAATTTTCTCCCTCAGAATTTAGCAAAAAAGCAGCTTCTACATGAAGTAGAAACTGCTCCTATCATATTTTTAACATGCTGCATAGGGTGATTTTTTCTCACCCTCTTTCCAAAAAAGGACTACAAAAAATCACCCTACCCAGGAGAACTATTTGCGATTATCATTGAAAGTGTACTAATCACTAAATCTTGGACGTTATTAAAAATCTGGCATTATAACACACTTTTTAATATTTGAGGAGAGGTAAAAAAATACCCCTCCCCTACTCTAAAAAACTCGTATATGATAAAGGTGATTCCTACAGCAACACAGGATCACTCGTAGCTAAATATACTTGTTTTGATATATTTTGCTAATTTTTATTGAATTATGAGACTAGTTAACGCTATAATAAAACTAACAAAAACGTGCGGATAGAAAAAAGACTTCAACTGTTTAAGTAGTGTACCACCACTCTTAAACCGTTCCCCCTAGAAACGGTAGGGAAAACACTTGTCGAAGTCTCTTGTTAATAGAGTTAGTTTTGTACAAAATAAAACTTATGGTTTTATTTTATA
>NZ_JBZVWT010000033.1:0-917 GCF_058629175.1 Priestia sp. MDV22-iso46
TATGTTGTACCATTTATTCGCTAATGGTTAAGTTAGAAAGGGCGCACGGTGAATGCCTTGGCACTAGGAGCCGATGAAGGACGGGACTAACACCGATATGCTTCGGGGAGCTGTAAGTGAGCTTTGATCCGGAGATTTCCGAATGGGGAAACCCACTGTTCGTAATGGAACAGTATCTTTATCTGAATACATAGGATATTGAAGGCAGACCCGGGGAACTGAAACATCTAAGTACCCGGAGGAAGAGAAAGCAAATGCGATTTCCTGAGTAGCGGCGAGCGAAACGGAATTAGCCCAAACCAAGAGGCTTGCCTCTTGGGGTTGTAGGACACTCTATACGGAGTTACAAAGGAACGAAGTAAATGAAGCGACCTGGAAAGGTCCGTCGAAGAAGGTAACAACCCTGTAGTTGAAACTTCGTTCCCTCTTGAGTGGATCCTGAGTACGGCGGAACACGTGAAATTCCGTCGGAAGCTGGGAGGACCATCTCCCAAGGCTAAATACTACCTAGTGACCGATAGTGAACCAGTACCGTGAGGGAAAGGTGAAAAGCACCCCGGAAGGGGAGTGAAAGAGATCCTGAAACCGTGTGCCTACAAGTAGTCAGAGCCCGTTAACGGGTGATGGCGTGCCTTTTGTAGAATGAACCGGCGAGTTACGATCCCATGCAAGGTTAAGCTGATAAGGCGGAGCCGTAGCGAAAGCGAGTCTGAATAGGGCGTTTAGTATGTGGTTGTAGACCCGAAACCAGGTGATCTACCCATGTCCAGGGTGAAGTTCAGGTAACACTGAATGGAGGCCCGAACCCACGCACGTTGAAAAGTGCGGGGATGAGGTGTGGGTAGCGGAGAAATTCCAATCGAACCTGGAGATAGCTGGTTCTCTCCGAAATAGCTTTAGGGCTAGCCTCATGTTGT